>DYLK01000018.1 GCA_020722065.1 Melioribacter roseus
TAATAATTTATTTTTATTGATTACTGTTCACTCATTACCGATTACTTCATCAAAACCATTTTCTTTGTTGCAACAAAGTCTCCACTTTGCAATCTGTAGAAATAAACTCCAGACGAAAGATGGCTTGCATTGAAAACAACTTCGTGTGATCCTGCAGCAAGAGGTTGATTTACTAATTCGGCTACTTGCTGTCCGATTGCATTATATACACTTAGTTTTATATTTCCACTATGTGGAATAGAAAATGATATTTCTGTACTTGGATTGAATGGATTTGGGTAATTCTGTGATAAATGAAAAGAAGTTGGCAATTTATCAATAAAATTATCTTCAATATTTGTATTCCAACCCATTTCATCTTTTATATAATTAGCAAGATTAGCTCCCATTTCTAAATGATGGCGAACTCTTGGATGTGATCTCCAATTTGGGTCAAAAGGGAAGAAAAATGTACCAAGATTCGAATCAGCATCTTCAATTCTTAATTTTTCAACTGCAGATGAAATATAACCAGGCCAAGGTGAACCTTCTCGAGTTGCGTCCATACTACCTAACGACCCAATAATAAACGCATTTGGATGTTTACTTCGGATTGTTCTCAAAAAAGTAGCATAGGCTTCAACTCTTTGTGATGAATCTGGAATGGGATTTAGATTATTAATTAGCCAACTATCGTTTTGAAAGATGTTGATTACAACAACATCTGGTACAAATTCATTAAAATTCCAAAAGCTGTTTGCATCTTCAGGGTCAAGTCTGTAGTAGTATTCTGGCATAGTTACCGGGAACCAGCTAATCATTAAACCAATTCCACTTTTGGCTATACACATATAATCTGCTTCAAGTGTTCGAGAGGCAATTGCACCATAAGCCAAGAAATTATTTTCTTGGGACATATCGCCCAAATCAACATTATCTGGTGCTTCATTTCCTAACCCGCAAGTTATCGAATCACCATAGAAAATAATTTTTCTATTTGGACGAGTTTGCGGTGGAAGCAATGTTTTCCCGTCATCAAGATAAACACCCAAGAATTTTGTTGGTCCGCTATCAGATTCTGTTCGTCTGAAAATCTCGAGACTGTGAACTGTATCTGCGAGAGTTGTAGAAATTAGATAAATTTGATTTCCCGCACGACAATCAATTATATATGGATTTTCGTAATCGTCATCTATAAAAACATTGTAAAACGATTCGCCAGTTTCATCATCAAGGTTTATTATCAATAACGAGCCTTCAAAATTTGTCTTGATATAACTTCCAGGCCAATAAATAACGGGTTTATTGGGAATTGTGAAATCTATTCTGCCAGTGTACTGAAAATTAGGATTATCGGCAGTAATTATTTCGAAAGCAAATGCTTTGTTATGAAACACAAAAGCTAAGATTGCAAGTAAAATTACTTTTTTAATTGTTCTGAATAACATATTCCTCTTTTTATTTAATTAATATCATCTTTTTTGTTTCTACAAAACTACCGCTTTGTAATTTGTAGAAGTAAACGCCAGTTGGTAAGTTTTCGGCATTGAATTTAATTTCATAACTTCCAGCAAGTTGCTTCCCATTAACCAAAATTGCCACTTCTTTTCCGAGTACGTTATATATTTTTAGTACAACATTACTGCTTACTGGTAACTGATAACTGATTTTCGTACTTGGATTAAATGGGTTTGGGTAGTTCTGATATAGTTTATATTCAGTTGGAATTTGGTTAAAATCGTTTCCTGATGATGTAAAAACGCTATTTTGTAAACTTGGTGTTCCGTGATTTGTTGAAGCTGACCAATTATAGTATTTCGAATTATCCAAAGTGTAATTTTTCAATTCGAGAGAAGAACCTTCGCCATCTGGTTCTTCTGGCCAAGGTGTTTTATCATCATAAGTTAGCGAATCAATGATTATTCCATCTGAATTGAATAAGCGAATTAATTCTCCGCCTCCGCTTAACCCAAAACTGAAGTTTCCTATATAATTTGTGGCTTCTGGGAATTTCGATTTGAAAAGATTTGTATCGCTGCAAATGACAAAAAATCCATCTGAATTGATGATTGTTCCTTGTGGGAATGTGAACGAGTGTTCATCGTCTGAATCTTTGAAAATCCAATTTGATAAATCAATATTTTCTGATTTAGAATTGTAAAATTCCACCCAATCTTCTGAATTAAACGTTTCGGCAGAATTGTAGTTGATTTCATTTATAACAACTTGTCCCGAATTTCCACTTTCAACAAAAATTGGCGTTAGATTTACGTTTACCGAACTTGTGATTGTAATTGGATTTTCAGTTGAAGAAACGCTTCCTTCCCAATGCGAAAATACATATCCGCTTTTTGCAATTGCTTGAATTTCTATTGGAATGTTGTTAAAGAAATGTCCCGACCAATTTTGATATTGAATTGGTAATTCTTCAATTGCTGCACAACCTTTTGAAATATCTTGATTTATCTCTATTTCGTATTGTCCGTTAATTCCAAAATGATTCATAAAATATAATGTCATATAAATAGAGCGTTGATTGGCAAAAGTTCGCAATGTGTTAATTTCATTTTGCCAATTGTTTGCATCCCAATTCCATCTTGCAAAGTGAGTAGGAATTTCGGGAGCAATGCGATTTGCAAATCTTGAAATAATATTATTAATAGAATCGGCACGGAAAAGCGTGTTTACATAAACTGAAAATCTTGCTATAAACTGATTTTTGAATTTTTCATTTTCCAAGAATCTACGCGCAAGATAAGTTGACCAAGGTGGATTTGGCCACTCTGGTCCGTTTTCTTCTAATGCAAATTCGAGAGTGTTAAATGCAAAAGCGTTCTGGTCAAAAATTCCAAAGCCAAAATCTGTGTCGTATAAAATCCATCGCCAAGGAGAATTTGTGCTTCGTTGTTGCCAGAATTTTATGTTGTTCCCAGGCCAATCGCGGTTATCAATAAAAATTTCGGTTAGATAGTAATCAATAAATTCTTTTATATCTACTTTGGAATTTATATAATTATAGCCTTCATCAGTTGTTAAATCCATTCCATCAAGAGAATTATAAAAATCTTCGTAGCTTCCAGTTTCGCCGTGAACAAGTTGGAAATAGTTTTCGATTATGTTCAAATCTTCAGTTGGAATATTATAATGAGCCGAAATAAAACTTTCGTTAATTTTCTCGCGTAGATTATGAATTCCCCAATATTCTCCATTTAGATAAACCACAACTGGTCTGTATTTTTGTTTATCTATATCAAGTGGCATAACGATTTCTTGTTGCAAAGCATCGCGAAACATTGTTCTATTCCAATCGTTTCCGCTATTTCGTAAAACAAAATTTTGGTAAGAATAAATCTCGTTTTCTGGGAATAATTTATATGGAATGTCAGACTGTCCATATTTTCCTCGAGCAAAAAATGCAAGCGATTTCTGATCATTTGCTCGGCTCCATTGACCAAAAATTTTGATTCCGCCATCCATTTCAAAACCTAATTCTCCATTTAGTTCAAAGAATTCAATATGAATCGGTCGTTCCCAATCTTGCCAAAAATTTGCTCCGAAATATGGATAATTTGGGTCGGCATTTGGTCCCATCACGTAAATTCCAGAATCATAATCAAAGAAATGTTCTGGATTTGTGGAAAGTGAAACTATCGGTAAATTTTGTGGTTCGTTAATAAAAAAAGTGTGTGTTTGTGTTGGACTTGGTAGTAGATTTTCGCCAAAAATCTTTGCTCGAATTGTTTGTGTTTGGGTAATGTTGATTGGATTTTGATAAATTGGCGAATCTGTTGTTGGAAGAGAACCATCAGTTGTAAAATGAATATTTCCATTTCCGTTTGGATTTATCAACTGAAGATTTATCGGGGAATTGTAAAACCCACGTTGAAAATTGAAAATTGGAGAGTCAAGAAATCCAACAAATCCGTTGTTTTCATTCAATTTTCCTGGCGTTGGTTGATTGAAATAGAAAAGATTTTCAGAGCCGTTTGGAAATCTTCCGAGTGAAATATCTGGTTCTTGATTTCGTGTGAAAAGGGAATCAACAATTTCTTCGTTCTGATTGAACAAAATTAGCATTTCGCCATCGGCATTTAGCTTAAAATTTGTGTGAAGAAAAGTAGGTTTCAAGTTCAAAATATCGATTGTTCCAACTGGATTTTGTGGTTGATTTGCATAACCAAGCGAAAGAAATGGAATTAAAGTCAAATCTGACGAACTTGAACTTACGTTATGAACTTCAATTGCGAGAATATTTTCTCCGTTCTGAAGTAAATCTAAATAATTGTGAATTGGATAGGCATTTGGCGAATTTCCCGAATACATTTGTGCTTCGTGTTCAGTTGTCGTTGGCGTGTTATAATTAACTGCTGAACCGCTTTCGCCAAGATTTTCACGCGCAATTTCAGTCCCGTTTAGATAAGCAACAAAACCGTCATCAAAATCACAATGGAAAAATAAATCGGTAATTTCAGAAGTATCGGCTACAAAAAATGGAATTCGTATATAAGCTGCAATTGTATTTGGAATTGTTGTATTATCATCGTTATCGCTATAACCAATTCCAAGTTGTCCGTTCGCCCACGAATTGTCATCGTAAGTTATTGTTTTCCAAGAAGAAGATGGATTACTTTGTGGAACTAAATATTTACAACTTTCCCCTTCGCGAATAATCGTTTCCCAATATCGCACAAAATTTGTTCGACTATTTCCCGAAGCAAAAACAAGAAGTAAACTATCTGGTTCAAGAATTAATTCGGGGAATTGCCATTGATTTGGATTTTCTAAATCTGTGCTAATAAAATATTCGGAAAGATTTATCGGGTTTTCAGAGACATTAATAAGTTCAAACCAATCTGGAGTTTCGCCATCAATATCAAAAATTACAAACGAGTTTGAACTTGAGACTTCGTTAATTTTGATTTCCTGAGCGAATATTTGACTGTAAATCAATAATTGAATAAAAATGATAAGTAGTTTTTTCATAATAATCTTTTTAATTTGATATAATTAACAATTACTATTCTCAATAATCATACCAGAAAACAAAAAAGATTTTCTTGTATTATTACTTAAAATGCTTGTTACTTAAACAATATAGAATCTTTTAATTATTAATTGCATAAGGATGTTATTATTTTAATAATTTTACAAAACCGTTTTAATAATTTGAAGTAGAAATTGTTATCTCATAAAATGAGATTGTTGCGTGTTTTTTAACAATATTGTCAGAAATTTCGCGCCATTTTAGAGGCATAATTTTTGAAAAAGAAACACAATAATTATACGCCTATGAACACAAAAAATTTATTTATAATAATCATAATTCCAATAGCATTTATCATCCTATTTATTTCTTCAAATCCATTACAAGTTGGAATAGCAAAGAAATCGAATATCAAAGAAATTTATTTTGTTGATAATATTTCAGATGCTCACCAAGAAATAATTAATCTTTTTAACCGCAAAAATGAAGGTAGAATTAAGATAATTCCAATTGATATTCCTTTCTATAAATTCAGTACGAATGAAAGGAAAGAATTATTAATGCGTGCATTGAGATTGAATTCCGAACGAATTGATATTTTTGCTGCAGATATTATTTGGATAAGCCGATTTGCAAAATGGGCAGAACCACTACAGAATTACTTTACAAGCCGAGAAATTGCAAGATATTGTCCAATCTCAAAAAAAATTGGTTATTTGGGCAAAAATCTTATTGCTTCACCAATTTATTTGGATGTTAGTTTGTTGTTTTATCGTGAAGATTTATTGAAAAACTTACCAAATTCGGAAGCATTCATTAAAAAATTAAACTCAAATTTAACGTGGGAAGAATTTGTTCAATTTGGGCAAAAATCAAACAAAATAAACAACTTTTATTACTTTCCTGCCGATGAATACGAAGGTTTAATTTGCTCTTTATCGGAATTAATTTTGCAACAAGATAGTGCCTTTTTTTATAATGGTAATTTTAATCTAAATGATAATGAATCTCGGAAATCTTTTCAATTTTTAGTTGATTTAGTAAATAAATACAAGCTTTCGCCAACTGAAAGTATAAATTTCAGAGAAAATACTGCTTATTCAAATTTTCTTCAAAATGATGGAATTTTCCTGCGAGGCTGGCAAAGTTTTGCTTTAGACAATAAAAATTTAGATAAATCAACACGAAAAGAAAAATTTCTTAAAACTGCTGAAATGCCGTTTTTTGATGGATTTAAGAAAGGTGCTACAATTGGTGGTTGGAATTTAATGCTATCAAAAAATAGTAAATACAAAAAAGAAGCTGTTGAATTTATTAAATTTACTTTGAGCGAAGAAGCACAAAAAATTTTGTATGAAAAAGGTTCGTATTTGCCTGTAATCAAATCAGTTTATCAAGATTCTGCTTTTGTAAAAAAACATCCGAGTTTAAAGATTGCAAAAAAAATATTATCAAACGGAATTTTACGTCCGCAAATGGAAGACTACACAATTGTTTCTGATATAATTGCACATCATTTGCGATTAGCAATTTCAAATAAAATTTCGGTTGAAACAGCACTTTTGCAAGCACAACAGACAATTAATCAAGTTAGAAGAAAGCGATGATAAAATCCACAAAAGACAAACTAAAGAAATATCATATTGAATTCCGACACATTACCGCAGTAGTTTTAATGTTGGTTGTATTTCAGTTTATTTTAAGTCTTGTTCAACGTTCTTCTTTTAACGATTTACTAACAGAAACACAACATTGGTATCAAAAACATTCAGCAGAAATTCTTGGGAACACAAATGCAACTTCACTTGAATTATTAATTGAAAATGTAGATTCTTTCGAAAATTTGGGCGAATCGCAACGAAGGAAAATTGTTCAATCTTTTAACATCATACTTACACAACAAATTTTAGAGAGAAACATCAAAGAAATTTGCATAGTTACAGAACAAAACGGCTCAATTATAACAATTGATAATGGAATTGACTTACTTCATTTTTTGGAAAACAAACAAATCTCATCCGAAAGGAATTCCCAGCACAAAACCGCTGTTCAACTTTACAAGACTAAATATAAAACAATTAAAAAAAATGAAGAAATATTAACTTTAATCGAAAAACAAAATGAATTTGATATTCTTGTTCCACTTGCTCCACGGGGCGAATTAATTGGTATGTTTTACATTTGCAGTAATCCAGATTTTTCATCAATTTCAAGTGAATTTTTATCAAATTACAACCAAGTCGCAATCATTTATCTTTCAATAATTTTACTTGGTTTGCTAACAATGTATTACATCACAACATACACAATGCGAGAAAGAGACAGAGTTCAGCAAAAATTATTTGAAGAACAGCAACAAAACTTAAAAAGGCAAATCGAGCACGAGAAAGAATCACTTTTTACAAAGCGAATTTACCATACGCATCACAAAGCGGAAAAAGTTATGGGTTTTATAAAAGACGATTTACGGGAACTTACCGCTGAAAATACCGAGTTAATAAAAGAAAAAGTTACAAAATACGCCAATTTTGTGGCTCGAGCAATTTACGACATGAAATGGTACGATCCACCAATAAATACAATCAGAAATCCAATTTTTAGGACAAACGTAAACCAACTAATCAGATTTATTGTGAACAACATTTTTCTTCGGGTAACATCAAAAATGGAAAAATTCAAATTCACGTTGAACCTTGATGAAAAATTTCCTTTGGTTGGAATAAATGAATTTGTTGTGTGGGAAATTATAGAGCCGTTAATTCAAAACAGCATCGATCACGCTCCCGAAAGAAATATTGAGATTATAATTTCAACTAAATATTTGCCAGAAGAAAATGTATCTCAAATAATTATTGAAGATAATGGAGATGGAATTCCACATAATCTAATTGAATCGAACGAAGAAGGAATTCAAAAAATATTCCTTGAAAATGTTTCTACCAAAAATTTAACTCAAAGAAATAGTGGTTATGGCTGCTATATTGCTCATCAACTTGCAACTAAAAAGTGTGGTTGGAATTTAACTGCAGAAAATCTGGAAATTGGTTGCAAATTTATTTTTACACTAAAAGTATAAGGCTATGGAAAAAGATATTATTAATGTTTTACTTATTGAAGATGAAGATTTTGATGCACGCCGAGTAAAAAATACAATTCGCTTATTTGAAGATAAAATAATAATTCAAGCGATTGTTTCTAACGGCGATGCTGCTTTGTCGTTGCTTTCTGCCAATAAAAATAATTATGATGTTGTAATTATGGATTATCAAATAGCGGGAACTTTGCACGGAGTAGATTTAATAAAACGCATCAAAGATATTGAGAAATCAATACAAATTATTGTAATTACGAAACTTACAATTGATATTACTGACTTAAAATTTGCTCGACAATTAATGGATGCTGGTGCCTTTTGGTATTGTACAAAATATCCAAACGACATTGAAGATTATATTTATCAGCCAACTGATTTTGTAATTAGCCTTTTTAATGCTTTCGATAGAAAATTACTTGAAGATAAAAACAAGAAATCAAATTTGCGATTAGATGAAAAAATAGAGCAAATTCTGATGAGCAAAACGATTATTTCAAAATCGCAAGCAATGGAAACCGTAAAATCATCAATTGAAAAGTTTGCAAGCACTGAAGTTCCGGTATTAATAACTGGGGCGTCTGGAACGGGAAAAGAACTTGTTGCTTATAATCTGCATTACAGAAGTAAACGGAAATACGACAATTTTGTTCCAATAAATTGTGGCAGTTTACCAAATGATTTAATAGAAAGTGAGCTTTTCGGTTACGAACGCGGTTCATTTACTGGTGCTGGAAATCAGAAGGAAGGTTTGTTTGAAATCGCAAATAATGGGACACTATTTCTTGATGAAATTGCGGAATTACCACTTTCCGCTCAAGTAAAACTGCTTCGAGTTATTCAAGATGGAGAGATAGATAAAATTGGTCGAACGAAAACGATAAAAGTAAATGTCCGAATTCTTGCCGCTTCTAACAAAGATTTGCGAAAAGAAATTGACGCTGGTCGCTTCAGAGAAGATTTATACTACAGATTAAATGTTTTAATTGTTCCGCTACTTCCATTAAATAAGCGAATTGATGATATTCCTGTTTTAACAGAACATTTTTTGCAACAATTCAGTTTTCAGATGGGAATAGAAACTCCTAAAATCTCGGAAGAAGCAATGCAAATGCTTGTAAATTACGATTGGCCTGGAAATGTAAGAGAGCTGAAAAATGTTCTGCAGCGCGTACTTTTTGTGGCAAGTGGAGAAATAAATTCGATGAATATTCAACAATCGATAATTCCACGCACAAAACAAAACACACAAAATCCACTTTTGTTTGAGCGAGATAACATTGTTCCGTGGAAAGATTTAGAAAAAAAAATAAAATATGATTATTTCAAATTCGTCCGAGATAATTCAGAATCTGATGCAGACGCCGCAATCAAATTAGGACTTGCTCCACCAAACTATTACAGAATGACAAAAGAATTAGGCTTGAAATAAAAAAAATAGTAATCAGTTGTGAGTGATCAGTAATGAGAGAAAATAAACCATAAATTGTGGTAGGTCAGACGTTCCCGTCTGACAAAACAAAAAATGATTTAATTGTTAATTCAAACGAACAGACGCGGTCGTCTGTTTCACCAAATAATTAAAAACTTAATCTATAAACTGAGAACAATTATTTAGTTTAAAAATATGAACTCCACCTTCAACGTGGAGTTCATTTTAAGTTTATAATTTGATAACAATCTGTCAAATCAAACTTCAGACAATTTTACCAACTGCCACTTGCTCCGCCACCGCCAAAACTACCGCCGCCACCGGAAAATCCGCCAAAATCACTGTCGCCAAAACCACTACTTCTACCGCCACTGCCATTCGAAAGGGCAGAACCAAGCCACAGCATTCCCAAACCGTTTCCTCTTCCTCCTTTTCCCATAAAGAAAATTATAAAGAAGATTATAAATAAAATTGTTCCCCACGGAAAACCATCTTCGTTTTTCGAGCGAGATTTATCTTGTTTGTATTCCCCTTTTGTTGCGGCAATTATTGATGTAATTCCAGCCATAACACCGTCATAAAAATTTAGATTTTTGAAATGCGGTTTTACATCATTTCGGATAATAGAGCTTGCTAACGCATCGGGCAATGCTCCTTCAAGTCCGTAGCCAACTTCAATTCGCATCTTTCTATCTTTTTTGAGAATAACGAATAAAATACCGTTGTTTTTGCCTTTTTGTCCGATATTATTCTGTTTTGCAACTTGATATGCAAAACTTTCTATTGGATAATTATCAATGGTATATTCAAAAAGGACGGCAATTTGAGTTGAAGTTGAATCTTCAAATTGTTGTAATATTCTATTAATATTTGCAATTTCGGATTTGGTTAGAGTGTTTGTTCTATCAGTGCAATATCTTTCCAATGTTGGAATATAAGGTTGAGCAAAAGTTAAATTGCTCAGTAGAATTGCAAAAACGAGAGTAAGAATTAGCTTTTTCATAAATTAAAATTTCACTTCAGGAACTTTTTCGCTTCCAGCGGCAGCTTCAAAATATTGTTTTTCAGAAAATCCACCAAAACCAGCAACCAAACTGCCAGGGAATTTGCGAATTGTTGTATTAAATTGTCGAACAATTTCGTTAAAGTTCATTCTTTCAACTGAAATTCTATTTTCAGTCCCTTCAAGTTGTGTTTGCAATTGTAAAAAATTCTCATTTGCTTTCAATTCTGGGTATTTTTCGACAGTTACTAACAATCGCGATAAAGCGGAACCAAGATTATCTTGAGCTGATTGAAATTGTTTGAATGTTTGAGGATTTGAAAGCATTTGAGGAGTAAGTTTTATTTCATTTACTTTCGAACGAGCTTCGGCAACTGCCGTGTAAGTTTCTTTTTCAAAATTTGCAACTCCTTTTACCGTATTTACCAAATTTGGAATTAAATCGGCACGGCGTTGATATTGATTTTCAACTTGGCTCCATGCAGTTGCTACTGATTCATCAAGCGAAACAATTCCATTGTAAGTTGAAACCGCCCAACTTACTACAGAAAAAATTAGAATAACAACTATTCCCAAACCAATTAATAAACCTTTATTTTTCATTTATTTTCCTTTTTTATACTATATAATAAAATTAGATGATGTAAAATAAAAAAATCATTTTACTTACAATTTATTTTAATAAAATCATTTTAAGTAATGTTAATTATTTCTAAATGCTTCTGAAATTCTTTGCTTAAATATCGATAAATCTACTGGTTTTGAAAAAATTTCATAGAAATTAAAACTTCGTAAATCATTTAGTTTTTTTTGTGATTTCTCTCGAGTTAGCACAATTATTTTTGTCTTGAATCTTTCGTTAAGTTTGTTCAACATTTCTGAAAGATCATAAACACTGAAATCTGCAATTTCAATTTCAGATAATATTACAATTGGCGAAGTTGTGATAAGATTTTCTTCAACTTCTGATTTATTTGAACAAACTGTTACTTTGAAATCTGGGAATAAACTTCTAATCAATTTGGAATAAAGCAATGCGTCTGTTGTATTGTTGTCAACCAACATAATATTTGTTGATGAAGTAGGTAGCGTAAAAATAAATTCCGTTCCTTTGCCGAATTCGCTTTCAACTCGAATATCACCACCGTGCTTTTTAATCATCTCATAAACAAGTGAAAGTCCCAAACCTGTGCCTTTTTCGCCCGCAGTGCCAAGATTTGTGAATTTTGAATCAACTTTGAACAATTTTGAAATATCTTCTTTGCGAATGCCAACACCAGAATCTTTAACTGAAATTTCAATGAAATTAGAATTGATTTTCTGCTTTGCAGTAACTAAAATTGAATCGCCAGCTCGTGTGAATTTCAAAGCATTTCCAAGCAAATTACCGAAAATTTGTGCAATCAGATTTTCATCAGCGTGAACAAAAATATCTGAATCAAGCGAAAATGATAAAGAAATTCCTTTTTGAATTGCCGTTCCCTGAAGAATGTTTACAGAATTAGCAATTACATTTTTCAGATTTAGTTTAGTAGCAGCAAATTGTATTCTTCCCGTTTGCAAACGAGTCCAATCCAAAAGAGAATTGAGCAAATTCAACATCGATTGAGAAGAATTCTGAATAAATTTGATATATTCTTTTTGCTTGTCCAGTGGAATATCATCTTCAGATAACATTAAATCTGTAAAACCAAGAATTGAGCTAAACGGAGTTCGTAAGTCGTGGGAAATAATTGAAATAAATCTGTCTTTTGCTTGATTTAGTTCCTCAAGTCGCAAAACTTGTTTAGAAATTTCTTCTTTTTCAAAAACTAAACTCGAAATGTCGCTCATTTTTCCTTTTGCCGAAATTATTTTCCCCTCTTCATTTCTATTCAATTCAAAAAGCAATCTTAAATTCAAAATCTGATTTTTTCTCGAAATCACCTTAAAATCCAACTCAAATTTCTTTTTTGATTTATTTGTAAAAGACTTTCTTAATTCATCAAAAAAGTGCTTTCTATCGTTTGGATGAATAATTTTGTACCAAAAAAATGGCGAATTCATTTCAGAAGTTGTAACATTTCCCAAAATATTTTTCACATTTTCGGTAACCGAAGTTAAACGCAATTTCCCTTCAACAATTTCAATTTCAAAGAAAACATCTGAAATTTCATTTATAACTTTCTGGAAATTAGTCTTTAATTCCAAATTTTCGTTTACAAGTTTTAATTCTTCGGTATTGTCTTTTACTAAGAGAAGAATATTATTGCTTTGCCCTTCTTCTTTCACAAAAATAAGTTGTAAATATTTTGTTAATTTTTTCCTTTTTAGCTCGTAATTAACTGAAAGAAAGTCTTGCGAAATTAATAAGTTAATTGAATTATTAATTTCTTCGCCAAAAATGTCGGTAATTAATGTCCCTTTTTCGATTTGTAGATATTTGCGTAATTCTTCATTCCCAGAATTAAAGTCGGTAACGAAAAAATTTTCATTTAACACTAAAAAAAGATTTCCGCCAAGAATGTTATCTCCAATTGATTTTAACCTTTTTTCTTCAGCCAATAATTTGTGCTTTTCTTCGGTTACATCGCGGAACACAATAAAAGTGAAACTATTTTTCATTTTAAGCAACTTGAAATTTGAAAAGCCAATTTCAAGAAATTTTTGATTTGTTTGGTCGTGGAAGAGAATTTTCCCGAAATTATCCAAAGTTTTTGAGATATATTTTACTGCAAAATTCATTGCCGCCTCAAAATCAAATTTTGATGCAAGCTCAATATCTATTTTAGGCTGGAAAAGAATATTCCAATTTGAATCAAACAAAGCAAAATGCTCGAAGAAAGATTTCATCAAAAGCGAGAAAAAACGTGTTCTTATCAGATTTTCGTGTTCATTTTCTTCATTTGTAACTATATCTTCAATTACTAAAATTCCACCAATAAATTGATTTTTCTCGTAAATCGGAATTCCTTTTACCACAATTGAAAGCAATTTGCCCGACCTTTTCTTTGTAAAATTTAACTCAATTTCAAAAGGAGTTTCCCTAATATTTTGAATTAATTCCACAAATTGTTCATCAACAAAATCCGTTTTACGAATATCTTTTCCAATGTGCATACTTGCCAATTGTTCAGAAATATTGAAAGAATTGAAGATTTCGTTTATGAATTCAATTTCAAAGTTTTTATTAAAAAAGATAACAGCAATTGGAATTTCGTTTAATATTTTATTTTCGTTTATCTGCATATTTTACCCACGTTTCAGTGGCAACTATTGTTCCAATAAATTCTTCGTTTTTATGTTAAATTAGCACATTGCAAAGTTCATTATGCGAAAATGTATTTTTTAAATACAGAAAAAGTAAACAAATATTTCATTTCAGATTTTCCAGCCACAGAATTAATTTATCTGTCCAACTATGAAGTAATTTATCATTTTTGGCAAGCGAAAAACCGTGTCCGCCTTTTGGAAAAATCACAAACTCCGATTTTGAATTATATTTTTCTAATTTCCTATAAAACAATTCAGAATTTTTGATTGAAACTAAATTATCATCTTGAGCATGAAAAATGAAAGTTGGCGGTGTGTTTTGGGAAACAAAAAATTCATTAGAAAAAAAATAAACATCATTAGAATCGGGATTTTCGCCCAAAAGAGCGGATTTTGAGCCAGAATGTGTAATTGAATCTTGAAATGAAATTACGGGATAAGCAAGAACCAGGAAGTTTGGTGTTTCGCTAACTAAATCAATTTCGTCTGTATTCTGAAATGAGGAAGTGCCAAAATGTGTCCCGAAAGTTGCGGCTAAATGTCCTCCAGCGGAAAATCCCATAATCCCAATTTTATCTTCATCAATTCCCCAATTTTTGGAATTGAAGCGAACAAGTTTTATCGCTCTTTGCAAATCGAAAAAAGGTGTAAATTGTTTGTTTTCAACACTTTTTGAAGTTGGCAATCTATATTTCAAAACAATTCCAACAATTCCATTTTCGTTCAACCATTTTGCAATTTCAGTTCCTTCCCAGTTGTAAGCCAAAACTTGGTAGCCACCACCAGGACAAATAATTACTGCTTTTTTGTTTAGATTTTCATTTTTAGGCAAAAAAACTTCGATTGTTGGAACTTGAACATTTTTTATTAACAAAATATTGGAATTTTCAGCAAATTCAGTAGTCTCAACTTCATCAGTTTCAATTCGGTTGGGAATTACTTTTCCCCAAATTGGAATTGTAAAACTTTGAGCAAAAGTAAAATCAGTAAACAAAAAAACAGTGAGTAAAATCAGTATTTTCATAAAAATCCAAATTATGATTTGTTAAAAGAAAAAACGAAATAGAAAATGTTAATTTTAAATCAAAAATAAATAGAATTATTATGAAAAAAATTAAAATTTCACAACAAGTTACGTTTTCGCAGTTTTCACAAGGATTTTGGAGAATGAGAGAATGGGGGTTTACAGAAAATGAATTGATTAATTTTTTGCACAAAATTAGCGAATTGGGAATTACAACTTTCGACCACGCAGACATTTACGGGAATTATCAGAATGAAGAAATATTTGGGAAAGCGTTCAAAAATTCTGGTTTATCCCGAAGTAATTTTCAGTTTGTAACAAAGTGTGGAATTAAATTAGTATCGGAAAATCGCCCAGAAAATACGTTCCATTCTTACGATACTTCCAAAAAACATATAATCCATTCAGCCGAAAATTCGCTAAAATTCCTTAAAACAGATTATTTAGATGTTTTGTTAATTCACAGACCAGATTTTCTTATGAATGCTGATGAAGTTGCGGAAGCTTTTACTGAATTAAAATTGTCTGGAAAAGTGGTGAATTTTGGCGTTTCAAACTTCAATCAAGCACAATTTTCGTTATTGCAATCTCGAATAGATTTTCCGTTAATTACAAATCAAATCGAATTATCACTTCTTAATTTGGAACATTTAGAAAATGGGAATTTGTATTATTTGCAAGAAAAAAAAGTAAAACCTATGATTTGGTCGCCGCTTGCTGGTGGAAAGATTTTTACTATAAAAAATGAGCAAAATATGCGAATTCACAAGGAAATAGAAGAAATTGCACGAAAATCAAATTTTGATAATTGGGAAGCAATTGCGATTTCTTGGATTTTGAAATTCCCGCTTGAAATGAATATTATTCTCGGAAGTGGAAAAATAGAACGAATAAAATCTCAAATTGAATCAATAAATTTTGAGATGGAAAGAGATGATTGGTTCAAATTGTGGACGGCAATTAAAGGTTTTCAAATTCCCTAATTAAATACCAAAAAGAATAAATAATCCAATTGCAGCACTTTCGCGAAGGTACAAATAAATTTCTTTTTCAAACGAAAAATCAGATTTACTAGCACTAACTGAAATATTTAGATTATAAAAATGTGCCATTTCAATTACTCGTTTAAGATGGAATTCGTTAGAAACGATGCATAATTTTTTGTTGGCAAAATATTTTTTTAGAAACTGAATTTGTTCGAAAGTTGAAGTTGTTTGTTCCTCAAATTCAAGAACTTCGTTTGGAACTCTCAATTTTGTAAGATATTCGTAGCCAGCTTTTGCTTCGCTAATTTCCCCAGGAGCATTTGAGCCAGTTAGTAAGATTTTGGGAGAAATTCCATTTTGCCAAAGTTGGTATGCTCTATCTAATCTACTTTTTAGAATCTTTAACGGATTCCCTTCTTTTCCAACTGCCGTTCCTAAAACTACAATGTAATCAAATTTCTCAGTGGAATTTTCATCAATTTTATTGTCAGTTTTAGTAACGACCGTTACAATACAATAAATTCCAAATATGACAAAAAGAGAAAAAGTTAACAAAAATTGCTTCCTCTTCAATTTCTTTCTACAAAATTGGTTTATCACAACAGAAGAAAATGAAATTGTTAATCCAATGAAACTTAGAATAAATAAAGAAATGACAGCAACTTTGTGTAATGGAAATCCAAATAAATAAGAATTGAAGAAAGGGAAATCGAGAATAAAAAGAAATTCTGCAAAAATTGAACTGATGAAAGAAAAAATTGCTATTGTTTCGACAGCAAAACTTGGATAGACATTCTTTTTGAATAACTTTTCAATCAGTTTTAGCGTAAAGACAAGCATTAGTACAAAGTAAAATAAGGTAAATAGCGAAAACGCATTATTTATCGAAAATTCCACATTATTATGGAAGTATTTTTGAGTGAAAAGATATATGGTTGTTGCTAATAAATAGAAAAATGTCATTTTCGTAAAATGCTAATTGTGGAATAATTATCGGTAAAATTAATTTTTGAATTAACGTGGAAGTAATATTTTATGTTATTCTCAGTCAAAATTTCTTCTTTTTTGCCTTTTTTGATTTTACCTTCGTGTAAAATTAGTACATTTTGGGCAAAGAGAAAAGCGATATTTAAATCGTGCGTAACGGTTATTGTGGTCAATTTCTGTTCATCAGAAAGTTTAGCAAGAATTTCAAAAATTGAAATTTGATGTTCAACATCCAAATAGGAATTTGGTTCATCTAACAATAAAATTTTAGGTTGTTGAACCAAAGCACGCGCGATTAATGTTCTTCTTAATTCTCCACCAGAAATTTTTGTGATTTGCTTTTTCCTTACAGAATTCAAATCGAGTTTGGTAATAAATTCATCAATTATTTCTTTATCCCTTTGACTCTGAACCCCAAAAAAGTTTACAAATGGAGTTCTTCCAGTTGAAATTATTTCTTCAACAGAAAATGGGAATATTTCAGATTGTGTTTGTGGAACGAAAGCAATAATTTTTGCTAATTCTTCGCTTGTATATTCATTTTGATTTTTTCCAAGAATGAATATTTTACCCTTTTTTTTGTTTAATAACCCAAGCAAAATTTTCAATAATGTTGTTTTCCCACTTCCATTCAAGCCAATTAAAAAATTTTGTGATTTTTCCTCAATCTCAAAAGAGCAATTGTCAATTAATTTCTGATTTGAAAAAGAAAACGAAATATTTTGTATGTCGAGTATATTCAAGTGTTTTTGATTGAAAATTAAATAAAAAAAGATTTCGAAACTAATTTTTCCCCTAAAATAAGATATTTAATAGTTCGTATAAAATACTATGCCACAAAAATCATTATTTATTACTTAAAAGGCACTATAATTAAAGTATTTTTTACACTAAATAGATTTTTTTGTAAGAAAATCTATTTGTATGGGTTTTTTATAAAATCAAATTTAAATAAAAAATTATTTTATAATTATTGGAACTTATATTTGGGATATGAATCTAATAGGATATAATATCTATTTATAAAAAGGAGAAAAACAAAATGAAAATAAATCAAAATATGTTAGTTCGAGTAAGCGGAAAAAGTGAAAACCCAACTAAAATCAACATAAAAGCTGGTGAATTTAATATGGTAATTGACGAACCAGAATTTCTCGGTGGAACAAATCAAGGACCAAGCCCTGTTCAAGCACTTTTAATGTCGCTTGTTGGCTGCTTGAATATTACAGGACATTTTGTCGCGAGACAATATGATTTAAAGTTAAACGGGATGGAAATTGAAATAGAAGGCGAATTAAATCCAAGTAAATTTATGGGAATTTCGCAAGATGACCGCGCTGGTTTCAAGGAAATCAATGTGAAAATCTATCCAGATTTTGAAGATGTAACAATTGAAGAAATAAAAAATTGGCTTGAAGAAACAGAATCTCGTTGCCCAGTTACAGATAATATTCGCTTAAAAACAAATATTCGAGTTGAACTCCCTGAATTGATTGAAAAATAAGTACCTCAAAATAAAAAGGCTTGGTTATTTTATAATCAAGCTTTTTTAATCCTTTATTTTTAGAATTTTCTCTGAAAACTCCCTTTTCAAAACAAAAAATTAGCTAATTGGATTGTTAAATCTTTCATAATTACCTTTTAATTAATTAAGGTGAAATTTTTTCGTAAAAGATAAATAAAAATTGGAGCTCCGATCATTGCAGTTATTGCTCCAACTGGTAATTCCGAAGGCAAAATAATGGTACGAGCAAATGAATCTGCAATAAGTAGAAGAATTCCACCCCAAATGAAGGACATTGGAATTACATACCGATTATCATAGCCGACAAAAATTCTAACAATGTGTGGAATTATCATTCCGACAAAACCGATTACACCTGAAACTGAAACTAAAACACCGACTAATACTGTTGCTAAAAATATAAAAGTATTTTCTAAACGATTTTTATTAATTCCAAGTGTACGAATGTGTTCATCATTTGAAGCAAGTAAGTTCAATCTGAAACTTCCTAAAAAAATAATTGCTGAAAGTAATAAT
Organism: Melioribacter roseus; assembly: GCA_020722065.1. Taxonomy (GTDB): domain Bacteria; phylum Bacteroidota; class Ignavibacteria; order Ignavibacteriales; family Melioribacteraceae; genus WGAL01. The sequence continues at coordinate 18,780 of DYLK01000018.1, forward strand.
GAGAAAATCATTACTAAATATGCTTTTTCTGAATTGATAAAAGATAAAGTTCCAACAAGCCAAAAAATTGCAGTTTGCAAGTTCTCTTTCATCAAAAGAAGGATTATTAAAATGCTTGAACCGAAAAATGCACCAATCATAACTCCAAAAAGAAGAAAATTTGTTGGCGTACGTAAATGATTTTGCGAAGAAATAAGTAGTAAAAGTAAAATAATTATTATCGCGCCGAGGAAAGAAAAGAATTGTGTGAACGCAAATGAAAGTCCGAGCCAAAATGAAATTAATGCTCCCAAAGTTCCGCCGCTCGAAATTCCCAAAATATAAGGTTCTGCAAGTGGATTTTTAAGAATTACTTGCAAAACAGCTCCAGCAACGGCAAGTCCACCTCCAACACCGATTGCAGATATAATTCTTGGAAATCGCAAAAAAAGTACAATTTGAGCATTTTTTGTCGGATTTTGACTGAAAATGGAAAGGAAATCAGAATATGAAAAATCTACAGAACCAAAAAACAAAGATGAAAATGCAACCAAAAAAAGTAAACCGAGAGAAAGAAAGAGAAAAATCATAAACTTTCTAAAATTCATAGTTAATTCTCAATTTCTTTCCAAAATCGTTCGATTAGTTCGTCGAGGTTAATTCTTGCTACAGAAGAAATGCAGTAAATTTGGTCGGAATAATTTCTGATTTTTCTTTTTTTTACTTTTTTAATTTCTTCTTCAGATAAAATATCCAATTTTGTAAAAGCAACAATTTTTTTCTTTTGAGCAAGCAAATCGCTGAATTTTTCCAATTCCTTTATCAAAGTTCGGAAAGATTTTTGATAATTTTCGTCAGTAGCGTCAATCATTATCAAAAGAATTTTTGTCCTTTCAATATGCTTTAAGAATTTATGTCCCAAGCCTTTTCCTTCGGAAGCTCCTTCGATTATCCCAGGAATATCGGCAATAGTAAAAGTTTTATAATCGCGATATTTTACAATTCCTAAATTTGGTTGAAGAGTTGTAAAAGGATAATCGGCAATTTTAGGACGAGCAGCAGAAATAGAAGAAATGAATGTTGATTTTCCAGCATTTGGAAAGCCAACTAAACCAACATCCGCTAGTAATTTTAGTTCAAGTTTCACATATTTTTCAACGCCAATTTTTCCTTCTTCTGCGAATCTTGGTGCTTGGTTTGTAGCTGTTGCAAAATTTGAATTCCCTTTTCCGCCTCTTCCGCCTTTTGCAACAACAAACTGCATAAAATCTGAACTTAAATCAACAATTTCTGTGTCTGTTTCGAAATCCTTTATTATTGTTCCAACTGGAACTTTTATAATAATATCATTTCCACTTTTTCCGTCTTTGAGAGATTTTCCGCCGTTTTCGCCATCTTCGGCAGCATACTTTTTTTTGTAATTAAAATCTAAAAGTGTGTGCAAATTTGGATCAGCTAAAAATATTACATCGCCACCTTTTCCACCATTTCCGCCATCGGGACCGCCTTTGGGAACAAATTTTTCTTTTCGGAAAGATGAATGACCATCGCCACCTTTTCCAGATCGTATGAATATTCTTGCTTCATCTATAAACATCGTATCTCTATATTATTTTTTATTTGTAGAATTAGTTAACCCAACTTATGGTTTTATCTCGCAGTGAGCGATTTAACAAATCAGCATGTTCCAAAGTTAGAGCGACTTCTAAAATTGGTTCTAATTTTATTTTTTGTGATGTTGGAATGAAGACTTCGTTGTAAACCAATTTTCCCTTTTCTAAATCGATTGTATAGACAAAAACTTCGTTGTTTTGCAAAAAAGATAGAATTGATTTATCCTTTACAGCCTCGTGTAAACCTTGAGCAGCAAAAATACGAACGTGAACAATAATTGCCATTTCTTGATTTGATTTTGCTAATTCTTGCAATGTTTGATTGAAAAGTAACATTGTTTGCTCAATTGGTGTCTCGCCGCCGAACATTAGCAAAACTGCGTCTGGGTTAAATTCAATAACAGATTTAATTGTTGATTCAATCTGATTTTCTTCCACGATAAAGTGTGAAATTGTTCCATTTGTGTTATTTGAAAAAACGGCTTCTGCAGCGGCACTTAAAGCGGAACAAATAATATTTTTGGTTGAAATTACGGCGACTTTGCTATATTCAGTTAAAATTGCTTCGCCTACAACTTTTCCTGTCAATGCACGCAAGTAAATTTCTTCAGAAAATGTGTTTTTGGGCATTTTTTTCTCCTTTTATTATTATTCAAAATTTACCAATAATTTTGGCATTTTACTAATTAACTATAAAATGAAATTTCTATTAATTCCCAATAGAAATTTTTCATATTTTTGCTTTCGATTAATTAATGTAAATTTATGAAAAATAGAATTAAATTTTTTCTAACAATCCCTTTCTTATTGTTTATTGTTCAATATTATTCTTTCTATCATTTGCTTCCGCAAGAAATTGCCGTTCATTTTAATATTTCAGGAAATCCAGATAGATGGTCAGATAAATCAACTGCTTTCATCACTCATTTTGTGATTTTATCTGCAATGACTTTCTTGTTTTTGGGAATTTCCTATTTAATTGGGAAAATGTCGGATTCATTAATAAATTTACCAAACAAACACTATTGGTTGAATTCAGAAAATCGAGAAAAATCTATAAATTATTTAAAGAACACGATTGCAACAATGGGAATTTTAACAAATCTATTCATTGTTTATTTTAATCAATTAAGTATAAAAGCAAATTTGGATCAGACAGCAATTCCGATATTTCATTCACTTGCTGGAATGATTGGACTTTTCCTTTTTTTGGGAATTTTAATTTTTAGATTATATAGTAAATTTAACAATATTCCAGAAAGTGAGAATCGTTAGTAAAATCTTTCAAAATTTTGGTATTAATTATTTTTATAAATACAAAACTAATTGTCGGATTATGAATTGAAAGATAAATTAATTTTTAAATAAATTTTTAAGAAGAATTTCAACGGCTTCAATAGGAAGAATTTCATCGTTTTCAATCTGTTTTCTGATTTTAGAAATTAGAATCTTCACTTCTGGATTGTTGTAAAAGCGACGTTTTAGCTCGTTTTCTGTAGTTGAAAACACCCAATTGAGAGATTGTTGTTTTCTTTTTGAATAAAATTCATTGTTTCGCTTTTTAATATCAACAAATTCCGAAATCATCTCCCAAATTTCTTGAATTCCAATATGGTTTAAAGCTGAAGCGATTAATACTTTTGGTTGCCAAATTCTTGAATTATCCTGAATTATCTTGATTGAGTTTTCGAGTGATTTTGCAGCTAATTCAGAAGCAAGTTTGTTTTCACCATCAGCTTTGTTTAAAATAAATCCATCAGAAACTTCAATAATTCCTCGTTTTATTCCCTGAAGTTCATCACCAGTTCCAGCAACAGTTACTAATAAGAAAAAATCAATCATAGACGAAACCGAAATTTCACTTTGTCCAACTCCAACGGTTTCAACTAAAATTACATCGTAACCAGCTGCTTCACAAAGAAGTATTGTTTCATAACTTTTTTTTGTAACTCCACCCAAATTTCCGCCAGAAGGAGAAGGACGAATAAAACAATTAACTTCGCGGGAAAGTTTCTCCATTCTAGTTTTATCACCCAAAATGCTTCCTTTTGTTACTGAACTTGATGGATCAACGGTTAAGACTGCAACTTTATGTCCGATACTAATTAAATACAAACCAAGTGCTTCGATAAGAGTACTTTTCCCAGCGCCAGGAATTCCACTAATTCCAACTCGAATAGAATTTCCCGTTTTTGGTAAAATTGATTTTAGAATTTCTTTCGCTTTTTTTGCGTGGTTTTCTGAATTGCTTTCAACTAACGTAATTGCTTTTGCGAGAGCTACTCTATCGTTAAGTAATATTTTTTTTACAAATTCATCTATCAAAATCTCATTATTAGTTTGATTATCAACTATTGTAGATTCCATTTTGATTGGCGAAGCCGTTACAATTTTGGTCGCAAATTTTGAATTGTCTTCATTTTTGTGCCATTCTGGTAAATTTTCTGGATTTTTAATTTTAGTCATATTTATATCAGTAAAAACAAAATTATGTTTAATAAATTATTATTATTTTCGAATATATTTTCGTAAATCTAAAGGAAAATCCTTTTATTTAATAATTTTATAACAAAAAAAATGAATTTATGACAAATCCTGAAAGATTGACAATTGCAGTTAATGGCGAAAACCCAAAAGAGGTTAAAAGAAAACTTGTTGGACTTTTGCGCGATTTATCAATAGATAGCCACAAATACAGAATTTATGTTGACGAGGGTTCTAAAACAATAATAAAGCTGATAATTGACGAACTTTATGTAGAACAATTTATTTACGAAGGACTGAACAACCAAATTCAATTTATTGGGACAAGTGAAAAAGTGCGAAGAATACTGAATTTACTTTCTTTAGATTATGAAGACTTGGATGATTCACGCGAATTTAAAAAATCGGAAAACGAAACAGTAAATAAAGTACAAGAAGAAATAATTTCGTTTGTTAATCTTGACCCAGCAACAATAAAAATGAGCAAAATTTTAGATTCTACAAATCTAACAGATATAATTGAAGATAGTTCTCAAATGATTGTGCAAGGTGAAGATGTTATAAAAAGAGCAAAAGAAGTTATCGTAAATAGAACAGAAAAAGAAATTGCTGATGCAATACGAGGTTCGAATGATAATCCAAGAAATGCAAAAAAGTCAATTAAAATTCTAAAAAAAATTCTATTTGAATCATTTTTGCAAAGCAATAACTTTTTGGACCTTTCTGAAAAAGCAGGTATGAACATACTTGAACTTTGCAAAAAAAATGTAATTTTAAATGAAGAATTAATTGAAATTATACAAAATCGAAACGTAAATGGGTTTATTAGAATAAAAGCTGCAGCAGTTTATGTTGACAATCTATATAAAAGATCAAAAATGACAGATGGACATCTAAAAGGGATTGATTTTTTAGACCTAAAACTATTTTATCAACAAAACCAAAATACTTTCGATAATTTTGAAATAAAAAATCTTTTGTATGTTTTTAATAGAATTTGAAGGGGAAATATGAATTCTGAAACAATTTCAATTGTATTGAACGAAAAAGAGCAAATAGAAGATGTACGAAAAGCTCTTGCAGAATTTAAAATTAATTATCCAGAAGCAAAAATAGCTAAACCAAAATTTGGTGAGTTAAGCAGAAAAATTTTAATTACATTTAAAGTTGACAAGGACTATACGGCAAAGCTTATAACTACTTTTACAAGATACTACATTAAAATACTTGCGACAACTAATGTTATTAAAGACAAAGTAAACGAGGCTACAAGCCAATATGTTGAAGTATTAGCTAGGCAAGATAAAGGTTGGGACGAACTAAAAATTGAACAACCAAAGATGAGTATTTCTGAACTTGAAGCTTGGGCTGAAGAAGGAGAATACAGCGAAATTCTAAAAGTTGCGAATAATTTAATTCAATATGGTGAAGAACTTAGCGAAAAAGCTAAAGGAGTTTTACAAAGAAGTTTGTTAAAAGCAATAGAAAATGCTATAGCACTTGCAGAAGAAGATGAAAAAAATGCAAGTCGTTCCATTAGCGATTTAATACATATTGCAACCGATCCAAAACTAAAAGTATTACAAAAAGTTGATATTATGAAAAAAGCGGGAATTGCTGCGATTGAAGTTGCTAAAAAATATGAAAAACATATATACGATTTAGTTAGAATTGCCAACAATACAGATTTACACAACATGATAAACGTTGTAGCCGCTGTGGAATTTGCAAAAATTGTAATGCAAAACAAAGAGAAATACGAAAAAGATATTACAACTGCCGCTCGTGTGATGAATATTCGTTGGCTCGGAATTGCTTATGATGTTGCCAAAGATTTAATTTCAAAAGAAGATCAAAAAATATTCTTTGAAGTAATCGATTTCCTTAAAGCCGAAAGAAGTAAAATTGATTCCGATTAATAAACAAATGGTTTTTACCGCTCTCTTAATTCTTTTCTCATTTTCAATTCATCTATCTCAAAATTTGATAGAATCTAAAAAAATAGGTGAATTTCAAAAAGCAAGCAATTTAGTCTATTTATCTGAAGGATATTTTTTTATTTCAGATGAAAATGAAAATTCAATAATAAAAATTGATACTTTAGGAAACATACAAAAAGTAATTGGCGGTTTTGGTTGGGAAAATTCGACCTTCGATTTCCCATCAGATTTGTTCTTTGCTTCTTTGAACTTGTTTGTGTGCGACAAAAACAACAACAGAATCCAAATTTTTGATAGATTTTTAAATTTTCTTTATCAAATTAATTCCGATGAGTATTTAATTTATCCACAAAGTTGCGCCATTTCAGCTCAAGGAGATTTATTTGTTCTCGATTCAGATAACAAACGCATTCTAAAATACGATATGTTCGGAAAATTAATTTCTGAAATTGGATATTTTACAAATGGTGAATTTTCGCTCGAAAATCCTTCAAAAATTGAGGTAAATGGTAATTCAGATTTATTTGTTCTGGAAGAAAATTCGCTATTGGTTTTTGATTTATTCGGCACTGGAAAAGCAAAAATTTCTCTAAAAGCAAACTTTACTAATATAAATTCATTCGACAATATTTTAATTATATCAAACGAAAAAGAGGTAATTTTACTTGATATTTCTTCAAGAAAAATGCAAAGTCTCGAGTTTACGGATTTAAATTCCACCATTACAGATGCAATTTTAATTGACAAAAATTTATGGGTTTTAACAGAAAATTCTCTTCATCAATTCAAAATATTTGAGAATGCTAAAGATTAAATTTGCAATTGTTCTGATACTTTTAATTTGGAATTTGGGCAACTTTATAGAATTCTATATTCACTTGGCAGATTTTTTGCTGTTCTTTCATCTTTTTTTTAATCATTTATTCAGTTTTGTATGTCATCAAGATGCTGAAAAAGTAATTTCATTTTGGGGAAAATCGACTTTGCTTTGTAGCCGATGTTCTGGAATTTATTTTGGAGCATTTTTATTCTCGATAGTTAATATTTTCACCAAACAAGCAAAGTTGATAAAAACAAAGTATTTGTTCTTTGCTGCAATTCCCTTAATTTTTGATGTAACGTTCACTTCCTTTGGCATTTATAATTATTCAAAAATAATAGCATTTTCAACGGGAATTTTACTTGGTTTTGTCGGATTAGAATTTTTAATATCAACAATTTTCACATTTTCAGATAACGGAGAATAGTTTGAAAAAATATTACCCAATTTTAATAGCAGGTTTTATCGGTGGAATTGCTTTCATAATTCCAATTTTTAAGAGTTTATCTTGTTGTTTAGTTATTCCAATAATTTCAGTTTTAGCTTTATATTTTGAGATGAAAAGCACGGGGAGAATTGAGCCATTTAAACTTAAGGAAGGAATTTCTATTGGGTTATTTACTGGAATTAGTTCCGCTTTTTTTGGATTATTTTTCGATGTTTTCATTACTTTGGTAACGCATTCCAACGAACTTGTGTTGAGTTATCCACAAATGAATGAAATGTTAAACACTTTTCCCGTTGATGAACCAACAAAGAAGCAAGCGTTAGAAATGATTAAAAATGTTGTTCAGCAAATTCAGAATAATGGATTTTCATCAATATATGTTTTTGCTATGCTCATCAATGGATTAATATCAAATTCAATTTTTGGAATAATTGGTGGAATTGTTGGAGCTAGAATTTTGAACAATAAATTCTTTAAGGTTGAATAATTATATAAATAAGTTTTGTAATTTTTGACGAATTGCAATGACTTCGTTTATAATTTCCTGTTTTAATTCATTTCTATGCATTTCTTTATCTTTTTCAAACTCACTTATTTCTTCTTTTAAATTTTCAATTTTTTCATTCATTTTCTTTGAATGAAAAGCAATTTGTTTTTCAGCTTCTAATTTTAATTGCTTTCTGTTACGTTCACCAACGTTTTTTAAGTATGCAATTTGTTTAACTAATCTGTTTTTCTGAGTAGTTCTTTCCCACATTGTCGAGGCTGAAGAAACTAAAGAAACGAGAGTTCCAACAATGTATGTTAATAATCCCCACTTAAAACCAGCAAAAATTGTAGCGGTTAAAACTAAACCAAAATTATTATAATTATTAATATTATTTAAAAATCCTCCCGAAAAACCAGTAATAATGAAAACGACCATTGAAATAATACCGTTGTAAATCATTGAATTTTTGAATGTTTCACTTGGATTAAACTTTGAATTTTCGTCAATGTGTTCCAACTTAAATTCTACATTCCCAACTAATTGCTCTAATTCATGCTCGACAGAGGAAAGCGATACTTCAAGTCTTTTTTCTATTTCTTTAGTTCCTTTTTCAATTTCGCTTTGAGTTAGTTCAATTCGTTTTTTACTTTCTTTTATCTGAATATCAAATATTTTTACTTTTTCATCAATGTTTTTTTCGTATTTGTCTTCAGCGTTTTTTAATATTAATTCCAATGTACTATTAAAGAACTTTGAAATTAAATAACTAATATTTGAAATAACTTTATTCTGATTTTCTTTATATAAACTACAAGCCTTTTTAAGAAATTCAATATTCATTGCAATTTGATCGGTATAATGTTCAGATAATTTTAAGTTTTCCAGAGTATCGAGGTTCACCAAAATTTGTTTCAAAGAGCGAGTGTCGTATTCATAGTTGAAGTTAATAATTTGTTCCAACTGCTCAAACATTACAGAAAATTCATCTTCTGAAAAAATATTATAAATTATTGCATTTTTTACAAAAAAATCTAACAAGTTTACACTTCTATATTTTATTGCAAAAGTAAACCTTTCTTTGTCAAACTCAATCAAATGAACAATTTGGGCAGAAGCCGCCTCAAAATCACCACTTTTTAGATAAGCAATTGCGTTAAAATAGGTTGCAGAAATCCCATTGTTTTTTAACAAAATTGTGTCTTCAAATTGTGTTATAGATTTATAAAAATCACCAGCTTTTAGATAAATAATTCCCTTGTATAGATTTATGTAATATTTTAATTCAGAAATATACTTTTCATCCAATCCTTCTTGAAATTCAGTTAATTGTTCTGCTTCATCAAGTAGTTGAATTGCTTTGTCTAATGATATCATCGGGACATTAAAAGAAAGAAGAATTGCATGTAAAATTTTCTTCAAAATGTGGTTTTTATCCAAATCTTTTTCTAATAAATTAATTGCAGAAAGAGTGTAAAATTGCTTGTCTCTTTCGGACTTTAGGAAAACCCATTTTGAATAAAGTTTTTTAAGTTCGGAAAAACGGGAATTTTTTCCACTTGATTTGTTTAGATTATCAAAATACTCTTCAGTTTTTAATAAAAATGGTATATCTGAAATCCAAAATAATGGAGCGGAGTCCATTTTGATAAGGAATTCGCTAATGTTAGGAGGTAATTCAATGGAATAAAATCTGGCGGTGGATTTTATAAAATCCAAATGATCAAAGTTCGGTTTGACATAACCTTTAAACGCTTCTTTAACAAATTGTCGAAACTTTGAAATATCTACCGAGGAATACTCACCCAATCCCTGGGTTAATCCATCGTTTACTTGCATACTTCTTCCCTGAAGTTATTTTTTATTAATCTATATTAACTTTTTAATAGATAATCGGAAAAAAACAGAAATTCTTTAAACTTTCTTGAGAATTTCTTCAACTTTTTCTGCCGGGCGGGCAAGAATTACTTTATTTCCATTTTGAATAATTGGTCGGTTAATTAAATCGGGGAAATCTACTAAAAAGGTAAGAATTTCATCTTCGGTGTAATTTTTATTTTTGAAATCATAGATTTTATATTCTTCTGCTTTAGTTCTTAAGAAAAATTCGGCTTTTTCTCCTGATTTTTGAACTAAATCGAAAAGGGTTTCTTTTGTGAATGGCTTTTCATAGTAATTAATTAGCTCAAAATCCACATTTCTTTCTTGTAAATATTTGATGGCTTTTCTACTCGTGGTACAAGTTGGTTTGTAATAAACTACAATTTTATTTACTTTTTCCATTTATTCATCCATTTTGGTTTCGCGGAGAAGAATCTGATTATGTATTTTCTGATAAATTTTGTCGTTTTTATGAATTATTTTGTTAAAATTTTCTCGGTCTAAATAGTATAGATTACAATAGGTTACAGCTTTTGCTGTTGCATTGCGAGTTTGGTTTTTGAATAATGAAATTTCGCCCAAAAAATCACCTTCAAAAATTCTGGCAATTTCTGTTTCATTCTGTAAGATTTGGATTTCTCCTTTTATTAAAAAGTACATTTTGTCGCCGATTTCACCTTCACGGAATAAAAATTCATCTGGTGTAACAACTATTGGTTGAAGCTTTTGTGATAATTCTTCAATTAAATCCGAAGAAAGATCAGCAAAAATATCTACTTTCATCAAAGCGTCTTTCCTCAAAAAAGAAAAAACTTCAATTTTTAACCCGTGAGGGAGTTGGTTTACAAACTCGTTTTCATCAAAACCAAGTTTCTCTTGCCAAGCGTAATGAAAGTATTTTTGGATTCGATGTTGTAATTCAACGGGTAATTTCCTGTATTTCGATATAGTTGAAAGATTTTCAAGATTTGTTTGATATTTCTTTTGTGCTGGGTCTCGATAAGAAAGTAAACTGGAAAAACTACCAATCAAATAACCATAAAATCCAACGCCAGCAATCATCACGAAAATGGAAAACAAACGTTGTTCTGTGTTTTGAGCTACAATATCGCCAAATCCAACTGTGGAAAGTGAAGTAATTGTCCAATAAAGTGATAAAATATAATTATCATAAAATGAAGTGTTTGAAAACTGATAGATTGCAAACCAGCCACAGGAAATCCAATGGGCAACTTGTGTAAACCAAAAAATGAAAATCGAGAAAGTTACTAATGTTCGATTTGTTATTGATTTATCTTTAATTATGTGAATTCGGTTGGAAACATTGAAAATCTTAAAAAAGGGGAAAACCCATAAAAAATTGGTTGGGAATAAATAAAATGGGAAAATGGGTAGAAAATTAGTTAGAAATGAAAAGAAAGTAATTTTATCTGTATTTTGGAAAAAGTCATTTAGATTGGAATTGGTTCTTTTCTTATTAATGTATGTTAAAGAAAAAAAATCAACGAGAAAAATTACATTTGCGAAAAAATATAAAGGATTTTGCGATGGAATTAGTTCGGGATTAATGAAATTCAGCGGAATTGCAATAGAAATTCCCCAAAATGAGAGAATTACAATTAATGAAAATACAGTTTGATATTTAGATATAATTCTAATCAATTTTAGTTATTCTGCTTTAAGTGCAATTGTAAAAATTGTTTGATTTCTTGTGGAATTTTTGTTTTGGTTACGGAATTTATATCAACTGCAACGTGAACAGTTTTTACATTTGCTCGCAATTCGGAGTTGTTATAAAAATTGTAACTGACAGAAAAGGCGTGATCGGAAATGTGCAAAATTTCCAATTCGATTTGCAAAGTTTCGCCAGCAATCGATGGCTTTCTGTAGCTTGCTTCACTTTTCACTAATGGAAAACCAATTTTATTATCATAATAATATTTTTTATAATCAAAGTTGGAAAGAATAAAATCTTCAAAAGCTTCGTGTGCAAATTTGTAAATATTTGCAAAAAACATGATTTTCCCAGGGTCGCAATCTCCAAATCGAACAATTTTTTTTGTGGTGAACATTTTAATCCATTTTATTTATGTACAAAATTTACAAATTTAGAATGTTTCATTATGAAACAATTTTTTCTTCAAAAAGATTAATTTTTTGTATTTTGCAGTAAATCAAAAAAACGAAATGCAAAATAAAATATTAAAGCAAATACCAATTCCTTTTGTTATCACTGAACTTACAAAACCGAAGAAACATATTATTTCTGAAGGAATTTCGAAGGTTTTTGGGTTTTCTGAAGAAGAGTTTAACAATTTCCCACAAAGAATAATTCGAACAGTATTTAGAGAATATTACGAAAATTTGAAAATTTTTCGGGAAAATCTGAAGAAACAAAAAGAAACAACGGTTGAATATTGGATGAAAGATGCTTTTAATAATGAAAGATATTTACGTCAAGTTGCAACGCCAATTTTTGAAAATGGGAAAATGACGAAAATTATTTCTGTTTTTTATGATTTGACACGCCAACACAATCTTCAGGCAATGTTAGAAAATGCAAATAATAAATTCAAAACACTTCTATCAATTTCAAATGAATTGATTTTTTCGTTAAATCGAAGTGGCTATTTTATGCTTTTGAACGACGGTGGTGTGAGTTCGCTTGGTTATAAAACAAATGAATTAATTGGTAAACATTTTTTAGAAATTGTTGCCGAAAATCAAAAACCATCAATTGCAATTGCTTTCCAGAAAATCTTAAAATCACAAGAAGCGGTTACTTTTGATGTTAATTTTATTGATGCAATATCGCGTGAAGTTCCATTTCAGATTACAGCGGTTTCCTTAAAAGTTGGGAATGACATTACAGGAATGATTGGTTATGGGAAAAATTTTGATAAAATTGTGCGTGAAGAACGAAAATTGAAGGAATTGAACGAAAAATTGGTTGAAGTCAATAGACTTTTATCAATAGAAAAAGACAGAGCAAACGCCCAGATTAGTGAGCTTGAGAAAATAAACGAGATGAAAAATGAATTTATTTCAAATATTTCACACGAATTCCGCACGCCGTTATCGTCAATAATTGGATTTGCCGAAACAATTTACGCTGATGAAGAATTGCCTTATGAAATGGTTCGCGAATTCAACGAAATTATTCATTCGGAAGGAATAAGATTAATAAAATTGGTGGATGAAATACTTGATTTCTCAAAATTGGAAGAGAAAAAAGTTCAATTGGATTATTCAAAATTCAATCTTTTGGAATCAATAGAAAATATTGTTCAGCATTTCAAAACAATTGCAAGCAAAAAAAAGATAACATTTAAAATGGATTTGCCTGAAGCAGTTTTTATGATTAACGCAGATAGAATCAGAATTGAGAAAGCGATTTCAAATGTTATTTCAAATTCAATTAAGTTTACACTCGATGGCGGGTATGTCCAAATCTCAATTAAGAATTTTTTGAAAGAAATAGAAATCTCAATTCGAGATAATGGAATTGGAATCCCAGAAAATGAAATTGACCAAATTTTTCAACGCTTCAGAAAAGCAAACGTCCCGGGATATCATCGTCCCGGAGCTGGATTTGGATTAGCATTCGTAAAACAAATTATTTCGCTTCACGGTGGGACTATTTCGGTAAAAAGTAAACTTAAAGTTGGAACAGAAATTAAAATCAGATTACCTAAAAATTTTGAGGAATAAATGGAAAAGCTAATTTTTATTGTGGATGATGAACAATCGATATTAAAATTACTTACACACTGGGTTAAAAATAAATGGAAATACGAAGTAAAAACATTTGAATCGGCAACAGAAATGCTCAATAATCTTGATGAAAATCCAGATTTAATTCTTCTTGATATTATGTTGCCCGATATGAACGGAATTGATGTTTTACGTTCGATAAAGAAAACAAATCAGTATTTGCCAATAATTATGCTATCAGCACAAGGCAGCATTGAAATTGCGTTAGAATCACTAAAAATTGGAGCTTTTGATTATTTCCCAAAACCAGTCGACCAAAATCGCTTGGAAATAGCAATAAAAAATGCCATTCAAAACTACACACTTCACAAACGCGTAAAACTTCTGCTTTCAAATCTACAAAAAGAATATAGTTTTGATAACATTGTTTCAGTTGATAAAAAAATGAATAACGTTTTTTCGCTTGTGCAACGAGTTTTGAATAACGACATTACCGTGCTAATTCAGGGAGAAAGCGGAACTGGAAAGGAGTTAATTGCAAAGGCAATTCACTTTAATGGCAAACGCGAAGCAAAACCATTTGTTGTGGTTAATTGTGCGTCAATTCCAAGAGAATTGCTGGAAAGTGAATTGTTTGGTCACGAAAAAGGTTCTTTTACTGGTGCAATTCAAAGAAAAATCGGCAAGTTTGAAATGGCGAACGGTGGAACAATTTTTTTAGATGAAATAGCGGAATTGGAAATGTCGCTTCAGGCAAAAATATTACGGGTAATTCAAGAAAAACAATTTGAGCGGGTTGGTGGGAATGAAGTTATAAAAACTGACGTAAGAATTCTTTCGGCAACAAACAAAGATTTAGAAAAACTTGTCGCGAATGGAGAATTCCGCGAAGATTTATATTTCAGACTAAATTCCTTCCCAATAAATTTACCACCACTTCGCGAAAGAAGAGAAGATATTGTAATATTAATTGATCATTTTATCAAAATATTTAATACCAAAATGGAAATGAATATTGCGGGAGTTACACCAAAAGCATTGAAATTATTGTACAATTATGATTGGCCTGGAAATGTTCGGGAATTGGAAAACACAATAGAACGTGCAATGATTTTATCTGATGGAAATAAAATAAACGAAGAAACACTGCCAAAGCAAATCTTAAAAAGTAACAAAGAAGCATATTATTCCAATGGAGCAAATCTTTTTGATATGGACACACCAATCTTGCCATTTGAAAAAATTAAAGAACAAGCAATTCGACATGCAATTAAAGTCTCAGGCGGAAATATTCAGGAAGCAGCTCGAAAATTAGATTTAGGAAGAGCAACTATTTATCGATTAATTGAAAAATACAATATTGAAGTAGATAAAGAATAGAAAATATCAGAGGAAAAATGGAGAACTTGAGTTTAGAAAATTTTATTAAGGGAATTCCAAAAGCTGAATTACATTTACACATTGAAGGCACATTTGAACCAGAATTAATGTTTGAAATTGCGGAAAGGAATAATACTAAAATTGATTATTCTTCAGTTGAAGAACTAAAATCAGCTTATAATTTCAATAATTTACAAGAATTTTTGAATATCTATTACACAGGGGCAAAAGTTCTCCAAAAGGAAGAAGATTTTTACGATTTAACTTGGGCATATTTCCTAAAAGCCAAAGAAGACAACATAATTCATACAGAAATTATGTTCGATCCGCAAACTCACACCGAACGAGGAATTCCGTTTGATGTTGTAATAAATGGAATTAGCAAAGCTCAAGAAAAAGCTAAATTAGAACTTGGAATTACATCAAAATTAATAATGTCTTTTCTCCGCCATCTTGACCAAAATTCGGCTTTTGAAGTTTATAAAAATTATGAGAAACATAAGGAAAAGATTGACGCAGTTGGGCTTGATTCATCAGAAGTTGGAAATCCGCCTATTCTTTTTTCTCAAATTTTTAGCAAAGCCAAAAATGATGGACTGAAAATTACTGTACACGCTGGCGAGGAAGGACCACCTGAATATGTTTGGCAAGCTCTCGACATTTTGAATGTTCATAGAATTGATCACGGAAATCGCTCGCTTGAAGATGTTAATTTAATAAATAGAATAGCACAACAACAAATTGCGTTAACAGTTTGTCCACTTTCCAATCTGAAGCTAAAAGTTGTAAGGGATTTGAAAGAACATCCACTTAAAAAAATGCTTGATTTGGGAATAAAAGTAACTGTAAATTCAGATGACCCAGCATATTTCGGTGGTTATATAAACGAAAATTTTCTCGCGACCGCAAAAGCAATAAATTTGACGAAAGAAGATATTTACAAACTTATTAAAAATTCATTCGATGCAAGTTTTGTTTGTGATTCTCATAAAAAGCAAATGTTTGAAAGGCTTGAAAAATATTATTCTAAAACTAATTTCATTTACAAGTAATTAATTCAAGAATTTTGAACTTAAATTTTAACTTTGAGAAAAATTAAAGAAAATTGTTCCTAAAAAAGAGAAAGTATGAACTTTAAAAAAATGACAGTTAAGGAAGTTATTTGTAATTCAGTAGTTACTTTTGCAGAATATACAGCATTAGGCACCGTTGATGGCGAAAAAATTACATACGAGGAATTAAAAAACAGAATACAAGTTTTGTCTGCCTTTTTAAAAAATATAGGAATAAAAAAGGGTGATAGAGTAGCAATTCTTGCTGAAAATTCTCCAAATTGGGGAATTACATATTTCTCCACACTTTCACTTGGTGCGGTGTTAGTTCCAATTATGACGGAATTTCAACCAATAGAAATAAAACATATTCTAAAACACTCAGAAGCAAAAGCAATTTTTGTTTCATCTAAATATTACGAAAAAATAGATGAGATAGATTGGGAATTTATAGAAAATGTAATTCTACTTGATGATTTTAGCATTATTCCGCCGAAAACGAAAAACGATTTTTTCAAAGAAGTTCTTAAAAATGGTCAAAAGGAATTCAATAAAGTATTCGAAAAAGTGAAGGAAGTAGTTGGGTTAAAAAATGAAAATGTTGAAGAAGGAGATTTAGCATTAATCCTTTATACATCAGGCACTACGGGCAATTCAAAAGGTGTGATGTTAACTCACAAAAACATAGTTTATGATGCTTATGCAACCATAAAGCTTGTAAATATTAAAAATGAAGATGTAATGCTTTCAATGCTTCCTCTTTTTCACACATTTGAATCAACTTTAGGATTATTAACCCCAATATTGGCTGGAGCATCGGTTTATTATCTTCAAAAACCACCAACTCCCGCAACATTATTACCCGCATTTCAGAAAGTAAAGCCAACTGTTTTGCTTGCCGTTCCATTGATAATTGAAAAAATTTATAAAGGCAGAGTAATAAAAGAAATCAATGCAAAAGCAATTACCAGAAGTGCATATAAATTTCCACCGCTTAGAAAAGTAATCAACAAAGTTGCTGGGAAAAAATTATACCAAACTTTTGGAGGAAATCTGAAAATGTTTTGCATTGGTGGATCGCCACTTGCAAAAGAAGTAGAAAAATTTTTGATTGAAGCCAAATTCCCTTATGCAATGGGTTATGGTTTAACAGAAACTTCTCCGCTTGTAACTGGAACAACACCACAATTCACCAGATTTACGTCATCTGGGACGATACTTGAAGGAATGGAAGTAAAAATTGCAACTTCTTTTGATGAAGCGAATGAAGGAGAAATTTTGATAAAAGGTCCGAATGTTATGAAAGGTTATTACAAAGATCCCGAAAGAACATCGGAAGTTTTTACTTCAGATGGATATTTCCGCTCGGGCGATTTAGGACATTTGGATAAAGATGGATATTTGTTTATTAAAGGAAGAAGCAAAAATATGATACTTGGTGCGAACGGGAAAAACATCTATCCAGAGGAAATTGAGCAAGTTATAAATGAACAAGATTTTGTCGTGGAATCAATAGTCGTTGAAAGGAATAAAAAATTAACGGCTCTTGTTTATCTTGACCAAGAAATGATAGATGCTGTTTATGGGACTGCAAAAATGATTGAAAGTGAAGCACGAAAAATTATTGAAGATTTGCTTTTAAAAATTCAAACTCAAGTAAATGAAAAAGTGCCGACTTTTGCAAAAGTTAAACAAGTAATTCATCAAACAGAAGACTTTGTTAAAACTCCGACTCACAAAGTAAAGAGATTTCTATATCACTAAACAAAAATATGAAGCAATATATTAGTATTAATTTTTTATCAAACTGGTTCGCTTAGCAAAATTGAAACAGTTTTTTTCAAAATTTGTGTTTTCTAAGGAAATAATTTAAGTTGAACTATAAACAATTAAAAAAAAATAAGGAGAAAATATGTCCTATCTTTTCACGTCTGAATCGGTTTCAGAAGGACATCCAGATAAAATTGCTGACGCAATATCTGATGCTATTCTTGATGAAGCGCTTAAACAAGATCCAACAAGCCGAGTTGCTTGTGAAACATTCGTAACAACTGGATTAGTGGTTGTTGGCGGAGAAATGACAACAAAAGCATATGTTGATGTGCAAGAAGTTGTTCGACAAACTATAAAAGAAATTGGCTATACAAAAGCAGAATACAGATTTGATTCTGAATCTTGCGGAGTTGTAAATACAATTCATTCACAATCTCCCGATATTGCAATGGGCGTTGATACAGGCGGCGCTGGCGATCAAGGTTTAATGTTTGGTTATGCAACAAATCAGACTCCCGAATATATGCCAATGCCTATTGTCTTTGCACACAAACTTGTGAAAAAACTTGCCGATATAAGAAAAAAGAAAAATAATCTTATGCCATATTTGCGTCCCGATGCAAAATCGCAAGTTACAATTGAATATGATGAAAATCATAAACCTATTAGAGTTGACACAATTGTTGTTTCAACCCAACATGATGGCGGTGTTAAGCAAGCAAAAATCAAACAAGATGTAATAAAACATGTAATTAAAGATGTAATTCCAGAAAAATATCTCGATAAAAACACAAAAATATATGTTAATCCTACAGGAAATTTTGAAATCGGAGGACCACACGGCGATAGTGGTTTAACTGGAAGAAAAATTATAGTTGATACTTACGGCGGTTGGGCAAGGCACGGAGGCGGAGCTTTTTCGGGCAAAGATTCCACAAAAGTTGATAGAAGCGCTGCTTACGCTGCTCGCCATATTGCAAAAAATGTAGTAGCCGCTAAATTAGCTGATGAATGCGAAGTGCAATTGGCTTATGCTATTGGTGTAGCACAACCAGTTTCTGTTCATGTTGATACTCACGGAACAGGGAAAATTGCTGATAATATTATTGCAGAAATGATTTTAAATGTTGTGGACTTAACTCCAAAAGGAATTATAGAAAGACTACAATTACGCCGTCCAATCTTCAAAAAAACAACTTCGTATGGTCATTTTGGACGAAAAGAAAAAGAATTTACTTGGGAAAATTTAGACTTAGTAGATTTATTTAAAAAATACTTAAAAGGTGAAAAATGAATGAATTAGTCGTAGATAATGTTTTAAAATATAAAGTTCGAGATATTTCTCTTGCTGCTTGGGGAAGAAAAGAGTTAAATCTTGCTGAAAAGGAAATGCCAGGACTTATGGCGCTTCGTGAAAAATATGGAAAAACTAAACCACTTGCAGGAGCCAAAATTACTGGCTCATTACACATGACTATCCAAACAGCGGTGCTAATTGAAACTTTGGTCGAGCTTGGTGCCGATGTTCGTTGGGCAAGTTGCAATATCTTTTCAACACAGGATCATGCCGCTGCGGCAATTGCCGAAAGAGGAATTCCAGTATTTGCATGGAAAGGAGAAACTCTCGAAGATTATTGGTGGTGTACAGAACAAGCTTTAACTTGGCCTGACGGAAGCGGACCCGATTTAATTGTTGATGATGGCGGAGATGCTACATTAATGATTGTAAAAGGAAAAGAAGTTGAAGCAAATCCGTCAATTTTGGATAAACAATTCAGTTCTGAAGAAGAAATTGAATTTTTTAAAAAATTGAAACAAACTTTTGCTGCTAATCCAACAAAATGGACAACTTTTGCTTCAAAAATTCGAGGAGTTTCAGAAGAAACAACTACTGGCGTTCATAGACTTTATCAAATGAAAGAAGCTGGAATTTTACCTTTCCCTGCAATAAACGTAAATGATTCAGTTACAAAATCAAAATTTGATAATTTATATGGATGTCGTGAATCTCTTGCTGACGGAATTAAACGCGCAACTGATATTATGGTTGCAGGAAAAAATGTTGTTGTTTGTGGCTACGGTGATGTTGGAAAAGGTTCTGTTCAATCTCTAAAAGGATTTGGAGCAAGAATTCACGTTACAGAAATAGATCCAATTTGTGCTTTACAAGCTGTAATGGAAGGTTATGAAGTTAAAACTGTCGAAGATTTTATTCCAATTGGCGATATTTATGTAACAACAACTGGAAATCGTGATATTATTACAATTGACCATATTGAAAAAATGAAAGATGGTGCAATTATTTGTAACATCGGACATTTTGATAATGAAATTCAAGTTAATAAATTAAAAAATTATCCAGGTATTAAACACATCAACATAAAACCACAAGTTGATCAATATGTTTTTCCAGATGGACATTCAATTATTCTTCTTTCTGAAGGAAGATTGGTAAATCTTGGGAATGCAACAGGACATCCATCTTTTGTTATGAGTAATTCCTTTACAAATCAAACTCTTGCTCAAATTGAACTTTGGACAAAAGAACTAAAAGTTGATGTTTATCGTTTACCAAAACATTTGGATGAAGAAGTTGCCCGTTTACATCTCGAAAAACTAGGCGTAAAACTCACAAAACTTACCAAAGAACAAGCTGATTATATTGGCGTTCCAGTTGAAGGTCCGTATAAAGCAGAGCATTATAGATATTAAAGAATAATTTCAGAAAAGAATATTATTAACCTCTAAAATGAAATGTTTTAGAGGTTTTTTATTTTTTAGCTGAATTATAAATTCGGAACCCATTCCAATTTTGGAAAAAAATCTCGTCCATTTTAGTTGTGATTTATATTATTAAGCTTTTTTTACAATATATCTGATAATTTCCGCGTGTTCGATTGTAATTAAACCACCACAATTTGAAGTTTCGAAAAGCGAATTGATAATTGGAAGGAAGTTCTCAATTTTTTCTTTTTCATCAACAATTTCAATAATAATTGGTAAATCTTCAGATAATCTTAAAATTTTGGTAGTGTGAATCCTACTTGTTCCACCAAAACCCATAATTCCTTTATAAACAGTTGCTCCAGCTAATCCAAAATTTTTAGCTTCAAGAACAATGCTTTCATAAAGCGGAATTGAATTAATTTTATCAGAATCACCGATAAAAATTCTAAGTAATTTTGCACCTTTTTTAATTTCCATCACACACCACCAAAGATTTTTGATAAATAATAAGCAAAAATAATTGCAAAAATTGATAAAAATAAATTCAAAAGTATGTTGGTAATCGCCCAAAGTATTTGAGAATCTCGTAATAATTCGAAAGTTTCGTAGGAAAATGTAGAAAAGGTAGTAAAACCGCCGCACACACCAATTGTTAATAATAATCGCATTTCAGATGAAATTAATTCCTTTGCATCGAAATAAAAAATGATTATTCCAAGGGCAAAACTTCCCAAAATATTAACAGAAAGTGTCCCAATTGGAAAACTAAGAATAGTAAATTTTTGGACAAAACCCGACATCCAATAACGCAACATTCCCCCAAACGCTGCTCCAACTGCTACTAAAAGATAGTTATTCATAGAAATTATTGTATTTATTTATTAACAAAAAATACAAAAATGATTGTTACTAAGTATATGATAATTGATAAATCGCTGTTTTAAGAGCAATTTATCATTTGCTTGAAAAGAAACTGATTTATCGGTAAATCAATGATTATAAAAATTGACTAAATCAAAATACTTCCTCAGAACTGCTTATTCTGAAAATATTGTTAATTTTGCAACAAAAATTTAAGAAAGAGAGAAAATAAAATGTCAAAAACAGCGTCATTCGATATTGTTTCAGAAGTGGATTTTCAGGAAGTTGATAATGCAGTAAATCAAGCAAATAAAGAAATTACACAGCGTTACGATTTGAAAGATTCCAAAACAGAAATTGTTTTAAATAAAACAGATAAAAATATTACAATAAACACACAGGATAATTTTTCATTAAAATCTTCAATGGAAATACTAAATGCAAAATTTGTTAAACGAGGAATTTCTATAAAAGCACTAAAAGCAGATAATCCCGAACCCGCTTCTGGTGGAAGAATTCGTCAAAAGATAAATTTGTTAAGTGGAATTTCCAAAGAAGATGCGAAGATTATTACAAAGTTAATAAAAGATATGAAATTGAAAGTTACTGCTCAAATTATGGATGAAAAAGTACGAGTTCAAGGAGCAAAAATTGATGATTTGCAAGCAGTTATTCAAGCAGTAAAAGATGCAAATCTTTCTTTTCCCACACAATTTACAAATTATAAATAGTTTGATAATAAATTTACGGATTTTCTAATTCCATCAAAAAAATAGAGAATCCGTAAATTTCTTACAAAATAACAACTTATTTCTTTTTTGTTTGAAGAATGAAGTCAGATAAAATTCTTTTCGCTTCAGATAAAAAAGGATCTTCATCTTTTGCGAATTTTTCTCTTTCTTTCTTTCTCGTTTCCTTTATTTTATCATTTTCATCACGTTCTTTTTTGCGGTCCTTTTCATTCAACGAAAAGAATTTCTGATTTTTTGTTTTGTTGTATTTGTCAATATCTTCATAAATGTATTTGAATTCAGGATTTTTTTTGATTCTTTCTTTGTAATTCTTTGTTAAAACGGGAATTACATTCGTCAAATCACCATACTTGTGAAATTGTGAGGAAACAATTTTATCCCAAGGAAGTGCCGATTTTATGGAACTTTCACCAGATTCCTTTGGGTCGTAAACAGTTGGGAAAGAAATATCAGGTATTACACCTTTATTCTGCGTGCTACTTCCTGTAACTCTATAAAATTTTGCAATTGTCATTTTTAGTGAACCAATTTGTTGCTGTGGAGTTTCTTTAACCAATTTGTCTAAACTAATCAGATTTTGTACAGTCCCTTTCCCGTAAGTTTGTTCGCCGACAATTAATCCGCGACCGTAATCTTGAATCATTCCCGCAAAAATTTCAGAAGCCGAGGCAGAATATCTGTTTACTAAAACAAGTACAGGTTTTTCAAAAGTAATATTTGGATTTGGATCTTCTTCAATATCAATTCTTCCAGTTGAATTTTTAATTTGGACAACTGGTCCTTCTTTGATAAATAATCCGCTCATTTCAATTGCTTCGGGAAGTGAACCGCCTCCGTTATTTCGTAAATCGATTATTACTCCATCAACTTTAGCTTTCTTCAAATCAGTAAGCAATCTCTCAACATCTTCGGTTGTGCTGGAGCTTTTTTCGTCTGTATTTCCGTAATTTGTGTAAAAGTCTGGGACTTTAATAACCCCGATTTTAAAATTTATGTTATTAAATTTTATGTCAACTGTATCAGCTTTTGCAGCTCTTTCAGTTAGTTTAATTTTATCACGCACAAGTTCAAGTTCAAATGGTTTGGAATTCAAACTCATATCACCGTGAAGGATTTGCAAACGAACAATTGTTCCTTTTTTTCCTCTAATCAATTGAACAACATCGTCAACTCGCCAGCCAACAACATCAACCCATTCTCCATTTTTACCTTGAGCAACTGCAACAATTTTATCTTCTTCTTTCAAAATTCCACTTTGCGAAGCTGGTCCGCCAGGGATAACTTGCATTATAGTTGTATAATCATCTTGATTGGAAAGAGTTGCTCCAATTCCTTCGAGAGAAAGACTCATATTTATCTTAAAATCATCAGAAGTTTTTGGCGAAAAATAGGAAGTGTGTGGGTCGATATTATAAGTAAAACTATTTATAAATAGTTGAAAAACATCTTCGGCGTCATATTGAAGAATAAATTTATGGAATTGATGATAACGATTTGTGAGAGTTTTTTTAATTTCATTATACTCTTTCCCGTTCAATTTTAGATTCAAAGCATCATTTTTTAAGCGAGTTCGCCAAAGTTCATATACTTCTTTATCATTTTTGGGAAAATTGGCTTTACTTCTATCAATTTCAAATTGTTCATTACGTGAAAAATCGAAACCTTGCGCTAATATTTTGTCAATTATAGGAATTGATTTTGTTAAATTTTTCTTAAATCTGTTAAAAATAAAATAAGCGGGATAAAGATTTCCATTCTTGATATTATCATCAAATTCAGTTCTGAATTTTTTGAAATCATTTATATCTTTTTCTGTAAAATAGATTCGGTTATTGTCTAATCGGTCAATATATTCATCAAAAATTAATGATGAAACTGAATCGTTTAAATCAATTTTCTTGAAATGATATCTTTCCAAAATTGTTTGAATCATTTTTGTAATTTCGGGATGTAAATCCCACGCCGTAATTACTTTATTTGTGTCTAATTGAGCATTCTTTTCAATTAAATCTTCTGTTGTTTGAGCTGTTAAAACTACAATTGTACTTAACAATACGCCAAAAACTCTTAAAATTTTATTCAT
Source organism: Melioribacter roseus (assembly GCA_020722065.1). GTDB lineage: Bacteria > Bacteroidota > Ignavibacteria > Ignavibacteriales > Melioribacteraceae > WGAL01. The sequence goes on from DYLK01000018.1 coordinate 42,774, forward strand.
TATTTCCTCAGAATATTTTGTTAGTTTACATTTTTAGTAAATAAAAGTTTCTTAAAATAGTTTATTTTATTCAATTAGAAAATTCTTTGCCATTTTTATGATAAAAAAAGATAATGTTTACAACAATCCTTTAGAGCAAATAGTTGACTTTAAGTTCGATGAAAAAGTTGCAAATGTTTTTGAAGATATGCTTAAACGCTCGATTCCAGGCTATGCTTTATCAATTAATTTAATTGGATTGCTTACAAGAAAATATTTTATAGCTGACACAAATTGCTACGATTTAGGAAGTTCACTCGGAGCAAGTTCATTGGCAATATTCGAAAATATTAAGCAAATGAAGGGAAAAATATTTGCCGTAGATAATTCAAAAGAAATGATAAATCGCTCAAAAGCCTATTTAAAATCGAATGAAAATGTAGAAATTGTACTTTTGAATGAAGATATTTTACAAACCAAAATTGAAAATGCTTCAATTGTAGTTCTGAATTACACTTTGCAATTTATCCCAAAAGAAAAACGAGATTTATTAATTCAACAGATTTATAACGGTCTTGTTGAAGGTGGCATTTTGATAATAAGTGAAAAATTGAATTTTGAGCAAAAAGAAAATGAATTGATGACAAACTTGTATTACGATTTCAAGAAAATGAACGGCTATTCGGAAATGGAAATATCGCAAAAAAGAGAAGCTTTGGAAAATGTTCTAATCCCCGAAACATTGGAAATTCATCGAGAAAGAATTTATAAAATTGGTTTCTCGGATTTTTATCTTTGGTTTCGGGCATTTAATTTTGCGTCATTTTTCGCAATAAAATAAAGCAATTTATTATGATTAAAGAGCAAATTTTAAACAAATTACAGGAATTTAATATTCCGAGATTGTTAGATGAAACTAATAATTTATTCGGTAGATTTGAAAATTCGGGTGATTTTAATCTATTTCTGGACATTCTAAATAACTTTCCTAAAATTAAAACCAAACATTTTATTCCGTTTGCAAGAACTGTTGAAATTGGAAAACGAGAAGAAATTGAAGATTCTGAAAATAGAATAATTATTGAAAATCTTAAAAAATTAATGCCTTGGCGAAAAGGTCCTTTTTCTATTTTTGGTAATTTTATTGATTCGGAGTGGCAATCTTGGATGAAATGGGAAAGAGTGGGAAAAAATATAAAATCGTTAAAAGGGAAATCAATTTTGGATATTGGTTGCGGTAACGGATATTATTCGCTTAGAATGCTTGCTCAAAATCCGCGGTTGATAATTGGTTTGGAACCATTTTTGTTAAATCTGTTTCAATTTTATGCCGTTTCATCTTTCCTTGAAAAAACTAATATCGCAGTTTTGCCATCAATTTTTGAGGAAATTCCACAGAATTTACGCTATTTTGATATCACTTTTTCAATGGGCGTTCTTTATCATCGCCGTTCTCCTTTTGATCATCTTTATCAACTTAAACAAGCAACAAAACCTGGTGGACAAGTAGTTCTTGAGACTTTGGTAATTGATGGAAAAAATAGCGAAGTTCTTGTTCCACAAGATAGATATGCCAAAATGCGAAATGTTTGGTTTATACCAAGTATTTTAACTTTAGAAAGTTGGTTGAAAAGAATGAATTTTACTCAAATTCAGCTTGTTGATGTTTCAGTAACAACAACTGTTGAACAAAGGAAAACGGAATGGATGCAATTAGAATCGCTTGAAGATTTTTTATCTGAAGATAAAACAAAAACTTTAGAAGGACTTCCACTTCCAAAACGTGCTACATTTGTGATGGAAGTCTTATAAAAAATTATAGCAATCTATATGAAATTCCTACTTCTAAAGCTTCTTTTGCTTGAGTTGTAAATGATTCTGAAACATCATAAACCATTAAAAATGTTAGATTTACGTGCAACCAACTATTTACTTTTGCTGTAATAATATTATCCCAACGAACATCCCAAGTTCCCAATCTTTCAAATCCTGAATACAATCTCAAAAAAGAACCATAGGAAATATTTTCTTCGATTTTCAAATTTAGTTTTGAAATTGATTCAATTCCCATTTCTGATTTGAATGTTTCAATTTCAGCTGTTTTTATGTCATCGGTTTTAGCAGTAAATTCATTCCCAAAAATTTGATGAAAGCCAACGCCAACTTGTGTTGTAAAAACTGCATTTGGTTCATAAATCAAACCGAAAGCTTCGGTTAAATCTGCAGGATCAAATATTGCTGAAACTTGAATTGGCTCAGAAGAATCGTAATTATAGCCTGGAGCATTCTGAGTAATTAAATTTATACCAGCAAAGTAATTGAAAAGCCAATCAGTTTTGTAGGAAAGTTTGTTGTTAAAAAGTAGATCATTTTGTAAGGTTTTGGTAAAATCTTTCCCAATTTGTGATTTTCCATAAGAAGTTTTAAGAAGATTTGTAAAATTTATTGATTCGTTTTGATAATCCAATTTTGCTTCGCCAACAAATGTTCCAGAATATGTGTTTTCGCCACCTTTTGTCCAATTGCTAAATTGTGTTTGGCTAAAGTTAAAACTGACAATTGCCGATGGAATCCAGCGGTTTAAATTTTCTTGAGCAAATATTGAAGTAACAGCAAGTATAAAAACAGATAATATTTTTGTCATTGTATAAACCAAAGTATTTTAATAGGAATTAACTTTAAAAAATCTTAAAAAAAGTTGATTAATTAGAGAAAATCTTCAAAGTTCTGTTGAGTCAGAAATTTACTTTTTTAATAAATCTCTTATTTCTGTTAATAATTTTATTTCGATTGAAGGCTCTGTTGGGGCATTAACTTTTTCGTCTTCTTTCTTTTTAAGTGAATTTATACCTTTAATAATTACAAAAATTGCAAATGCAACAATAATAAAATCAATAACAGTGTTAATAAACACACCATATTTTAATAAAACCGCAGATTCATTTCCAAAAGGTTTTTTTAACGTGATAGAAAGATTACAAAATCTACACCGCCGAATAAAATTCCAATCGGAGGCATAATTACATCAGAAACCAACGAAGAGACAATTTTACCAAAAGCGGCGCCAATTATAATTCCCACAGCCATATCAACTACATTTCCACGCATTGCAAAGGTTTTAAATTCTTTAAAAAACTCATTTTTTCTACTTTTTTATGTTTTTTAAAATTTATTTTTCTTCAGGTAATTTAATTGTTTGTTTTTATTTTTAAAAAAGAAGCTATGGAAAATCCCAGATTATATATCGGAACGGCAGGTTGGTCTTATGAAGATTGGCAAAATATATTTTATCCTTTTTCGAATAGTAAAACTTTTAGTTGGCTAAAATATTATTCAAGATTTTTTAATATAGTTGAAGTTAACGCATCTTATTATAAATATTTACCAAAGCAAATTGTGGCAAGTTGGCAAAATCAAATTGATGCTGATGATTTTCAATTTTCTTATAAATTGCACATGGATTTTACTCACAAAAAAAGTTATAGCGAAAAGCAAGTTGATTTGGTTTGTGAAAATCTTGAAGTATTAAGGGAGAAAAATTTACTATCGGGATTATTAATTCAATTTCCAAATACATTTAAAGCAACAAGTGAAAATGTGGAATATTTATCGCAATTGTTGGAATATTTTAAGAATTATGAGAGATTTATAGAGGTTCGCCATTTATCTTGGATAGGGAAAAAAGCAAAAACTGTTACTTTTTGCACAATTGATCAGCCGAAATTAAATGAATATCTTCCATTTATTCCAACATTTGGAAACGAAGCAGCATATTTTCGTTTTCACGGAAGAAATATCACCGCTTGGCAGAAAAGCCTAAAAAATTTCGGCAAAAAGCAAACTTATGAGCAAGCAAGTGAAAGATATGATTATCTATATAACGAAGAAGAGATTGATAATTTTACAAAGGAAATAAAAAATATTTCTGAAAAAGTTAAGAAAGTGATTGTAATTTTTAATAATCATCCTGGTGGAAAAGCGATTGCTAATTCTTTTCAGATTAAAGAAAATCTTATCGGAAATAATAGAATTCAAATTCCTGGGACAATAATAAAAAAATTCCCATTTTTAGAAAAAAAAGCATAGTTTTTGTGAGATTAATCAATTTGCAAATCGAAAAAATCGATAACTTTCACAGCGAAAAAATAAAAATTAAACTATCAAGAGGAATTAATGAGCAAAAAATTTATTATTTCAATTTTTATATTAACATTTATTTCCACAACAACTTTTGCACAATTTAGTCTCGAAAGCCTAAAAAAGAAAGTGCAAAAAAAGATTGAAAATCGAATTGAGAAAAATATCGACAAAGGAATTGATAAATCGTTAGACAAAGTGGAAGAAGAAGCGGGAAAATCTATCTCTGGCACAGATTCATCGCAAGTTGAACAAAAAACTAATCAAAAAGCCACTACCACAAAACTTGATGAAAAAACTAATATTGTTGCAGATTCTACTCAAAAATCTTCCCCAAAAATTCTTTGGAATAAATATGATTTTATTCCAGGAGCAGAAATAATTTTTGAAGATAATCTTGAAAATGAGCAAAATGGAGAATTCCCTTCAAAATGGGATTTGTATGAGGGAAACATAGAAATTGCAAATTTTGAGGGAGAAAATGTAATTTATTTTATTAAAGCAAATGCAAATGGTGGTGGTGGAATTGTTCCATTAATTAAAAATGCAAATGAAGATTATCTTCCCAATGAGTTTACTGTTGAATTTGATGCGTATTTTCCATCAAATTATTTGACATATTACGTATTTTTTGCAGATATGATTAATCAGCGGGAATTAATCAAAACTTTCTCAAAACAAGAAAATCCGAAAGATCAATATTTAAGATTCGATATTAATTCAGCAGATGCAAAAGATAGAGATGGAAATGTACTACCAAGTGAATTTTCTGTACAAAAAGGCGACACTTGGCGACACATTGCAATTTCGGTTAACAATCGGGCATTAAAAGCATATCTCGACCAAACACGAATTTTGGATATTCCTAATATTAAATATAATCCAACTGGAATTGGAATTTGTACACACAATCCAAGTGGAACAGTTAAAGGATATATTAAAAATATCAGAATAGCAAAAGGCGCTGTTCCGCTTTATGATAAGTTTTTAACAGATGGAAAATTTGTAACATCAGGAATAAAATTCGACATTGGAAAAGCTTCTATCAAGCCAGAAAGTATGGGTGTAATTAATTATGTTTTCGAAATGATGAAAAATCATCCCGATTTGATATTTTCGGTAGAAGGTCATACAGATTCAGATGGAAATGATTCTTTTAATCAGAAATTATCTGAAGAAAGAGCTAATTCTGTAATTCGGGAATTAGTTGGTATGGGAATTGAAAAGAATCGATTAACTGGAAAAGGTTGGGGAGAAAGTAAACCGATTTGTCAAAATACTACTCCCGAAGAAAAAGCACAAAATAGACGAGTCGAATTTATAAAAATTAAATAAAAGGGAATAAAAATGCGATTACTAATCTCTTTCTTGATGTTTGCTTCAGTTGTGTTTTCTCAAAAAACTCCTGAACAAATTGGAAATTTGAAAAAGGCAGATTTCGAAAAATGGATGAAGCCGTTGGTACTTGATGGACACAAATTTTCGGGTTTTGAACACGAATTCGATTCTTTTCACGCAGTATTTTTGAAAGGAAAGGACCCAATTCAAGTTATTGTTCGTCTTGATGATGGATTATTTAAAGAAGCTCAACTTAAAAAAATGGGTTATCAAGTATTTGAAGTAAACAAATTAAAACACTTTTTGAATGCAAATGATTTTCAAACAATTGACAATGTAATTTTGCCGAAATATAAAGTCTTTTTTAGTGTTGGAGTTCAAGGCAAAAAGTCAAAAGAATACATGACTAAATTGTTTGAACAAATCAAAATTTATGAAAAATAAAAAATATAATCTATCGTAGAGTTGATTCTTTACGATAGATTTCTATTTATCAAGTAATTCGTTGAAGTAAATCTTTGAACCATTTTCGCCTGTGTAAATTGTAATTTCACTTGGAACGAAATCAGAATTGTTGGCATTTGGAATATCAATAAATTGTTGAGGATTTCTATCAAAAAATGGGAAAAAAGTACTCTGAATTTGAACTTTTATCTTGTGTCCAATTTTGAATGTGTGTAAAATATCTTGCAAAACTAATGAAATTTCAGTCTTCTGATTTGGTACGAATGGCTCTGGATTTTCGAGTCCATTTCTGAATTTCCCGCGAATAATTTCATATCTTACTAATTGTTCAAAATCTTTCCCCAATTCGCTTTTTGGATAAACATCAATCAATTTAACTACAAAATCAGCGTCCGAAGTTGAAATTGAAGCAACTAAATTTGCCAAAATTTCGCCAGTAAACGTTATTCCATTTTGCAACTTTTCAGTTTCAAACGAAAGAATATCTTTTCGATTTTTTAGAAATATCTGATTTTCAACCATATATTCTTTTGGATAAAAACTTGACATATTATAAACTTTTGAGGAATATGGAACGGGATTTTTGGGATTGCTTATGTATTTCAACATTCCACTTTGTTTTTGATTATTAATTAAAATCGATTTATCAGAATTTAGCGAAAGATATTTTTTTGTGATTTGCTTTGGAGGCCAAGAATCAAATTGTTTCCATTCGTTCTTTCCAGTATTAAAAACTGAAATTTCGCTCAAATTATGATTTTTTCCATCTTTTAAATAATACATAAAGAATGGATATTCAATTTTTTCTTGATAATATTTGCTTGTCTCCGAATCAAAATTAACTTCTCCTAAAAAAGTACCATCAGTCCTTGCCCAACCACCGTGAACCCAAGGTCCCATTACCAAAAAATTATCAATTCCAGTGTTTTGCTTTTCAATAGCAGAATATGTTTTTAACGTTCCAAAAAGATCTTCACTATCAAACCAACCGCCAACAACCAAAACTGCAGTCTGAATATTTTGATAATCATCAAGAATTGAACGAGATTTCCAAAAATCATCATATTTCGTGTGAACCATCATCGAGTCCCAAAATGGAATTTGATTTTTGAAAAATCGTGTATTGGCGTTTTTAAGCACTTCGATTTCATTTAGATAAAAATCAAATTGATTTTTGTCTGGCGTCACTAATCTACCTGGCCATTTTGTTGTAACTTCATCGCGGATTCTTCCAAAGCCAGAAAAAAAAGAAAATCCCATCGAAAGAGAAAAAGCTCCGTTGTGGTGAAAATCATCACAACTAAACCAATTTGAAATTGGAGCTTGCGGAGAAACTGCCTTCAAAGCAGGATGTTTTGAAATTGCACCAACTCCAGCATAAAAACCTGGATAAGAAATTCCCCACATTCCAACTTTGCCATTATTGTTAGGTAGATTTTTCACAAGCCAATCGATTGTATCATAAGTGTCAGTTGATTCATCAATTTTTGTGGGAATTTGTGAATCATCAATTTGTGGACGCATATTTTCAAATTCCCCTTCGCTCATAAATTTTCCGCGAACATCTTGGTAAACGAAAATGAATTTCTCTTTCATCATAATTTCTGATGGACCAATTAATTCGGGAAATTCTGACTTTTCATAAGGACGAATTCCGTAAGGTGTTCGATTTAACAAAATTGGATACTTTGTGGAATTATTTTTTGGTGAATAGACAATTGTATAAAGTTTTATGCCATCTCGCATTTTAATTTGGTAAACAGATTTGGTGTAATTTTGTTCGACATAAGAGTTTGCTGAGCAATTTGTGAACAAAAATATTAATAACAAGAAATAAATCCATCTTTTCATTTATTCTCCAATTTGAAAAAAGTTGAAATTTAAGTGGGAAAATACATCTAATTTCCCATAAACTAAATTACGATTGGATTTTTTGACGTCTGAAGTGAGCCAAATTTCGTATCTTAAAATAATAATTTGATATTTTTATGAAGAAAATTTTTATTCTCGGCTCAACTGGTTCAATTGGAACAAATACACTCGATGTTGTTCGTAAGTTTTCTGACAAATTTAAAATTGTTGGAATTACTACGAATACAAACATCCAATTACTGCAAAAACAAATTGAGGAATTTCATCCGCAAACGGTTGTAATTGGAGATGAAAATTTAGCAAAATCATATAAAACAAAGAAGTTTGAAATTTATGCTGGTAATTCTGGACTTTTGGAAGCCGTAAAAACTACTGAATTTGACATTCTTGTTTCATCTTTAGTTGGATTTGCTGGACTTGCACCGACGATTGAAGCAATCAAAAAAGGGAAGCGGATTGCTTTGGCAAACAAAGAAACGCTAGTTGTTGCTGGCGAAATAATAAATCAATTAGCAAAAGAATATAATTCAGAAATAATTCCAGTTGATTCTGAACATAGTGCAATTTTTCAAGCGCTAATTGGCGAAGAAAAAAAATCTATTAACAAATTGATAATTACAGCTTCGGGCGGACCTTTTCGAGGGAAAAAAAGAGAAGATTTAAGAAATGTTACTATTAAACAAGCTCTTTCGCACCCGAATTGGGAAATGGGGGACAAAATTACAATTGATTCAGCAACAATGATGAATAAAGGTCTGGAAGTAATTGAAGCGAAATGGCTTTTTGATGTAAATTTTAACAAAATAGAAGTTGTAGTTCATCCCGAATCAATAATTCATTCCATGGTGGAATTTTCAGATAAATCGATAAAAGCACAATTAAGTTTCCCCGATATGCGACTTCCAATTCAGTACGCATTAACATTCCCTGAAAGATTTGAAAGTGAATTTGTGAATACATCTTTTCCGAAATTGAAAAACCTTTCATTTTACGAACCCGACATTGAAACATTTGAAAATCTTAAACTCGCTTATGAAGTTGGAAAATCTGGAGGGAATTTACCATGTATCTTAAATGCGGCAAACGAGATTGCAGTAGAATCGTTTTTATCAAAAAAAATAAGTTTTTTGGAAATATTCGAGTTAAATAAAAAAGCATTGGATAATTTTGAACATAAAAAAATTGAAAATATTGAAACAATTTTTGAATGTGACTATCTAACACGACAGTTTGTAAAATCATTAATAAATTCATAAAAGGAAAAAATGGATTATATATTTTATTTTTTGGTTACGATAGGAATTTTGGTATTTATTCACGAATTCGGTCATTTTGCAGCGGCAAAACTTACTGGAATGCGAGCCGAAGTTTTTGCAATTGGTTTTGGAAAAAGATTATTTGGTTGGAATAAAATTAACGGATTTACAGTAGGTAAATTACCTGAAAATTTAGATTTGGGAAATCATACTGATTATAGAATTTCTCTACTCCCGCTTGGTGGTTATGTGAAAGTGGCTGGAATGGTTGATGAAAGTATGGACACAGAAAACATGGCTTCTGAACCGCAACCTTGGGAATTTCGGGCTTCTACAACACCACGCAAAATTTTAGTTCTAATTGCTGGCGTTTTGATGAATTTGTTGCTTACTATTTCAATTTTCTGGGGAATGAATTATTTCCAGGGAAAACAAGTTATTAAAACAACTCAACTTGGAAATGTTCAACGAGGTGGCGAGATTTACCAACTCGGATTTCGTTCGCAAGATAAAATTGTTGCCGTAAACGGCAAAAAAATGGAGAATTGGGAAGATGTGCTTTCTTCGTTACTAATGACACAAGCTGTAGAATTAAAAATCAATATTGATAGAGACGAAAGAAATATTAATCTTGTTGTAGAATCAGATAAATTGCGTGAGCTTTCACAAAAAGGATTGTTTTTGCCAATGGCGTTTTCGCGTCCAGTTGTAACGTCTGTAATGGAAAATTCACCTGCAAAAGATGCTGGTTTACAAGATGGCGATGTTTTAGTTAAGATAAATAAAACCGAAGTTCTAACTGCCAAAGATGTAATTGCAATTGTTACAGAAAATAAAGCAAAACCCATTTCTATTGTTGCAGTAAGAGATGCAGACACAATGAATTTTGTCGCAAAAACAAGTGTTGATGGTTTAATAGGAATTGGACTTGCTGAAATTTATACTGGTGAAGTATATTATAAAACGTATGGTTTTTTTGATTCATTTGTGCAAAGTTTTATAAACATTTCTGATTATACTAAACTTACTTTCACAATGCTTGGAAGAGTAATTCAAGGCGAAATAGCATTTGAATCAGCATTTGGAGGTCCAGTAAAAATCGCAAAATTTGCTGCAAAATCCGCAGAGAATGGATTTAGCACATTTCTTTATTTTTTAGCAGCACTAAGTTTAAGTTTGGCGATAATAAATATTTTCCCATTCCCAGGTTTGGATGGTGGACATTTAGTAATTGTTGTTATTGAAGCAATTATTCGCCGTGAACTTCCACTTAAAGCAAAAATTGTAATTCAAAATATTGGATTTTTTGCCTTGCTTGCGTTAATGGCATATATCATTTACATTGATATTACAAGTATGTAATATGAAAATGAAATTATTTTGGGCTACATTTTTTGTAGCCTTTTTTGTTTTTGCTCAACCAAAGAATTTTAACAAAAATACAACTCAAGTTAAATTAGAAAGAAAAATGGAAAATACAATAGAAAAAGCAGTTTTGGGGGCAGGATGTTTCTGGTGCGTTGAAGCAATTTTTCAGAGATTAAACGGCGTTATTTCTGTTTTGCCAGGTTATTCTGGTGGAAAAACAGAAAATCCTACTTATGAACAAGTTTGTCAGAATAATACTGGACATGTTGAAGTTGCTGAAATTACTTTCGATTCAAAAATCATTTCTTTTGAAGAAATTCTTGAAGTATTTTGGGCAACACACGATCCTACAACTTTAAACAGACAAGGAGAAGATGTTGGCGAGCAATATCGTTCAGTTATATTTTATGTAAATGAAAAGCAAAAGCAAGTTGCAACAAAATATAAAAATCAGCTAAATAATGCTAAAATTTGGAAAAATCCAATTGTTACGGCAATTGAGCCACTAAACAAATTTTGGCCTGCCGAAAATTATCACCGCGATTATTTTAACCAAAACAGTGATAAGGCATATTGCCAACTTGTTGTGCGTCCGAAAGTGGAAAAATTCAAAAATAAATTTGAAAATAAACTGAAAAAGTGAATACAAACAATAAATTCGAAATTCATAAAAATATAATGCAAAGTAAAATATGTTTATAGATACGCACACTCATCTTTTTTATCCAAATTTTGAAGAAGATTTTGATGAAGTCTTGCAAAGAGCAAAAGAAAACAAAGTCGATTTTATGCTTGTTCCCGCAACTGATTTGGAAACAGCCAAAAAAACAATCTCGCTTGCCGAAAAATATCCACAGATTTATGCAGCAGTCGGAGTTCATCCGCACGACACAAAAGATTGGAAAGATGAATGGATTGATGAATTGCGAAATCTTGCAAAACACGAAAAAGTTGTTGCAATTGGCGAGATTGGCTTGGATTATTATTATGATTTTTCTCCAAAGGAAATTCAGATTGATGCTTTCAGAAAGCAACTCGATTTAGCTATCGAATTGAATTTGCCAGTTGTAATCCACAATCGCGATTCGAATGAAGATGTTATGAATTTTGCACGCGAATACGCAAAAAAAGGTTTAAAAGCTCAATTTCATTGCTTTGCTGGTTCAAAAGAAGACGCAAAAGAATTAGTTGAACTTGGATATTTTATTTCGTTTACGGGAAATATCACTTTTAAAAAATCTGATACTTTGCGAGAAATTGTAAAAGCAGTTCCGTTGGAAAATATCTTAATTGAAACAGATTCGCCTTTTTTAACACCAGTTCCACACAGAGGAAAACGAAACGAACCATCTTATATTGGGTTAGTTGCCGAAGTTGTTGCTGAACTTCATAATGTGCGAGTAAAAGATGTTGCACGAACAACTTCATACAACACTTTGAAATTATTCGGTTTCGGAAAAGCTCCAGAGAAGAAGTTTACTTATCAGATTGGAAAATCTCTTTATATAAATGTTACAAATAGGTGTAATGCAGATTGTATTTTCTGTACTCGAAAAGAAGAACCAATAATTTTTGGATACAATTTGGGAATGGAAAAATCAGAAGAACCGCCAGCGGGAATTTACATAAATGAAATAGGCGACCCCAAAAAATATAAAGAAATTGTGTTTTGCGGTTATGGCGAGCCAACAATTCGTTGGGATATTGTAAAGCAAGTTGCAACTTGGGTAAAAGAAAACGGCGGAAAAACAAGAATGAACACAAATGGTCACGGAAATTTAATCAATAAGCGTGATATTACTCCAGAATTGAAAGATACAATTGATATGGTTTCTATAAGTTTGAATTCCGTCGATCCCAAACAATACGCAAAATTAATGCGCGTTGATGAAAGTCTGCACGCCGAAATGCTTGATTTTGCTCGGAAAGCGAAAAATTACACATTGGTTGTTATGTCGGTAGTTGGTCTAAGTGAAGTAGATACTCAGATTGCTCGTGATTTTGTAAAAGCCGAACTCGGTGTTTTATTCAGAGAAAGACCATATTTTAGTTAAAAAGTAATGAAAGCATTTTTTACAATTGGTTTACTCGTTATTTCAAACACTTTTATGACTTTGGCGTGGTACGGTCATCTTAAATTTTCGCAATGGAATTGGTTTTCGAAATTGAGTTTAGTTTCCATTGTAATTATTAGCTGGGGAATTGCACTTTTCGAATATATTTTTCAAGTGCCAGCAAATAGAATCGGTTTTAAGGAAAATGGCGGACCTTTTTCTCTTGTGGAGTTAAAAGTAATTCAAGAAGTGATTACACTTACAATTTTCGTGGTTTTCAATGTAATTGCATTCAAAAATCAAGAACTAAAATTGAACCATTTTATTGCATTTATTTTGATTGTTTTAGCTGTCTATTTTGTGTTTAAAAAGTAAATAATTAATAGATGAACTCCACCTTTAAGGTGGAATTCATCTATTTATGTTTCTTAAAAATTTTAATCTTGTGGTTCGTATTCTAAACCCATATTACTAAAATGAGCGTTTGTCATTTTGGTTTTCTTCCCATCTAAATCGTATTTATAACCAGAAACTGCTTTCCCTTTTTTAAAAAAAATTTTATA
>DYLK01000059.1 GCA_020722065.1 Melioribacter roseus
GTAAGGGCAATATACTTTGGCGCTTCGCTCTTATTTATTTTCTGGTTTTTTCATTATGAATAGATATTTGAATCCTCTTAAATAAAAATTAAACTTCCTTGCTCTATTATGCCAAACCCCTGTGTTCGATGTCTGATTGTGTCTTGTTAAGCAGACAATATCCATTGGCTCAAAATATTTTTCTAATCTTTGCCACATTAAAAATCCAACTGCCGTAAATTTCTTTTTTGTCCATTGGTCAGCAATAACCCAGCCCATTGCTTTGCCTGGCTTCAAAATTCTTGCGATTTCTGAAGCCGTTTTTTCTAATTCATCATAAAATTCTTTTTTCTCGCAAGAAATTTTACCAATACATTTTTTATCGTTAGAATACTTAATATTATCCGAATACGGCGGATCAATAAAAACAAAATCAACGGAATTATCTTCAAGCGGGATTTTCCGAGAATCATTTTTAATAACATCGGGATGAACAATGTTTAAATCGTAGCCGATTACTTTTCGGTTTAATTCTTTGGCAACATCTATCGTCGTTCCGCTTCCACACATCGGATCAACAACTAAATCGCCCTCTTTTGTGTATCTTTGCAGTAAATTCCAAATGACAAACGCCGGCGTTACGCCATTATATTTATTATTTCCGTGGGGCTTATCTCCATAATTTTGTCTCGGAAAATCCCAAAGTGTTGTTGATTCAATTGTTAAATCATTCGGCATATTTTTCATTTGAGCAATTTTTTGAGATCATCTATAAATTTACCAAACATTTTTACTTTATCGCTTTCCTCAATATCTGTTTCGCTTAAAACATAACTGCCGTCTGTATCCACCTCAACAATAGCCCGTCCCTTTTTGGTTGGCGTTTTGATTGTCAGTGTTCCGTCTTCGTCCGGCGTTACGAAATAAACCTTAATGTGTTTTGTTGCCTCATCAGAAGCAAGTTTTATTTTCCAATAACCTGTTTGGGCAATTCTTTCGCGTAAAGTGACCTTGCTTGATAAAACGGCAACAACCTTGCTCGTTTTTGGGTCATAAATAATCAAATCAACATCGGGCAAATGCGAACCAAATTCGCCATAATCAACAATCAAATTTCTTTTTACCAAACTTAATTCTTTTGATAAATTAGTGCCGTTTGTTCGCTCTAAACTATTACCATTCACGACTCGCAACCCCAAAGCCCTGACTTCATCGGTAATAATATACTCAATCATTTTTTCTAAATTCTTCCCCTTAAAAGCACGCCAAGATTGTTCATGATCATTCCCTGTAAAATCCTTTTTGTGTAATTCTTTTGCCTCTTTTAAAACATTTGAAATATGGCGATATGCTTGCACGCCGTATTTTTTCTTTTTTGTTTCGTAAATTTTGATCAAGTCATTTATAGTCATAGTCTTATTTTTCCATTATTAAAATATATTCTGTCGGATAAGCAGATACTTTATTTTTATCGCTTATTTTTGCAAACTTGCCTGTTTTTTCGTCCCTAACGGACGGTAAATTTTTTGACAGGATTTCTCTTTTAATTATATCGGCGATTTTTAATCCCAAATTTTGTAATTGTTCGGCAAAAACTTCGGCGCTTAATATCTCAACACCTTTTAAGCTGGTATTGCCGATGACAATACAAGTTTTACCGCCTTTTTTTAACATTCTTTTCATTTCAGTAAAAACCTGATTCATTTCGCTAAAATAAGTAGAAACTTCCTCGGCAGTTTTTTTATCTTTTTTTAGTAATTCATTTCTTATTTTTTCAGCAAGCTCGCTATTCAAAATCAAATCTTTTTTATTGTGATGCGAAGTACCAATAAATCGTTTTCGGAAGTCGCTCAAATCTTTGGTATATCCTAACCATAAAGCAGTGAGTTGGTGTAAATCGGCGTATTCATAAGATGTAACATAAGGCGGCGAAGTAACAATCAAACTAACAGAATTATCTT
>DYLK01000036.1 GCA_020722065.1 Melioribacter roseus
ATCATATTAAGTTTACAAATTCAAGAGATTCCCGATAGAAACATTCGGGAATGACAATTTTTATTCGTTGTTTTACTTTTTTGTCATACAAAAAACAGTAAACAGTGACGAGAAATCAGTTAAAAGAGTGATTGGAAGAGGTAGGTCAGACGTCCTCGTCTGACAATTGGAAATTAAAATATTGCAGTTCACTTTAGTGAACTGATAAAGGAATTAATAATATAATTGGCTTCAGCCACATAAATAAACTCCAAATGATGCTAAAGCAAAATTATTTATCATTATTCAAATCAGTCAGCTAAAGCTGACTGCAATAAAAAATCATATTAAGTTTACAAATTCAAGAGATTCCCGATAGAAACATTCGGGAATGACGGCTTTTTTTCTCTCAAACATTATTGTCTGTATCGGTACCAATCAGAAGAAGTTGGCGAGGAAAGTCTGTAATCACCGAAACCAGTTTCGTCTATGAAAACAAATTGTAAATTCATTGCATAATAATACCAAATTTCATAAGGCTTGCGGTCTAATTCCAATGGATGTTTGTCAACTTGATTTGGCTGTCCGAGGCTTATATAAACTTTTCCCATATCTGTTTTCCAACCTGGAAAATAATGTTTGAAATTTTTGTTGGAATATTCAACGCGGCGGAAATATTCAATTAAAACTTCGTTATATAACGTGCCAGGAGTTGGGTCTTTTGATTCCCAGAATTTTTTGAATTTTTCTAACTTTTTATCGAACTCTTTTGTTTCTTGGATATCATTAATGATTTCTTGCGGAGCAATATAAATCATTTGTTCTACCGAAAGGTTCAAATCAACAATTGAAGAAGGGAAATATTGCAAATGTGAAGAAAATTCCTTTTTTATTTCAGCAAGATTTGTATTTGTTTCGTTATCTACTTTTATAGTTAATGTATATTTTCCGAGCATAAAATCGACATCATTAAATGTTTTAATAATTGAATTTTTTCCTTGTTTAAGAGAAATATGATCGGTTCGCAAAAAAGATTCGTCGTCTGTCGAGCCGTAAATTTGATAATTGACAAGAACGTCTATTTGCGATGGTGAATAGATTTCGTAATAAAATAAAAGAGAATCTATTCCGCTTTCAATTTTATTCTTAATATTTGGAACAAGCGATTCTTTTCCGTCAGCCGTTTTTTTAATTTCGTTTAAAAGAAGAATATCGCTAATTGCAAATTCTGAATTTATTACCCGAATATTTAGATTTGCCGAAAATTGAATTCGGTTTAAGGAATAAGTGTCTTCCAACATAACTTTCATTTTATATTCATTTGGAGCAAGTTCAAAATCTTTAAAACTAATATCAATTGCTTTATTTGATGAAGTTATCAAGTAATTGTCAACTTCAATTTTTTTGGACCAAATTTTTTCGGCAACTACATTTTCAGTTTTATTGTCCAAAATCGTAACATCAACATTATAAACAGATTCGTAATTAGAATTTTTTTTAATAAATGAAAGACTTTGATAAGGCACTTCGATAAAGAAACGGGAAAGTGTTTTCCCATCTGTTTCGCTTTTGTAGTTTATCACATCAAAAAACAATTTGTTTTGGATGTTATGATTATCAATGTTCCCAAAAAAATCGGGTTGAGCGAACAAAGTTGTGGTAAACAAAAAAACTATTTGTATAATTTTAAAATTTTTCATTTCAAACCTCGCGTTCTTTTGTTTTTATGACAAACGAATTCAAATTATGTTTCCAAAGCATTAAGTAGAAAATCATTTCTTTTCACTTTCATGTAATTTTGCAAATAAATCGTAGTCTTCAAAATCAATTATTTCAACTTCATAAATATTCCCGACTTTCAAATATTTATTTTTCGCTTCAATAAGAACATTTCCGTCAACTTCAGGAGCGTCCATTTTACTTCGTGCAACAAAATATTTTCCTTCAATATCATCCACAATAACAGGAATTACTTTCCCAACTAAATTGCTATTCTTTTTGTTAGAAATTTCTCGTTGAATTTCCATCAAAATCGATTCTCGTTCTTGTTTTACTTCTTCTGGAATTGCATCTTCAAGATTAAAAGCGGCAGTATTTTCTTCGTGAGAATAAGTAAAAACTCCAACTCTATCAAATTCAATTTCCTTTAAAAAATCGCATAATTCGTTAAAATCTTGCTCGGTTTCATTTGGATAACCGACAATAAATGTTGTTCGTAAAGTCAAATTTGGAATTTCATTCTTCAACTTTAAGATTAATTCTTTTTGTCGATTAGAAGAAATTCCTCTTCTCATCGATTTTAAAACATTCTCAGAAATGTGTTGTAGCGGAATATCAATATATTTCAGAATTTTGGGATTATTTGCAATCTCGCGAATTGTTTCTTCTGGGAAATGTGATGGATAAGCATAAAGCAAGCGAATCCACTCAATTTTGGGAATTTCGGAAAGTTTTGCAAGTAACTCGTGCAGATTTCGTTTCCCATATAAATCAATTCCATATTCAGTTGTATCTTGTCCGATTATGATTAATTCCTTTACACCTTTTTCTGATAAGAAAGTAGCTTCGGCAAAAAGATCATCAATTGATTTCGAGCGATATTTTCCTCTAATTAATGGAATAGCACAAAAAGAACAAGGATTATCGCAGCCTTCAGATATTTTTAAGTAGGCAAAATGACTCGGAGTTGTAATTTTCCTTTCTCCCAAAAGTTCATACTTAAAATTTCCACCAAGATTTTCAATAATTCCACGGTAATCTTCGGTTCCAAAAAAATTATCAACTTCAGGAATTTCTGATTTTAATTCAGATAAATATCTTTCCGACAAACATCCTGCAACAATTATTTTTTTGATAATTCCATTTTTTTTAGCTTCAACAGCTTCAAGAATTGTGTTTATTGATTCTTCTTTTGCTGCTTCTATAAAACCACAAGTATTTATTATCACAACATCTGATTGTTCAACAGAATCAACAATCGCAAAGTTATTAATATCTAATTGCCGAAGAATTCGCTCAGAATCTACAGTGTTTTTTGAACAACCAAGAGAAATTAAATTTATTTTTTGCATCATTCTCTTTCATTTAAATAATGAATATTTATAAACTAAAATAAACAAAAAATATTCAAATCAACTTTTTGGAAAATGGAAGAAAGAATTGTTCGATAGTTAAAAATATTAGTTAAAATTAACTAGAAAAAAACAGCGATTTTTTGTAATAATTTTGTAATAAATATGTAACATCTGCAAAGTAGATTTTGCCATCAAAATTATTTATTAAAGGCATAAAAATGAAAAGAAATCTAAAAATTGCAGTTTTGTTTGTGTTTTTTGTTACTTCTCTTTTTGCACAAAAAGTAGAAGTTGATAAAAGAATTCCACATTACAAAAAAAATGGAAACATTAGTGGCAACGCAAGTAGTATCGGTTCAGATACAATGAACAATTTAATGACTCTTTGGTTGGAAGGTTTCAAAAAACATTATCCGCTTGTAAACATACAAATTGAAGGAAAGGGTTCTTCAACTGCTCCACCAGCAATAATTGAAGGAACCGCTCAATTTGGTCCAATGTCCAGAAAAATGAAATCGCAAGAAATTGATTTATTTAAAAAGAAATATGGTTTTGAACCTACGGTTATTAAAACATCTTTAGATGCGTTAGCAGTTTTTGTGAATAAAGATAATCCAATTAAAAGTCTTTCTTTAGACCAAGTTGACGCAATTTTTTCAAAAACAAGAAAAAGAAAAGGAAGTGAAATAAAAACTTGGGGAGATTTAGGATTAAAAAACGAATGGGCACGCAAACCAATAAGTTTATATGGAAGAAATTCAGCTTCTGGAACTTACGGCTACTTTAAAGAAGAAGCCTTAAAAAAAGGTGATTATAAAGATGAAGTTAAAGAACAACCTGGTTCTGCAAGTGTTGTACAAGGAATTACAAAAGATAAATACGGAATTGGTTACAGTGGAATAGGTTACAAAACTTCTGGCGTAAAAGCTTTGGCGTTAAGTGAAAAAAAAGGCGGAGAGAGTTTCGATGGAAGTTATAAAAATGTAATTTCAGACAAATACCCACTTTCACGCTATCTTTATCTTACAATTGTAAAATATCCTAAAAAACAGTTAGATCCACTTGTAAAAGAATTTATCAAATATATTTTCAGTTATGAGGGACAACAAGTTGTTGTAAAAGACGGCTATTTACCTCTTCCGTATGAAGTAATAAAAGAAGAATTAAAAAAATTAGATTAGTTGATGAAAGAACTTACAAAATTTCAGAAACGATTAAAATTTGAAAACAAAGTCGCCTCCGGGTTAATTACACTCGGAGGTTACGGCGTTATAGTAAGCGTTTTGTTGATTTTCTTTTTTCTTGTTTTAGAAACACTTCCCTTGTTTTGGAAAACAAGTCTTGAAAAAGATTTTGAAATTAGCGGAAAAACACCAATTTCAATAGGAATGGATGACTATAAGGAATTAGTTTATCAAGTTTACGAAAATGGAATAATTTCTTATTATAATATCAAACAAAAGAAAAATATAAAATACGATACTCTTTCACTTTCAGCGGGAGAAAAAATTATTTCGTCTTCATCTACATTGGAAAGAGACGAAATAGCATTTTGCACTGATTCGGGGAGAATTATTAATGCGTCTATATTATTTACCCAAGAATATAGAGGGAATTCTCGAACTATTGGTTCAAAGTTGGAGAAATACGGAGATTTTTCTGGAAACGAAAGTGGAAAATCATTAGAAAATTTATCTTTTGATAAAAACGAAAATGGCAACAAATTTTGGGTTTGGACAAACGATAAAAAGAATGTGTTTATTAAAATTTTTGATTTAGAAGAAGATTCAAACTATACACACAATTTAACTGAGTTAACAGGCGGAACAAAAATTACTGCTTCAGCAATTAACGCCGAAACAGAAGTTCTTTTTCTTTCAGATGAAAACGGCGAAATATTCTATTTTGATATTTCAGATTATGAATCGCCTGAATTAAAATCTCATTGGAAAGTAAGCAATAACGAAATCACGGCAATTTCATTTTTAATTGGTGGAAATGCGATGGTTTTGGGAAGCAAAAAAGGTGAAGTAGAAGTTTGGTTCCAAATACGCAACGAAAATGACGATTTAGTTTTCACAAAAACACATGTCTTTGAAAATCACAATTCAGAAATAACAAAAATTGTCCCTTCTCAACGAAACAGAACTTTTATAACAATTGATAAATTGGGAGAATTACACTTAAATTATTCCACAACATCTGCCACAAACGTGAAATTTGATAATGAGAAAAAAGGAATTAAATTAGTTGAATTTTCGCCAACCGCCGATGTAATTATTGTAGCAGATGATAATTCCAAAATAGGTTTTTTCAATCTCCAAAATGAACATCCCGAAGTAACTGTAAATTCCCTTTTCGGGAAAATATGGTACGAAGGCTATTCAAAACCAGAGTTTGTTTGGCAATCAACTGGCGGCTCAGATGCTTTTGAACCGAAAATGAGTTTAATTCCATTAATATTTGGAACGATAAAAGGCACATTTTATGCAATGATTTTCTCTATTCCAATAGCAATTTTAGGAGCAATTTACGTTTCGCAGTTTGCACCAAAAAATCTTGCGGCAATAATAAAACCAGTTATCGAAATTATGGCTGCTCTTCCTTCGGTCGTAATTGGATTTCTTGCGGGACTTTTCTTTTCGCCATTGTTTGAAAAGAATTTACTACTTATTCTTTTACTTTCTACCGCTGCTCCAATTTTATTTGTTGTTATTATTTCACTTTGGGGTTTAATTCCAGAAGACAAACGGAGAAAATTTTCAAATACTTGGGAACTTATTTTTGTCTTTATTGCAATGGTTTTGGTTTTTATAATATTCTGGGGAATTTCCGAACCATTAGGAACCTACTTTTTTGATGGAAATATTAAAAATTGGCTTTATACAAATTTTAATATTGGTTACGACCAACGAAACAGTCTTGTTGTGGGAATTGCTCTTGGTTTTGCTGTAATTCCAATAATATTTACAATTACAGAAGATGCACTTTCAAACGTTCCAAAATCATTAACTTCAGCATCGCTTGCTTTAGGTGCAAGTAAATGGCAAACCGTTCAACGCGTAGTTTTACCCGCCGCTTCAGGTGGAATTTTTGCTGCAATTATTTTGGGATTGGGAAGAGCAATTGGCGAAACTATGATTGTGTTAATGGCAACTGGCAACACTCCAATTCTCGATTTGAGTTTATTTAATGGTTTTAGAGCAATGAGCGCCACAATTGCTGTTGAAATTCCCGAAGCTCCAGTTGGCGGTTCGTTGTATAGAGTTTTGTTTTTAACTGCTCTTTTATTACTAATTTTTACATTTATTGTGAATAGTTTGGCTACGTACATTGGGGATAAACTTCGCAAAAAATATGCTCGATATTAATTATGAAGAAAATAATTACATTCTGGAAAAAAGGTGATTCCTATATTTTACTAACGGCGGGCGGTTTGCTCTTTTCGCTTGCGATGGTAATTTTTATGATTTCTATAATTCTCATAAAAGGATTTGCTTCATTTTATGCAAACGATGTTGCTGAAATAAAAATGAAAGACAATTCAATTTATCTTGCAGAAATATTAGAGACAGAAGAAGTTGTATTACAAAGTGAATCAGGAAAAACCTACAACCAAAAGCAAATTAATATCAAAATTGCGAATCGAGATATTTTTGATCAAGATTTTAAATGGATAAATTCCAATGAAATTTCCAAAATAGAATATCCACAAAATGTAACTGTTTTTGAGAGATGGGAATATGGCAATCTTATCGCTTATGTGAAAAATCTAAATTACAACGGCAAAGTTTATCAAACAAGAGATAAAGATTTTTGGGATATTTTCTCGAGTGCTTTTGAAAAATCTGAAGAAAATAAATCTGAAAAAGAAAATCTTGAAGAAGAACTAAATGATGTTTTATCGCCAATTAGTGAAATTCAGCGTGAAATTTCTTTGATGGAAATAAACTTTCCTTGGAAAACAAAAGAAATTGAAAAATTAAAGCAACAAGAAGAAATTCTTCAAGCTGAAATAAATTCTCAAATTGAACAATTGAATCAAAAAATAGAACAAAAAGTAATCGAAAATTCAGAAATTTACGCAACAGTACAAGCGGGCGATGGAACGGAAATTACACTTCCACTAGAAAAAGTTTACAGATTTTATCGTCCAAATGATATGAATTTTATTTCTAAATCTGGACTTTACTTAACAAGAATATGGGAATTTTTGGTAGAAGAACCGCGAGAATCAAACACGGAAGGTGGTGTTTTTCCAGCAATTTTTGGAACAGTAATGATGGTAATTTTGATGTCGATAGCTGTAGTTCCATTTGGAGTTCTTGCGGCACTTTATCTTAATGAATACGCTAAACAAGGATTTGTAACACGTTTAATTCGATTAGCAATTGCAAATCTTGCTGGAGTTCCATCAATTGTTTATGGAATTTTTGGATTAGGATTTTTTATATACTTTTTGGGTGGAACGATTGACCAACTTTTCTTTTCATCAAAATTACCCGAACCAACTTTGGGAACTGGTGGAATTTTATGGGCTTCGCTTACTTTGTCTTTGCTAACTTTGCCTGTGGTTGTTGTTGCAACAGAAGAAGGAATTCTTGCTGTTCCAAAGGCGAATAAAGATGGTGCTTTGGCTTTGGGAGCAACAAAGTGGCAAATGATAAGAAAAATTGTTTTACCGAATGCAATGCCTGGAATTTTAACAGGAGTAATTTTAGCAATAAGTCGTGGAGCTGGCGAAGTTGCTCCGCTAATGATAACTGGAGTTGTAAAACTTGCCCCAACGTTACCTTTCGACACAACTTTTCCATTTTTCCATCTCGACAGAAAATTTATGCACTTAGGTTTTCATATTTATGATGTTGGGTTTCAATCGCCAAATGTTGAAGCTTCACTTCCAATGGTTTATACTACAGCATTATTATTGATATTTATTGTAATCACCTTAAATTTGAGTGCAATTTTCCTAAGAAATTATTTAAGAAAGAAATTTAAAACATCCGCTTTTTAGTTGAGAAATTATGAAAATTAATGTTAATGTTCAAAATTCACTATCGGCAAGTTATACAACCGATTTATCGAAAGAAAAAACCATTCTCGAGACAAAAAATGTTGATTTATGCTATGTTCCACAAGTAAAAACTCTGAAAAATGTTACAATTCAAATCCCTGAAAAAAAGGTAACAGCGTTCATTGGTCCTTCTGGATGCGGAAAATCGACACTTTTGCGATGTTTTAATAGAATGAATGATTTAATTCCTGGAATTTCTATGAAAGGATTAATATCGATTGACGGAATAGATATTTATTCACCCGAAATAAAATTGGAAGAATTAAGAAAGAAAGTTGGAATGGTTTTTCAGAAATCAAATCCGTTTCCAATGGGAATTTGGGAGAATGTTGCTTTCGGTCCGAAAGTAAACGGAATTAAGGAAAAAGCAGAATTAGATGAAATTGTAGAATCAGCCCTAATTCAAGCAGATTTGTGGAACGAAGTTAAAGATAGATTGAATAACTCGGCATTGGATTTATCTGGTGGACAGCAACAACGATTATGTATTGCTCGCGCCTTGGCAAACAAACCCGAAATAATTTTAATGGATGAACCAGCATCTGCTCTCGACCCAATTTCGACAAGCAAAATTGAAGAGACAATAGATGAATTGCGAGAAAATTATACAATAATTATTGTTACTCACAATATGCAACAAGCGGCTCGCGTTTCAGATTACACAGCATTTATGATGACGGGCGAAATGGTAGAATTTAATGCAACATCAAAATTATTTACTAATCCAGAAAAAAAACTAACAGAAGATTATATTACAGGTAGATTTGGTTAAAAATGTTTAACTAAAGGAAAATTATGAGCGAAAAATTTCAAGAAATGTTAGAACAAATAAATAAAGAAATTATCTTTCAAGCAAACGAAGTGGAAGACACTTTATTTAAATCCGTAAAATCATTTAAAATTCAAAATGAAAAAATGGCAGAAATTGTAAAAAATTCAGATAGAAAAATAAATTTTCGCGAAGTTGAAATTGAAAAAAAGATTCTCGATTTACTTGCTACACAACAACCAGTTGCAATTGATTTGCGATTTATTGTTGGGGCATTAAAAATGAATAATGATTTAGAAAGAATGGCAGACCACGCAAAATCGATAGCAAAAATTGCTCTTTTGCTTTCTAATGAACCAATGATTTCAGAAGCAGAAAGTGTAATTGATTTAGGAAAAACGACACGATTAATGGTTCACGATGCAGTTCAATCATTTATTCAAAGAGATTCTGATTTAGCAAAAGAAGTTCTTGAACGCGACAAAATTGTTGATGAAAAATTTGCAAAAATAACAGAAATTGTTTACACCGCCGTTGAAGCAAATCCTAAAAAATTTAAACAAGGCTATGAAATAATTAACGCAGCAAAACATCTTGAAAGAATTGCTGATTTAGCCACAAATCTTTGCGAAGATGTTGTTTTTATGAACGATGCAACAATTTTAAGATACGGTTTTAATAAACAGGATTAGAATTTGTCAACCAAAATATATGTTGTTGAAGACAATCAGGATATTTCTGAATTAGTTGAATTTAATCTTTCAACAAAAGGATTTGAAGTTGAAGTAATTTCAGATGGTTATATAGCCTACGAAAAAATAATGGATTTTCCACCCGATTTATTGATTCTCGATTTGAGTTTGCCTGGAATGTCGGGAATTGAAATATGCAAATACATTCGTAATTCAAACCAAATTAAAGATTTACCAATTATTATGCTTACGGCTCGTTCGCAAGAAACTGATAAAGTAATTGGTTTGCAAGCCGGTGCTGATGATTATATTACAAAACCATTTGGAGTAAAGGAATTACTTGCTCGCATTGAAGCTCTTTTGAGAAGAACAAAAAAAAGTCATAACCAAATATTCAAAATCAATGATCTTGAAATTAACTTTGACTCACATTCTGTAGTTTGCCACGGGGAAGAAATTCACATTTCGGCAAAAGAAATGAAATTTATGAAAGCTTTGGTTGAGGCAAACGGTAGAGTTCTATCTCGGTTTGATTTAATTGAAAATATTTGGGATAGAGATTCCGTTCCAGATGAACACACGGTTAATGTAACGGTTAAACGTCTTCGTGATAAATTGGGCGAATGTAAATCGATAATCAAAACGGTGCAAGGGGTTGGTTATCGTTTGAATAATTAATTAAGTATCATAATGAAAAGATTATCTAACGGTATTTTAAAACGTATTTTTTTTATTTCTATTATCGTAATTGTATTTATTAACAATTTCGTTTGGATAGAAATAAACAGCGAACTTCATTCCTTTCTTCATGAAAAAGCGTTAAAATATTCTGAAATTCTTAATGATGTTTATGAAGGAATTCAAGATTCCACGATCAATTCTGATTCAGCTAAAATTTTGGCTGTTGTAAAAACATCGAAATTACTTTCTGTTCAGATGGCAGTGTTAAATAAAAATGGGAATTTGATTTATCCAACAAATTATTCCCTAAATCCAAACAATTATCCAACAAAAATTAGCTATTTACACTTGCCCGAGATTCAACAAGCAATGGAAGAAGGAAACGGAAATAATCTCAGATTCTCAAATAAACTAAAAAAAGAAATTTATTTCTTCTCGTCAGAAATTCGAAAAAATGGTAAAATAGATGGATTTTTTCATCTTTCTGTCTCTACTTTTGAATACAATAAACATCTATTTTTTGCTAAATTAATGATAATTTTAGTCGATTTAATCTTATTGTTAATGATGTTTTTTATTTTCTTAAATGTAAAAAAGTACATTTCAAAACAGACTAAATTGTTGATTGAAGAAGTTAAAAATTCGGTAGTTGGAGACGAAGTTCATCCGTTAAAATATCACAATCTAGATGAATTTAACCAAATATCTCTTCAACATAATCATATCATTAATTTGTTGAATGAAAAAAATCTGAAGGCAGTAAAAAAAGAAAAACAATTGCTCGATTTGCTAAATTCGTTAAGTGAAGGAATTGCAGCTTTTGATAAAAAGGGTAAATTAGTTTTCTCAAACTCAAAATTCAAAAATATTATCAATCCAAAACAGACACAGAAACTTGAGCCAACTGTTTTTGATTTAATTGATTTTCCACCATTGATTACTGATATTAATAAGTTTCAAACTCATGGAAATGAAGTGCATGCTCGAGTAAAATATTGGAACGAACATATTATCGAATACACAATAATTCCATTGACTTTGGATGATAAAAAAAATGGTATGATTTTAATATTTCGAGATGTAACTGAAGTAGCAAGGTTGGAACAAATCAGAACAGATTTTGTGGCAAATGTTTCTCACGAATTTAAAACGCCACTTACGTCAATTCGCGGTTATACAGAAACGCTGCTCGACGGAAAACGAGATGAAAATGTTTTGAACAAGTTTTTATCAAAAATATTAAAGCAAACTCTTTATCTTGAAAATATGGTTTCTGATTTGCTTAAACTTTCAAGAATCGAAAAGAAAGAAGTTTATCAAATTTCTGAAATTGAAATTACTCCAATTTTGACCGAAATTTCCGAAGAATTTCGCCAAAAAGTGGAAGAAAGCGGCTACAAGTTTATTTTTGACAACTCAATTTCACAAAATGTATTTGTTAATGGTAACAAAGCTCTCATTTCCACGATTATTTCAAATTTCCTTTTGAACGCAATTCAATATTCTAAACAAAATGGGAAAATTACTTTACACAGTTTTGTTGAACACGAATTTGTACAAATTGAAGTAATAGATGAAGGAATTGGAATTGCTGAAGAAGAAATTGAACGAATTTTTGAAAGATTTTACAGAACAAAAGACGCAAAAGATATGTTTAGCACAGGAAGTGGTTTGGGACTTTCGATTGTAAAAAATAGCATTGAATTACTTGGTGGAAAATTTGGGGTGGAAAGCAAAAAGAATGTCGGCTCAAAATTTTGGATAAGTTTAGAAAAAAATAATCATTGCAGTTCGCTTTAGTGAACTGATAAAGAAAGAAAATTAAAAATTGGCTTTAGCCACATAGA
>DYLK01000060.1 GCA_020722065.1 Melioribacter roseus
GACACTTTTTGAGTGTGAGAAATTGGGACGAAAATATATCGGTTTTGATATAAATCCAGCAATGCTTGAGTATGTAAATGGTGCTATGAGCGATGGAAAATATGAGGGTAATTTTTATATCAATCATTGTAATAGTTTGGATTCTGAGCAAGTAGATGAGAATATCCAAAATGCAAATGAAAAATTTGGAACCAAAGGTGTCCAGTTTGTACTTATGCACCCACCTTATATGGATATAGTGAAATTTACCGATGATGTTAATGATATGTCAAAGTGTGAAAATATCAATGAATTTGTGAAAAAATTTAAAATTATTTGTGAAAATAGTTTGAAACATCTTGATAAGAATAGATATTTTGCTGTTGTTATTGGGGATGTGTATAAAAATAGGGAAGTGATACCGCTTGGATTTTATTGCATGGATATGATAAAACGAAATTTTAAAGTAAAACTCAAAGGGACGATTATCAAAAATGTTGAAGGAAATCGTGGGAAACTTGGTGTTGGTGGTATTTGGAGATATAGGGCTTTAAATAGCGATTATTATATTTTCAAACATGAGTATATTTTTGTGTTTAAGAAGGAGTTTTAAATATGAATAATCCATTCAAAGAAAATACAACATCATATAATGATTGGGAAGTTTTAAAAGATTTAAATTGGCACTGCACAAAATGTGAATTAAAATCAGGACAAGCAAAAACTTGGCAGGTGTGGCGACATAGTGGGATTCAGTTGGCAAAAGATGAAAAAGGTAATTTTTATAAAATACAATTTTGTAAAACTTGCGATATGAACACAGTTCACAGAAAACTGGAATCGTTAGAAATATTGGATGATACAAAAGCTAGAACTGGAATTCCTGTAAGCCTTGCTAGAAAAATTAAAATGGTTTATAAAAATGAAGAAGCTCTATTTTTAAGAGAATTTCCACCAAAAGAGTTAGAAATAGATCACAAATTTCCTCAAATACGATGGGAAAGTGACGAAGAAGAAAATAAGGTATCTATGACAGAAGAAGAAATAAAAACAAAGTTTATTCTTTTAACGAGAAGCAATAATTTACTTAAATCACGACAATGTGAAAAATGTGTTAAAACTGGAGAAAGAGGAAATTTTCCAGGTATTTATTTTTGGTATGAAGGTGATAAAACTTGGCGAGGGAAATCAAAAAGTGATAAAAGTGGCTGCGTGGGTTGTTTTTGGTATGACCCATATAAATGGCGAGAAGAACTTAACAAGTTAATTAATTCATCAAATAATTAATAATAGTTCATAAAATATTTGACTTTTAAATAAAAATAGGATATAATTTTGGTAGAAATTGATAAATACAAGATAAGAGAACTAATGGCAAAAAAACAAATTGCAACGCTACAAGAGTTGGCAAATAGTTTGGGTATTTCAAAAACTCAACTATCAAATATTTTATCGGATAAGTTTATCCCTATAAAAAGTAATGTAGTGGAATTGGCAGAGTTTTTTGATATTAGTCCACTTGAGATTATCAAGGAAAAAACTAAGGAAGTGGAAAATGGGAAAAAGTGATTATGAAAAGGTAGCAAACTTTATGAGAGAAGCAGTAATAAATGTAGAAAATGCACTTTCTTGGCTTGATGCTGAACATGAAGATAGAGAAAAATTAAATGATTTAATCGATTCAATGTCTAATATTATGAAGTTGTACAAACTTCAAGCAGAGTAAAACGAATGAATTACATCGGCTCAAAATTTAAACTTTCATCTTGGATAAAAGATACAATTA
>DYLK01000019.1 GCA_020722065.1 Melioribacter roseus
CATTTGCTATTTTTACACTCATATCTACTTGGAATGTGATATTTACTGTGGTTGGTTCAAAAACCATTGTGTGTGCACCCAAATATGTAAAAGTATTTTGGTCATAAACAATCCATTCAGAATCATCAGTGTTTGTCCCTGCTGCAACTGTCCAATTAGTGTTTCCACTTGTAACAGTTTCTTTTCTAACTAATGTATGATTAGCAGTAGCATCGGTAATACCAGCAACCGCCCAGCCAGTCCCTGGATCTTCTGTTGGGATTCCAATAACATCGATTATTGTCGTATCAGTACCGTTAACTTTGCATAACGCTCTTGCGTCATCTCCGTTGTGGTGAACAACACTTGGATAGGCAAGTACTTCATCAGCATTTGCTGCATCAAAAAGTGCTGGGTCAACTGCATCTGTAATAATAACCCAAACATCTCCATCTGCTATTGTAGCTCCAGCTGGAAAAGTGTGAACATATTGCCAATCTCCACCATTGACTGATTGTCTTATTAAATATTGAGAAAGATCAACTGTTGCTCCGGTACCATTATAAATTTCGATACCTTTATTGTTACTACTTCCTTCAATATACTCAGAAAAGAATAAATCTGTTGCTTGAGCATTGAGTATAGTAACCGCAAACAGAAAGTTAAATATCATGAAGAGTTTCTTCATTTGTTGCTCCTTTATAGTTTATGGTTTGTTAAATTATAATTTAATTAATAACTTTTTAAATAGTACTTATAAGTCAGTTGTTAACTTAAATAAATATTTTCTATTATAAAAATTAAATTTTTATTAAAAAATGCTAGTTAAATTTTTCCTTTTTCTTTCTTTCCAAGCTTCTTTTTCATAAGCATATCCAACTATTAATGGCATTGCTAAGGTTGCTTCTGCATAAACCATTTGTTCGTAGGTTGTTTCAACTTTTCCCCAAGAACTTGCTTCTTTTAGCGTTGAACTTGATAAAGCTCCATCACGTACATCTGCCACAGTAATTTGTACAGCATACTTGTGCATTGGGACATCTTCTTGAAGTAGATCTGCAGCAACAACAATATCTTGAGTAAAGTTTTTTGGAACACCTCCGCCAATCATAAAAATGCCAGTTTCTTTTGAGTAAAGTTTAATTTTTGTAAGTTCAAGGAAATCTTTGCCAGAATCGAATGAAACATGATTATCAGGATTTTTAATTTGATGCATTACAATTCCAAAGCCTGCTGAACAATCAGAAAATGCTGGGACAAATAAGGGAACATTATGTTTATATGCCGCATAAATTATACTATCATCAACTTTAGGTCCACCATTTTCATCAAGATATTTACCAAAATGCCATAACAATTCGCGTGAAGAATATGCTCGTGGTGGCAAAGAATCGAAAATTAAAGCAGTTGTATCATCGCAAATACGTAATTCATCTTCATCAATATAAGTATCATAAATTCTATCAATGTGCAATTCTCGAAGTTGATTATCATCAGAATATTGCGAACCGATATAATGTTTAAATCCGAGAGCTTCAAAAAAGTCTTGATCAACCATTAAAGCTCCAGTAGAGACAATTGCATCAACCATTTTGTTTTCAATCATGTCGTGTACAATCTTTTTTAATCCAGCACTAAAAATACTTCCAGCCAAAGTTAAAATTATTGTTGTGTCTTTATCCTTTAACATCATATCATAAATTTTTGCTGCTCTATTTAAATCACGAGCAGAAAAAGCCATTTTTTCCATACTTTCAACAATTCCGACAACTTTGTTCTTTTTAATATCGTAATGTTGAATTGTGTCCTTCAAGAAATCAGATTTATTCATTTTTGTCCTTTGTTTTAAGAATTTATATTATTTTTTTAAGTCATTATTTAAATTTATTTAACTATTAGAACTTAACAAAGGTTTTATGCAAGAATTTCTTCCAATTTTATCATTAGAAACTTCCGCTGAAAATTGCAGTGTTTCGATTTACACATCCGATAACAAATTTTCTGATTTTAATTTGAATATTCGGAATATTCATTCAGAAAAATTATTTGAATTGATTGAGTTTAATTTAAAATCATTTGGTTTTTCATTAGATGAAATTCATTCTATTGCAATTTCGAGCGGTCCTGGTTCATTTACTGGATTACGAATCGGTTTTTCGGCTGCAAAAGGAATTGCTTTTGGTAAAAAATTGCCAATAATTCAAGTTCCAAGTTTTGAAGCAATGGCTTTAAAAATCTCAAAATTCCTTCCAAAATCTGAATTTATTATACTTAAAAAAGCAACTATTTCAGAATTTTATTATACAAAATTTCAATCTGAAAAAGATTTTATCTATAGAATTATTGAACCTACAAAAATGATAGAAATTTCATATTTCCAATTTTTTGGAAACACAACTGTTTTTGCTGATGTAAAAGCTGAAAAGTTTCTACAACTTCCGATATTAACCGCTTTTGATGTTGCAATTTGGGCTGATAAATATGGAAAAGATTTATTAACTTTTGATGTTGATTTTATAGAACCAAATTATTTTAAAGATTTTATACCAAAGGTAATTTTATGAAACTGATATTAAAGATATTATTACTTATTCCTTTTTTTGTTTTCGCTCAAGATTCTGATGGTCCTCGCATACGTGCTTGGATTCGTGATTGGGATTTTGGGGACATTCGAGAAGGAGAAATTATAAGCCACAATTTCAAAATAAAGAACATTGGCAAAAAGGATTTAGTAATCGAAAAAATTCGTTCTTCGTGCGGATGTACTGCAACGAATGCAAGTAAATCAATTATTCCTCCCGGTGATTCCACTATTATTCGCGCTGAATTTAATTCTACAAATAGAAAAGGTCCACAAAAAAAGGAAATTGATGTTTTTACAAATGATGCTTCTTTTCCAAAATTGAAATTAACAATTCACGGGACAGTTTATGGCAAAAACGATAATATTGAATTAATAAAAAAAGGTCCAAGATTACAATTAAGAAGCAATCAAATTCGATTTCAAGATGTAAAAAAAGGTGAAATTATTGAGACGAAAATTGATCTTAAAAACACGGGCAAAAAACCATTGATAATTGCAGAAATTAAATCATCTTGCGATTGCATAAAAGTTTTTGCAGATAAGTATCAAATTCAACCCAACGAAATGGGAAGTGCATTTATAAAAATTGATACTTCAAAACTTCAAGGCACGGTTGCAAGAACAATCGTAATTCGTTCAAATGATCCAATCGACCCAAATCAAGTAGTAACTGCATTCATTTCATTAAAAAAGGATAAATAATGGGCTGGTTTAGTAAATCAAAAGGTCAACTCGACCCAAAGACAAAAAAGATTGAAGTTCCTGATGGAAAATGGCTTAAATGTCCTTCTTGCGACGAAATTATACATATCAAAACAATTGAAATAAATTCATGGGTTTGCCCAAAATGTGATTACCACATTAGAATTGGAAGCAATGATTATATTCAAATTTTGATTGATCCGAAAACATTTCGCGAAATAAATTCTTCTATGAAATCTGCCGATCCTTTGCAATTTCGTGATACAAAAAAATACACAGATAGAATTAAATCTTCTATTGCATCAACTGGCTTGAATGATGCTGTAAAAACTGGAATTGGAGAAATAAACGGACGAAAAGTTGCTATTGGAATAATGGATTTTGAATTTATTGGCGGAAGTATGGGTTCTGTAGTCGGTGAAAAAATTGCTCGTTTAATTGATAAAGCACGCGATAGTAAAATTCCATTGATTATTATTTCAAAAAGTGGCGGTGCAAGAATGATGGAAGGAGCTTTTTCGTTAATGCAAATGGCAAAAACAAGTGCAAAATTGGCTCAACTTGCAAAGAGTAAAATTCCATATTTATCCATTTTAACCGACCCAACTACTGGCGGAACAACTGCAAGTTATGCAATGCTTGGTGATATGAATATTGCTGAACCAAATGCTCTGATTGGATTTGCTGGTCCGCGTGTAATCAAACAAACAATTGGCAAAGATTTACCAAAAGGTTTTCAAAAATCTGAATTTTTAGAAGAACACGGATTTGTTGATTTAATTGTTGACCGTCGTGAACTGAAGTCAAAAATAAGTACGATTTTAGATTATTTATCAGACAATTAACAAAAAAGGCTATCAAAAGATAGCCTTTTCCATAACTAATTAACTACATTTTCTATAACTAATCTAATCTTACCGCTGTTCCACTAATTGAAACCATCAACATTCCATTTGTTTGTCCAATTGTTTCATAATCTAAATCAATCGATAAAATTGCATTTGCACCTAATCGAATTGCAGCATCTGTCATTTCTTGGATTGCAATTTCTTTCGCTTTTCTAAGCTCATTTTCATAAGATTCTGATCTTCCACCGACAATATCACGAATATTTGCAAAGAAATCTTTAAAGATATTTGCTCCAAGAATCGCCTCACCAGTTACAATTCCATAATAAAAAGATATTTTCTTCCCTTCTACATTTGGGGTTGTTGTAAGTAACATATTTACTCCGTTTTTATTTATGTATTCAGACTTTCAAAACAATACAAAGTTCATTAAATAATTTAAATAATTTAGACTTTTATCGTCGATTTCAGTAGAATTTGCGAAATCGAAGGATTTTGACCATAAAAAACCTCTATAGAATGAATTTATAGAGGTTTTTCATAATTCTTACAAGAAAAGGATTATTCTTCCATAAAAGGATAAGTCCAATCTTTTGGTGGCTCGAAAGTTTCTTTAATTGTTCGAGCAGTCATCCAACGAAGAATATTCATTGCCGAACCAGCTTTGTCGTTCGTTCCCGAAGATCTTCCCCCACCGAAAGGTTGTTGTCCAACGACTGCGGCAGTCGGTTTATCGTTTATGTAGAAATTACCAGCTGCATTTCGCAAACCATTCATCATATAAATCAATTTATTTCTATCTTGCGACCAAATTGCTCCAGTTAGTGCATAAGGTGAAGTTGAGTCACAAAGTTGAACTGTTTCTTCAAATTTTTCATCTTCATAAACATAAATTGTAAGAACTGGTCCAAAAATTTCTTCTTGCATCGTTTTGAATTTCGGATTTGTTGTTACGATTGTAGTTGGTTCAATAAAATATCCTTTCGAATCATCATACTTTCCGCCAGTAATAATTTCAGCTTCATCGGATTTTTCGGCGAATTTTATGTATTCAGTGATACTTTCGAATGCGCCTTTATCTATTACTGCCGACATAAAATTGGTAAAATCTTCAACATCACCCATTTTTATTTTATTTACTTCATTTACATATTTTGTTTTGAACTCATTCCAACGAGATTTTGGAATATACATTCTTGAAGCTGCTGAACATTTTTGTCCTTGATATTCGAAAGCACCTCGCAATGCCGCAACAACTACTCCATCAATATCTGCTGAATTATGAACAAAAATGAAATCTTTTCCGCCAGTTTCACCTACAATTCGTGGATAATATTTCATTTTGGAGATATTATTTCCGATTGTTTTCCACATATTTTGAAAAACTGCAGTCGAACCAGTGAAGTGAATTCCAGCTAAATCGGGACTTTCCATTACTGGATTTCCTACATTGCCACCGGTTCCTGGGACGAAATTAATAACACCATCTGGCAAACCAGCTTCTTTTAATAACATTAAAATCTGATAAGCTGAAAAAACTGCACTTGAAGCTGGTTTCCATAAAACTACGTTACCAACCATTGCTGGTGCAGTTGGCAAATTTCCAGCAATTGATGAAAAATTGAATGGAGTTACTGCAAAAATAAAACCTTCCAATGCTCGGTATTCAACTCGGTTCCACATTCCACGAGGTGAATATGGTTGGTCAGACATTATCTGTGCCATAAAATAGCTGTTAAATCTCCAAAAATCAATTAATTCGCAAGCAGAATCAATTTCGGCTTGATAAACTGTTTTTGATTGGGCTAACATTGTGGCGGCGTTAATTCTTGCTCGCCAACTTCCGGCAAGCAAATCAGCAGCTTTTAAGAAAATTGAAACACGCTGTTCCCAAGGCATTTCTGACCATTCTTTTCTTGCTGCAAGTGCCGCTTCAATTGCCATTTTAACTTCTTCTTTTCCAGCCTTGTGGTAAATTCCCAAAACGTGTTTGTGATTATGTGGAATTACCATTTCTTCCGTTTTTCCAGTGCGAATTTCTTTTCCACCAATTATTAATGGAATTTCTATTTGTTGAGCCTTGAAATTATTAATTGCACTGATTATTTCATTTCTTTCTTTTGAATTCTTTTTATAGCTTAAAACCACTTCGTTTATTGGTTCAGGCACTTTGAAAATTGCATTTGACATTTTTTCTCCTAAGTTATTTGAATAAAATATATTCCAAAAATACCAAAAAATTCGCCGATTTTTGTAATTTTGAGCGTTGATTACAAACTTATTTCAGAATCTACTTTCGAGGAAAAATGTCTTTATCAGAAATTAACAACATACTTTTAGCCGGAATTTCGGCAATTGAGGAAAATCAAAAAGATAATCTTGTTGAACAAATAACAAAAAATCTTCTCACTTTTGATAACAATGAACTCGGCGAAATTAATTCCCTTCTCTTAAATTTGATAAATAATGGATTTGTTATTCATTTTACGAAAGTAATTCCAACCGAAAAGTTTTATGAATTTGGTGAAATTCTTGTTCAAGATGGAAATTCTGATATAAATAGTCAAATAATTCATAACTATCTTGATATTCTCCGTAGAAGTGAATTTTTAACTCGAATTTACAATGAAAGGAAATGGGACAAATTAATTGAAAAATTAATTCGTAAAAGCAATTTCAGAGTAAAAGAATTATTTGAGCAACGTGCTAAATTCTATCAAACAAAACCTTTACTTGTAAATATTGAAGGTGAAAAAATTTTTGAAGAAGATTGGATAAAAGTTCAAAAGGATGTTGAAAAGTTTTCGAAATCGCTAAAAGTTCTCTTAAATAATTATTCCGAAGAAACAAAAGTTGCCTTTTTGCTCGAAAATAGTAAAGAAATGATAAAACTCGACTTGGCTTGTTTAACTTCTGGAATTGTCAATATGATGATTGCATCGAATTCTGTCCCCGAACATATCGAACTCATTCTGAATCAAGCTGAAGCAAAAGTAATTTTTATTGCAGACGAAAAACAACTTGCAAAGTTAAAAAGTGTGAAAAATAATCTAAAATATCTCGACAAAATTGTGATTATAAATGGCACTTCGATTGACGAAAATATTGTGAATTTTGCCGACTTTCTCGATTTATCAAAAAATTACAACCAAATCCAAAGTTTTTACGATTCTAAAATTTACACCGTTGATGATGTTGCAACAATAATGTACACTTCTGGAACAACTGGAGAACCAAAAGGAATTTTGTTTTCGTATATGAACATTGTTTATAAAAGATTTTGTCGAGCAATGGCACTTCCTGAAATTGGAGATTCGGATAGATTCTTGGCTTTTTTACCACTTTTTCACACTTTTGGACGATATTTGGAAATGATGGGAACAATTTTTTGGGGTGCGGAATACGTTTTTATGGAAAATCCATCAGTCGAAGCAATGATAAAAAATATGAATCAGATAAAACCGACTGTTTTTATAAGTATTCCAAAAAAATGGATTCAACTTTACGAAGAAATTACAGCTCGTGTAAATATTGAACTTGATGACGAAGAAGAAATAAAAGCCGCTGTTGTTGCTGTTACTGGTGGGAAGTTGCGATTCGGACTTTCGGCTGCTGGTTATCTTCCACCTGATATTTTTATGTTTTTCCAAAGATATAATATTGAGTTGATGAGCGGTTTTGGAATGACGGAAGCCACTGGTGGAATTACAATGACGCCAATACATTTATATAAAGAAAATTCACTTGGGAAAGCACTTCCTGGAATTGAGTTAAAACTTGCTGAAGATGGTGAACTTTTGATTAAAGGTGCTTATGTAACTTTGGGATATTACAAACGCGATGATTCTTTTGATGAAAATGGATGGCTTCATACTGGCGATGTTATGGTAAAAGATGAAAAGGATTTCTTTGAAATAGTTGATAGAAAGAAAGAAATCTATAAAAACGTGAAAGGCGAAACAATTGCACCACAAAAAATTGAAAATCTGTTCCGTGATTTTGAATTTGTAAAACAAGTTTTTCTTGTCGGCGACCACAAATTATTCAACACTGTGCTGATTTTCCCAAATTGGGAATCAAATCTCTTTAATTCTCATTCATTTTCAAAAAATGAATTGAATGAGATATTTTCATCAGTGATCGTTACTGTAAACACATTTTTAGCCCCGTTTGAACGAATTATCGATTTCCGAATTATTGAGCGAGCTTTCGATGAAGCAAATGGAGAACTTACTCCAAAAGGGACTTACAAACGCCGAGTTATAGAAAAAAATTTTGATTCATTAATCTCAGAAATGTATCAATCGCAATACACAAAAATTGACTTCGAAAATTACTCAATCCGAATTCCAAACTGGTTTTTACGAGAAAAAGGTAAATTGAGCGGTGATATCGAATTAATAGAAAACAAACTCAAAATCAAAGGACAGAAGGAAGAATTACTTCTCGAAAGATTTGGAGATAACGAATTTTTGATAGGTAATTTTTTATATCACATTGAAAATAATAAAATAGAATTTCAGCATTTTTTCACAAACCCAATTTATTGGCTTGGAAATCAAAATCTATTGGAATTTTGCGGAGAAAATATTTTTCAATGGTATCGAAATCGCGAACCTGAAAAATATATCGAATTTCTCTCATCAAGAAAGAATATTCTAACAAAACCAGAATTATTAGAAAATGTTAGAAAACTACATATTGGTGGCGAAAAATCACTCTACGGGTTGAATAATGCAGTTTTGCTACTTCAATCTGAAATTGAAGAGAACGCTTTTGCGGCTTTAGATTATATAAAATTTTTAAGTAAAGATGAAACAAGTTCACTTTTTAAAATTATCAAAGAAATTCTAAAGCGACCATTAATAACATCAAATATTAATGTACGAAGGAAACTTTTGCGTAATGCGATTTATGTTTATCACACAAGCAAATTAGATTGCTTACTTGAACTTTTCTTCAAGCACAATTATGATATTTTGAATGAAGAAGTAATAAATACGCTAATTGAAGTAAAATCGAATGAAATTCTTCCAATAATCGAAGGATTAATAAACAACACAATTTCAGATTTTGAAAATATCAAAATTGAGCTAACACCAATACCAAATTTGTTTCAGTTTTTGAAAAATTACGTAAATTTTCATCCAACAGGCTACCGAACTATACGAAGAATTTTAGTACAATATAAAATTCAAGGCAAAAATTCTGAAATAATTCATCTTGCAACAGAAACTTTACAGGCAATAAAAATTGGTTTCAGAAAGTGGCTCGGGCAAAATCAAACAATTGCAATTGATAATGAAACTGGCGAAGAATACACTTGGCACGACATTTTAATTTTCGAAGAAAATATCCCAGAATCCGACAAAGAAAGAATGATTTTTGGAATTGTAAACCAACCAATTGTTCGTGAAGCAATATTTTTCTTTTTTAACGGAACAATAGTCCGTTTGAACGATATTTTGCCTGGTGGAATTTGGATTTCATTTCATAAAGATTTCAAAAATTACCGAGTTTATCGCGTTTCAGTTCAAACAAGATATTTCGGAGCGTTCGATTTTTCGATGATATTGAATATTTCTTTACCAAAAGAAGTTGTTATCCGAGAAACAGATTGGCTTATTATCACAAGTTCAAACGCATCTGGACAAATTTTAACCGATAATTATGGTGGATATTGTGATTCGTGTGATATTTGGACTGAAGAATACAACCCAAACGAAAACACTTGGCATTTTATTGAAAGAATATTCAGAAAAAATAACAACAAAGATTTTCAGATGGTTTATCATCTTTGGCCATTTTTTGTTTGGAATGCATCGACTGCAATATTAAACTTTGCAAAATTAACTGATTGGAAATTACGACTTGGCGATACTTCTCCAACAAATTTTATAATTCCAAAACATGATTATCAAACGGGGACGAGAATTATTACTATTGAATCTAGAAAAGAATTCGTCTCAATTTCTGAACTTTTTACTGATTTTTATTCTAATTTTGTCGAAAAAACTTTAACCAAATTCCCACAATTATTCCGAAAATCAATTTGGAATCACATTTTTTCGGGAGTAATTTCATCAATGGGAGAAGTTGATGGAAAAGCTTTATTACTAAAACTGAAAGATGAAATAGAACAAGACATTAATTTCCCGCAAAAAGAACTTGCTTTAGAAAAATTAATAGAATTTATTAATGCTTTAGAAAAAGGCAGTTTTATTCCAAAACGGCTATATTTTGCAATAAAGCGATTTAGAAGATGGAAAGAGTTAAATCCTGAAGCATCTATCGAAGCAACTGAGGAAATGCTAAATGAACTTTACTTGAATTATCAATTAAACGAAGTTGAAACTGAATTTAAGGAAACAAGAACAAAATTTTATTACGAAACTTGTTTTAATGAATCTTCGAACGAATTACAAAATGAATTGAAAAAAGTAATTCAACTTCAGCATCAAAATAAAATTAAAAGAAAAGAAACATTAGCGATAATCACAGAAATTAAATCAAATTATGAACTAAATGAAAAAGAAAAGTACTTTTTAACACGAATTAGCTATTCACATCTAAAACCACAAGATGAAGCTGAAATTCTCAAAATTGCATCTTCTTCTGGGACAAAAGAGAATTTAGTTGTGCAATTTTTTGATTATAATGGAAATCCGTTTTCTATTCGCGCTCCAATAAATCCTAAAGAAATTTCCCGTTTACATAAAATATTTCTCGATTCAAGTTTGATGGTCAGTTTTCGCTCCGACCACCAATTTCTTGTTGCAATATCTGAACGAGGCTATATTATTGGTGGTTTATTTTATAAACAAATTGATAATTCGATGGTTTATATGGATAAAATTGTCGTTTCAGAAAATTATCGAAAACAAGGAATTAGCGATATTTTAATGAAAGAATTCTTTAATCGATTGAAAAATGAGAAGTATGAATATGTTGCAACTGGATTTTTCCGTCCTGAGTATTTTTACAAATTTGGTTTCAGTGTCGAGAAAAAATATTCTGGGTTAGTTAAAAAATTATAAAAAAAACGGCAAAATCATATTTGCCGTTTTTATTAAATATTTTCGATTATTATAAAGAATAGCTTTGCAGAGTTTTCATATAATTTGCTCTTTCAAAAGCTGCTGGATCAGCAACTGATTTTTGGCTCATACTTCCTTGCATTTGTTTGATAGAAGAATATTCATTTTCAACCATCCAATTTTGCAAATCATTTAAAATTTCTGAAATTCTCTTTGGTCCCTTTTTTAGTAATTCTGAAGCAAGCATTGCAACGTTTCCACCAGCCATCATTGTTTTGATAACGTCAATATGTGTCTGAATTCCACTTGTTGCAGCCAAACTTAAATTAACTTGTCCGTGTAGAATTGCTAACCAGCGTAATGGTAAACGCATTTCCCAATTTGAACTTAGTTGCAAATTTGGTACAACTTCAAGTTTTTCCAAATCGAAATCTGGTTGATAAAATCTGTTAAATAAAACCAAACCTTTTGCACCAGCTTCTTCTAATCTGATTGCCATATTCGCCATTGAACTAAAAAATGGACTTAATTTTACAGCAATTGGGATTGTAACTTTTGATGCAATTGCCTTTACTGTTTCAATATACATTTCTTCAATTTGAGAAGAAGTAACTTTGGGATTTGTTGGAACGTAGTAAATGTTCAATTCCAAAGCATCTGCTCCAGCATCTTGAATATTTTTTGCATAATCAACCCAACCACCTTTACTAACTCCATTTAGACTTCCAATAATTGGAATTTCAAGTGATTTTTTAAGATTTGCAATGTGGTCAAGATATTCATAAGGTCCCGTTTTATATTCTTCAAGTTCTGGAAAATATGAAGTTGCTTCTGAATAACTTTCAGCACCCAAACTTAAATAATGGTCTAATTCACCAGATTCGTGAGTAATTTGTTCTTCAAAAAGAGAATAAACAACAATAGCAGAAGCACCCGAATCTTCGAGTGCTTTCGCTGTTGAAATTTTCTCAGAAAGTGGAGAGGCTGAAGGAATAATAGGATTTTTTAATTCTAAACCAAGATAATTCGTTCTTAAATCCATTTTAATCTCCATTATTGATTTTCGTTATTTTTTATAAATGAAAAATCTTGTTCAGCCAAATGACTATATGATTTCCAAACTTCTTCGGCTTGGTTTTGTGCTAATTCTGCTAACATTTTTGCTCGTTCAGGATTTGATTTTGTTAGCATTTTATATCTTGTTTCAGTGTAAATGTAATCTGTAATTGGAATTTTTGGTCCCTTGTAATCTAATTTCAAAGGATTTTTTCCTTCTTTTACATTATCAGGATTAAAGCGGAATATTGGCCAATAACCAGTATCTACTGCAAGTGTTTGATGTTCAAAGCCATATTTCAAATCATAGCCATGAGCAATACAATGGCTATAAGCAATAATAATTGAAACACCGTCATATCGTTCTGCTTCAACAAAAGCTTTTACTGTTTGTGCATCACTTTTTCCCATCGCAACTTGGGCAACATAAACATTTCCGTAAGACATTGCAATTTTTGCTAAGTCTTTTTTAGGGTTACCTTTTCCACTTGCGGC
The DNA here is from genome assembly GCA_020722065.1 of Melioribacter roseus. Taxonomy (GTDB): domain Bacteria; phylum Bacteroidota; class Ignavibacteria; order Ignavibacteriales; family Melioribacteraceae; genus WGAL01. Next base: position 12,702 of record DYLK01000019.1, read on the forward strand.
AAATTTTGCAACCGCGGCTAAACCAGTTGCTTTTGATTGTTGTCCTCCAGTATTAGAATATACTTCTGTATCAAGAACAAGAATATTAACATTTTTCCCAGATGCAAGAACGTGATCTAATCCGCCAAAACCAATATCATAAGCCCAACCGTCGCCACCCATAATCCAGACTGAACGTGTAATCAAATAATCAATTACTGTTAGTAATTCTTTGGCATCTGGATTTGATGATTTTTCAAGTTTGGCTTTAAGTTCTGAGACTCGTTCACGTTGAAGTTTTATTTCTTCTTCTGTTTTTTGTGGTGCAGAAATTATTGCTTCTGCTAATTCAACACCAACTTCATTTTTCAATTTTGTAAGTAATTCTTTGGCATAATCAGTTTGTCTATCAACGGCTAATCTCATACCAAGACCAAATTCAGCATTATCTTCGAATAGCGAGTTATTCCAAGCTGGACCTCTTCCATCTTTATTTTTTGCCCAAGGAGTTGTTGGTAAGTTACCTCCATAAATTGACGAACATCCTGTAGCATTTGCAACAATTAATCTATCACCAAATAATTGAGATACTAATTTAACATAAGGTGTTTCGCCACAACCTGGGCAAGCACCCGAAAACTCAAATAATGGTTGAAGTAATTGACTTTCAGCAACGTTATCAACACGAATTTTTGTTCTGTCAAATTCTGGTAAATCTAAAAAGAAATCTAAATTAACTCTTTCTGTTTCTCGCAATGGTAATTGAGAAGACATATTAATTGCTTTTCTTTTGACTTCTGTTTTATCTTTTGCAGGACAAACTTCAACGCATAAACTACAACCAGTGCAATCTTCTACTGCAACTTGAATTGTATATGCTTTGCTTCCGTCTTTATAACCACGAGCATCCATAAATTTGAATGTTTCTGGAGCATTTTCAAGTTCAGTTTTATCATATACTTTTGCTCTAATTGCAGCATGCGGACAAGCTAAAACACATTTATTACATTGAATGCACAACTCAGATTCCCATACTGGAACTTCGTTTGCGACATTTCTTTTTTCCCATTTTGCTGTTGCAGTAGGAAAAGTTCCATCAACTGGCATTTGACTAACAGGAACATCATCACCTTTTCCAGCAATTAGTTGGCTGAGTACGTCTTTTACAAAATCTGGAGCTTTCTCAGATACGATAGGTTTTGGTGCATTTTGATTTGTAACTTCTGTTCCATATTTAACTTCGTAAAGATTAGCCAAAGTTGAATCAACCGCTTCAAAGTTCTTTTGAACTACTGCTTCTCCTTTTTTCCCATAAGTTTTTTTGATTGAATTTTTAATTTGTGCAATTGCTTCATCTTTTGGCAAAATTCCAGAAATAGCGAAGAAACAAGTTTGCATAACTGTGTTGATTCTTCCGCCCATTCCAGTATTTTTTGCAACTTCAATTGCATCGATAACGTAGAATTTAAGTTGTTTTTCAATTATGGATTCTTGCACTTGCTTTGGTAAATGATCCCAAACTTCATCTTTAGAATATGGTGAATTTAATAAAAATGTTCCACCTTTTTTGATATTTGCAAGAACATCAAAACTTTCGAGAAGAACAAATAAATGACATCCAACAAAATCTGTTTCTTGAATTAGATAAGTTGAACGGATTGGATTTTTACCAAATCGCAAGTGTGAAACAGTTGTTGAACCAGATTTTTTGGAATCATATACAAAATAACCTTGAGCATAGTTTTCGGTTTCTTCCCCAATAATTTTGATTGAATTTTTGTTCGCTCCAACTGTTCCATCTGATCCAAGTCCATAAAACATACATTTTGTTGCGTGTGGATCTTCAATAATAAATGATTTATCAAATGGCAAACTTGTAAATGTAACGTCATCAATAATTCCAACAGTGAAATGATTTTTTGGTTTGCTTTCTTTTAAGTTATCAAAAACTGATTTAATCATCGATGGAGTAAATTCTTTAGATGAAAGTCCATATCTACCACCAACAATTATTGGCATTTTTTCAAATGGCTTTTCATCAGATGCCATTGCTTCGGATACTGCTGTAACAACATCAAGATATAATGGTTCACCAATTGAACCAGGTTCTTTTGTTCTATCCAAAACTGCAATCTTTTCGACCGTTTTTGGTAAAGCATCAATAAAATGTTTAACTGAAAATGGTCTATAAAGTCTAACTTTTAAGATACCAATTTTCTCTTCGTTGTTTTTCATTAAATAATCAACAGTTTCTTCAGCAGCTTCGGCTCCTGAACCCATAATAACAATAATGCGTTTTGCTTCTTTATCGCCATAATAATCAAATAGGTTGTATTTTCTTCCTGTTAGCTCGAAGAATTTATCCATCGCATTTTGTACGATTTCTGGAGTTTGATTGTAAAATTTATTAACAGTTTCGCGTCCTTGGAAATAAACATCAGGATTTTGTGCTGTTCCACGTAAAAAAGGTTTTTCTGGATTCATTGCACGTGAACGAAATTGATGAATTGCATTGGCATCAACAAATTGTTTTAAGTCTGAAATTGTTAATTCTTCAATTTTTTGTATTTCGTGAGATGTTCTAAAACCATCAAAAAAATGTAAAAATGGAATTCTAGATTCCAAAGTTGCTTTATGTGCAATTGCAGCAATATCATGAACTTCTTGTACTGAATTTGAAGCAATCATCGCAAAACCAGTTTGTCGAACTTGCATAACATCACTATGATCGCCAAAAATTGATAAGGCTTGGGCTGCGAGTGAACGAGCAGTAACGTGAAAAACAGTCGGAGTTAATTCTCCAGCAATTTTATACATATTTGGAATCATTAAAAGTAAACCTTGTGAAGCAGTAAAAGTTGTGGTTAGTGAACCAGCTTGTAATGATCCGTGTACTGCACCAGAAGCTCCACCTTCACTTTGCATTTCAGTTACTGAAGGAATTGTTCCAAAAATATTTTCCCCTCCTTCTGCTGACCAAGCATCCGAAAGTTCGCCCATTGGTGATGAAGGTGTGATTGGATAAATTGCAATAACTTCACTCAACTTATAGGCAACTTTTGCGGCAGCTTCATTTCCGTCGATAGTAATTTTTTTTCGCTTAATTTCCATGGATTCTCCCATATATTTTAATTTATTCTATTAATCTTTTCTTTTTACATAAGAAAATAAATTCGGACATAAATATACCAATATAAAAATCAACAAAAAAGTTTTAGAATTTATTTCATTTAGATTTAACTGTTTGAAGAACTTCTGTTTTCGGGTTACAGATGTAAAAATTTTATTAAACTATTGTTTTTATATCAATGACTTTCAGTATAAAAAAACCTTCGTAGAAATTTTCTGCGAAGGTTGAAATTTTTCATCTAAAATTAGAGTTAATAAATCTTATCTTATTCGTATCTCAAAGCTTCAATTGGGTCAAGGTTTGCCGCTTTATAAGCTGGATAAGTACCAAAACCAACTCCAACAAGTACGCAAAGTAGAATACCAATAATCACCCAAAGTATTGGAATAGCTGCGGTTGCTTCTAAAAATGAGCCTGCTAAATTCCCAGCAATTACGCCAAGAATTATCCCAATTACACCACCAACAAGTGATAAAACCACGGCTTCTGAAAGGAATTGAATAAGAATATTTGATTTTTTTGCACCAATTGCTTTTCTGATTCCAATTTCACGAGTTCGTTCAGTTACAGAAACAAGCATAATATTCATGATTCCTACACCAGCGGCAAGCAAAGCAATTAAGGCAACAGCTATTGAACCAATTCGAGCTCCAGAAGTGATATCATTTATTTGTTCCATTATCGATTTATTTGAATAAATACCAAAATCATCTTCTTCTCCTGGTGGAACTTTTCGCAAAGTCCTCATAATTCCAGTAGCTTGTTCAATTAATTCATCATAATCATCTTCTGAAAATGACATTACAGTAATGTTTAATGATTGATCATATTTTCCATACATTGATTCAAAAGATGAAAATGGAACTATTATGAAATTATCTTGACTTTGTCCAAATGTTGCACCTTTTTTCTCGAGAACTCCTATTACTCTCAAATTGAAATTATCAACTCGTATTGTTTGTCCGAGCGGACTAATATTTTTGAATAATTTTTCAGCAATTTCTGCTCCAATTACTACAACTTTTTCTGATCTTTCAATATCTCTTTCGTTAAATTCTCGTCCTTCTGCAATATTCCAATTATTATTGATAAAAACACCAAAGGTTCCACCACCAATACTTACGTTGGGATTTGTTTCCTCACCGCGATATTTTACAACTTTTCCTCTTTCCCAACGTTCTGCTGCTACATTTTTAGCATTTTTTATTTTCATTTCAAATCTTTTAAAATCATCGTATGTAATATCTTTTCTGTTTCTAAATCTATTTCTGTGTGGAGCACCCATATTTATTTGTACAGGAAATTTTTGAATTTGAAATGTATTTTGGCCTAAACTCGAAACTCCTTGTTCAATAGTTTCTTGTAAAACTGTAATAATTGTACTAATTGAAATAATTGAAAAAATACCCACCACTATACCAAGTATTGTTAGTGATGACCTTAATTTATTTGATCGAATTGAATCTAAAGCAACTTTTAATATTTCCATTTTCTACCTATTCATATCTTAAAGCATCAACTGGATCTAATTTTGCGGCAGTGTATGCTGGAGCAAAACCCGATAGAATTCCAGTTAATAAGGAAATTCCAACAGCTAAAATAATGGCATCGAATTGTACAACTGTTGGTAACCATTGATTTATTACAAATCCAGTAATTACGGCAAAAATTAGTCCGATAAATCCACCGATTAAACAAATAATTGATGCTTCGGCAATAAATTGTCCGAGAATTGTTCTCCGTTTTGCACCAATTGCTTTTCGAATTCCAATTTCTTTTGTTCTTTCTTTTACTGAAACAAACATTATATTCATAATTCCAATAGCTCCAACAAAAAGTGATAATCCTGTGATGAAATATCCAGCTATTTGAATTACTCCAACTGTTTTATCTATTTCTCCTAACAAACCAGATTGTTGATTTATTGAAAAATCGTTTTCTTCATTGTATTTTAGACTTCGCACTCTTCTCATAATTCCGATAGCTTCTTCTTCCACTTCTGCGACCGATTGCGGATTTGCTGCTCGCACGTTAATTGTGATTGATTCGCGTCTGTGAATAAAATTCTTGAAAGTAAATTCTAATGGGAAATATATTTGATTGTCGGGATTAAAATCGCCCATAACCCAACTTCCCTGCTCTTCAAGAATTCCGACCACACGCAACTTTTTGCCTGAAACATCAATTATATTTCCAACAGCACCGCCATTTGGGAATAATTTTTCAGCGATTGCACTCCCCAAAACTGCTACTGCACGTCCGCCATTACTTTCCAATTCATTAAAGAATCTTCCATCAGAAAAGGTAAGATTTGTTGTCTTTATAAATTCGCTTGTAGTTGCTGTTAGAAAAACGCTTTCGAGTAGATTATCACCGTATTTAACTTGTTTTCTTGTCCAATTAGTTGGAGCAATTGCAATTGGTAATTTGGCTAGTGAGCGGTATTTTTCATAATCTTCCATTGTTAAATCGCGACGATTACGAAGTTCCCACCAAGGGGTATCGTTGTTGAACCAAGCCCATTTGTCAATGTAAATATTATCAGAACCAAGTGAAGCTACTCCAGTTTTAAAGGCGTTATCTATTCCTTTAATTGCAGTGGACATTGTTACAACTGCCCAAACTCCAATTACAATTCCGAGTGTTGTAAGTACAGAACGTCCCTTGTTTGCAGCAATTGCTCGAAAAGAAATAAACAAACCTTCTTTTAGTTCAAATAAGAAATTTCGCATATTAATTTCCACTCAAAAATGTTCGTTCTTTAACTATTTCATCTCTTTCAACAAAACCATCACGAATTCTGATTATTCTGTTTGCATGAAGTGCAATTTCCTCCTCGTGAGTAACAAGAATTATAGTATTTCCTTTTTCGTGTAAATCTTGAAATAATTTCATAATATCATTCCCAGTTTTGGAATCTAAATTTCCTGTAGGTTCATCTGCTAATATTATGGATGGATTTGTAACTAACGCACGTGCAACTGCTACTCTTTGTCTCTGTCCGCCCGAAAGTTCGTTTGGTTTATGTTCAACGCGGTCTGAAAGTCCTACATTTTCCAAAGCTTTATAAGCTCTTTCTAATCTTTCGGCTTTTGCAATTCCTGCATAAACAAGCGGAAGTTCAACATTATGAAGTGCGGTTGAGCGAGGAAGCAAATTAAATGTTTGAAAAACAAAGCCAATTTTTTTATTTCTGATAGTAGCTAATTGATTGTCATCCATTTCGCTTACATTAAAACCTTCAAAATTATAAATTCCTCTTGATGGTGTATCCAGACAACCTAGAATATTCATCAAAGTTGATTTGCCAGAGCCGGAAGGACCCATAATTGCTACGTATTCGTTTTTGTCAATTCGCAACGAAACATCTGCAAGTGCCTTTACTATTTCGCTTCCAACTTCATAAATTTTAGCAATATGTTCAATGTTTATGATATTCATTTTAATTACTTCTTAGAAAATTTTGATGAATTTGATTTTTCTTCCTTTACAACTTGTGAACCATCTTCAAGTTCACGAGAGATTGATTTATATGGTCCACTAATTACTTCATTTCCGACTGATAAACCACTAATTATTTCAATATAATCGTCATCACTAATTCCAGTTTTTACTGGTTTTTTAACAGCTTTTCCATCTTTATATATAAAAACTATTTCTTGTAATTTGTGTTTTTTACCATTTGTTGGTGCTTGAATTTCCTCACTTTCATCTGAATTTTCTTTTTTGTAATTAGTTGGAGTATCCATTCTTGCAGTTACACTCTGAATTGGAACTGATATCACATTCATTTTCGTTTCTGTTTCGATATCTGAATCACAAGACATTCCAGGTTTTATTTTTTCATTCTTTCCAATTAATTTGATTTTTACTTCAAAATTAACAACTTGATCTTGTGTCCCAAGGTTTGCAGCAATTGCACTATTCCCAACTTGATAAACTACACCTTTAAATTTTTCTTCACCAAAAGCATCAATTGAAATGTTAGCTGTATCGCCGACTGAAACTAAAACTACGTCATTTTCATCAACTTCAACTACAGCTTCCATATTATTTAAATCTGCAATAGTCATTATATCTGTACCTTGACTAAAACCGCTACCTAAAACTCTTTCGCCAAGTTCAACATTAAGTTTACTTACAACTCCGTCCAAAGGTGAATAAATTGAAGTCTTTGCTAAATCTTCTTCTTGTTCTTTAAGTGATTCTTGATTCTGACGAACATTAGCAATTTGAGATTCATATTGCCCTTTCGCACTTAAATAATTTGCTTTTGCAACATCAAGTTCTTGTTGTGAAACAAGTTGTTTTGTAAATAATTTTTTGATTCGTTCAAATTCAGCTTCAACTTTATCCAAATTTGCTTTTGAAACAGATAAACTTGCTTTTGCTGCTTCCAAAGAAGCAACTGCTCTATTTCGTTGTGCAATATATATATCAGGTTTTATTCTGATAAGCAAAGTTCCTTTTTTAACAAAATCACCTTCTTGAACAGGAAGTTGAACAATTTCACCAGTAACTTCGGGAGTAATTACCACTTTATCAATCGGGTCAATTGTTCCCGTTGCATTTACCACTTGAGTAATATTTCTCTTTTGAACTTTTTCGACAGTTACTTTTGTTATTTTTTCTTTATTACCATTTATAATTGCTATTACAATCAATGCAATTACTAGTAACCCAAGTGTACTAAAAATTATGATTTTCTTCTTATTATTTTTATTAGATTTTCCCATTTTTGCTCCAGGAATTTAGTTCAAAAATTTGTTATCAATTTTTCCAATACTATTTAAAAGTGTTTGTTTATTTACAAGATATAAGAATTCAGCATCAATTTTATTTCTATATGCATCTTGATAATCACTATCTGCTTTCAGAACTTCAACTATACTTGCAGAACCGAGTTTATATTTTTCACTTGTCAAATTTCTATTTTCTTCAGATGCTTTAAGAGTTTTAATGCTAACCTCTAATCCTTTTTTGGCGGTTTTAAGATTCAGAAACGATTGTTTCACTTCTTTTGCCACTTCTCGTTTATATGAATTATATTCTTCAATTCCATTTATTTCTGAAATTTTTGCAGATTCATAAGATAATGTTGTTCGATAATTACTAAAAATTGGAATACTTAACGAAAGTGATGCAGAATACGTATTTCTGTTAAATAAGCTACTAATTTCCGTCCCCGCAGTTCCCCAACCATAACTTCCACTTAAACTTGGTAAAAAGCCTCCGCGAGCTGCAATAACATTATCAGAGAGTGCTTGCAAATTGTACTCTTTGCTTTTTATATCCGAACGATTTTCATAAGCTATTTGCACTAAACTTTCGATTGTTGAAAATTCTTCTTCAAATCTTGGTAAATCATTTATTGAAGTGAAAGGATTAATAATTTGATATTCCTCCAAAACATCAAGCGAAAGAAAATGAAGCAATTCACTTACTGCTAATTGGTAATCGTTTTCTGCATTTATCAAAGAAAGTTCTGCATTTCCTTCTTGAACTTGTTGAGCATATAAATCAGCATTTGGAACCGCACCAATTTTAACTTTTTCAGAAATTAAATCTGAAAATTTTCTATTGTAATCAAGATTATCTTTCCGCACTTTCAACATATTTTCAGCTTTGATAATATTGTAAAACAAAGTTTGTGCTTGCAAAACGATATCTTGTTTTAATTTATTCAAAGCTTGAATGTTTGATTGAAGTTGATTTTCGGCACTGCTGATTGTTGAATAATTCGCAAGTCCATCAAAAATTGTCCAACTTCCACCAACTCGCAAATTATAATCTCGACTATCAGTTTCAGTGAATGGCGTTGTAACGATATTTCCCAAATAATCTTTTTGCTTGCCACCTTCGTCCATAATTTTTGCCCAACTCCAACCAGCTGATGCATTTAAACTCGGCAAAAGCTCCATTTTTGAAGATAAAACAGAATTTTTATAATTCTGAAGACTATTTTCGCTTGTTTTAAGAGTTGTGTTATTTTGAAGTGCGATGGAAATTACTTCATCGAGCGTTAATTTTTTCTGAGCAATGCTTGATGAAGTTACCAAAAGTATTAGGATTACCACTTTACTAATTCTATGCATTTTTTTCCCTAAAATAATTTTTCATAATACAAACTGACGGTATTACATTTTATAAGTTCCAAAATAATTTTCAAAATTCAATAAATATTAAATTTTGTAAACCAGATTGCTTAGCGAAGCAAGAAATCTGTAAATGCATTATTGTCTTTTCTTTTTCTCAGATTGCAAGCGATCTGAGTTGCATATTTAATCAATAAATTCGTTTTTAATTTTTAATAGATATTCCTTAGCTGCCTCATATTCATTCGGGATTATTCCCTCAAGAATTGCATTTTCAATTGCCGCTTTAATTTCACCTACCTTTTTAGATGGGTGCAGATTACAAATTTCCATAATTTCTTCACCTCGAACGGGAGATTGGAATGCTCGTAATTTGTCTTTTTCTTCAACTTCTTTAATTTTTTCTACAACTCTATCATAATTTTTTAGATACTTTGTTACTTTTGCTAAGTTTTTACTTGTAATATCGGCTCGGCATAAAAGTATCAAATCATCTAAACTTTCACCAGCAGCAACAATTAATCTTCTTATTGCTGAATCAGTTACAATTTCATCAACAAGTGCAATTGGGCGAAGATGAAGTCGAACTAAATTTTCGACATAAGGAATATGCACAAACGGAAATTTCATCTTCTTGAAAATATGTTTTACCATTCTTGCCCCAATTTCTTCGTGTCCGTGAAAAGTCCAACCAATTCCTTCTACAAAGTTCTTCGTTCGAGGTTTTGCAATATCGTGCAACAAACCAGCAATTCTAAGCCACAGATTATCAGATTTTGCTGCAATATTATCAACCACTTGACAAGTATGTAAAAAAACATCTTTGTGGTGAAAATCTAATCTTTGTTCAACTCCACTTAAATTAGCAATTTCATTAAAAATAATTTCCATTACTCCCGTTTCTTGCAATAAAACTAAACCGATTGATGGTTTTTCTGCTCCCATTATTTTTAGAAATTCGTCAGATATTCTTTCTTGGGAAATAATTCTTAATCGCTCTCTCTGAGTTTTTATTCCTTGAATCGTTTCATCAGAAATCTTAAAATTCAATTGCGTTGCAAATCTGATTGCTCTCATAATACGTAAAGGGTCATCTGAAAATGTTTCATCTGGAGCAAGTGGTGTTTTAATTATTCTCTTTTTAAGATCTTTAATTCCCTCGAATTTATCTATAATTTCACCAAAATCCGTTTTCCCAATCGAAATAGCAATTGCATTGATTGTAAAATCTCTTCTATTTATATCATCATCAAGAGAACCAGAAGTAACTATAGGATTTCTACTTCCGAAATTATATGATTCTTTTCGTGCTCCCACAAATTCAAAATTCATTTTTTTGTACTTAAAGTGTGCAGTCCCAAAGTTTCGGAAAGTATTAATTTCATCTATATTAAATTTTTTAGCAAGCTTTGTTGCAAACTCAACACCGTCGCCAAGTACTAAAAAATCCATTTCATCTCGCAATTCGTCTCGTCCAAGAATAATATCTCGTATGTAACCGCCAACTAAATAAATTTCCGAATCAGTCTCGATGGAAGTTTGTCTGAATTTTTCCCAGAAGTCGAATGTATTTAATTGCTTTTTTATTAGATATTCAATTTGCATTTAATTCAACTTTATGTTTTTAATGATGTTTTGATTGGAATTCATCCAAATAACTTTTTCAATAAATCTCTGTGATTCTGGTATATTTGCCAAGTTTTCCAATCTACTTTTTATAATTAAGGCGTTTTCAAAGTCCAAATTTGTTAAAAAATAATTCCCAATAAAAATCATACTTTCGATATTTTTTTCATTTTGCAAGTCTATTTGTGTAAAATATTGAACATTTTCTTTATAACTTAAGTAAGGTATTAATTCTTCAAGAAAATTGATTTGTGGATTTTTCTCAAAATTTTCTTTCAAAATCTGAGTTTTATATTCTTTAGAAAGAAAATATCCAGTAAAATCAATTTTTCCATATTCCATTAAATCAGTAATTATTTGCGTTTTTTGGCGAATTTCTTTGTTAACACTTTCACTTAACAATTTGTAAGATATTTTTTTTGCTTCAGTAAGATGATTTTTAACTAATTCAACTTTAAGTTTATAATACAGTAGTAAATCGTTATAAATTGTATTTTTTAATATATCTTCATTTTGCCCAATTATGAATTCGACTGAATCATATTTTTCAGATTTGAATAACAAATTGAGTGCTTTGAAAAAAACTCTCGGATTTTGATATTTTTCCCAAATAGAATTATAAATTTCGATTGCATCGGACAATTTATTCATTTTAACAAATTCATCCGCTTTCTGAATCTGCTCCGCAATGAAATGATTATTTGCTTTTTTATAAATTGGTTTTACTTTCGAGAAAAGTTTTTCAAATTCATTAAAATTTATTAATTCAACTTTTTCGATAATTCCCCAAAATTCCTTTTCATCATATTCAATTTTGTTCCCAAAAGTTAAAGTATAATTTCCATTTTGATAATATTTTTTAAACTTTTGTACCCCATATTTCCCAACAAGATATTTAACGTAACTTCCACTAATTAAATAACTTACAGTTGGTGAATAAATAAAGAATTTATTCTCAATAAATAATTTTTTAATACTTAATGAAGAATCTTTTTCCTTAAAATATTTTGCAAGTTCAAATAATGGATAACCTAATAAGTTATCTTCAATAAAAATAGGAAGCCCTTCGAGTGCAGCAAAATTATAATTGTGTGGCAACTTCAAATATCCATTGCCAATGTTTTTTGAATAAGAATGTACTAATTCGTGAAGTATATTTTCATCGAAAGAATTTTCATCTAAAAATATCGAATTTTGCCATATTTTGCTTACATCTGCTCCAGACGAACCAAAATAACGTTGTTTTTGGAAATTATCACAAAAAATATAAGTTTCAACTTTTTGCTTTAAGTTCAATTGAATTTTTGAAAATATTTTAGATTTTTCATATTCATGCTCTAAAATTCTGTATTTTGATAAAACTTCATTAAAGTTACAAAAAGAAGTTATCTTGAAATTTTTGTTTTCAATTATGCATTTTGATTGTTTCTGCAAACTTCTATTTGAAGTGGAAAAGCCCAAAACTGGTTTAATAAAAATTAAATAAATAGAGAAAATTATTATAGTTACAGTAATTCCTATTTTTTTGTTTAGACTTTTAGCTAAAAAGTAAAAAGCCATTAACAAAAAAATCGTAATAACTCTATAAAAAAAAAATTTTCCATCTAATGAGATATAATCGTCATAAATCGTCCCTGGGAAATAGCCTATTATCGGATTATAAAAGTAAATCTGAGGTAAAAAATAAATTTCGAAAATGGGTATTAAAGCTAATATGCCAACAATTAAATAATAAACTAATATTTTGTGTTTTGGAGCATAAGAAATAATTGTTAACCAAATTATATATAAATTTATAAGTGTAAAGAGAAAGATTCCGATAAAATATTTAGTTTCAAATAACAATAATTCTATAGAATTAAAATGTTTAATAATTAGAGCAATTATTTGAAATAAAATAAAGAATACGATTGGATTTTTATAATGGGCAACTTTGGAAGTAGAGTTTACTTTTCCATTTATTTCCATAATTATTGGAAATAAAAGTACAAGCAAAAATACATTCACAATAAAAAATTCATAACTAATGTTATTTAAAAGCGGTGAGAAAAATGAGATTAGATTAATGGCTATAACTATAATGATTACAACACTTTGAGCTATTTTACTTCTATTCATTTTCTAAAATTCTTCAGTTTTCACTCTTTCAATTTGAGCACCTAATTTAGTCAATTTTTCTTCAATTTTTTCATATCCACGGTCCAAGTGATAAATTCTTAAAACTTCTGTTTGACCTTTTGTTGCTAACCCTGCTAAAACTAAAGATGCAGATGCTCTCAAATCAGTTGACATAACTTTTGCACCTTTTAAACTTGTAACACCGTTAACTACTGCAGTATTTTCCTTTAATTCAATAGAAGCTCCTAAACGAATTAATTCGGGGACATGTTTAAATCTATCAAAATATATAGTATCAGTTGTATGCGAAGTTCCATTTGCTAAAGACATGTAGGCAATCCATTGTGCTTGCAAATCTGTAGGAAATCCAGGATAAATTGATGTAGAAACATTAACTGGTTTTATAGAATCTGAAATATTTTTAATTGAGACTAAATCGTTGTTAATATTGATTTTACAACCACTTTCTTCCAGTTTTTCAAATAAAATGGAAAGGTGATCGCTATTTTTATATTCTAATGTAATTTCACCTTTGGTAATTGCCGAGGCGATTAAAAGAGTTCCCGCTTCAATTCTATCATCAATATTTTCACAATTATTAGGAGTTAAGTCTTCAACTCCTTCAATTTCAAGAATGTTTGTACCAATTCCATTAATTCGTGCTCCCATTTTGAGAAGAGAATTTGCGAGTAAAGTAATTTCAGGCTCTATTGAAGCATTAATTATTTTTGTTGTTCCTTTCGCCAAAACTGCTGCCATTAAAGCATTTCCAGTTGCTCCAACTGAGGAAATCTCAAAATTAATTTTAGTTCCAATTAACTTAGAAGATTTTGCAATTATGTAGCCATCTTCATAATCAATTTCTGCTCCAAGTTTTTTCATAGAATCAATATGTAAATTGATTGGTCTTGGTCCCCAAGCACAACCTCCAGGCATTGAAACTTTTGCATAACCGTAACGAGCTAATAATGGACCGAGTACATAGATTGAAGCTCGCATTTTTTTAACATGTTCATAAGGAGCATCTTGATTATGAATCTTAGAATTATCGATAGTTAGAGTACCATTATCAAATGTAATGACTGAACCTAAATGTTCCATCAATTTTTTCATTGTGAAAATATCATTTACATGTGGAATGTTAGTTAACCTATTTTTACCATTTGTCAATAATGTTGCTGGCATAATAGCTAAAGCAGAATTTTTTGCCCCGCTTACTTTCACTTTGCCAAATAAGGGTTTTCCACCGAGAATAATAAATTTTTCCATATTTTATCTAGATTTGAAGTTAATAAGTGAACCGTTACTTCCGACTACAAATAAATTCCCAGATTTTGTAACAGTAAAATCTTGTAACGGATAATATATTTTGGATGTAACTGTTTGCCAAGTTTTTCCGCTATTTTCTGAAATTAACATTACCCCGCGATTTCCAATTGCAAAAACTAAATCATCAGTGATAAATCGAATGCGACTTAATGTTACAGAATTTCCGATTTCTTCACTAGTCCAAGTTTTACCAGCATCTTTAGTGCTAAAAATTGCATTAGTTCCTCCAACTGCAATTCCACTTTTATCACTTTTAAAAGAAATTGATTTCAAATACTTATTAGTAAACTTGTCAATTTCTTCCCACCTATAACCTGAATCATCAGTTCGAAGCATTGTTCCATTCCAACCTACAATGTAACCTTCATTGTGAGAAACAAATTCAATATCATATAGAATATCTGAAGTTCCGCTTTTTATTGCAAACCAACTCGTTCCTCCATCTTCTGTACGATAAATTTCACCTTTACTCCCAACTATAAAACCAAGTTGATTATTAACAAATTCCACATCAAATAACGATGCAGTTGTATTTAACTCCATTTTAGAAATATTTTGTAATAAATTCTCGGATTTTACTGCTAAACCATTCTGCCCAACAAGAATTGCTTTGCCATTTTCGAAAAATTCTGATGCTAATATTGTTCTTCCATTAATTATATCAATTGAATCTGAAGTTACAACTTTTACTTTGTTCCATGTTTTTCCATCTAAAGTGCGAAGTACTAGTCCTGAATCTCCAAAAATATATCCAATATTTTCGTTCACAAAATTAATATGGTGAAGATTTGCTTGTGTGCCTATTTCAATTGATGTTAAACTTTCAAGATTTATATGTTTATTTGATTTGAAAAAATTACCAACATTATATTTCTCCATCTCTTCTAAAGTGTCGCTTTTCAGAAATTCATCGACTTGTTTATAGATAAAATTCATAATGATTAGTAAAATTGCAAGAAAACCGACAATAAAGAAAATAGGTGCATATTTTTTTATACCTTTTTTTCCTACTGTTTGTGTGCCAGTTGGACTAAAATCTTTTAGTTTTTCGTATTTAACAATGTCATTTTTGAATTCATAACAATCTTTATATCTTTCAGCTGGATTTTTGGCAAGTGCTTTGGCTACAATTCCATCAATCGCCGGAGGTAACTCCGAAAGTTTAGTTGTAATCTTTGGAATTTCATTTTTCATGTGTGCTTCTAATACTTCATATTCGCTATCGCCCATAAATGGTGGCTCGCCAGTTATAATCTCGAATAAAGTACAGCCAAGTGCATAAATATCAGTATGGAATGTAACATCTTTTCCTTTTATTTGCTCTGGACTCATATAAAATGGAGTTCCAACTTTAGCACCAGTTCTTGTAACTGAATTATCATCAAATACCGATTTTGAAATTCCAAAATCCATTATTTTGGCTGAGCCATCCTGTGTTACAATAATATTAGATGGTTTTATATCTCGATGAATAAATCCTTTTGAATGTGCATATCCAACAGCTGTAAGAACTTGTTTCATCAAAAAAAGAGCATCATTTATATGTAATCTTCTTTTCTGATAAATTAATTTGTCTAAACTTGTTCCCTCTACAAACTCCATTACAATTCCAAGCATTCCTTCGTAATCTAAAAATCCATAAACTGTTACAATATTTGAATGATTTAACTTAGCTTGATTTTTAGCTTCACGTTTGAATCTTTCACGAATATTTGGGTTATCAAAAATTTCACTTTTGAGAAATTTGATGGCAACATAACGTTCCAAATTGTTATCGTACGCACGGTAAACAATACCCATTCCGCCTCTACCCAAAATTTGAATTATTTTGTAACCTTGTATGTTTTGTCCGATTAATTCTTTCATATCATGTTTGAATAATTAATAAAAATAATATCTTAAATTCGGAAAAGATTTTCGTTTTTTTATTACAAATCTCTATTTTTTTTCATAAGCCCACAAAGTATTAACTTAATGGGCTTATGATATTTGTATAAAAAATTCTACAAAGAATTGATTTGTGTGTACCAGGAACTCGATTTTTCTAACATTTTATTGATATTTTTAACGAGTTGATGTGGGTCGTGCAAATAACCTTCAAGAAGTAAAGCTCCCTGATAAAGTTGATTTGTTACATCAGAAATATATGGATCGTTGTTATTCGCTTTATATACTTTCAGTAAATTTCTAACTAAAATGTGATCTGGGTTAACTTCCATTATTCGTTTCGGAATAGATTTATCATTTTGAGAGATTTGCATTATTTTTTGCATCGTTGCTGAAATACTATCATCAGGATTTAGCAAAACTACAGGGCTATCACTTAATCTTTTACTTTCTTTTACGGCTGTAACTTTATCACCAAGAATTTCTTTCATTTTTTCAAAAAGAGATGATAATTGAAGTTTCTCGTCTTTAGAAAGTTCTTCAGTTTTTTTATCATCTAACTTTTCGTCAGTAAATTTTTCTAATTTTGATAAATCTGCTTGGTCAACAGATTTTATTTCAAATTCCTTGTATTTTCTTACTGAATTTATAGCAAATTCATCCAAAGGATCAAAAAGATAAATGATTTCTATTCCCTTTTTCTTAAATATTTCAGTTTGAGCAGCGGTTTCTACTGCTTCGCGAGATTGTCCGAAAATATAATAAATTTCCTTCTGACCTTCTTTCATACGAGCAACATATCGTTCAAAACTTGTAAGTTGCTTTTCATTTTCGTTAAAAGAAGAATTAAATCGATACAAATCAAGCCATTTTTCTTGATTTGCGTAATCTCCGTATCCTAAAGTAAATACTCTTCCGTGCTCTTTCCAAAATACTTCATATTCTTCGGCTCTATCTTTTGCCATTTTCATCAAGTGCGAAAGAACGGTGGTTGTAACACTTGATGAAATCTTATTGAAGATTATATTCTGTTGCAAAGTTTCGCGGGAAATATTTAGTGGAATATCTTCAGATTCTACTATTCCTTTTACAAAACTTAAATATTCGGGTAATAATTCCTTATTTTGATGTTGAATCAACACGCGTCGAACGTATAAATCCAAGCCATAATTATCACGATTATAACCAAAAAAATCGAAATTTTTCTTTGGGATAAATAATAAACTAGTGAATTGAATTGGTGCGTCAACTGAAGTATGAATAACTTCCATCGGTGGTTCACTATCATAAGTAAATGATTTGAAAAATTCATCATATTGTTCTTTCTTTATAGAAGATTTTGGTTCACGCCACAATGCCGAAACTGTGTTAATTTGCTTTTCCCCAAGCTTTATTGGAAAAGAAATAAAATTTGAGTGAGTTTTTATGATATTTTCCAATCTATAATCTTCAGTAAAATCTTTCTCTTCTTCTTTCAGAAATATTTCAACTTCTGTTCCTCGTTCAAAATTATCTTCCATTTCTGAAAGTGTGTAACTTCCCAATCCGTCAGATTCCCAAATTACAGCCTTTTCTCCAATTTTGTAAGATTTTGATTTTACAATCACCTTTTCGGCTACCATAAAAACAGAATAGAAACCAACACCAAATTTTCCGATAAGATTTGATACATTTTCTTTGCTTTCAGATAGTATTTTAAGAAATTCACCTGTACCCGATTTTGCAATTGTGCCAATATTTTCAATTATTTCATCAACTGTCATTCCAATGCCGAAATCGCGAATTCGTAAAATATTTTTCTTTTTATCTGCGGAAATTTTAATCTCTAGTTCAAGATTAGAGTTCTCAATTTCCATCCCTTTTATTTGGTTGAACCTTAATTTATCTGAAGCATCAGAAGCGTTTGATATTAATTCACGTAAAAAAATCTCTTTATTTGTATATAAAGAATGAACTAGAATATTTAATAATTGTTTGATTTCAGCTTTAAACTCGAAAGTTGTTTTGTTCAATGTTACCTCCATAATTTTAATGTAAGTTAATATAATTCAATTATTTAATGATAAAATTTGTAAGTATGAATTTTACTAAATACCCTGCAACTGCTGCAATAATGAAGTAAGTAATTAGATTTTTAAACGATACCGAAGTAAGTGTATAATTTGATTTTGTACCTCGCCAACCACATTCCCGACAGCGATAATATCTAAAAAAAGTAAATTTCGTTACAAATTGTTCCCAATTATTATGGGATTTTGATCTTCGAAGCGAACCCTGACTTTTGCAGTTCGGACAACTCGCAAATTGTGCATTATTGTGAAATATAATTTTTGGTGATCTCATGATAATATCAATAATTTTAATGAATACATTATTAAAAATAAAGAAAAGATAATTTTTATAAGTCGATTTGATGATTTGTTTAGAAAATGGATCCCTACTTTTGGACCAAATAATGCTCCAATTCCCAATAGAATACTTGTCAAAAAGTTAACATATCCAATTTGATAAGGTTCATCAAACGTTTGATTTGTTGTAATAAATTGTAACATAGAAATGGAAATTGTAACTAAAATTATTAATGATGAAGTTCCAACTGACTTCTTAAAATCTAATTGTGTAAAAAAGTAAAGTATTGGTCCATAAAAGATACCACCTCCCAAACCGCTTACTATTGCAATTCCTCCAAAAATAATCCCAAGTAAAATCTGAAGAATTGGTTTTGATTTCCCTACTTTCTTAATTTTTTCATCCAAAAAAATTAAATATAAAGCGACAAGAATTAATACTATTGCAAGAATTTTAATTAGTAATTCGTGATTCAATTTACTCATTATTAATGGAATAATTAATGCGGATATTGTTGCTCCAATTAATAGTGGAATTGCAGTTTTGAAAGAAACATTATTATTCTTTTTATGTTGATATAATGAAGCTGATGATGTTAAAATCGTTGTAAAAAGTGAAGTTGCAATTACTACTTGAATTGTTTCTAAAGATTTTATAAGGCCAAATTGTCCAACCGAAATCAATACGGGCACAAAAACCAATCCACCACCAATTCCAAGTAAGCCAGACAAAAAACCACCTACAAATCCAGCAATAATCAAAAAAACAAAGAAAAGAATTTCCATTAACGCCTTTTCAAAATCTTGTTATAAAGTTTAGTGTTTTCAATAATTTTTACTGCTGTTGCTAATTGTTCATCAAATCCCTGTGCATATTCAATTTTTCCCTTCAAACCCATGCTTCGTGAAACAAGCTCTAATTTTATCAATTTTACGATTTCTTGCTTTTCTTTATTCAAAGCTGAACTTGATTTTTGAACAAGAATTGACTTAAATTCTGCAAATTTTTCACTCAATTCTTTTGATTCTTTTACAGATTTACTTTTTTCAATTTTTTCGATTGCCTTTCTATCTTCTCCGAGATAATCAAAATTGTTCGCATTTAAGTATTCTTTAAATAATTCAAATATTTGATTATCAGAAATTTTTGAAATTTGAATTTTTCCGTCTTTTTCATTTTCATTAAAATAATGTGATGCAAACTTGAAAAACATTCCAGACGAAAGTAATTCTTCTAAAATTGGACTTAATTCAAATGATTTCACAACTGAATCTGGCGTAATTCCACCAGCCGACATTACAATTCTTCCATTATCTGTCTTAAATTTGGTGGCAATATTTCTTTGTGGAACTTCAAGTACTTTGTTATTATAATTCAATTTTTGAATTAATCTTCCACTTGGCGTATAATATTTTCCAGTTGTAAGTTTTAATGTATTATTATATGGCAATTTAATAACCGATTGCACCAAACCTTTTCCAAACGAAGTTTCTCCAACAATCACACCTCGATCATGATCTTGAATTGCACCAGCAACAATTTCTGAAGCACTTGCAGAATTTCCATTAATTAGTATAACAAGTGGAATTTTTCCCGCAATTGGCGATTCTTTTGAATAATATTTTTCAATTTTCACAGAATCTTTATTTGCGACTGATACAATCAGTTGTTCCGTATTCAAAAATTTTTCAGAAATATCAATTGCGGCATCAAGTAATCCGCCTGGATTTCCTCGCAAATCAAGAATTACACTTTTAATTTCTCGTTCTTTTTGCTTTGATTCGAACTCATTCCGCAATTCTGTTCCAGCAGTTCTTGTAAAACCAGTTAGTTTTATATATAAATTATTGCTATTCTTCGGGAAAAATTCGCAATAAGTAATATTTTTAAGAATTATTTCTTCACGAACTAAATTAAAAGAAAGTGTATCTTCTTCACCTTGTCTTAAAATTTTTATTTTTACAAAACTTCCAGGTTCTCCTTTTAATTTACTTCCCAAATCTTCATAATTGCTTTCATTTATTGGAATAGAATCGATTTTAACAATCACATCACCTATTCTTAAACCCTGAATTTGAGCTGGATAACCATCCAACAAATCCATAATTGTAACTTGATTATCTTGTAACCCAACCGTGGCGCCAATCCCACCATATTTTCCGTTTGTAATTACTTCAACATCTTTCTCTTTTTCATAGTTATAAAAATTTGAATAGGGATCAAGTGAACTTAACATTCCTTCAATTCCTTTTTCCATAAATTTTTGCGGATTGATATTATCTACGTAATTTATAGTTACTTGCTTGTAAACTTCACCAAAAATGTCGATGCTTTTCGATATTTCAAAATATATATCACCATCACTTCGTAGTATAAATCCAAAAGTTAAAAAGATAAATGCTATAAAAAATATGTTTTTATTAAATTTCATCTATTCCTCATATTTAGGATGATTTTTGATGTAATATTGAATTTCAGCTTGAACTTCTTCAATTGATTTTAATCCGTTAATAATAACAACTCGTTTTTCCATTTTTGCAATTTCATTGTAACCATTTAGTACATTTTGATAAAATTCGATATCGGAAATTTCAATTCTATCTAACTCAACAATAGTTCTTTTCAATTTTCTGTTAGAAATTGTTTGCAAAGGAACGTCAATAAAAAAAGTTAAATCGGGTTTTGTTTCTGAAAGTGTAAATTTATTTAATTCGTTGATAAAATTCACATCAATTCCACGACCAAATCCTTGATAAGCTGTGGAAGAATCGTGAAATCTGTCAGATAAGACAAAGTATCCTTCATTAAGTTTCGGAATTATTTTTTCATTCAACAACTGAACTCTACTTGCGTAAAAAAGAAGAAGTTCTGTTTTTTCGTGCATTTTAGAATTTTTTTTATCGAGTAGTAATTCCCGTATTTTTTCGGAAATTTCCGTTCCACCTGGTTCGCGAATTAACATAACTTTTTTATGATTTGCTTCCAAATATTCTTTTGTTTTTTCTATTTGAGTTGATTTTCCGCAAAAATCTAACCCTTCAAATGTAATAAACATATCAGTTCTTAATCACATATTCAATTTTATCTGGAATCAAATTGACAATCTTAAAATTCTTATCTGTACTTATTTTTGGGATGATAATTCCATTTGTATCCAAAATTGCATCGTCGTAATTTATTATCGCTTTAATATCTTCAGGTTTTGATGCCGCTATTATATCAATTCCACCACGAATTAGAACAGAAATTTCTTGAGGGAAAATATGTAATTCCCTATCGCTGCGTTGTCCAATTATTTGAATTGGCACATTTTGTATAATTCTATCACTTATTTTCTGAACACTAAAACTAATTACAGCAGAATTTATATCTGAATTTACACCGTATGGAATTTTTAATGGATAAGTATCATTAACATCTGTATTCAAATTTGAAAATTCAATTGGAGCAGTTAGAATAGTATCAATTTTAGCAATTTGAGATTTAATTCCAGAAATATTAATTTTAGCTGGAATTACAAGAATATCTGACACATAATCGTAACCATTTTCAAATTTAATTTTAAGATCTGGTTTAATTATAACTTCCTTCTCTGCGTTACTTTCCAATTTAACGGTAATTACAGAAGGAGAAATTGAAACTACATTAACTGTTGAAGGCAAAAGATTATTTTCCTTAAGTATCTGGCTTGTTGAGAATGTGTGCGTAAGTTTATCTGGTTTAATTTTTACTTTCAATACTTTACCTTTACCCCAATAATAATTTGAAAGTAACCAACCTTCGGCTTCAACATTCACAATAATAAATTTATCAGATTTTGATTTTACAGCATACTGATTTCCTTCAACTTCAACTTTAATTGGGAAATAAATATTCGCATAAAACGAATCAGAAAGTGTAACAAAAACCCACAAAACAGTGGAAAATGCTACAACATACAATATTTGTTTCCAATTTTTTTTCACAAATTTATAATAATAATTAATGATAAATATAATAATAATTGAGGATTTTTGAGGAAAAGCAAATGAGATAGGCGAAACTATCTCATTTATCTCATTTCTTTAAACATTTGTAGTAAAGTTGTTCTATTTGCTTTGGAAATCTCTCTCCCTTTTATCGGAAAGTTTGTAAAACTTCTTGCAAAATGCCTTAATTGCTGAACATTTAAACTTTCTAAATCATTTTGAGATGGCAATTCTGATAATATTTCGGCTTTATTTGGTGATTCTAATTCAGAATTCATTTCAGATTCTTCTATTTTTTCTGTTAGATTTTCTTTAACAAGAACCTCTTCATTCTTCGGATTTAATGAATTATCAATTTCATCAACAGAAAATATTTTATGCTCTGAATCATGTAAATTTTTTTCTTCAGAAACTTCTTCTAATAATTCATCCACTTCTTCGGTTTTTAGTTCTTCATTAATTAAAGAGTCTTCAGTATCTTCGAAATTAATAAATTCATTTTGCTTTTTAGAATCATTATAATTGCTCGTTATTTCAGATTCTCCCTTTTCAGTTACTTCCAATTGAGTAAATAAATCAATCTGATTTTTTTCATTTTCTTTATTATTTCTTCTTTTATGTTTTTTTTCTTTTGGATTAATTTTAAAAAGTATTGATTCAAGTTGGTCATCAGGTCTTGGAATTACATGGGTAGAAACCAATTGTCCAACACGTTGTGCGGCAACTGCTCCAGCATCAACAGAAGCTTTAACAGCCGCAACTTCCCCAGCAACTTTAATTAAAACCATTGCTCCTGTTGTATATTCCTTCCCAATAAGTTGTACATTCGAAGCTTTTAGCATTGCATCAGCGGCTTCAATAGCTCCAATCAATCCTTTAGTTTCAATCAACCCAATTGCAAGAAGCATTGCTATCCTTTTTTAGGTAGAATTAATTCAACATCATTATGTGGACGTGGAATTACATGAACTGAAACTAGTTCACCTACTCTTTGTGCTGCTGCTGCTCCAGCGTCAGTTGCGGCTTTAACAGCCCCGACATCACCACGAACCATAACTGTAACATATCCACCACCAATAGTTTCTTTGCCAATTAATTCAACTTTTGCGGCTTTTACCATTGCGTCAGCAGCTTCAATAGACCCAACTAACCCTTTCGTTTCTACCATTCCTAATGCATCAAGTGCCATAATTAACTCCTATTTAGTTAAATTCTTTATGAAAACTTACTTTTTTAAGATGTGAAAGTCAATATATACTATTTTTTTATTGAATCAAGATAATTTTGCAATATAACTGCAGCTGCCATTTTGTCAACAAGAGATTTATCTTGCCTTTTCTTTTTCGATTTAACACTTTCAATAATTTGATGCTCCGCTATTTTTGATGAATATCTTTCATCTATTGTTTCGATTTGAATATTTGTTTTTAATTGTAATTCATTGATAAATTCATGAACTTTTTTTGCCAAATCTGATTCTGTACCGTCATTATAAAATGGTAATCCAATAATAATTTTTTCAATATTATAGCTTGCAATTGTTGATAAAAAATCTTTCCAAAAATGTGAGTTATTGTTTAGCGTAACTAGACTTGTTGCAAATAGTTGTAAAGGGTCACTTATTGCTAACCCAATTCTTTTGATTCCCCAATCAATAGCAAGGATACGTAATTCATTGTTAATTAACAAGTTGAGTCCTTTCTGCTGAAAATAATCCGTTAATTTTTTTCAATCTTTTAATTAAATGTTCTAAATGCTCCAAGTTTTTAACATAAACCGTAATAACTCCAGTGAAAAAGCCTTCATCAGTTTTTATGTTAATTGAATGAATATTTGTGTTTTCATAATTTGTAATACCATTTGAAATATCCTTTAGGATTCCAGGATTATCTTCACCTCTAATCGAAATTCCAGCTATAAACTCATTTTTTTTGACATTTCGCCAATCAACTGAAATGAGCCTATCTGGGTTAGTTTTTGAAAGTGTAATAATATTCTTGCAATCTTTTCTATGAATTGTTACTCCTTTAGTAATTGTTACAAATCCAATAATTTCATCACCTGGAATTGGGTTACAACATTTTGCGTAGTAAATTTCAAATCCTTTTGCTCCATCAATTACAATTCCTCCAACTTCTGAACGTACTTGACTTGTAAATTTATCAACTTGAAATTCACTTTTTGCTTCTTGTTGAGCTTGATTTGGGGCAAAAACTTTATCCAAATCAATTTCCATTTCGCCTATTGCCTTAAAAAAGAATCTTACACTATCATACCGAAGTTTTGCTGCTAATTTTTGTACTTCATCATCGCTAAAAGTTAGTTTTAATTTCTTTATTTTCTTTTCCCAGATGTGTTTTCCATTCTCAATAATTTCGTCATCTTGATGATTTATATACTTTTTAATATTGTTTTTTGCTTTATGAGTTTTAACAAATTTCAACCAATTTTCAGTTGGATGTTGATTTTTAGATGTTAATATTTCAACTTGGTCTCCACTTTTCAACTCTGTATTCAATGGTACAATTTTTCCGTTTACTTTTGCTCCGATACAAGTTTCACCGACTCTTGAATGTACTTCATAAGCAAAATCAATTGGCGTTGCACCAAGTGGCAATTTTAGTAAATCCCCTTTTGGGGTAAAAACATAAATTTCTTCTTGATAAAGATACATTTGGAAACTAGAAATTATGTCTTTAGCTGCATCATCTTTCGATGAGTTTTCAAAAACATCCCTAATCCAATTTACCCATTCTTCCAACTCTTTATCTGAAGTAAAAGTTGATTCTTTGTATTTCCAATGTGCTGCCACACCACGTTCTGCCACTTCATGCATTGCTCGGGTGCGTATTTGGATTTCTATCATTCTTCCATCACTATTAATTACAGTGTTGTGCAAAGATTGATAATTATTTTTCTTAGGGACAATAATATAGTCCTTAAATTTACCTTGAACTGGTGTGTAAAGTTTATTAATAACCCCAACGGCATAATAACACAAATTAGAATCTGTGCTTTCTATAATTACTCGAATTGCAAGTAAATCAAAAATATTTTCGAAAACTGTATTCCTTTTTATCATTTTACGATAAATACTATAAAGATGTTTAGGGCGTCCATAAACTTCGCATTGAAGACCTATTTCTTCCAAAGCAGTTTTAATAGGTTTGATAAAATCAGCAATATATTTTTCTCTTTCTTCTCTTTTATCTTTAATTTTTCGAGCTAATTCATTATACTCTTCTTTATTAAGATACTTAAAAGATAAATCTTCTAATTCCCATTTTATTTTAGCAAGCCCAAAACGACTTGCAAACGGGGCATAAATTTCCATAGTTTCTTTAGCTATTCGTCTTTGCTTATCAGGACGCATATAATGTAAAGTTCTCATATTATGCAATCTATCTGCAAATTTTACTAATATCACGCGAATATCTCGAACCATTGACAGGAGTAACTTTCTATAATTTTCAGCTTGGTTAATTTCGTAGCCTTTAAATATCCCCCCAATTTTTGTTACACCTTCAACAATTTCGGCTACAGTTACTCCAAATTCATTTTTAATCAATTCGTATGTTACTTCAGTATCTTCAATTACATCATGAAGCAACGCAGCCACAACTGAAATATCGTCCAATGTAATTTCTTCAGCCACAATCTTTGCAACGGCAAGTGGATGATAAAAATAAGGCTCACCTGAAGCACGAGTATCGTTTATGTGCGATTCGTAACTGAATTTGAAAGCATTTGTTATTAGCTTATCGTCAACACTTGGTAAAAACTTATGACAAGTTTCTAATAAATTGCTTAATAGCTTGTTATATTCTTCTTCTGAGATTCTCATTCTATCTTGTTAAATTATATAATTACAATTTATCTCTACTTTCGATATTTTCCAAAATCGATTTAGCTTTTTTTATCCTTTCCCCAATATTTTTTTCTTCGTGCTTGGTAATATTTTTAAAAGAAATAATCGTTTGACATTGTAATTTGGCTTGTTCCCAATTTCCAATTTCAGTCGATAACATCGCAATTTTATGTCTTAATGTAATTTCATTTATTCGATTTTTTTCCTTTTTTGTCTTGGTCATTTTCAAAGCTTTAAGGTATAATTCGATAGACTTCTTTTTATCAAACTTTTGATAAATATTGGCATAAGTCATTAGTAAATAACGACTTTGATTATTTGCATTAAATGCTTTTTCAACTAGAATTTTTGCTTTTTGCAATTGATTTTCATTCTTATAAATCCAAAAAAGAGAGATTACTCCCATATTATGACTATAGGAATTCTCTGCCACGGCTTTTTCTAATTCCCAAATTGCTATTGTCGAATTATTTTTTACAAATGGCAACCAACTCAATTTTTTTGAAAACCAATAATCATAAGTAGCAATAGCAATTTTTGATTCAGCAAAATTTTCATCATATTCTAAACATTTTTCGAAATAATCCAAAGATGAATTACCATATTCCAAAGCAATTATATAATTTTCTTGAATTGCTTCCCAATATGCCCAAAAACCAAACGCTAATCCTAATGTGTAATATTTCCATTTTTGATTATGCTCCCATTTTTTATCTTTAGCTAATTGAATTCCAATCTCAAAATTCCTTGAAATTGTCCTTTGATTTTCTACAGTGTTAAAAGTAAAATTCTGCATTATTAAATTTGCAGATTTATAAATATATGGAATTGGTTCTGAACCATAATTCGTTATATAATAATTACATAACGAATCTGATTTAACAAACTCTTCATTTGTAATTAAGTGAGTAACTTGCGTTATAAAATTATGAATCTTACTGTTTGGATAATCTTTTGCAGAAGTTGAAATGTAAAAAAAAATTAATAATAGAATTCTAAAGTGTACCAAATGTTCTATCTCCAGCATCTCCTAAACCTGGAACAATATAACCATTTTCATTTAACCCGCGATCAATTGATGTCGAATAAATTTTTACTTCGGGATGATTTTTATGTAGGTTTTCAATTCCTTCGGGAGCAGAAATAATAGAAACAAAATACAAATCTTTTGCACCGCGTTTTTTAATAAAATCAAAAGCTGCACAAGCACTTCCGCCAGTGGCTAACATTGGGTCTAAAATAAATACTTTTGCTTCTTCTAAATTTTTAGGTGTTTTATAATAATATTCAATTGGAAGCAGAGTTTCTTCATCGCGTTGCAAACCAATATGCCCAACTTTTGCATTCGGCATTAATTCCACAAACGAACTAACCATACTTAAACCTGCTCGCAAAACTGGAATTAAAACAATCGAATTTTTAATTTTCACACCTTTAGTAACTTCCAACGGAGTTTCAATAAGAATTTCATCCAATTCAAGATTTTCGGAGACTGCTACCGCTAAATGGAATGCAAGGCGATTTAAACTTCTTCTAAAATCGCGAACACATGTATTTTTATCTCGCAAAATTGTTATTTCCCTTTTTACTAATGGGTTAGTTACAAGTGTAAAATTATTGTAATTCATTTGCTTTTTTTCCTAAAATATTTAATAAATTTATAAAAGGTGAAATTGGTGGAGTATAATTGAAATTAACATTTTCTAATATTCTAAAATCTGCTTTAAGCTTAATTAAAGCTGAAAGCAAATCTCCGTATCCTGCGGCTTGATCTGCGCCCCAAAAAGACGCTCCCAAAATTCGTTTCGTTGCTTTTTCAAATATAAGTTTTCCGAAAATCTTCTCACTGTCTTTCATTACTTTAATTTTTGAGAATCCCAACGCAGAAACAGATTTTGTCGAAGGGAAAAATTCTCTTGCTTGTTCTTCAATTATTCCAACTGAAACATAAGTTTTCGTAAATACTTTTACTGCAATATTTTTTACAACAGAATCTGAAAATTCATTTCCTCCTGCAGAATTAGTTCCAGCAACATGACTTTGTGAATAAGCAATTGTTGCAAATGGAAGATAATCCGATTTCCCAGTTACTGAATTAATAACTTCAGTATTATCACCGGCAGCAAAAATGTTTGGATCTGAAGTTTTTTGCTTTTTATCTACTTTCAAACCACCAAATTTTCCTATTTCTAAGCCAATATTTTCACCAAGTTGAACATTTGGTTTAACTCCAATTGCAGAAATCACAATATCAAATTCTAAAATTCTTCCATCTACTTTTATCGCTGTTATTTTTTCATTTGAAAAAATGAATTGATATGGAATTCCGCCTATAAATTGCACACCATTTGCTTTCAATTCATCAGCAATTAGCTCTCTAATTTCTGGTTCTGCACCTGGGAAAGGTTGTAATTCAATATCAATTATTGTAACATTTTTCTTGATTTCAGAAAATGCTTCGGCAACTTCCAACCCGATAAATCCACTTCCTAAAATAAGGACAGAATTTACATCATTTTTATCTGTGAAATCTAATATTTTAATTAAATCAGGAATATTTTTTAAGTAAAATAAGTTGGAATATCCTTTTGCAAGAATTGGTAATTTTTTAACTACCGAACCAGTTGCTAAAATTAGTTTATCATAATCAAATTCAAATAAATCGTTTGATTTAATATTCCGTACAACAATTTTTTTTTCTTTTCTCTTGATTTCTTCAACTGAATGATTTGTGTAAACTCGCACACCTTTTGATTGAAAAAATGATTCGGAATCGAAAAGAACAATCTTTTTATAATTTTCTATTTTTTTAGAAATGACAAATGGCATTTCGCAAGTTCCAGTTGAAATAAATTCCGTAGCTTCAAAAAGGATCACATTTGCTTGCGGATTTTCTCTTTTTGCTCTTGCAGCTGCTGCGGGACCAGCAGCATTTCCACCAATAATTATAATATTATTATTCATCTTACGCTTTGGTTTTGAAACCTTTCAACATCCAATTTTTAGCTAAAATTAGTGCGATAGGGCTTACCATCGCAATTACTCCATAATAAAGCCACATTATTTCTGTGTTCATAAGATTTTGCGGTGTATCCGCTGGACAATAATTCATTAAAAACCAACCTGAATAAAGCGATGTTATCATTTTTGTCAAAAACCAAGGAAATTGTCCAATTCCCATGTAAATTCCAGTCATATTTTTAGGGGCAATTTCAGCGACCCATTGCAAAAATCTTGGCTGCCACATTGCTTCGCCAATTGTCATAATTACAAGATAAAGCATCAAATTTGTAAATGTTGCACCAGTTGCAAGGATAAAAGTTGGAGATGCCATCACAAAAGTTCCAATAATCATCATTTCATAAGTATTCTTTTTGGATGTTAATGCAGTTACCATTGGAGTTAGAATAAATATCAAAATTGGGTTTAGATTTACAAAGAATTCAAAATTTTGTTGAACAAATCCATCGAATGCTCGACTTGTGTAAAGTGGCAAAGTTAACCAATTATGAGCAAAAAGTGTCTGAACTGGAATTAATATAAAAATGAAAAATAGAAATCTTAAATCGCGAAGTGGAAAATTTTTGATGTAAAAATTCATCTTTTCTTTTGCAGACATTTTAGATAATTCATCATCATCTTCTTTTTCTGAATTACCATTTTCAGATTTTGCTTCTTCAATAGCTTGCTTTTGTGCTTTGTTTGTTATTATAAAAAAAACCGTTGTTAAACCAGCGACTGTTAATCCCACATAAACCCAAAAAACTCCCGTAATTCCAAATGATTGACGAACTGGCGGAGAAATTAACCCTGGCAAAAATCCGCCTAGATTCATTAATGCATAAAGCATTGCATATCCCATTGCCGCAGTATTTTCGTTTGTAAATTTTTTAACTGCTGTATAAGCCGCTGGCTGATAAATTCCGTAACCAACTATAATTCCAAGAATTCCAAACATTACAAAAATGTGATTCATTGACCAGATTCCACTCCCAGGGAAAAATGTTGGACTAATTGTAATCATAATTCTTCCTACAAGCATAAACAAAAGTGCAATAAGTAAAGATTTTCTAACTCCAATCCAATCCACAGTAGCCCCGAGTAAAAGTTGACTTAACGTAATTCCAGCCGTCATAATTCCAACCATCCAACCTGCTTCAATGTCGTTTAACCCCACATATTTGTTAAAAAATATTGCCAAAAGACCCACAACACCAAAGTAAGTTATTCCTTCAAGAACGTATGAAAGATTTAAACCAAATAATGCCCGTGATGTGTGAGCCAAATCTTTGAATGGTTGAATTAATTCCTTTATGATACTATTTTGTGAATTGTTTTCTGAAGCCATTTATCCTCCAACTATAAAATGTTTACTTCTGTTTCTAATTTAATTTTGAATTTATCATCTACTAATTTTTGAATTTGCTTTGCAAATGTAAGAATTTCCTTTCCTTTTGCATTATTTTTATTGATAATTACAAGTGAATGCTTCTCAGAAAGTGCAACATTTTCTGTTTCGAATTGCTTTGTTTCAACATTTGATATTAACCAAGCTGCAGATATTTTCACATTTTGGCCATTGAAAATAAAAGATGGTATTTGAGGAAATTGAGATTTAAGCAATTCAAACTGTTTTTTTGAAATAATTGGATTTTTGAAGAAACTTCCCGCATTACCAAATTCTTTAGGGTCAGGTAGTTTTGATTTTCTAATTTGTATTATTTTGTCTCTAATTTCAATTATTGATGGATTTTTCCCCATATTTTTCAATTCACCATATTCCAAAATTGGTTTAGCTACCTTGCTCAACTTAAATTGGACAGAAACTATTATTCCCTTTTGCTTCAAATCATTTTTGAAAATACTATTTCTGTAACTAAAATTGCATTCTTTGTTTGATATTTCGATAATTTCTCGCTTCTCAAAATTGAAGTAATTCACTTTTTCAATTGAATTACTAACTTCCACTCCGTAAGCCCCAATATTTTGAACTGGCGAAGCTCCAACTGAACCTGGAATCAACGACAAATTTTCAATTCCCCAATAATTTCTTTCGGCACACCAAGACACAAAATCATCCCAAATTTTCCCGCCACCAACTTCAGCCACAATTTCATTTTGATTTTCAGTCAAAATTTCAATTTCATCTGATAAATATTTTACGATAATTCCATCAAAATCTTGTGTAAATAATATATTACTTCCTTCGCCAATTACAAGAATTTTTTCACGATTTTCATTAATCAAATCGCAAAAATTCAGTAAATCTGACTTAGTTATTTCAACAAACTTACTCGTGCGAACATCAATTTTGAATGTATTTTTACTTTTTAGCGAGATTTTTTCTGATATTTTCATTTGTGTTTGAACTGCCGTTTTAATTTAATAATGTGTAATAAAAGTAACATTTTCAGATTACGAATTCTTCTTATTTCTTTTAGCAAAGTTATTGATTGTTTGTTTATTTGAAGAAAGAAAATGCATGAATCAAGATTTACATGATTACATGATTAAAGGATTTTCAAGATTAAACCATAAAAACAAACATAGTTTCCTAAGAACTATAAACTATTTACAATTCAAAATTTACTATTTATTGTTTACTAAATTGAAAATTACTGAACTAAACTTTCTCGCGTGTATTTTCCATCTGCAATTTGTAAAGTTGTTAAAAATGCAAGTCTTGTAATTTCTTCAAATAATTTGGGATTTAGTGTTTCAGTCTTGTCTGTCATATAATGCAAATGAGTGTAACTATTTGTTGTTACAAAATATAACGATGGAATTCCAATTTGATGAAATGGTGAAGCATCTGCACCGCCACCAGACCAAGTGTTTTTAACTGTCAGTTTTGCATTTTCTGAATCAATTAATTTTGATAATTCCCAAAGTTTTGGTGCCGATTTCCCATTTCCAAGTTGAATTGAATCTCCGTAACCAACGCAATCCATATTTAGCATCGCTACTACTTTTTCATTTGGGAAAGGTAAATTTTTTGATAAAAATTCAGAACCTTCCAAGCCAGATTCTTCGCTTGCAAAAAGTACGAACATTATGCTACGTTTGGTTTGAATATTATTTTTTGCGAAAGTTCGAGCAATTTCCAACACAGCCGCCGACCCTGAAGCGTTATCATTTGCTCCTGGAAAATATATTTTCCCACCTTGTTCACCAACGTGGTCAAGATGTGCGCCAATAATTACAAACTCATCTTTCAATTTTTCATCTTTCCCTGGCAAAATTGAAATTACATTTACCGTTTCTTTTTCCTTTTGATAATTAGTTTTAACTTGAATTTTTGCTTTTGCTTGCAATTCCATTGATTTTGGCGATTTTGTGGAATCAATTTCAGATTGCAACTGCTTTAATGTTTTCCCACTTTTAAACAAAAATTCATCTGCAATTGGAATATCAATATGTAATTGTGGAATATTAACTTGCTCGCCTTTCCCATGCATTACACTGCCAATTGTTTTTTGTGGATTTTTATCGTTCGGCAACGAAACAAGCAACAAACCTTTTGCTCCGTGATTTTTCGCCACTCGAGCTTTTTCGCGTGGCAAATCGCTCGGAAAGTTAACATTTTCAATTTTCCAACTTGGATTGAATTTGAACGCTAACACAATTTTGTCTTTTACATCAACATTTGCATATTCATCATATTCGGGAATTGAAATTCCATATCCGACAAAAACTACTTCAGATTGAATATTCCCTTCGCCTGTAAATCCACGGAAAACAA
Organism: Melioribacter roseus; assembly: GCA_020722065.1. Taxonomy (GTDB): domain Bacteria; phylum Bacteroidota; class Ignavibacteria; order Ignavibacteriales; family Melioribacteraceae; genus WGAL01. The sequence goes on from DYLK01000019.1 coordinate 45,793, forward strand.
AATCTTTCCCAAGCTCATATTCCTTTTCAACATCCGTAATTAGCTTAAATTCGATTGGTTGGTGAATTTCGTTATATTCGACAAAGAATTTTTGGAAATATGATTCATCTTTAAGTTTATTCAAACCGAGATTTGTAAATTCCTTTGCCATAAATTCTGCTGCTTTATAAAAACCTTCACTTCCCGAAAATCTTCCTTCCAATTCTGGACTTGATAAATATTCAACCGTTTTCAGTAAATTTTCTGATGAAATCTGGGAAGCATAATTTTTCGCTGAATTTTGCGAAAAAACAAAGTTTGTTGCTAAAATACAAATCAAAAATAGATACTTTTTCATTTTTCCTCTGAATAATAAGTTAAAATTAGACTAATAATTAATTTAATAACACTTAAAATTGCATACAATTAAATAAATTTTAATATTCAAATCCAAAAATTGCAGTTTTAAGATTTTTCATTTTTCAACAAAAAATAACAAAACTTATGAAATACATTCTTACTTTTCTTCTGCTTTTTAGTTCAACTTTACTTTGCCAATCAAAAAATTTCCTATGGTTGGTTTCTCCCGAAATTCAAACTGACGAGAATTATGAAATTCAGCTAAAAAAATTGGCTTCTGAAAAAAATATTGATGCAGTATTTATTACTGGGAATTTGACTAAAAATGGGTTTCGAAATGAATTCAAGATTTTAAATAAAATGATAAAATCGATTGATTTACCGACTTTTGTTCTGCCTTCAGGAAAAGATCTATTTTCAACCTCGCAATTTGAGTTAAATTATTATGAATATTTCGATGAACTTGAATTTGGATTTTCTACCAGTAATTTGAATTTTGTTGGATTACAAACCGCAATCCGCAATTCTTCGGAAATTGGAATGATTTCGCCATATTTTAGTAATTGGTTCACAGATGAATTTCAATCTAAATCTGATTCAAACTATTTTTTCGCTTTTTCGAATAATGAACCTTTTGAAATTCTGAATTTTGAAAGTTTTGAAAATAATCTTCAAAACAACTTTTTCCCAATAATTTTTCTACAAAAAAAACCACAAGAAATATCTCAAGAATTCTATTTTATTTATCCGCCAAATGCTGAAAGTGTTCTTTTTTTGAATTTTTCTGCTAATCATTTACAGGTAACAAATCAGCAAAATGAGGAATTATTTAACTTTGATTTTGATAAGATTAATTTGGTTGGCAAAAATGAATCGAAAACCGAGTTGAAAATCCAGCCGAAAATTGGAAAAATCAATTGGTCCCAAAATATTGGTTCCCCAATTTCTAATTCACCAATTAGTAATTCCCAAAATACTTTTTGCGTTACGGATGATGGTTTGTTTTATTCAATCGAGTACGATGGAACTATTTTCTGGGAATTTGACTTATTTGCAGATTTTGCAAAATCGCCAATTCTGAATGACGAAATTCTGGTTTTGTCATCAATTCAAGGTGATTTATTTACAATTAATTCGGCAAATGGCGAACAAATTCAAACCTTGAATGCCGAAAACACAATTATTACTGATTTGAAAACTTTTGATTACAAATGGGAATTGAATACAATGTCTCCAAAAACAAGTGGTTCGAAAGCCGCAGTTGTATTTGGGACAGAAAATTCCAAATATTTTTGTTATGATTTGGAAACACTCGAACAAATTTGGGAATTTCAATTCGAAGAAAGTGCTTTTTCTTCACCAGTTTTAGCAGACGATAAACTGATTTTCCAAAATGGCAATTCAGTAAAAGCAATAAGTTTGAAAGATGGAAGATTAATTTGGTCGTGGGAAACCGCTAATTTGTTAAAAAATGAGATATTCAGTAATTCTAAAAATGCTTTCGTTTCGGATGGAATAAATTTGTTTTCAATTGATTTGCAACTTGGAAAAGAAAATTGGCGAATTAAAATTCCGAATTCGACAATTTATTTCTCAAAGAATTTCGGAATTTCAGTGCTTGAAACTAATGGAAAACTAACTTTTATTAACGAAAATAATGGGAAATTTAGGTCGGTAGTAAAACTACAAATCGATAAACGGTTTAATTCCATCAAATTCGCTGCAAATCAGAATAATCTTTTTTTGATAAACGGGACGAAAATTCACAAAATCAGTAAAAATTTCAAAATCTCAACAATAGCAGAATCTTCAAATTCGCCATTTTCTGGAATATCTTTCCCAGATAATAAATCAATAATTCTTACCGATTTTGAAGGGAATATCTATAAAATCACACTTTTGGAAAAGTAGATTACGAAAGAAATCGCAATTCTTCTTGCGGTGTTCGGCAATCCATATCTGTTCCACGTTCAAGATGGTCGATAATCTCGGCTGAAACTCCAACTGTTCTTCCAAAAAGGAAAATCAAAAAGCCAATATCTTGCAAATTTTCTGAAGTAAGTTTCCCTTTCGAAAAAGATTTCCACATCAATTTGAGAGAAATTACGGCAATTACAGCGTCAATATTAACACAATAAGTATTATTAGTTGCACCGATATTGAAAAGTTGTTCTACCAAATTATGGTAAAAATTCCAAAACACATTTTTAATATTTCTTGCTTCCAAATATTTTCGAATGTAATCTTCCCGCGGGTCGATATTTACTTTTTTACCTTTAAAAACAGGGTGATTTATACAAGGAATTCTAGTATAACTCATTTCGCCACTGAATTTTGCAGCATTTTTGTAATCAAGAAATTTCTTTGCTGATTTTTTAGCTATTTCGAGCGTTGAGAATTCATTTTCACCTTGTTCTGGATTTTCGATTCCCGTTCCTTCAAATGAATTTAACAAATATTCAATTGCTTCATAACCGCTTCCGCCGTGAGCTAAACCAGTGTTCGACAAATATCCAGCATAAATTGTTGCTAAATTATTTCTTGCACTTACACTTTCTTTTCCACCTTTCGCACTTAAAGTACCAGGTCCATTTGTTAAAGTTAAAGCCAAAAGTGCTGAAAATTCAACGAGCGATGCCGAAGTTGGTTCTTCATCAAAAAGTGAATAATATGCTACTTTTGTAAAAGAAGTCGTTAATAAATTAAAGTCAGTTTGCTGCAGAATTTCATTTAACTTTTTATTTGATTGATAATTTACAGCTGAAAGAAAAACGGTTTTTGCAATCAAGGTGAAATAGTCTATTGAATCAATTACATTTTTACGTGAAATTCTCTTCAAAATGAGTGATTCTAAAGCTAAATCAACAATTACTGAAGCAGTGAGAAATTCAAAATTCATAAAATTTTGGTTTTCTTCTGCAAGATTTACAAACAGACTGCAAAATGTAGATTTATAATTACACGTTTTTTGCATATTGAAAAGAAAAGCAGTAAGTGGATTTTTGTCCGAAGTTACTTGAGCAAATTTTTCTTTTGCTGCTGATTTTGCTTTTTCGAAGTCAATTTCTTGGTTTACATTTCTGATTCCTAATTCGCCAATAAATTCAATCAAATCCGAAACATTCTGTTTGATTTTTGAATTTTGAGCCAAATTCCCAGAAATTGGTAAAGCTGAAATTAACGCTTGATTTGGAGTCGCTCCATTTTCATAAGCCTTTTTGATAACTTCGAACTCAAAATCAGTTGGCTTCCCGAAGTAATTGAGAAGGAAACTGACAAATTTTTCCTTTTCTTTTTGTGGAAAAATCTTGAAAAGTGTGAAAACAATGTTTGATTCATAAGATTTTTCAATCAAATCCACAATTGGTTTGCGATGCAATTCGGCAACTTGTGTTTCATTATTAATTTTGGAAGCTCCCGATTTATTCCGCATATTCTGCTTGATGAAAGTAGTTCCAAGTTCTTTGTTTACTTTTGTAATTTCATCATTGTAAGGTGAAATGGCTTTGACTGTTGGAATTCTTAATTTTAGTGGAAGATTTTTTTCGAAATCGTTTCCAAACCAAGGTTTTAGACCAAGATTTCCAATTGGGTCAAAATCTGTACTTTTGCCACATTTTGCTAAAACTGCTTTTACTGCTTGAGGAATATGTTGAATTGAAACAACTCTAACGCCCTTTGTTGATACATTTTCTGGATTTTCTGGCGAAAACGGTTTTGACTCAAAATAATCATCAAACCACTTTTCTTTTGTAACTGCATCATCTCCCGAACCAGCCAAAGCTCCAGCGTGTCCGCAAGCTCGCGTTAAATTCGATTTCCATTTACCAGTAACACAAGCAATTATTGGTTTATCAAATTTCAATTTTCCAGATTGAATTAAATCTAATGCTTGCTTTTCGTAATAACCGCCAGGTTCGATATACAAAACAACCGCTTTTGTCCTAACATCATTTTGTGCAGCATAAAGGAATTCTGGGACGGCAAATTGAATAATAACATCTTTTCCAGAACTGATAATTGTTGAAGTTCCAAAACCTGTAGTTTTCAGATATTCTGCAATTGTTGTACTAAAATTTCCAGAATTACTATGAATTGCGATAGAACCTTTAACTAGTGTTTCGTCAGGTTTATCGCCTCCTAAAGCTCCGCCAATTCTAACTCGATTCCAAGAATCTGCAACTCCCAAACAGTTAGCACCAAAAACATCAATTTGATTTGCTTGTGCCACTGCTCGAATTAATCTTTGATCTTTTACGCTAAGTTTTTCAGTAACAATTACAATTTTTTTAAGATTTATTGCATTGTAATGACATAATTCTGTTACTGCGTGAAAAACTGCTTCGGGTGGAAGATAAATTACCGCAGTATCAAAAAAATGTTGTTTCGAAGCTTCTGCAACTCGGCTATAAACTGGAATTTCTCCTAAATCTGTTTTAATTTTTCCAGGGCGGCCATATTGCACTCCTGCAACTACGTTTCCACCGCTAAAAATATGTGAAATTGGAGTAACATTTTTGCTTTCATTTCCTAAAATGTTCATTACCAAAACTTTTGATTCACGAGTTGCAATTTCTTCTAATGAATTAATTCCAACAAAGTAATTGAATGGTTTATTAGATTCTGACATATTTTCTCCTACTTTAACTAGAGTGAGAATTGATATTTATTAAAAGTTAAGTAAACAATTTTACTAAGCAATATTTTCTCAAATTTATATAATAACTATTTTCCAATATAGTATTAGATGAATATTATTCATTAAAAGTGGTTAAAGGTTCTTCTTCAAGAATTGTAAAATCAAAAGATAATTTTACTTGATTAAGAATTGGTTCAACTCGTCTTTTAGCTAAATTAATATAATCTTCGTTTATTTCATATCCGACAAATTTTCTATCTGATTTAATTGCTGAAATTGCCGTTGTTCCACTACCCATAAATGGGTCTAAAATAATATCGCCTTTAAACGAATAAAGTTGTATTAATCTATATGGTAATTCTTCGGGAAATGGTGCAGGGTGTCCAATTCTTCTTGCACTCTCAGCGTTCATTGTCCAAA
>DYLK01000020.1 GCA_020722065.1 Melioribacter roseus
GGCGGGTTACCAATAATTACATCAAATTTCATATTAAAAATTTCCTCTGGTTTTGTTGTGTGTATAAATTCATAAGCATGAGTTTCTAATTCATCTCCACGATCATAAACTTCTTGACTTGCACCACAAAAAGTACATTTGCCGTTTTGCCATGTGTGCTGTAAGCGGCTGTGCTTAATGTTGCCTTGTGCATCTTCAAATGTTTCGCAAACAGAATATTTCCCGTTAGCTGTTTTGGAGCAGTAAACGCTTCTGCGGGAAAGTAAGGATGTTAGCTCTGTTATAGCAATTCCGTACAACTGGTTTTTGTAAATGTGGTTTAGGCGTTTTTGTTTGTTCGGTATTTGTTTTTCTAATCCTACATTCAAGCGTTTGGCAATCTCGCGTAAGAACACGCCGGATTTACAAACAGGATCAAGAAACTTTGCGTCTTTATTACTCCATAATTCGCTTGGCAATAAATCCAAAATTTGGTTTACTAAATTAGGCGGAGTAAAAACCTCGTCATTGCTTAAATTAGCAAGACAGGTAAGTACGTCGGGATTATAATTTGTCTGGATCATGATTTACACGATTTTAGGATTAACAGGATTTTGATTGAATTTTGGATTAAATATTTTCTTGAATTGTAAACTATTCGCTCCAAAATTAATTAATAAACCAATCGGCTTATTATATGCTACAACATAATTTTTAGCTTGCGCTAAATGAACATCCTCCAAATTAATTACAGCTTTTAACTCAACTATTATATCATTTTCGACAACGAAATCAGCTCTTCGTGTGCCAACATGAATTCCGTCATAGAAAATATCTTGTTCAACCTCTCTGGCAAATCTTAATCCGGCTCGTTCCAATTCAATAGCCAAACACCTTTGATAAATAACTTCATGAAAACCATTACCTAATTCATTATGCACTTTCATTGCGCATCCATTAATTTTATATGTGATGTCGTCATATTTCATATTAACAAAATCTAATCCTGTTCATCCTTTAATCCCGCGAATCCTGATTCTGACAGTTTTAAAAAATGAATTAACGGATATTCAGCAACCGGAGTTGGAATAAAAGCTTTATCGCCCAAATCTGAGAATAAATTTGGTCCATCAATAGGTTGATTTTCGAGCAAATTTGCCATTGTATAATCTCTTCTTTTAATCATACTTCCATTTACTGCGCTCCATTCCGAAAAAATTATCGGTTCTGCTTTTTCATCTGGAGTTTTTAAACTTAGAGCATCGCCCCATAAAATATTTCTACTAAGTATAAATTCAGCTGATTTTAAACATTCTGATTTTATATTTTTTTTATAATTGTTTGAGTAGTAATGAGTAAAAACTCCCAATAGTCTATCTCTACAAGTTTGGACATTATCTTTCAATATTTCTACTCCGTAAATACTTGATAAAGCAATTATAGAATATCGCTCATATTCAAGTTGGTTCTTAGAATATCGGGTTTCTACTACATTTAATTTTCGTCTAAGAATTTCAACTAAAAAGTTGCCGGTTCCACAAGCTGGTTCTAAAAATCGTGAATCAATTCTTTCAGTTTCTTGTTTCACCAAATCAAGCATTGCGTTAACTTCACGTTCTGAAGTAAAAACTTCTCCGTGGTCAGCTACTCTTTGTCGATTTTTAATCTGACTATTACCGTTTATATCTTTTTGTAAATTTTTCATACTTACATTTTACTAAAATTTTGCCAATAATATAAGGTTTTATATGGAGTTTTTAACTATTGTTCACTGCTTTTCCGACACACTTTCATTAATTACTTCGAAGAACAAGTACCTCGGAGGTAAAAAAACGTAATTCGTTAATTCGTGAATTATTAAATAAATTGTATTTGTTTTCTTTCATTCACTTGACTTCTCAAAAATTTTAATTAAATTCACAACCTAAATATTGGAGAGAAAGTCTATAGACAATTTGTTACATTTATTTTCAAATTTTTATTTTTAACGAAGGATAATAATGCGTGACAAGTTGTTTTTTTTGATGATGCTTTTAACGTCATTTTCTCTCTTTGCACAAGGGGAATTCAATCTTTTAACATCTTCAGAAACAGAAATTGTAATTTCATATAAACCGAAATATTTGAGTTTCAAGCAGAATCCTAATAATTCATGGAAAATTTCAGTAGCTAATACTTCGATTTATCCAGATTTAGCAAATAATCAACCTAAAATCCCAATAAACATTTTCTCAATTGGTGTCCCAGCTTTTGGTTCACAAATAGAAATAGTTGAGGTTAATTCCGAAATTGTAGATGGAAAAATTGAATTATTGAATGAAAAAGAGAATTTTAACCAAGGAATTTTTCAACAAAATTGGGGGGATTTTGTTAAAAAATCATCTCAAAGAATATCAAGAAATGCCCAAATTGAAGATTTTTGGATTTTCCCAATTATCCCAAATTCAGATAATTCATCTTTTCAAAAATTAAATGAAATTACTTTCCGCATAAAATATAAAGCGGCAACTCAAAAATTGGTTGAGAATAATGATAATCTTCTTTCAAAAGTATTATTAAACTTTGCAATTGCTAAAAAATGGGGAATTCCTCGTAAAACGATCGCAAAAGCAAGTCCATCAGTTTTAAGTTCAGGTGTTTGGCATAGAACAAAAATTACAGATGAAGGAATTTACAAAATTAGCTATCAAACTTTAGTCAATTTAGGTTTCAACCCGAGTTCAGATAATCCCAAAACAATAAAAATTTATAATAATGGTGGATATGCTTTAAATGAATCTTATTCATTTTCTACTCCACCTGACTTAATTGAAAATGCAATTTCTGTCGTTGGCGAAGAAGACGGAGTGTTAAATGAGAATGATTACGTAGTTTTTTACGGACGTGGAACGGATTTCTTTGAAATTCAAACTACTTCTGGGAAATACGTACGTAAACACAATCAATTTGCAAAAGGGAATTATTATTGGATAACTTGGGCGGGAAATGATGGAAAAAGAATTGCAAGCGAAAACTCGCTTTCAGAATTTTCAACCGAACAAACTACAACTCAATCATTTTTGTTTCATGAATCCGATACTTACAATCCGTTAAAATCAGGTAGGCAATATTTCGGCGAACAATTTTCGATGAATCAAACTAATCGTACTTTCGACTTGAATTTTGGGAATATCATAAAAGAAAATCCAATTTATGTAAATTGGGCTTTTGTAAATTATAGCACCTCAAGTGTGGATTTGAATTTTTCACTAAACGGCAATTTAGTAAAAAGTCAGACAATTAATGGTTTTGGTAATAGTGAATATAGCGTTGGAGTACGAAAAACAGATAATTTTACATTTTACACAAATTCCGAAAGTTCCACTCAACCATTTCTAATAAATTTTGAAGCAAATTCCACATCAGAATCTGGTGGATTAGATTTTTTTGAAATTACTTACTACTCCAAATTGATTGCCACAGACAATATTATTTCTATTTACGGAGAATCAATCAGTGGCGATATTAAATACACAATCTCAAATTTTACAACAACTGATGTCGAAATATTTGATATCACAAACTTTTCCGATGTTAAAAAAATAATACCACTTTCAAATTCTGGTGGCGAAGTTGTGTTTATCAAAAATCAAACAAGTTCTGCTCCAGCAAAGTTCATTTTACTTAATTCTTCAAAATATAAAACCCCGCCAACTTTCGAAAAAGTAGAAAATTCCTTTGTCCGACAATCTGACGCAAGCACAAAAATGGTAATTATTACGAATAAAACATTTTCAGAAGTTGCACAAGAATATGCTAATTTTCGCATGAACGAATCGAAATTTCCAGTTTCTACCTCAATTTTTTATATAGATGAAATTCAAAATGAATTTTCTGCTGGTTTAACAGATCCAACTTCAATTCGTGGTTTCGTAAAACATATTTATGATAATTGGACGAACATTCCCGAATCCATTTTTATACTTGGAAAAGGCACTTATGATTATTTTGGAATTGAAGCAAACAAGAATAATTATGTTTTAGCTTATCACACAACTGAATCACTTTATTCAGTAAATTCATATTTTACAGATGATTATTATGTCTGGGTTGATGGAAATGATAACGTTGTCGATTTAGGCATTGCTCGTTTGCCAATTGAATCTGATGAAGATTTACGGTTATATTTGCAAAAAGTTAAAGACTATGAAAACAATCAAGATTTTTCAAATTGGCGATATAAAATTTCTCTTGTTGCTGATGATAACATCGTTCCAAGTGGCGAAGATATTGCAGATCACACTCAACAATCTGAAACACTTTCCGCTCTTTTGCCAACTTATTTTGAGCAGAACAAAATTTATTTACTTAATTATCCAACAGTAATTACTGGAGTTGGCAGACGAAAACCCGCCGTAAATGATGCTATTATTGAAGATTTGAATAATGGTGTTTTGTTAATGAATTTTATTGGTCACGGAAACCCTGATGTTTGGACTGACGAGCGTGTTTTTATGTCGGATGTTTCAATTCCATTGCTTAATAATACTAACTATTTCTTTTTAACTGCCGCTACTTGCTCTTTCGGGCACATAGATGATCCAGATAGAAAAGCTGGAAGCGAACAATTAATTTTTAAAGAAAATGCTGGAAGTATTGGTGTTTTTGCTAGTGTCCGAGCTTCGTATTCCGACCAAAATTCAACATTGAATAATCGTTTTTATTCAAGTTTGCTTGACAATCGAGATGAAATTGGCTCAAACTCACTAGGAAATACATTCTTTTCTGCAAAATCGGGCTATTCTAACGAAAATACACGCAAGTTCTCTTTGATTTGCGACCCATCTTTACGGCTACTTGAACCAGATTTTACATCAAAAATTGATAGTGTAAATGGTTCAGATTTGTCAGCCAATGTACAAATTCAATCTTTATCAAAAATGAATATAAAAGGTTCGGTTAATAATGATTCTGATTTTAATGGCGAAGCACTAATCACAGTATTAGATTCGGAGCGAATTGTTGAACTTCCTGATATTAACGATGATATGAAAGTACAAGGTGGAATTCTTTTCAAAGGACGTTCATCAGTTGTAAATGGGAAATTCGAAACAGAATTTGTTGTTCCAAAGGATATTTCATTTGAAAATCGAAACGGGAAAATAATAGCCTATTTTTATAATGATGAAAAAGAAGCAATCGGTTCTACCAAAAATATTATTGTTGGTGGAAGAGATACAACTCAAACAAATGATGGAAAAGGTCCAGAAATTGAAATTGCACTTGATGATTTTTCTTATGAAAACGCTTATTTAGTAAATCCAAATTTTACGCTACTTGCCAAGTTAACTGATGAAACAGGAATTAATACAAGTGGTTTGGGGTTGGGTCATAAATTAGAAGGGATTATTGATGGAGATGAAGAAAATCCGACAGATTTTTCCAATTCATTTATTAGTGATTTGGATAAAGGTGGAACTTCTGGTGAAATTAATTACAAATATTACAATTTCACTGAAGGAGAACATTCAATAAAGATAAAATCTTGGGATGTTTTTAACAATGCAAGTGAAAAAGAAATTTCATTCAACGTAGTTTCGGGCGATGGTTTGCAAATTATGTATGTTGTTAATTACCCAAATCCATTTTCTGATGCAACATACTTTACTTTTCAACACAATCTTACAGAAACAATTGATGTTGATATTCAAATATTTTCAGTTGCAGGTAGAAAAATCAAACATATTGAAGAAAGAAATATTTCTGACAAATTTGTAAAAATCTTTTGGGATGGAAGAGACGAAGATGGGGATAACATCGCAAATGGAACATATTTTTATAGGCTGAAAGTAAAATCTTATTCAAACAATTACTCAAAATCTTTCACAGGAAAAATTTCTGTGATAAAATAGAAACAACTAAATTTGAAAATTAATTTAATTTAATGGAGATCTTTAATGAAAATCAAACAAAAAATAGCTTTGATTGTTTTATTCTTTGTGGCAATTCCACAAATAGATTTTGCACAAGGAGGCGGTTATACATCTGTCCCATTCTTATTGCTTTCGCCAGATTCACGTGCGGGCGGTATGGGTGAAACAGGTGGCGGACTTGCTGATGACGCTTCGGCGGTTTTCTGGAATCCTGCTGGATTAGCTTTTACAACTGGTTCCGAAGTGCAATTAACACATAGTAATTGGTTGCCTCAACTTAATCTTGATTTATTCTACGACTTTCTCGCTTATCGCCAATACATTGAAGAAATTGGCGGAAGTGTTTCAGCAAGCATCGTTTACATGAATTTTGGTGAATTTTTTAGAACAGGTGAAGGTGGACCAGAAATTTTAGGTACTTTTCGTGCTTTTGATGCTTCTGCAACAATTGGTTATGCAACCAAAGCAACTGAAGATTTAGGAATTGGTTTTAACTTTAGAATAATTCACAGTAGATTAGCAGACCAAGCAACTGGACAAGAAAAAGGTTCTGGTGTTGCAACTAGTGTAAGTTTTGACGCAGCTACAATGTGGAGACCAAAAACAATTTTTGGAATGTTCGAAGATAGTTTTAGTCTTGGTATAAATATTAGTAATCTTGGTCCTAAAATGTATTACATCGATCAAGCACAAGCCGACCCAATTCCAACTAACTTCAGATTAGGAACAGCTTTCCGTGTTTGGGAAGATGATTTCAACTCGCTAACTTTAACTGCTGATTTTACAAAATTACTAATTGCTGTTGATACAGTAACAAATGAAAAATCAGAATTCTATGAAGCAATTTTTACTTCGTGGGCAGATGAGGAAATATCAACCGAATTTCGCCAAATAGTATCTTCAATTGGGATGGAATATTGGTATGGTGATCCAAATGATTTTCAATTTGCAGTCCGAAGTGGATTTTTCTATGAAGACCCAGATTTCGGAAATAGAAAATTTGCGACTTTCGGAGCTGGTTTAAAATATGATATCTACAATTTTGATTTCAGTTACATTTCTTCATCACTTGCAGGAGCTGAAGAATCGCACCCACTTTCTGGAACTTTGCGATTTACTTTGGGTGCAAAATGGGGGGAACAAAATCGCTCAGTAAAAGGATTACCAAGAGGAATCTAATATAAAATGAAAATGAAAATGCTTTTTTGGTTAATTCTCGGCTTATTTGCAATTTCTGAAAATCAGTTTGCACAACAATTCAAACCAGAATTGTTTCCTCAAACTAAAGGTGAAATTAAGGAAATAAATTCCGATACTCTGAAAATTCTTGCTTTAATGGTGGAATTTCAACCAGACCAATATGATGCCACAGAAGGAAATGGAACTTTCGGTTCGCACTACACTACAGAAAGTGCAAACAGAACAGATATTCTTGACCCACTTCCGCATAATGAAGAATATTTTATGAATCATTTACTTTTTGCTAAAAATTACTTTGCAAAAGCATCAAAAAATCGGTTGAATATCGAATACAGCATTTTCCCCGTTAAAATTACATTAGATAGCACAATGCGAAATTATTCTCCCGAAGTTGGCTCGAGTGATGTAAGTAGAATTGCAAGAATGAGTCAACAAGCTTGGCAAAAAGCTGCAAATTATGAAAATGATTTTCCATATCAAGAATATGATATGTTTATTATTTTTCACGCTGGAGTAGGACGCGATGTAAGTATGCCAGGAAGTTTGGGAATTGAACGCGATATTCCTTCAGTATATTTGAGATTAAATGATCCAATCTTAATGCCTGATGGAACTTCTATCTTACACACTGCGGTTTTACCTGAAACCGAATCTCGTGAAGTACAAACAATTACTGGTTCTGTTTTGGTTGAATTAACAATAAACGGTTTGCTTGTTGGAATGATTGGAAGTCATCTCGGTTTGCCAGATTTATTTAACACTGAAACTGGTTATAGTGCAATTGGTAGATTAGGTTTGATGGATGGTGAAAGTATGTTCGCCTATCTCGGAGCTTTCCCCCCGTTACCTTCGCCTTTCGAAAAACAATTGCTTGGGTGGTTAGATGTTACTGAAATTCCATTAGCAGATAAAAATATTTCGGTTACAACTTACGAAACGGCAAATTCTTTCTTTGGAGATACAACAATTGTAAAAATTCCAATTAATTCTAAAGAATATTTTTTAGTGGAAAATAGACAACGAGATGCCCGACAAAATGGTGCAATAGTTACTTATATCAAAGATGGAATAACTTACCAAAAAACCTTTGAAAAAGATTCGAGTGGATATTTTAATAATTGGGATTTAACAGCACTCGAAGGCGTAATTACAAATGTTGATGAATTTGATTGGGCGTTGCCTGGTGGTGGAATTCTGATTTGGCACATTGATGAAAACATTATTGATGAAAAAATTTCTTCGAATTCTATTAACAATGACCCGAAAAATAAAGGTGTAAAAGTTGTTGAGGCTGATGGAATTGATGATATTGGTGTCAAATTTACGACAGTTTTTGGTGATACTTTTGTCGGAGCTGGTGATTCAACTGATTTTTGGTTCTCTGAAAATTGGGCGAATTATTACGAAAATGAGTTCTCCGCAAATTCCAAACCGAATACAAATTCCAATTCTGGCTCAAATAGTGGAATTTCATTAACGAATTTTACAACAAATTCTAATCAGATTTCGTTCGATTTTGAATATAAACCCGAAAAAGTGGAATTTGTAGCGAGAATAACAAGCGAAAATTCAAGCCAAATTCAAAATACTGTTTCTGCACAAAATTCCGAGAAAATTGGTATTCTATCAGCAAATAATTTACAAATATTCGATTATTCTGGAAATCTACTTTCTGAATTTGTCAATTTTTCTAACGGGAATTTGATTCAATTCTATTCTGCAAATGAAAATAAATCAATTTTCGTAGGCAATGTTGGTGGAAATCTAAATTTTGTTTCACTTGATGAAAATGGAACGGATTTGCAAACATTAACTTTTGGCGATGAAATAACTTCTGAACTTTCGGCACAAAATGAAAGCAATTTTATTGTAAACTTTGCTTATTCCGAAAATGGAACCGAAAAAGTTGTTGAACTTGATTTAACAAATACTTCATTTCCGATAGTAAATACAAGTAATTTCCAAGTTCAGAAAATAATTCCGCTATCTGATTCTAAAATTCTTGTTGGCACTCGGGAAATTGAAATTGCGGGGAATTCATACACATTTACTCAAAATATTTTGAATGTTTTCTTAGCCGAAACAAACACAAATTCAGTGAAATCTCAATTTCTTGTTGTTCTAGCAAACGATAATAAAATTCACATTCTTGAAATTAGTTCAAATGGAATTTCGCCATTTGCCGAAATTGAAAATTCGAATGAGATCAGTAATTTATCGCTATTCCCAGATGAAAACAGAAGTGAGATTTTCATCTCATTTTCATCCGATTCGACACTTTTTGCCTACAATTTGGTTGGGAATTTAGTTGATAATTATCCAATTGTAATTCCAAATAGAATTTCGGATGAATATACAAATTCGCAAAGTTCTATTGTTTCATATTTTGATGGAGAAAATCTGAAGAAACTTTTTGTTTCTGAAGAAGGTGATTTATATTCTGAAAATTCATCAAATCCAATTCTTTCAGTTGGAATCGAAAATGAAGGAAATCCTTTGATTTCTGTCCAAACTGGCAAGTTGTTTGGAATTATGAAATCAAACTCGAATTTAAATATTTACCAAATATTTACAGAAGCTGACCCTTCAATTTCGTGGAGTGGAAATTCATCAAACTCTACAAATTCTTCTACACTAATTTTAGATGAAATATCGGTTTCTGAACCAAATTTCAATAAAATTAAAGCATACAATTGGCCAAATCCAATTTACGATGGTGGAATTACACATTTTAGATTTGCTTTTGCAGAAGATTCTGAAGTTACAATTAAAATTTTCGATTTAGCGGGAAGTTTGGTTGCAGAATTAAACGGGAATTCCCGTGCAAATTTCGAATCAGAAATTGATTGGAATACAGAAAATGTTAAGAGTGATGTTTACTTTGCCTCATTTTCGGCAAAAGGAAATGACAGCGGGAAAGAATATCAAAGAATTATTAAAGTTGCAGTTATTAAATAGGAAATTGTTTTGATGAATAAGATTTTTGCGATTATTTTGCTTTTTTCAGTTAGTTTTTTTGCACAAGAGTTTAATCCCGAATACGAGTGGTTTACCATAGAAGGGAAGCATGTCAAAGTGCATTTTCACGAAGGAACTGAACGAACAGCGAAAATTGTTCTAAAAATTGCAGAAGAAGTTTGGGAGCCGATTACAAGTTTATATGGTTTTGAACCAGAGACTATTCATTACATAATTAAAGATATTGATGATTATTCCAACGGAGCAACTTATTTCTTTGATAATAAAATCGAAATTTGGGCTTCGGCTTTGGATTTTGATTTGCGTGGTTCACATAATTGGCTTCGTAACGTGATAACTCATGAATTTGTACACATGGTAAATTTGCAAACAGCAATGAAAATGACTCGCAGAATTCCAGCATTTTATCTTCAATACTTGCATTATCAAGATGAACGCCGCCCAGATGTTCTTTACGGTTATCCGAACACAATAATTTCGTATCCAGTTGCGGGAATTAATGTTCCAAACTGGCTTGCCGAAGGAACTGCACAGTATCAAAGAAAAGAATTAAATTATGATTCTTGGGATACTCACCGTGATATGATTTTGAGAAGTTATATTTTAGGTGGGAATTTGTTGAGTTGGAACGAAATGGGAGTTTTTGGCAAAACAAGTTTAGGGAACGAATCTGTTTATAATCTCGGGTTGAATTTAGTTGATTATATCGCTCGTGTTTATGGCGAAGATAAACTTAAACAAATTTTTGCTGAATTGAAAAATCCATTGACTGTTACAGTAGATAAAGCAATCGAAAATGTTCTCGGAATTGAAGGAATTGAGCTTTACAATCAATGGAAATTGCATCTTGAAAAGGATTATCAAGCTCGAATTAGTCCAGTTTTGAAAAATGAAGTAAAAGGAACTGAGATTGAATTGGAAGGTTTTGCAAATCTTCACCCACATTTCTATGAAAACGGCAAAAAAATTCTGTATTTATCTAATAAAGGAATGGATTATCTAAGCCAAACAAGTGTTTATTTATATGACATTTCCACAAAAGAGAAGAAAAAAATTCTTCAAAAAGTTAATTCGAATGTGGAATTTATTCCGAACACAAACAAAATATTGTATGCGAAATTGAGTACTGAAAATCCAAAATGGACAAATATTCATGATTTATTTATTTACAATTTAGATAATGAAGAAGAAACTCGAATTACTTTTGGACTTCGGGCAAATAATCCTTCAATTTCTTCTGATGGGAAAAAAGTTGTATTCCTTTTCCAAAAAGATGGAACAACTAATCTTGGAACGGTTACTATCGATGGGAAAAATTTTCGTCAACTTACATTTTATGATAGAGGCGAACAAGTTTTTAATCCCGTTTTTTCACCCAAAAATGATGAAATATATTTTGGAATTATTAAACGCAATAATCAAGATATTGCAAAAATTGATACAAACGGCGCCAATTTTGAATTTGTACTGAATTCAGAATCTGATGAAAGAAACCCAACTTTCGGGAAAGATGGAAAATTCTATTTTTCTGATGACAAAACTGGAATTTTCAACATATATGAATATGATTTTCCATCAAAACAAATAACTCAGATTACAAACGTAACCGGCGGTAGTTTTTACCAAGATGTTGATTCTGAAGGAAATATTGTTTTTGCAAATTACACATCAACTGGTTATAAATTGAATTATCTTTCCAAAAATGAAAGAAAACAAATTTCAGCGGAAGATAACTATCTGAAAACATCTGAATTTTCATTGCCAAATCAAAAAACATTGCCAGATTTAGAACAAGACGAAATTGCATATCTTAAAAATTATGATGATTTTACTTTGCCTGAATACGAAGTTAAAAAGTATAAAGGAGAATTTACAAATGCCACGTTAATTCCTTTCGTTAGATATGACGATTACAACACAACAAGCAACGCTTTCGAAAAATTTAAATTAGGCTTATACTTTACTTCGTCTGATTATCTTAATCGATATGATATTTTTGCTGGTTTTGGAATGAATTCTCGTTTTGAAAGAGATGCTTTTTTGATGTTTAATTATCGCGATAAAATCCCATTTTTAATTGATCTTGGTTTAAAACCCCAAATTAGTCTCGAACTTTACAACGTAACACGAAAGGCAAATGCTGATATTTATTTTAATGTTGATTCTACAGACCAAGATTTTGGAGCAGATTATCACACACAAACTGACATAACCTACAATTTGTTAGAATTTGACTTTGCTGCAAAGCAGAATTTACTTTCAGAAGATAATTTTCTTGAATTTAGATATATTTTAAGCAAATATTCAGCAACAATCGGCAGTTTTCTTTTACCTGGCAATACGTATCTTTATCCAACAACAAACGATACTTATTTATATGGACACAATTTCCAATTGACATTTAACCATACAGATTATTTAGCAAATAGAAATATGTGTATAAATCCGATAGGTAGAAAAATTGAACTTAAACTCAATTATGAAATGAACAACTATAATTCAGAAGGAGAATACACAGTTGAAAATGGTGCTTTGAAACCAGTTTATGGCGATTTTTATTTTCCTCGTCTCGAAATGCGTTGGTTAGAAAATTTCCGTGTGTTTGATTCACATTCATTGAATTTTAAGTTGAAATATGGAACAATTTTTGGACCACCGCAACCGAAATTCTTCGATTTTTATATTGGTGGCTTAAATGGAATGCGCGGTTTTCCTTTCTATTCACTTGGTGGAAATGAAATGGCAACATTAAATGTTAGTTACAGATTTCCACTTTTCAGAGAAATTGATTATCGACTTGGATTATGGTATCTCGATAAAATGTATTTTACCGTTTTTGGTGATGTTGGAAATGCTTGGAACGAAGGAATGCTAAAATTTGATGAATTGAAAAAAGACGTTGGCGCCGAATTACGAATGAAACTTGTTTCATTTTACATTTTCCCAACAGCAGTATTTTTTAGTTGGTCTTATTCATTCGATCAAGTAGAAGAAATGGTGAACAAAACAAAAGTAATTTCGGGAAAAGAATCGCGGTTTTACTTTGGTGTATTATTCGATTTTGAACTTTATTAATAAATTTTATCAGATATTAAGTGAAAGAGATGAAAAAAATAATTCTAATATTAATAATAAGCTTTATCCAAAATTATGCTCAAGCAAATTTAAGCAGCAATTTGTATCAAGATATGGATTTATCGTTTAACCAAACTTTTCTACAACTCGATTCAAATTCGGTTCAAAATATGACTTATCCAAAAAAATCAGTTGGACTTGCAGCGGGATTATCCGCCTTGTTACCTGGAGCGGGACAATTTTATAACGAAGATTATTGGAGAACAGCAATTTATATTGGAATTGAAGTTGCAGCAATTGCAACAATAATTATTTACAACAAAAAGGGTGATGAACAAACCGAATATTTTGAGTCGTTTGCAAACGAAAATTGGTCGGCAGAAAGATATGCAGATTGGACTTTGGCTCACATTAACGAGTTAAATCCAAATTTAGATGCGAACGACT
Organism: Melioribacter roseus; assembly: GCA_020722065.1. Classification (GTDB taxonomy): domain Bacteria; phylum Bacteroidota; class Ignavibacteria; order Ignavibacteriales; family Melioribacteraceae; genus WGAL01. The sequence goes on from DYLK01000020.1 coordinate 13,593, forward strand.
ATAATCTTTACGATGCAAATGGGAATCTTGTTTGGTCTGAATTGAATAGACTTGAACAAGCAATTGGAAGTTATTATTCGCATCAATTAGCTCCATTTGGTGACCAACAATATTATGAAATGATAGGAAAATACACACAATTTAACGTTGGTTGGTCAGATTTTGACGGCGGCGATTATAATTATGGAGATCCTGTAACTCCACTTTTTGAATATTATTCAATTGAAAGAGGCGAAGCAAACGAACTTTATAATATTGCTCGTTGGGGTTCAATTGTTGTACTTTCAAATCATATAATAAGTGCAGTTGAAGCAGCTTTTACAACAAATTATCGCAATAAACATGTTGATGTAAATGTCGAATTAAAAAGACAAACAATCAATTTTAGGAATGAATACTACCCAGAAATAAATTTGAGAATAAAAATATAATGAATGAACCTTTAGTTTTAATTGTTGGAAGACCAAATGTTGGAAAATCAACACTTTTTAATAGATTAACCAAAAGCAAAGAAGCAATTGTAGATGATTTTAGTGGTGTAACTCGTGATAGAATTTACGGTGAAGTTGAATGGAATGGGAAAATATTTAAACTTATCGATAGTGGCGGTTACGTGCCAGAAAGTGATGATTTGTTTGAAAAAGCAATTCGAGAGCAAGTTGAATTTGCAATCGAAGAAGCAGATTTACTTTTTTTTGTAGTTGATGGAAGACACGGAATAAATCCATTCGATTCCCAAATTGCTAAAATGCTTCGAAGTTCAAACAAACCAATTTATGTTCTTGTCAATAAATTAGATACAGCTGAAATGAGTTATCAAACATCAGATTTTTATACACTTGGTTTTAATAAAGTAGTTGACATTTCAGGGTTGAATGGAAGAAATTTAGGCGATTTACTCGATGAAGTAATTTCTGATTTGGATTTTTCACGAACAAATGCTGAAATAGATACAAGATTAAAAATTGCTATGATTGGCAAACCAAACGTTGGCAAATCTTCGTTAACAAACGCACTTCTTGGTTATGATAGAACAATTGTAACCAATATTCCTGGCACAACTCGCGATTCAATAAATTCAGTACTAAAATATTACGGAGAAGAAATAATTCTTGTAGATACCGCTGGTTTGAGAAGAAAATCCAAAATAACAGAAAATATCGAGTATTATTCATCTGTGCGAACTTATCGAGCATTGATGGAAAGCGATGTTTCAATCCTTTTAATCGATGCAGAAATTGGGTTGGAAAATCAAGATCAAAGAATAATTCAAGAAGCAATTAGAAGGATGAAAGGTTTGATAATTGCTGTTAATAAATGGGATTTGATTGAAAAAGAAACCAATACCGCACGCGATTTTGAACGTAAATTGCGAGATGAATTAGGAAGTGTGAATTTTGTGCCAATAGTTTTCATTTCAGCCTTAAATAAGCAGAGAATTTTCAAGTTAATTGATATGGCAAAGGAAATTCAAACAGAAAGAAGCAAGAAAATCTCAACTTCAACTTTAAACGATATTATTTTACCCGAATTGCAGAAAAATCCACCACCATCTACTCCAACTGGAAGAGAAATAAAAATTAAATATTTAACTCAAGTTGGGGAATATTATCCGATGTTTTTTATCTTTTCTAACGAACCGAAACATGTTCCAGATTCTTATAAAAGGTTTGTTGAAAGAATTATTCGTGAGAATTTTGGATTTAAAGGTGTGCCGATTAAAATAATTTTCAAAGAGAAATAGAAAACTTGATGTAGAATTGAATTGAAAATTCGAATTAAAAATTGGTTGTTGCTTGTTATTTTTATCAACACTTCAATATTTTCGCAAACAATTCAGTTCAATCTCACAAAAACTGATACTTTTTCGGTAACTTGCAAAATCCCCAATTTTCTTTCTGAATTTAACATAAATCCCAATTCCTTCAAGTTTTATGACTTACAAAAAAATCCAATTTCCCCCAAATATTTATTTGATTCTACCTCAAACTCGATTGTTTTCGATTCAATCGGAGTAAATAGTTCTAATAAGATTTTGGTTCGCTATTCTGCAGTTAAAATTCCGCTAAAAAAGGAAGTATTTCACAAAAAAATTGTTCAAGTTTATGATGGAATTATTCCAGATTCAATTGTAACAAGCAATTTCGATAATTATAAAATTTCAAATGATGCTATTTTCGGGGAAAAATTAAACAGAAATGGTTCAATAATTCGTGGAATTACTATCGGCTCAAATCAAGATGCAACAGTAAATAGTGGAATGCGACTTAATCTATCGGGGAAAATATCTGAAGATGTTGAAATTGTAGCGGCATTAACTGATCAAAGTTCGCCACTTCAACCCGAAGGAGCTACTGAATCAATTGAAGAAATTGATAAAGTGTTTATTGAATTGAAACATAAAAATGCAAATGGAACATTCGGCGATTTTTATCTCGAAGAGAATTACGGTCAATTTGCAAAAGTGAATAGAAAATTGCAAGGTTTGTATGGAAAAGTAAATTTTGAAAATCAGAATGGATTTTTTTCTTACGCATCGCAACGCGGGAAATATACAACAAACGAATTTTATGGGCAAGATGGCGTGCAAGGTGCATATTTGCTTTATGGCGAAAATAACGAAAAGGAAATTATAGTAATTGCTGGAACGGAAGTTGTTTATGTTGATGGAGAAAAATTAAATCGAGGTGAAAATAATCATTACACAATAGATTATGCCAATTCTTCAATTACATTTACGGCAAAAAAAATTATTTCGAAAACAAGTAGAATTTTTGTAGAATTTGAATATTCAGATAGAAAATTCGGGCGTTCATTTCTTTCTGGCGGCGGAAAAACCAATTTATTTGATAAAAAATTGATGATTTCGGCATCTTATTTTAGCGAAAATGACAATGAAAAAGATCCAATTGATTTTACATTATCTGAAGATGAACTCGAAATTCTGTCAAACGCTGGAAATAATCCATTAAATGCAACAATTTCTGGTGTTTCTTTGGCTGCGGAAGATTCCAACGGTGTGCGAAATGGAAATTATACAAAAGTTGATTCAACAATTAATTCGAATGAATTCTCGTACTATGTTTATCAACCCGAAAATGAAAATGCAATTTATAATGTAAAATTTACTTTTGTTGGCAGTGGAAAAGGTGATTATAGCAAAAAATCGACTTTAGAATATACTTTTATTGGAATTGGAAAGGGAAGTTATTTGCCTGTGGTTTTTCTTCCGCTACCGCAAAAAAAGGAAATTGTGAACTTTTTACTAACCTATCAGCCAACTAAAAATTTGCTATTTAATGCGGAAATATCGGGTAGTAATTTTGACAGAAACAAATTTTCTGTTTTAGATGATGAAGAAAATAAGGGTTTTGCCTGGAATTTATCGACTAATTATCTAATTGAAGATATTAAATTACTTAATTCCAACTTCGGGCGAATCGATTTGAATTATCGAGATAGATTTATTGATGAAAAATATAATTCTATAGAAAAGCTGAATAGTGTGGATTTTAGCAGGAATTACAACTTGAATTCCCAAGCAGGCAATTCACAAATTTTGCGTGAATTTAACTTGAAATACAATAAGTCTGAAAATTCAGAATTTGGATTTTTTTATGGATTTTTGAGTGAAGGCGACAATTTTTCATCTACAAGAAAGAGAATGAATTATCATTTTGGAGAAAAAGAGAATTACAATTTAGATTTAAGTTGGAATAGAACAGACTCCAAAAATTTGGGGATTTCGGGCAATTTTACAGAAATTAAATTGAATTCATTTTACAAAATTGGGATTTTCAAACCAATGTTTTCTGTTTTGCAGGAAATTAAAAACGATTTTATCATTTCGGGCGATACTTTAATAAATCAGAGTTACAATTATTCAGAAATACAGCCAAAAATAGAAATTGTAAATGGAAAAAACTTCACTTTGCAAATGTTTTACGGCTATCGAAATGATAAAAATCCGCTAAAAAACAAGTTGGAAAATGAATCAGTTCAACAAAAATATGGCGTTGAAACTCAGTTCAATTATGATAAAAATTTGCGGTCAAACTTGAATTTATCTTTCCAACAAAGAAAGTATGAGAAAATATTTAAGCAAAATGGAATGCTGGATAATGAAAATTTGATAATAAAATCGCAAACAAATTATAATATTTTCTCAAATTTGGTTTCAGGCGATGTGTTTTATTCGGCGGCAACCGAAAAAACGGCAAAGTTGCAGAAAATATTTATTCCAGTGCCAATTGGACAAGGTGAATATATTTATTCTGGAGATTTGAATTTGAACGGAATTGCAGAAGAGGAAGAGTTTGAACAAGTTAACGAAAACGGGAATTTCACGACGATGACCATTCCAACAGATGAACTATTCCCGATTGTAAATCTTCGTTTTGACGTCAAATTTAAGTTGGATTTTTCGAAAATATCAAATTACAACCCAATTTTCAAATCAATGATTTCGCCAATTTCATCTGAAACATTTTACAGAATTGATGAAAAAAGTAAGATTATTAATCCGATTAACATTTATTTAATGAATCAAAATTATTTCTTACAAGATTCTACAACAATTAACGGTTCAAATTTTATTCAACAAGATTTATTTTATCAAAAAAATAGTAGCGAATTTTCAGCTCGAGGAAGATTTTTGCAACGGAAATTTCTGAATCAATATTCAAATGGTACAGAAAATGGGATAAAAACGGAGAAAAGTTTGCAGATTCGAACAAAATTGATAACCGAAATAAGAAATCAAACCGAATATAAACTTATTGACGATTTTATGATTTCAGAAGCAAATGAATCTAAAAATAGAAAAGCCGAAACAGAGGAAATTAATACAGATTTTTCATATCGCCCAATAAATAATATTGAAGTTGGATTAAAACTTTCTGTAGGTAGAACAGTTGACAATTTCCCAGAAAACCCAACCACAATAGATGCAAATATTCAATCAGTAAGAATTTTGTATTCAGTAATCAATAGTGGAAAACTTAGATTTGAGATAGAAAGACGCGAATTGACAACAAAAAATGTAAGTACAAGTATCCCTTTTGAAATTACACAAGGATTTAGCATTGGCAAAAACTTTATTCTCAGAATTAACGCTGATTATAAAATTTCGGAAAATCTTCAAACAACACTTCTTTATTCAGGGAAAAAATACGGGAATAGCGATATAATACACTTATTACAAGCTGAAGCGAGAGCTTTTTTCTGATAAATAAAGAAAATGTATTTGTAACTTATTTGTAATTAGTTTCGGTTAATTTTTTAACACAAAATTAATCTTAAAGGTGAGATAGTGAAGAAGATTTTAATTGCTGAAGATGACATTGATATCAGAGAGATAATTGAATTTAATTTGCAAAATGCTGGATATTCAACAATTCCAGTTAAAAATGGACTTGAAGTTCTTGAACAAATAAATAAAATGCCCGATTTGATTTTGCTTGATATAAATATGCCTGGTTTGAATGGATTTGAAGTGTGCACAAAAATTCGTGAAAACACAAAATTTGATGAAATACCAATAATATTTATCACAGCCCGTGATGAAGAAATTGATGAATTGCGTGGACTTTCACTTGGTGCTAACGATTACATAACAAAACCTTTTTCACCTGCAAAAATTCTTGCAAGAATAAAAACACATCTGCGAAAAGCAAAAATGCCGAATCAAAATAGCATTTCTTTTACAACCGAAGATGGAATTCTTGAAATAAACGAGGAAAAATATATTGTTGTTGTAAACAATGAAAAGTATGATTTACCAAAAAAAGAGTTTGACTTGCTTTATTATCTTGCTAAAAATATGGGAAGAGTTTTTGATAGAGAAAACATTTTGAATAACGTTTGGGGCTTAAATGTTTATGTAAGTGATAGAACGATTGATGTTCATATTCGAAGAATTCGTAAAAGATTAGGGGTTTTTGGGAAATATATTGAAACAATAAAAGGTGTTGGGTACAAATTTTCACAAATCTAATATTGTAACTTCTTGTTAATAGTGATTTAATATAAGGTTAAGACTTAGCTAACCTTCTCCTTCTAATTTTGGGCTCATTTATTTTATTATAAAGGAGAAGTGGGATTGAAAACTAATTTATTCACAATCATTTTGAGTTTGTTTTTGCTAACAAATTCAATTCTATCTCAAGAAAAAGGGATAGTTTATGGCAAAGTAGTTGACGCAAAGAGTGGTGAATCATTACTTGGCGTAAATATTATCTTACAAGGAACAACTTTAGGTGCAGCATCTGATTTAGATGGCGAGTACATCATCAAAAATATTCCCGTAGGTGAATATTCTATTATTTATTCAATGGTTGGTTTCGAAAAGAAGATAATCAGTAATGTAATGATTGAGAAAGGAAAATCTTTAAAGCTTGATATTACATTATCTGAAGAAACTTTTGAAACGGCTGAAGTAATAATAACAGCCAAAGCAATAACAAGTTCTGAAGCAGGTTTATTGATAAAACGACAAAAATCAAATTCAATAAGTGATGCAGTTGGTTCAGAGCAAATTGGGAAAAGCGGTGGGAGCAATGCAGCAGAAGCTGTAAAGCAAATAACTGGTGCTTCAATTTTTAATGGCGAAGATGTTTTCGTCCGAGGTTTGGGAGATAGATACACAAGTACAAACTTGAACGGAGCCCAAATCCCAAGTGTCGATCCTTACAAACAAAATTCCTCAATAGATATCATTCCATCAAGTATGATTGATAACGTTCAGGTTGTTAAATCATTTACTCCAGATAAACGCGGTGATTTTTCAGGCGGAATTGTTGATATTGAGACAAAAAGTTTTCCAGACAGATTTACATTAGCATTTACTTCGAAAGCAAGTTCGATTAATGGTTTAACATTCTCAGAAAATGGTTTAGCATCAGATGCAAGTTCTACCGATTGGCTTGGAATGGATGACGGAAAACGTGCATTACCTTCATTTTTAGAAAATACGACCTATGTTGCAAACCCAGGCGGAGCTTCCCAAGATTCTGAAATTGCATCTGAAATGGATAAAGTAACAAATGCTTTTAATCCAGAAATGTCGCCACATAAATTTGTAGTTCCTATTAATCAAGATTATGCACTTTCTTATGGTGATCAGTACACTTTATTTGGAAATACATTAGGTGTAATTGCAAGCGTTACATATAAAAATGGTTTTTCAGGTTATACAAATGGGGAAATTAATCGTTGGGCACGCGGCGTTGTTGATCCAACAAAAACACAGTTAGATAACACATATTCAATGTCTGACACGAAAGTTACAAATAATGTTTTGTTAACTACAATGGCGAAAATTTCGTATAAATTGAATAATCAGAACATAATTACACTAAATTCCCAATTCAACCAAAATGGGGAATCGGTTTCAAGATATCTATCAGGTTCATATCCTTATGATTTAGACCCAGAATGGTTATATGAAGCGAGAACTATTCAATATAAAGAACGTTCTTTGGAATCTTACCAATTAAATGGCGAGCATAGATTTGTTGATTTATTTGACGGTAATTTTGATTGGAGACTTTCTTATCAAAAATCTTTGCAAAATGACCCCGATACAAGATTTTTCTACAATTTTATGACTGATGATTCAGTTTACGGGATCAAAACAAATCTAATGCCTGAAAGATATTTTAGAAATACTGATGAAGATCAAATTGAATTTCAAAGCGACTTTACAATACCTTTTCAGCAATGGAGCGATTTGAATTCTGCTTTCAAAATAGGTGGTTTTTTATCTCAAAAACAAAGAACATTTACTGAAAGAAGATTTTCTTATCAGCCAACTTCAAAAATTGGGACATATTTCCGAAATGAAAACGGGAATATTGATGCTTTATTTTCAGAAAAATATCTTGGTTGGGTAAGAACTGATACACTTGCAAACGGAACAATTCAAAATATTCTCCCAATTTATATCCAAGAAACGGATCAATCATCAAACAATTATGATGGTGAAAGCAACATTTATGCAGGTTATGCAATGGTTGATTTGGGAATTCTCTCAAATTTACGAATGATTGCTGGAGCTAGAATTGAAAATACGAGAATGCAAACATTTTCTGCTACAGATAATACTATAATCGGGGAAATAAAAACAAGCGATGTTTTGCCTTCTTTCAATTTGATTTATACACCATTTGAAAATACAAACATTAGATTTTCTTATGGAAAAACGTTAGCAAGACCAACTTTTAGAGAAATCTCACCTTTTACAAGTTACGATTTTAATGGTGGAGATACTTACATTGGCAACCCAGATTTAGAAAGAACAACAATAGATAACCTTGATTTACGGTTTGAATGGTTCATAAAAGCTGGTGAAATTATTGCAATTAGTGGATATTACAAGGAATTTAGAAATCCAATAGAAATTATGATTCAAGACGCAGTTAATAGTGTTTTAACTTGGACAAATGTTGAGAAAGCTAAAGTAATGGGAATAGAATTTGAAACAAGAAAGAAACTTGATTTCATTCATCCTTATTTCAATGATTTTACTTTAGGTGGTAATTTCTCATACATTTATTCAGAAGTTCAAATTCCTGAATCAGAGTTACTAGTTTTAAGAGCTTATGACCCAGAAGCAAAAGATACTCGTCCATTTACTGGTCAATCTCCCTATTTAATAAATGTATTTTTAGGATATGATAACTACGATGCCGGTTTTTCATCAAACTTATATTTCAATGCATTTGGCAAAAGACTATTTGCCCTTGGCTCAGTTGGTGCCCCAGATGTATATGAACAATCGTTCAATCTATTAAATTTTTCTGCATCACAAAGAATTTCCGAAAACTTCTCAATTACCATTGGGATAAAAAATATTCTTGATGATTCCATTACTCAAATACAAGAGTTCAAAGGAAGGGAATATATATATAATAACCACTTTAATGGAAGAAGTTACGATTTTGGTTTAAAATTTAACTTATAACAAAATAAAGGATAGCAATGAAAAAAAGTACATTATTCTTGGTAAATTTGATGCTTTTTGCATCATTATTTGCACAAACATCTGGCTTCTTTAATGCAGTAAATTACAAAGGAGCGTTTGGAAGCAGTAACTGGCTAAAAGGATGGACAGCCTTAGACCATTATGGATATTTGGCACCAGAAACAACAAGTAGCAGCGAAGTAACAGTAACAGATGCAGATATCAATCCAGGCGATGTGGTCTATTGGACAGCAGACAAAACCTATATATTAAATGGATTTGTCTATGTAGAAGATGGAGCAGTGTTAAACATCGAAGCGGGAACAGTAATAAAAGGTAAAGCAGGTCAAGGGGAAAGTGCAAGTGCCTTAGTAATAGCCCAAGGTGGAAAAATCTATGCAGAAGGAACAGCAACAAGCCCAATCATCTTTACAGGCGAAAGCGATGATGTAAACAATCCAAACGATTTACCATTGCCAACCTCAAATTTATGGGGAGGTTTAATCCTCTTAGGCAAAGCACGAATCAACACAACAAGTGGAGTAGGGAATATCGAAGGCTTACCAGTAAATGAAAAAAGTCAATATGGTGGAGAAGATGATCACGATAATAGTGGAGTATTGCGTTATGTATCAATCCGACACGGAGGAACAGATATCGGTTCAGGCAACGAAATCAACGGATTAACATTGGGAGCCGTAGGAGATGGAACAACAATAGAATATATAGAAGTATTTAACAATAATGATGACGGCTATGAATGGTTTGGCGGCACAGTAAATTGTAAATATTTAGTAAGTGCCTTCAACGGAGATGATGCATTTGACCACGATGAAGGAATTCGTAGCAAAATGCAATTTCTATTTGCAATACAAGATTCAGAAATGGGAAATCACTTAGGCGAACATGACGGAGGAACAGTTCCAGAAGATGGCGAACCTTATGCCTTCCCACAAATCTACAATGCAACATTCTTAGGAAGTGGAGTAAATTCGACAAATCCAGATAACTCAAATTTATTTAAGTTACGAGATTTCTGGGGCGGATTGTACAACAATAGTATCTTCGGAGATTTTGCAGGCAATGCAATGGATGTAGAAGATTTAGCCACAGGCAATGATAGTAGATTAAGATTAGAAAATGGAGGAATAGTATTCAAAAATAACATCTGGTTTGATTTTGGAGCAGGCAATACATTCGCAGAATTAGGAGATCACGAATGGGAAGCCGCATATTTATCAGATGCAGCCAATGGCAATACAATAGAAAATCCAGGGTTGAAATCAATAACAAGAACATCTTCAACAGAAAGTTTAGACCCACGACCAACTGCTGGTGGTCCAGCTTATCAAAATTTGACACCTTTAACAGATGACTTCTTTGATGCAGTAAATTACAAAGGAGCGTTTGGAAGCAGTAACTGGCTAAAAGGATGGACAGCCTTAGACCATTATGGATATTTGGCACCAGAAACAACAAGTAGCAGCGAAGTAACAGTAACAGATGCAGATATCAATCCAGGCGATGTGGTCTATTGGACAGCAGACAAAACCTATATATTAAATGGATTTGTCTATGTAGAAGATGGAGCAGTGTTAAACATCGAAGCGGGAACAGTAATAAAAGGTAAAGCAGGTCAAGGGGAAAGTGCAAGTGCCTTAGTAATAGCCCAAGGTGGAAAAATCTATGCAGAAGGAACAGCAACAAGCCCAATCATCTTTACAGGCGAAAGCGATGATGTAAACAATCCAAACGATTTACCATTGCCAACCTCAAATTTATGGGGAGGTTTAATCCTCTTAGGCAAAGCACGAATCAACACAACAAGTGGAGTAGGGAATATCGAAGGCTTACCAGTAAATGAAAAAAGTCAATATGGTGGAGAAGATGATCACGATAATAGTGGAGTATTGCGTTATGTATCAATCCGACACGGAGGAACAGATATCGGTTCAGGCAACGAAATCAACGGATTAACATTGGGAGCCGTAGGAGATGGAACAACAATAGAATATATAGAAGTATTTAACAATAATGATGACGGCTATGAATGGTTTGGCGGCACAGTAAATTGTAAATATTTAGTAAGTGCCTTCAACGGAGATGATGCATTTGACCACGATGAAGGAATTCGTAGCAAAATGCAATTTCTATTTGCAATACAAGATTCAGAAATGGGAAATCACTTAGGCGAACATGACGGAGGAACAGTTCCAGAAGATGGCGAACCTTATGCCTTCCCACAAATCTACAATGCAACATTCTTAGGAAGTGGAGTAAATTCGACAAATCCAGATAACTCAAATTTATTTAAGTTACGAGATTTCTGGGGCGGATTGTACAACAATAGTATCTTCGGAGATTTTGCAGGCAATGCAATGGATGTAGAAGATTTAGCCACAGGCAATGATAGTAGATTAAGATTAGAAAATGGAGGAATAGTATTCAAAAATAACATCTGGTTTGATTTTGGAGCAGGCAATACATTCGCAGAATTAGGAGATCACGAATGGGAAGCCGCATATTTATCAGATGCAGCCAATGGCAATACAATAGAAAATCCAGGGTTGAAATCAATAACAAGAACATCTTCAACAGAAAGTTTAGACCCACGACCAACTGCTGGTGGTCCAGCTTATCAAAATTTGACACCAATAGTTTCGGTTGAAAATATTTCTTTCGAAGATGTAAACCCAACTGACTTTGCATTAAATCAAAATTATCCTAATCCATTTAACCCTTCAACAGTTATTAATTTTGAATTAAAATCAAATTCAAATATTTCGTTGAAAGTTTATAATGTTCTTGGAGCTGAAGTTGCTACTTTAGTAAATGGAAATTATGCAGCTGGAAAATATAATGTAACATTTGATGCTTCAAAATTATCTTCAGGAGTTTATTTCTATAGATTACAAGCTGGCAATTTTATTGAAACAAAGAAAATGGTTCTTCTCAAGTGATCAGTGATGAGTAATCAGTAAAAAATAAATTATTATTATAAAACCTCTGTTGGAGAAATTCTTCAGAGGTTTTTTTATGTTAAACTAAAGATGAACTCCACCCCTTCAAGGTGGGGTTCATCTTTTTAAACTAAATGATAGTTCTCAGTTTATAGATTAAGTTTTTAATTATTTTGTAGAACAGACGTTCGCTTCTGTTCGTTTGAATTAACCATTAAATCATCTTTTTTTGTCAGACGAGGACGTCTGACCTACCGAAAGCAAATGATTTATGCTATGTCATACTGAGCGAATGCGAAGTATCTTGAGAAATTAGGAATTACGAATTATGGATTAAAGTAACTCAGATTGCTTGCAATCTGAAAAACTGATTACGGATTAAAGATTCTTCCCTTCGTTCAGAATGACATTTTGGGACTATTAAACAGTGAGACTCTGAGTCTTTGGGACTGTTAGATTTGGTAATTGATTGATTTTCACTGTTTATTCATCAATGAGTACTGATTTTATACACCTTGTAAAATAATTATTGTAATTTCCCTTCCGATGAAAGTGGTGGATTACGAAGAAAACGTAAGTTGAGGTAGGGGAAAAAGTAAAATCATGAAAATAATCTATCATTCCAACTAATTCCCGTGATTGACGAATTCTTCTATCAGGATTCTCAGAAAAAAGCTTTAGATTCTGTGTAAAAACATCAGGAAATGATAAAAAAAGACGGCATCTCTACCGTCTTTTTTCGCGTAAAATTAAATTAAATTATTTTATGATTATTCAGCTAATAATCTTTCCATTTCATCAAGAAGTTTGTTCATCTTATTTACAACGGCTTCAATTGGTTCTTTGGAATTCATATCAACTCCAGCTTTTTTTAAAACTTCAATTGGATAATCAGAACTTCCAGAACTTAAAAAGGCAAGATATTTGTCAATTGCAGGTTGTCCTTCTTTTTTAATTTTTGCAACTAATGCTTGCGATGCTGCAAAACTTGTAGCATACTGATAAACATAAAAGTTATAGTAAAAATGAGGAATTCTCGACCAAGTATATTTTTCTTCTTCATCAACAAACATACTCGGTCCCCAATATTTTTGATAAAGATCGCCGTAAAGTTGAGTTAATTCATCGGGAGTTAGTGATTCACCACTTTCAGTTAATTTGTGAATTTCTCTTTCGTATTCAGCAAATCCTGTTTGTCGGAAGAATGTGAATGTCATATTATCAAGATTCTTCTCAATCAATGCTAACTTTTCAGCTTTTGTCGTAGCATTTTCGATTAAATAATCAAGTAACAAAGCTTCATTTGCAGTTGAGGCAACTTCGGCAACAAAAATAGAATAATCAGCATAAATAAATGGTTGTTTCGTTCCAGAAAAATGAGAGTGCATATTATGTCCCATTTCGTGAATTAATGTAAAAACATCATTTAATTGATTATTCCAATTTAAAAGAACATAAGGATGAACTCCGTAACCCATATCAGAAGAATAGGCTCCGCTTCGTTTACCTTTTGTTTCATAAACATCTATCCAACGGTTATCGAATGCAAATTCAAGACTTTTGATGTATTCTTTACCAAGCGGTTGAAGAGATTTTAACACGACTTCTTTTGCTTCATCAAAAGAAAATTGCTTTTCAGTCCCTGGGAAAAGCGTTACATAAGTATCATAAGGATGAAGTTCGTTATAATTTAGAACTTTCTTTTTCAAATTAGCCCAACGGTGCATAACTTTTATGTTTTCGTTAGCAATTTTTATTAGATTATCATAAACTGATGTAGGAATGTTGTTTTGTGAAAGTGCTGCTTCAAGTGTATTTGTGTAATTTCTTGCTTTGGCATTAAAAATGTTAGTTTTAATGTTTCCTACAAGTAAACTTGCTAAAGTATTTTTATTTTCCATATAAGGAACGTAATATGCCTTGTAAGCTTCTTTTCTGAAATCGCGATTTGTCGAATACATTGCTGCATAATATCTTCCGTCAGAAATTTGAATATCATTTCCTTGTTCATCTTTTATTGAAGGATATTTCAAATCAACGTTTTTTAACAAAGAAAATGTGTTTTGTGGAACTTGCATTGATGGTGAAGCAAGTGCAATTATTCTTTCTTCTTTTTCAGATAGTATGTGTTTTTTATTTCTTAAAAGATTATTGAAATATTGGGTATAAATTTTTAATTGGTCTGAAGAATTAATATATGACCACAATTTCTCTTCTGGAATTGCCATAATTTCTGGTGTAACGAATGAAGTAGCTTCTGAAACTCGCGACCATAAATCTTCAACTCGATTGTAAAGTGTTTGATTTTTTGCATCGCCCAAATCCAAATCGTGCGACAAAGAAGCATAAAGAAATAATTTTCCGAGTATAATATCAACTTTCTCATCAAATTTCAGAAAATTATACAAATCTGAAGCAGAATTGCCAATTTTCCCTTTGTAGTTATTATAAGTTGGAATTTGAGATTCTATCCATTTATAGTCAGTTTCCCAATCAACTTCAGTTTTGTAAATATCTTGTAAATTCCAAGTGTATTTTGGATCGATATTTTCACGTTTTACTAATTCCCCTGAATTTTCTTGTCCAAAAGTGGAAAGAAATGCAAGGTTGTTAAAAATAAATATCATAATAAAAAACCTCTTAAGTTTTAGTAAATGTTTCATAGTTTCTCCTTTTAATTGATAAACATCCAAAAGATGTAATCGAAAATTAGAATTGTTGCGGAAATTAAAACGAAGGCTTTAATTGTTGATTTCCCAACTCCTTCTGCTCCTCCAGATGTTTGAAATCCGAGAAATGTTCCAACTAATGCGGTAATTCCCCCAAAAAAGAATCCTTTAATTATTCCAAAAAATAAATCTTTCATCAAAAATGTTCTCTTTACTGAATCAAAAAAAACATCGGCAGATACTGAAAGAAAGTAATTTGAAATGAAATATGCACCAAAAATTGCAATAATATCGGCAAAAATTACAAGAATTGGAATCATAATTATTGATGCGTAAAAACGAGGCAAAGCTAAATAACGAACTGGGTCAATTGCCATTGTTAAAAGTGCATTAATTTGGTCGGTAACTTTCATAGAACCAATTTCTGCGGCAATTGAAGCTCCAATTCTACCCGCAATTACAATTGCAGTTAAAACGGGACCAAGTTCTGTGATTATTGCTCTGCTTGTCGCTGTTCCTAAAAATGAAAGTGGTGCTAATCCTTTAAGTTGGTATGCAGCTTGCCAAGCTGCAACTGCACCAGTAAAAAGTGCGATTATAAAAACAAGAGGAATTGAGCCAACTCCAATATGATCCATTTGGTTTATTAATTGCTTTTTAGTCCTGAAAATTTGTGGTGTATTTTTTAAAATTTTCATTAATAGGATGAAAATTCCACCAATTTCAGCAAAAAATTGCATTGTTTTCTTTCCGATATTGCTTAAAATCTGTTGTATTGTAATCTCAAATTTATTTTTTGAATTGTGCAAATTAACAAAGTTAATTGTGATTTTCGATAAAATCTATGATTAAAAAGGAAAATAAAACTATTGTAACTTAAAATTTCCTTAATTTTACCAACTATTTTAATTGGATGAAAATGAACGAAATTACAATAGAACAACTAAACAATTGTGTAACGATAATTACAGAAGAACTTCCCGAAGCAAAATCATTTACTTTGGGATTTTGGTTTCCGCAAGGTTCGAGATGGGAAAATGAAAACGAAAATGGGATTTCTCATTTTATTGAACACATGATTTTTAAAGGTACAAATACTCGAACAGCAAAGAAAATTTCTGATGAAATTGAAAAAACTGGCGGTTATTTGAATGCATTTACAACAAAAGAAGAAACATGCTTTTACGGAAAAGGAATTAACGGAACTGAAGAAAAGCATTTTGAAGTGCTTTCAGATATGATTTTCAATTCAACTTTCCCAGAGAAGGAAATTAAACGCGAAGCTGAGGTTGTTATTGATGAATTGAATGATATTGAAGATACTCCAGATGAAATTATTTTTGATGATTTCGAGGAATTACTTTTCCCAAATTCAAAACTTGGCTTTCCTATTATTGGAAATGAAAAAAATATACGTTCCTTTTCTCGTGAAATAATTACAGATTATTATAAAAAAAACTACATTTCCTCAGAATTTTACGTAGTAAGTTCGGGTTCAGTTAAACATAAAAAAATTATGGAGTTTGTCGCAAAGTATTTTTCATTAACGAATTGTAATCAAAACAATCAAAAATCATCTGAAATAGAACGAAGTGTTATCAGTCATCTAGAAATTCCACACGCAAGCACGCAAGCATATAAAATTCTTGGGATGCAAACAGTTGGTGCAGTTCATAAAGATTATAGAAAGTTAAGAATTTTATCAATTTTGCTTGGAGAAGGTAGCAGTTCTCGTTTATTCAATTCAATTCGAGAAAAACGCGGAATTGCTTATCAAATTAATACTTTTGTTAATTCATATCAAGATGTTTCGGCTTTCGGAGTGTTTTTATCTACAAATGCAAAAAATATGGAGTTAGCAAAGAAATTAATTGAACAAGAAAGAGTAAAAGTGATAGAAAAGGGAATTTCTAAAGAGGAATTTATTCGAGCCAAAAATATATTTATCGGAAGCACAATTTTATCTCTTGAAGAAACATCAAATAGAATGACAAGATTGGCAAAATCTTACCAAAGATATAAAAAAATTCTGTCTGTAAATTCAATGATAGAAGAAGTTAACTCGATTGATAAGTTAGAATTTGAAAAATTTGTAAAACAAACTCTGAACAATAATTTTATTGAAGTGAGTAGAATACCAGAAAAATAGGCAAAAAAGATTTGGCAGTCATTAGGTAATTATTTATTTTTAATTTGATGTAAAGAAGGATAGTTAAAGACATGTTCAGGGAATTCTGGGAAAAGTTTTTTCTTAGAAATCAGAATAAACAACAAAAATTTGTTTTCATTTTAGCTCTTTTAACTTGGGTTGTTTATGCTGTCGTTTCATTTTTGATAATAAAATCATCTGTCAATGATTTTTACACTGAAGCTGCAATTAGTTATGCTAAAGGTTTGGTAGATAAACCCAAAATCGCTTTAACTATAATTAAAAAGCAAATCGAAAAAGGGTATAAGTATAATAAATTTGATGTAGATTCACTTCCATTATTTCCCAAAACAGAAGCAGAATTGAAGGGAATTAAAATAAGTGTGTTAAAGAAAACAATTCAAACAATCCCAACAGAAATTACAAATGTAAAAGTTAATATTTATACGAATAATAATGTTATTTCTGATAAAAATGAGATACAAAAATTTGTATTAGCTGATAAAATATTGAAAAATACTTCAAACAAGGGGATGATTGAAAATTCGTTAGAATTTGACAAATTAATTAAATATTATCAATACGTGGAATGTTCTGATACTTCGTCTAAATGTTTTCAACAGTTAAAACGGTTTGGTTTAAATAATTCAACTAAATTGATTGTTGAAGTAATATTCCCACATAGCAAAATAGCTTTTTTGCATTATAATAAACAAATCAATGATATAATTTTGAGACATTTTCTGCTTGTCTTTATCGGGTTATTTGTAATAACCTTATTTTATATTTATTCTGTTAAGAAAAAAAATGCTGAAGACGTTTTGACCGAGCGTATAAAACATGAAAGAGAAAAATTTAAACAACTATTTAGTCTTGCCCCATTCCCAATTTTACTTTGTAAAATAGACGGAACAATAATTGAAGCAAATGAAAGTACAGTTGATCTTACAGAAATTGATAATGATAATCTACTAAAAACAACGTTTATTACTTTTTTTTCAACCGAAACTTTAACTAAAAGACCTTTTGATTTTGAACGATTAAAAAGTGAAAGAAAAATTAGAACCGAATATGAACTGATATCTGCTACTGGTAAGAAAAAACACGTAATTATTAATGCTGTTTATCTTTATGATGATATATTTCAAGTTATTTTGGTTGATGTTACAGAAAAACAAAATTTATTAGATGATTTGAAAGCAAAAAATAAGATAATAGAATTTGCAGACGGACATGCAAATATTGGTTCAATGGAATATAATTTCTCAACTAAAGAAATTTGGATTTCCTCAGGTATGTTAGATTTATTTGGAATAAACAAACAAACAAAAATCACTTCACCAGATTATTTTCTTGATTTTCTTGCAATCTCGGATAGAGAAAGAATCAAACGAAATCGATATTACTTAAAGAATACCGACCAAATGAAATTCAACATAACATATAAAATAAAAAAAATGGATGGTAAAGAATTTTGGGTTGAACATCTTGAAACTATTGAAAAAAATAGTCTTGGCGAAAATATGCTTATTACTTCTATTAAAGATATTGATGAACTTACCAAAATGATAGAATCTATAAATGAAACAAATAATAAGTTTAAAAGAATTTTTGACTTTGCCCAAGTTGCACTTCTAATTGTCGATGCAAGATTTGTATATGAAACTTTAATGAATCTTGCCATTGAAAAGAAAAATATACAACTTGTTATAGATTCTATTACAGATGAATTATTAATACAATTCTTGAGATTTAGCAAGATTAAAGAAATCAATTTATATGGAAGCAAATTACTAAAACGCAAAATTGAAGATGTAACTTTAGACCAAATTGTTCCAAAAAGTGAGTACAAAAAAATTAAAAAATTATATCAATATATATTAGAAGAAAAAAGTAATTATGTTACTTCATTCGATGTAAATATTGATGGTGAAATAAAAACTGGTTTGTTAAGTATTACAATTCCTGCTGATTTTAAAATATTAAAAACGTTAATTGTAAGTTTTTCAGATTTATCTGAACAAATAAAAACCCAAAAAATATTACATCAAACAATTTCAGTTTTAACAACGTATTTCGATATCACTCCATTTCTAATTATCTCCCTAAATTCTAAAGGCGAAGTTGATTTTATTAACCAATTAGCAATAAAAACACTTGGTTTTACTAAAGAAGAGATTTTAGGCAAAGTTTGGGAAAGAGACTTTGTAGTTTCAACAATTGGTCGCACAATTGGGGAAAATGAAGATGAAGAAAACGTTACAAATAAAATTTCTACTAAAAATGAAGAGAAGATATTCCAGTGGACAATCAAAAAAGTTTACGATGAGAATAATCAACTTTTGTTAAGTTTACAAGTAGGAAGAGATATTTCAGATGAAGGAAGAAGCAATAAAGAAATTGCTAAAAGTTATAAAGAAATAATAAGTCTGAAACACGAAATTGAAAAGAAGAATTTACAACTAATTCAAGCAAAACAAATGCTTGAAGAACGTGAAAAAATGCTTGTCAAAGAAAATAGTGATAAAGATAGATTCTTCTCGATAATTGCTCATGATGTACGCAGTCCGTTTACAGCTATTTTAGGAATGTTGCAATTTCTAACAGAGAATTCTGCTGATTTGACTGAAGAAGAAAAATCCGAAGCACTTTCAACCGTGAATCGTGGCGTACGAAATGTATATAATTTATTAGATGATTTACTGGAATGGTCGCGACTAAAAATGGATAAATTCCCACTTGAATTCCGAGAAGTAAATCTTTATGAAGTAATCTTAAATTCAATTTTACCATTTGAAAATTCTTTGGAGCAAAAGAATATTTCTTTGATAAAAGAAATTCCAACTGAAATTTTCGTTTTTGCAGATGAAAGAAGTTTATTAACTATTCTTCGAAATTTGCTTTCAAACGCAATTAAGTTTAGCAAAACTGGTGGAAAAATCACTATTTCTGTTATTAATAAGAATGGTTATGCACATATTTCAGTTATTGATACTGGAGTTGGAATTCCAATTGAAGCTCAAAATAAGTTGTTCAAAATTAATGAGCATCACACAACGATAGGAACAAATCAAGAAATTGGTACGGGATTGGGATTAATTCTTGTTCAGGAATTTGTTGAAAAAAATTATGGAACAATTTGGTTTGAAAGTGAAGTTGGAAAAGGGACTAAATTTACTTTCACCGTCCCAATTGTTAGATAGGAATTAAATTGAAATAAACGATCTAAATATCTATTTGATACATTCTGTAAGTTTTGTACAAAGTTGCATTCATCATTTTTGCTCCTTTGTTCATCATTTCGTTATCTTCTAAAATCCAACTTGCTTCACCTTTGGTTATTCCCAAATCGGCAGCTCTTTTTGTAATTTCGTAGTATAAAACAGCATCTAATCCACGTTTCTGAAATTCAGGGATAATCCCGAGTATTAAAATTCTTGCCCAGTCTGTTTTACCTTTCCAATTTAACAATTTTAGAATTCCAAAAGGAAATAGTTTTCCTTTTAATCCTTTAATAATTTTGTTGTAATCGGGCATTACGAGAGCAAAACCAATAGGTTGATTATTAATTTCGGCAAAAACTGTAATATGAGGCACGACAAGCGGTTTCAATTCTTTAGCAAAAGTTTCAATTTCTTCATCAGTGAAAGGAACAAATCCCCAATTTGGCTGCCAAGCTTTATTAAAAATAACTTTAATTTTTGCTAATTCATTATGAAAATCTTTCAAATTAACAGGTCGTATAACTACACCTGCACGTTTTGCAGCAAGTTGCGAAACGCGAGTTATTTTTTCTGATTCAAGTAATTTTTGCTGGTCTATTTGATAAGCATACAAATCTTTCGCTTTATAAAACCCATATTTTTCAATTAAATCGACATAATATTTTGGATTGTAAGACATCATTAAACGAGGCTCATCTTCAAAACCATCAATTAAAAGTCCATAAACATTATTAACATCTGGGCTGGCTGGTCCACGCATTTGTTCTAAACCGCGTTCTTTCAACCAATTTCTAACAGTGTCAAATAATTTTGAAGTAATTTCATAATCATTAAAAGCTTCGAAAAAACCAAAAAAACCAACTTTATCATTGTGAATTTGGTTGTGTAAGTCATTTTTAATAGCCGCAATTCTCCCCACTATTTTCCCATTTTTTTCAGCAAAGAAAAGTTGCATTTCTGCATGCTTAAAGAATGGATTTTTATCAACGTTAAGTGTATTCTTTTGGTCAAAATTTAATGGAGCTACCCAATAATTATCGTTTTTGTAAACTTCAAATGGGAATTTAATGAATTGTTTTAATTCATTTTTTTGAACTTTTCTTATAGTAATTTCTGACATTTTATATCACTTTTAATTGTTTTCCAACTTCGATAAATTTTTCAATAATAAAATCGAGATGTGAATTTTCATGTGTGGACATATAACTTGTTCGGAGCATTTGTCTTCCTTGTGGAACTCCTGGTGAAATAAAAACATTTGTAAAAATTCCATAATCATACAACATACGCCACATTGTGAAAGCAAGCTGATCATCACCAACAATTACTGGTACAATTGCAGTTCTACCTGGTATAACATTAAACCCAGCATCAGTTAAACCTTTTCGTACTCTTTCGGCATTTTGAATAAGTTTTGTAACTAATTCGGGTTGTTCTTCTAATATTTCAAGAGCTGCAGTTGCTGCCGCTACAGATGAAGGAGTCGGCGAAGCACTAAAAATTAATGCTGGTGAATGATGTTTTATATAATCAATAACTTTTGCTTTCCCAACAACAAAACCACCGAGAGAAGCAAATGTCTTTGAAAATGTTCCAATAGTTAAGTCAACTTCTTCTTCAAGGTTAAATTCACTTGCTGTTCCTCTTCCGCCTTTTCCAATAACGCCAATTGCGTGAGCGTCATCAAGCATAATTTTTGCATTATTCTTTTTAGCAAGTTCATTTAGTCTTGGTAAGTTTACAATTTCTCCACCAGTACTGAATACACCATCACTCACAATTAATTTAGGGGAATCTAATGGCAATTTAGATAAAACACGTTCTAAATCTTTCATATCATTATGTTTATAACGCACTAATTCAGCTTGTCCAACTTTAGATAGCAAAGTTCCAGCTACAATACTTGCGTGGTTATCTTTGTCAGAAATTAAATATTCTCCTTTCCCAACAAGCGGGGCTAAAACTCCTTGTGAAGTTTGAAAACCAGTACTAAACAATAAACAAGCTTCTTTCCCTAGGAATTTTGCAATTTTTTCTTCAAGTTGAACGTGCAAATCAATTGTTCCAGTAAGGTATCGAGAGCCAGAACAGCCAGTTCCATATTTGTTTAATGCATTTCTTGCGGCTTCTATTACTTTTGGGTGAGCAGTTAATCCCAAATAATTATTTGAACCAGCCATAATAACTTTTCTTCCTTCAAGCATTACAACTGGTCCTTCATTTTCCTGTACAGGACGAAAATATGGGTAAACTCCCAAAGCTTTTACTTCATCAGCACGAGTAAAATCATAACATTTCTGAAAAAGATCCAAAATTCCTCCAAAAAAAATGGTGTATATTTAACTATTCTTAAATTTAATTTGTGAAGATACTTAAAATTGTAATAAATAATTAAAAAGATTTAATAAAAATGAATAAAAAAATTTGTTTAGTTACTGGTGGAACCGGTTTTGTGGGAAGTCATTTAGTAGATTATTTACTTAAAAAAGAGTATAGAGTTCGCGTTCTTACCCGAAAAGGTAGTAATTTGAAATGGTTAAAAGATAAAGAAGTTGAGATTTTTGATTGTGGTTACGATGATAAAATTGGAATTGAAAAAGCTATAAAAGATATAGATTTTTTATTTCATGTTGCTGGAGTTGTAAAAGCCAAAACTTGGAATGATTATTTAGAAGGGAATGTAAAAACTACAGAAAAACTATTGCAAATTGTTGAGGAAACAAATCCAAAAATTGAAAAAATTGTTATTGTTTCAAGTTTGGCGGCTAATGGACCAGCGAAAAATGGAATATTTTCTGATGAAAACTCAACACCAAACCCAATTACTCGATATGGGAGAAGTAAATTAGAACAAGAAAAATTAGCAAAAAGTTATTTTTCTAAACTTCCAATTACAATTGTTCGTCCGCCTGCTGTTTATGGAGAACGTGATACTGAAATTTTCTTGTTTTTCAAAACATTCAAAAATGGGTTAATGACAAAAATTGGATATAATCAAAAATTAGTTTCACTTGTTCATGTTAGTGATTTGGTAGAAGGCATTTTTCTTGCTGGAATTTCACCACATTCGCAAAATGAAATATTTTGTATCGGGTCTGAAAAATACTATTCTTGGGATGAAATTGCCGATGCCACTTCTTTAGCATTTCAGAAAAAGCCAATAACAATAAAAATTCCCCATTTCCTTGTTTTTGCAATTGGGGCAATTGCAGAATTTATTTCATTCTTTAGCTCAAAACCGGCAACTTTTAATTTTGAAAAAGCAAAAGATTTTGTTCAAAATTATCAAACTTGTTCAATAAGAAAGGCTGAAAAAATTCTCGGTTATAAACCAAAAGTTAATTTGGTTGAAGGAATTAAACGAACTGTAGATTGGTACAGAGATAGTAATTGGTTGTAGGAAATTTTCTTTTTTGAATAAAGCAAATGAGAACTGCAAGAATTACAGTCAGAATTTCCAAACTCGGGGATTTCAAATTCCAATTTCATTTGTGATTTTAGGAAGTAGATAACTTCACACTCATTTTGCTTTTGTTTTCCTTCAAAAATGAAAACTCGCTCAACTTTATTAGTGATTTGAGTTGTAATGTAATCAATATGCCAATGAATTTTCTTTTCCTTTTGTACATGTCTTTTAATTCTGGATTTCAAATTTTTAACAGCACTGCCCGAATAGTAATAAAATCCTTTTCGAAAAATAATATCACTAAAATTTTTATGATTTATAGTGAAATCGTTGTTTGCTCGTATTTCGAGAAGATAAGTTCCGCTATCTGATTTAATTATTTTTTGCACCTTCGTCAATCCAAGTAATAATTCCTTGAATTTGTTTTTCATCTAAAGGCGGAACTGAGCCGTAAATGGGAGGCATTAAAGCGGTGCCTGGTAAACCTTGAATTGCCCAAACAAGTCTTGAATTACTAGAATTCCCTGGAACTATGACAAGCGGGTTCAATACAGCATTCGACCAAGAAGTTAGTGAAATATTTCCTTCTGCTGAAGAATTATCGTGGCAACCACTTAAAGCACAACTTGCATTAAAAATTGGTTGGATGTGTTTACTATAACTTACATTTTCAGATGGAATGTCATTTGAATTTAAAACTGTATCATCACAAGCAATAATAAATTGAATGGAAATAAACACAATTATGATTGCAATATTTATTGTAATTTTTTTCATAAACTTTTTTGTACTAAAATATTAAAAAACAATAATCTATAAAAGGTGATTTGTAGCAAACTTATATTATTTTTCTTTGTTAACAATATCAAATATCCTATTTTTTGCCAACTAAATTTTATATAAATATAAAAAAGAACCCTATGAAAAATAAATTTGCTTTTATAATAATTCAAAATTTCGGGAAGCGAGAGTCAGAAAACGACACATTGATTACTTGGGAAAGCACAGAAAAACCGAATGAAAGATATTCACTACATAAAATAATTAATCTACATAAAATAATTAATTCAATTGTTTTTACAGCAGACAAAATTTAGGAATCATTATGCTAAATATTCAAAAGAAACTAACAAATCTATTTTATTTAATTTTATCATTACCTGCAACCGCAATGGGATTTGCATTATCAATTCAAATATCAGCTTTAAGTTGGATTTTAATTACCAAATTTAATTTGGATTTACACGAAATGGGCTTTGTTTGGGCTGCTGGACCAATTGCTGGTTTAATTGCTCAGCCAATTGTTGGATTAATTAGCGATAATGTTTGGTTTTGGGGTGGAAGAAGAAGACCATTTATAATAATTGGTGGTGTTTTGGCTTCGCTTATGTTACTTTCGTTACCAAATATTGATGTTATCCAAAAAATTACTGGAATTGAAAGTTTAGTTGCCGTTGCAATGATTATTGCTTTAACGCTCGATTTATCAATAAACGTTTCATTCAATCCAACTCGTTCAATAATCGCTGACGTAACTCCAGAAGGCGAAGCAAGAACAAAAGGTTATACTTGGATGCAAACTATTTCGGGAAGTTTTGGCGTTCTTGCTTATGCAATTGGAGCGATATTTGGGAATTATTTGTTGATTTATTTTGGTTCAATTCTCGTACTTATTTTAACAATTATCCCTTCTTTTATGATTGAAGAAAAGAGACAATTGCAATCTTTAACAGAAGAAGAGTTAGATTCTTCTTCAAGCACTAATTGGATTGAATATCTTAAAACAAACTTTGCAAATGCGTTTTCTTGGTTGGGTGTGCAAACAATGTTTGTTTTTATAATTGCATTTATCGCACAAAAAATTAACATAAAACCTGAAGGTATTTCACAAGCAGAAATTGAAGGAATTGATAAAATAACGGGACAAATAATTTCAATTTCTTTTCTAATATTAAATGCTGTTGGTGCAATTTTGCCTAAATTTGTCTTGCAACCAATTGCAAAAAAAATTGGAAGAGTTAAAACACAAATGGTAAGTGTGGCGGTAATGTCTTTAGCATATTTTGGAATTACGTTCTTCGTTCGTTCAAGCGAAATGTTGTATTTATTTATGGCTATCGCTGGAATAGGCTGGGCGGCAATTGTAAGTCTTCCATTTGCAATTATGTCAGAAACTGTAAACAAAGCAAAAATGGGATTTTTTATGGGAATGTTTAATTTATCAATAGTTATACCACAACTAATAGTAAGTAGTTTTTTCGGAAAAGTGATAGAAAACTCAATTGACAAAAACATTGTATTTTTAATAAGCGGAATATCTCTTGCAATTTCATCAGTTTTATGGTTAACAGTTAAAGAACAAAAGGCTTAATATGATAAAATACTTATTAGTTTTGATTTTGCTCACATCTCAATTTTTTGCACAAACAAGTTTCAATGTGGAATCATTTGAGATTAAAGAAGAATTTACAGAATCCGACCCAATTGACGAAAGTTTGGGGAAATTTCAGAATTTTGAGATTCATTTAAATAAAGGTGATAAAGTTGCAATTGATATTTCAGCACAAAATTTTGTCCCATTATTAATCTTAATATCACCCAAAAATCATAAATATGTAGAATCTTCGAAGAATGGAAAAACTATCTCTTTCCAAGAAAATATTGATGAAACTGGGAATTGGTCACTCTTTATTGTTACTGGTAAAGATGATTTAGGAAAATACAACTGTAAAATTAGTTTTTCAGATAACAAATCATTAACTTTTCCAGAAAAACTGACACTACAAGAATTTATTGATTTTTTTATCGCACACTCGCAAGCTGATTTTGTTTTTCTTTCTGAAAAATTAATTCATCAAG
Organism: Melioribacter roseus; assembly: GCA_020722065.1. Classification (GTDB taxonomy): domain Bacteria; phylum Bacteroidota; class Ignavibacteria; order Ignavibacteriales; family Melioribacteraceae; genus WGAL01. The sequence continues at coordinate 39,822 of DYLK01000020.1, forward strand.
GAAAAGAATTTAGTCTAATTTCTGAAAATTCTTCATTCGAAAAAGTAGAATTTTTAGGAAAATCAATTGTATTCAAACTATCAATATCTGATAAAAAGTCAGTTTTTGAAAAACTATCAAAATTACTTCCCGAACAATTTCCAGATTGGCGATTTACAAAAGGGAAAAAAATGAAAAAAGAGAATGATTTTGTAACATCAATTGCTTTAATTGAAAATGATAAACAGAATCCACGTTTTGTTACGATTAAATTAATAGAAGGAAAAAGCACAAATTTGCAATTTGAATTTGGGAAAAAATAGCTGTTTAATTTTTAAAATGAAAAACCCCGAAACTCTAATTTAAATTTCGGGGTTTATTCAATAAGGAGGTTAAACAGAATTAAAAACCTAATCTTTCCATATCAGCTACAAGTGAAACCACTGCATTTACTGATTTATCAAAAGCTGATTTTTCTTCTTCATTCAAGCTAACTTCAAGAACTCTTTCGCAGCCATTTGCTCCTAATACAGCAGGAACTCCAACGAAATAACCTTTCACACCGTATTCTCCATTTAAATAAACACATGAAGGTAAAACTCGTTTTTGGTCGCCAAGAATTGCTTCAGCCATTGCAGTTGCAGCGGAAGCAGGCGAGTAGAAAGCAGAACCAGTTTTAAGAAGTTTTACTACTTCGCCACCAGCATCTTTTGTCCTTTTTACCATTGCATCCATAACTTCTTTTGCTTTTTCAGCAGAGTTATATTTTTTCTCAAGTTGTTCCATTACTGGAAGTCCATTTACGTTTGCATAACGTACTAATGGAACCATTGTATCACCGTGTCCGCCAAGAACCATTGCATTTACATCTTTTACTGAAACGCCTAGTTCCCAAGCAATAAATGAAGAAAATCTTGATGAATCTAAAACTCCAGCTTGACCAATTACTCGGTTATGTGGGAATCCTGTAACTTTTTGGAAAAGTGTAACCATTGCATCTAATGGATTTGAGATGATGATTGCAATTGCATTCGGAGCGAATTCTTTTACACCTTGAGCAACTGAATTCATAATTTTTGCATTTGTAACTAGTAAATCATCACGACTCATTCCTGGTTTTCTTGGTAAACCTGCTGTAACAATAACAATGTCAGAATCTTTAATTCCTTCATAAGAATTTACACCAGTTAATTTTACATCAAAACCATCAATTCGAGATGCTTCAATAATATCAAGTGTTTTGCCTTGTGGCATATCTTCTACAATATCAAATAAAACAACATCAGCGAGTTTGCGTAAAGCAATTAGTTGAGCAAGAACTCCACCAATTTGTCCACCACCGATTAACGAAATTTTTTTACGTGCCATTTCTTTTTCTCCTTTTTTTCAAATAATGACTTTCAAAAATAATTAAAAAAGAGTAATCTGTCTAATTAAAGTTATAAGATAATTTTAGCAAAAGAAAGTACTATTTCAAATTAATTTTAAGAATAGTTTCCGTCCCTTTTGAGGAAAAATTATAGGAAAGTGAGTCAACAACATTTTTGATGATGAAAATTCCTCTTCCATTATCTTTTAGTAGATTTTCGGGTAATGTAGGGTCTGGAAGATTTTCAGGGATAAAACCTTGTCCAAAATCGAAAAATGAAATAATAATTGAGTTATTTTCTAAGAAAATTTTCAGCTCAATATTTTTTGATAAATCAAATTTGTTTCCGTGTTTTATTGAATTTGAAGATGCTTCGGCAACTGCAAAATTTATAGCTTCAATAATTTTAACATCATTTGTATATTTTGAAACAATTTGCTCGATAAATTTCTGAATTTTGGGAATTACAGAAAAATTACTTTTGTATTTGTTCTCAGCAATTAATGTTTTCATTTTTCAAATTTTTATTCTGAAATTAATTTATTTTATATTTTCCACGAAAGAGAAAAGTTAAAATTTAGCAAGTTTTTATCAAATCGAGAATTTTTATAAATATTTTCATACCAGCCATAAAATTTTGACGAAATTGAATCAAAAAGTTGTAAACTTGCTTCAAAACTTGGTCCAACGCTTAAATAATCTGATTCCATTTTCTTGTCCATTTTTTCATATTGGTAATTAGAAAGTGAGAATAATCGTATTCCAACTCCAGCAAAAAAAGTGGAATTATTGTAAATAATTTTTGGTTCGGTAAAAACTTCTTGAATATATTGAGATGGTTTTTGTGCAAAGTCATTCCAACTAAATTGTCCTTGTTCTGATAACTTTAAGTACGTTTCGCTTCCAAATTCCCAATTATTTGCAATTTTTATAAATGTAGAATCGCGGAAAACAAACTGTCGGAATGCAAAACTTTTCAAATTACCTGAAAATGTTTCGTAATCATACACAGTATAATTTGCTAAAACTTCAGCAGAATTTTGAGTTCGAACAATTTTCCCGTGATAATCACTACTTGTGCTAAGTTTCAGAATCCGTTTGATATTATTGTTTGAACTTCGCTCAGAAAAAATGTAAACTATGTGGTTAAAACTTCCTTCGAGTGAAATATTCCAATCAAAAAAGTGGGAAATCCTTTCCAAAAAGAACAATTTTCCCATACTTAGTAATTCATCTCTGTCATCATAATTATCTTCACTTGGAGTATTATAAATTAATTTTCGATGCAATAGTGAAAATCCAATTTTGCTATTTTGCGAAATTGAGAATTCAGTTCCACTGGAAAGTAAATATAATTTAGAGTTATTGTCTTTTTTGTGTTCGGTTTCTTGTCGTTGTGTTAAAAAAATTTCATCAATTCCTTCGATAGGATTTACAGAAAAAATTTCCTCTCTATTTTGAAAATTTGAGCGAAAATAATAAGAAAAATCAGATGAATTGTAGTAATAATTTCCAATAAAATTCAATTGTAATTTATCAATTTTGGGGTCAAAAGTAGAAGAAGTTGCAATTTCAGTAAAAATGTACTTTTTCTTTCTTTCCACATTTTCAAAATTTACACTTCCAACTACTTCGAAATGAGAAGAATTCCCAAAATAAAAGTTCAATTTATTCTCAATTAAAGTATTTTGCTCAATTCTACTTTCTATATTATTGAGAATATTAAAATGAGTGGCAGTTGCTGAATCTACGTTTTTGTAAAAATCCTTCTTCCTTTGTAAATAACTAATTTCAAGTCGGTTGGTGAAAATTTCTGAATTCTGCGTATTTATAGAAAGGTTTACATCTCGAATAAAATCAAATCTTGGAGAAATATTTTCATCTAAATATTGGAAATTTGATTTGATTTGGATATTCTCGAATTCGATATTTCCCAATTTCCCTTCAAAACCAAGAATTTCACCATCATCAATTATTGCATATTGCTTGTTTTGGGATTTTCCCCAAAAAGGTGAAATTTCAAGAAATTGTTCATAATTCAATTTTGAGAAAAACAAAAACTTGTTTTCTTCAATATTCGAAAGGAGATTTTGGTTATTGTCGCTGTAATAATTTCTAAAGACAAGAAGCCCTGGGCTAAAAAAATCATAAATCGAATAATCTATACTTAATTTTAGAGAATGAAAATTTCGATAAATTTGTTGTGAAGTAGTTAGAAAAACAGAATTAAATTTGCCATCAATCGCAAAGCTAAAATCAGATAAGTGCGAATTAATGTAAAAATTTGAGTTAGCATTTATTGTGTTAATATTTTTATCGGAAGCGAGAAAGAAAGTGTTAGGTTTTGGTGAAATTAAAAAAGAAGAAAGTGTGTCGGAAGTCATTTGCGAGAAATGATTTCCGTACAAAAGCAGAAGTAAAAGGATAAATTGTGTTTTTTTTGATTTCATCATTAAATTTAATAATCAAACAAAAATAAAGAAAAGCAATTTGAATTTGTAAAAGATTTTTGATTACCAAATTCAATGCCTATTTTTGTCATTCAAAAAAATAAGAGTTTATGCAACAGAAAAAACGTGAAATAGCTTTCGATTTAATTAGAGCGATGGCAATTATATTAATGATTGAAGGTCATACAGTTGATGTTTTTCTTTCAGATGTTTATAGAAACGAATCAAATTTTTTCTTTCAACTTTGGACAACAATTCGAGGTTTTACTGCACCTTTTTTTATGATTACTGCTGGAGCAGTTTATACATTTCTTTTATACAAAAAAGGTGATGAAATTGACCAAAATCGACTTCAAAAAGGTTTTAAACGAGGATTTAAGTTATTAATTGTCGGGTATTTGCTCAGATTTCCATCTTTCAATCCTTATCAGCTTTTCAAAATAGAACAATTTCAGTGGAATACTTTCAGCACTGTTGATGCTTTGCATATTATTGGTTTAGGATTGATTACAATAAATTTAATTTATTATATAGAAAGGAAAATCAGAATAAGTTTAATAGCAATTTATTCAATTTTCACCTTACTTTTTTGGCTTGGAATGCTCGTTAATCCGTTTATAGCTTCGTTTGATTTTCCATTTATGTTAAGAGCTTATTTTACTCGTGAATTAGGGACAATTTTCACACTTTTCCCTTGGGTAGGATTTTTAACTTTTGGAAGTATAATTGGTTTACTTGTTCGAGATGGACATTTTGTGCGAAGTAAATCAATTTTTAAGATAATGGGAATTACATTAACTATTTTAGCAATAAACACAGCAATCTTTCATTTATATTATAAAATGAATTATGATTTTTATCTAATCATTCAGCGTGCTTCGTTTGTAGTTTTCATCTTCACAATTTTCTTCTTGTTAGAGAAGAACTTGAAACGAGATTTTTCAAAATTAGCTATTTTGGGTAGAAAATCCTTATTAATTTATGTTGTTCATTTATTTATTTTATATGGTTCTCCAATTTCTTTGGGATTTTACCAAGTTGTTCCACATAGTTTAAGTTTAGGTTGGGTTGTTGTGGCAGTTTTAATTATGGAAATCTCAATGATTTCATTAGCTCTAAACATAGATAAAAAATTATCGAGCGAAGAATTTTATGGAAAGATTTATAAATACAAACCCGAATTTAAGTTCGGAAGAAAGAGAATTTGAACAGACAATTCGTCCGTTTTCCTTTGAACAATTTACTGGACAAGACAAAATTGTAAGTAATCTCCGAGTTTTTATTTCGGCAGCCAAAATGCGTGGTGAATCACTTGACCACGTTTTACTTACTGGACCTCCAGGATTAGGAAAAACAACACTCGCAAACATTATCGCAAATGAAATGCAAGTTCCAATTAAAACTACATCTGGTCCAGTTTTAGAAAAACCTGGTGATTTAGCGGGAATTTTAACAAATCTCGATGAAAAAGCTGTTCTTTTTATTGATGAAATCCACAGACTTTCGCCCGTTGTGGAAGAATATCTCTATTCGGCAATGGAAGACTTTGTTTTGGATATTATGATTGATACGGGACCAAATGCCAGAACTGTGCAAATCAAATTGCCAAAATTCACACTTGTTGGCGCCACAACTCGAGCTGGCTTGTTAACTGCTCCGTTGCGAGATAGATTTGGAATAAAATCCCGACTTGATTATTACGACAGTGTTCTACTTTCAAAAATTATCAACAGAAGTTCATCAATTCTCGAAATAAAAATTGATGCCGAAGCTTCATTCGAAATTGCAAAAAGATCACGCGGAACGCCAAGAATTGCCAACCGATTACTGCGAAGAACTCGCGATTTTGCAGATTACGAATCAATGAAAAACATAGATTTAAGAATTGCAAAAGTAGCATTAGAATCGCTTGATGTTGATGAAGATGGTTTAGATGAAATGGATAAAGAAATTCTTCTTACTATTATTGATAAATTCAATGGCGGACCAGTTGGACTAAGTACAATTGCTGTTTCCGTGAACGAAGACGCTGGCACAATTGAAGAAGTTTACGAACCTTTTTTAATTCAACAAGGATTTATTCAACGTACGCCTCGCGGAAGAGAAGCGACAGAATTAGCTTATCGCAGATTTAACAGAACAAAAGGACAAAAAGAAAAAGGATTGTTTGATTAATGATAAATCTAAATAATATTAAAATTGGAAACAATAATCAGTTTGTGCTAATTGCAGGACCTTGTGTAGTTGAAAACTGGGAAATCACATTTCAAACTGCTGAAAAAATTAAAGAAATTACTACAAGATTAAATATTCCATTTATTTTTAAGTCAAGCTACAAAAAAGCAAACCGCACAAGTTTGAATTCATTTGTAACAATTGGTGAAGATGAAGCTTTGCAAATACTTGCTGATGTAAAAAAACAACTCGATTTGCCAATTATAACCGACATTCATTCGCCAGAAGAAATTGAAAAAGCAAAAGAAGTTGCAGATATTCTACAAATTCCAGCTTTTTTATGCAGACAGACAGATTTATTAATTTCAGCAGGGAAAAGCAATCGAATTGTTAATGTGAAAAAAGGACAATTTCTTGCACCAGAAGATATGAAACACGTTGCAGAAAAAATTCAATCAACGGGAAATAACCAAATTATGCTAACTGAAAGGGGAACAACATTCGGATATCATAACCTTGTTGTTGATATGCGAAGTTTAGTTGTGATGAAAAATTTGGGTTTTCCTGTTGTAATGGATGCGACACATTCCGTACAAATGCCGTCAAATTCAAATGTAACTGGTGGAAATCCCGAATTTATTTATCCACTTGCAAAAGCAGCAATTTCAATTGGAATTGACGCACTTTTTATGGAAGTTCACCCAAATCCCGAAAAAGCATTAAGTGATTCCGCCAGCCAATTACCACTTTATCAACTTGAAAAAATGTTAATTTTACTTAAAAAAATTGACGAAATTGTAAAATCTGAGTAAAAAATGGAAAATCCAGAGATAATTAAAAACGGTCGTAGAGTAATTCATATCGAACAAAAAGCTGTTGATAAGCTTGTTGCAAGATTAGATGACGATTTTGCCGAAAGTGTTAAAAAAATCTATAATTCCAAAGGTAGAGTAATTCTTAGTGGAATTGGAAAATCTGGCTTAATTGCACGCAAAATTGTTGCAACTTTGAATTCTACTGGAACTCCCGCAATTTTTCTTCATCCAGTTGATGCAATGCACGGCGATTTAGGAATTGTTCGTAATGAAGATATTGCAATATTAATCTCGAAAAGTGGAAATACAGAAGAACTTCACGATTTAATAATTATGCTAAAAAGAATGTCAGTTCCAATAATTGCATTAACAAGTAATAAAAATTCATATTTAGGAAAAAATTCTACTTTCTTTCTTGATGTTTCAGTCGAAGAAGAAGCTTGTCCAAATGATTTAGCCCCAACTTCATCTACAACAGTTGCACTTGTAATTGGTGATGCACTTGCAATTGCACTTTTGCAACTTCGGAATTTTACCCCCGAAGATTTTGCTCAACTTCATCCTGCGGGAACTTTGGGCAAAAAACTCACACTGAAAATTGATGAAATTATGATAAGTGGAAATGATGTCCCAAAAGTTCTCCCTTCAACTTCGTTCAAAAATACGATACTCGAAATTACATCAAAAAGATTGGGTGTTACAACTGTTGTTGATGAAAATGGAATTCTTTTAGGAATAATTACTGATGGCGATTTACGAAGATTATTAGAAAAAGATGTTGATTTGACAAAGTTGACCGCAAATGAAATGCTAACTAAAAATCCAAAAACAATTTCGAAAGACAAATTGGCTTCGCAAGCACTTAGTTTGATGGAAAAATATAATATCACAAGTCTGATTGTTATTGAAAATGAAAAGCCAATTGGAATGTTGCATTTGCATGATTTGGTTAAACTTGGATTGCAGAGCAATGATAAATAAGTTCATTTTTATTGTTTCTATATTCATTTTGATAATTTCTTGCCAACCACAAAAAATTAAACCAGATGTCGAAGCAATTGATGACGATAAAATTCCAACGCACGAAAGTTGGAATACAAATATCAAATTTTATAAAGGGAATCATCTCCAAGCTATTCTTAAAACATCGCATTTGACGGATTATGAAGAAGAAGAATTTAAATTGTTAGATAAAGTAAATGTTAAATTCTATAACAAAAAAAATCAACTTGAATCAATTTTAACTTCAAATTATGGGAAATCTGATGATAAAAATAAGTTGCTATTTGCGTGGGGAAATGTTGTGGTTCAGAATTTTGAAGAGAAAAAATTGAATACTGAAGAATTGATTTGGAATGAAGAAACAGAGAAAGTCTATACTGATAAATTTATTAGAATTTATGATGGACCTGATATTATTGAAGGTTTTGGGTTTGAATCTGATAAAAAATTGGAGAATTACAAAATCTTTAAAATCACTTATTTGGCACAAAGAGAGACGAAAAATTGAATTTTTTTAAAACTCAACTAATTTTAATTTTTCTTTATGTAATTTCTTTCTCGCAGAATTTCTCGATTGTTGGCGATAGTTTGATTGGGAAAGTTGTTGGAGAAGAAAAATTTAGAGAAATCATTGGAAATGTTAAAATTGTAAGTGAAAATACAACAATTACTTGCGAAAAAGCAGTTCAAAATCTTACAACACAGGATTTAAGCCTTTCGGGAAATATAATTCTTACTAATGATACACTTCAAGCTTTCGCCGAAAATGCAATGTATAACAAAGAAAAAGATTTTGCATTTAGTGATGATAAAGTAAAGATAATCCAAAATGAAGATAGAATTTCGGCTAATTCTGGGAATTTCGATTTTATTAAGCGAATTGCAGAATTCAAAGGGAATGTGTTTGTAGAAAATCCACAATTAAAATTAAATTCTGATTTTTTGCGTTATTTCGATTTTGAAAAAAAAGTTCAAAATTATGGAAATGTTATCGTACAAGATTCTGTGAATATTTTGTATTGCGATTCGCTTTTTACAGATAGAATTAAATCGATTAACGAAGCTTTTGGGAAAGTGAAAATTCACATAAAAAATGAAAAGGCAACACTTTTTGGCGGATTTTTTCGCGATTCGGCTGCTGTTTTTTCCGAATTTGAAATTCAACCTTTATTAATTCAAGAAAATAACGAGAATGAAAAAATTGATTCACTTTTCCTCCTTGCCGACAAAATCATAATTGAACGAGATTCAATAAATCAGAAAATGTTTTCGCAAAGAAATGTAAAATTGTACAACAAACAATTCCAGTTAGTTGCGGATTCCATTTATTTTGACATCACGAACGATAAAATTCAAGCTTTCAAACCAAAGAATGAATTACTTCCCGTTGTAATTTGGTCGGAAGAAAATCAAATTTCGGGCGATAGTGTAAATATTTATCTGAAAGAAGATAAAATTGATAGAATTGAAATAATAAAAAATGCGATGATGATTGAAACAAAAGATTCAGTAAAACATCGTTTTAATCAAATAAGCGGCAATAAAATTGAGCTGTATTTTGCGGATGAAAAAATATCAAAAACTAAGATTTATGATAATGTTTTAGCTATTTACTACACAATTGAAGAAGATGAAATTACTGGTTTGATGAAAGCATCATCGAAAAATGCTGAAATTGTATTTGAAGAAAATGCAGTCAAAAAAGTTAAACTGTTTGGTTCACCAGAAAGTGAATTTCACCCAATAAAATTAGTAGAAACCAAAGAAAATGAATTTATTTTGCCATATTTTCAACTTTTTAATAATAAACCGAAAATTCAAGAATTTTTAATTAGAATAACACAATGAAATTACATAGTAATGAATTAGTAAAAATTTATAAAAAAAGGGAAGTTGTAAAAGACGTTTCAGTTTCAGTAAATCAAGGTGAAATAGTAGGATTACTTGGACCAAATGGAGCTGGAAAAACTACAACTTTTTATATGATTGTCGGAATGATAAAACCAAATTCTGGAAATGTTTTTCTTGATGATACCAAAATTACAGAATATCCAATGTACAAAAGAGCAAGAATGGGAATTGGTTATTTACCTCAAGAAGCGTCAGTTTTTAGAAGATTAACAGTTGAAGAAAATATTCTATCAATTCTCGAAATGATAAAAGTTCCACAAAATGAAAGACATACTCGTTTAGAAAAATTGTTGGAAGAGTTAAATATTACGCACATTCGCAAGAGTTTGGGAATTCAATTAAGCGGTGGTGAAAGAAGAAGAACTGAAATTGCGAGAGCTTTGGCTACAGAACCCAAATTTATTTTATTAGATGAACCTTTTGCAGGCGTTGATCCAATCGCTGTTGAAGATATTATGAAAATAGTAGCAAATCTAAAAAACAAAGGCATCGGAATTTTGATAACCGATCATAATGTTCACGAAACTTTAAGTATTGTTGATAGAGCATATATTTTAATAGAAGGGAAAATATTTAAGGATGGCTCAGCAGAAACATTAGCAAATGACGAGGAAGTAAGAAAGTTGTATTTAGGCGAGAAGTTTAAATTGGATAGATATTAAAAAATCCTTCGAGGTACTTGTTCCTCGAAGGTATTAATGAAAGTGTGATAGAAAAGCGGTAATCAGTGAAAAGATTGATTGGATAATTGGTCGCGGTAGGTCAGACGTCCTCGTCTGACAA
>DYLK01000061.1 GCA_020722065.1 Melioribacter roseus
ATCATCCCTGCAATAGTATTGTGTCCTAAGATGATATATTCAGCACTTTTTTGATGTACCCAACCTTGAGGAGGGACAAGTTTAAAACCCCATGAAGGGTCACCAACTTCATTATTGTTAATACTGCTGCTACCTATATTGTATCCTAAATTCTTATTTGTTTGTGTTTCTTCAGTAGGTAATTGAATATTAGTTTTTGGCTTTTCAGTCTGTGAAGTAGAACTATTAGAAATTTTTGAAAAAACAATATAACGAGCCGTTTCGTAGTTTGGCATATTGTTGGCATCAGGGTCCATTAAACCAAATGTTAGGACATTTTCTTCTATATAGGCTTCAAAAAAAGATTTCCCGTCTGCATTACCGCATATTCCAACAGCCACGTTTTCTTCTACTTCGCCTTGTATTTCAAAAACTGTCCCGGTAGAAGAACTTAAAGTCCCAATAAGTTTTGTATTACTTTGTTGTAGATTGAGTTTGAGTGTTGCATTTTCACCTTCATATTTATAATTTCCATTAAACTGTTGACTATAAACACTTATAGTAAACGAAAGAATCAAAAAAGCAAGAATATTTTTCATTTTATCACCTTTTTTATGTTTTATTAATTTGTTATTGACTGTCTTATTTCAGTTTGATTTTGTTATTCCATAACTTCTTCCAATGAACGCAAATGAATGAGTGTAGGTGCAGTAAGGGATTACAGAGTAGTTTCCTATCCACCGACACTAAAGTTTTAGCGGAGCAAAATATTTGGTTTATCTCTGCCTTTTTGCATATACACTTTGTTGCCAACGGATGATTAATATATTGTAAATGATATTTTTCTTCCTAAACCAACTTCTATTAATCTGTAAAGAGTTGAAAGTTGAATATCACTATGTCTGTTTTCAATTTTAGAGATAAAACTTTTCTTAGTTCCTGTTTTTTCAGCAAGTTGTTCTTGTGTCATTGAACAAAGTTTTCGTTCTTCTTTAATTATTTCACCAATTGCGAAAGACTTCGCTTTGATTTCAAATTCAGTTCGTGTTTTTGAACCAATTTTGCCATAACGATTTTCAAGATGTTCATCAAATGTTGTTATCGTTTTAATATTTGTTTCTTTTGTTTTCATCGCTATTCTATTTTTTAGTATTAAAATATTCCTCTTTAATTTTCAATGCTTTTTCAATTTCATTTTGTGGCGGTTTCTGAGTTTTCTTTTGAAATCCATTAAATAAAACCACTACTTTTCCTTCGTCAAAACAGCAAAAATTCTAAAAATATTACTTTGAAATTCCACTCATACTTCATAAAGTCCATCTGTTCCTGATAAATGTTCAAAAAATTTCTTTGGAATTCTATCAGCTACCGTAATAGTAAATAAAACATAGTCTATTTTTTCTTTTACTTTCTTTATTTGTTCATTAAAGAAATCATAAAAATAATTTTTAGAATATATCAGTTTTCGTATTTCTCCCATTTATTAACATATTTTTAACAAAGTTAACTAATAAAGGGACATAATCCAAGTATTATAATATTTGAATTTGATTTTTTGTTGGGAATTGGCTATAACGGTTGAGGCTATATGCAGAAGGGATTGCGTGCGATTTCCACTCAAGTTACAAATGCTTTTTATGCGAGCTTTCCGCTCAAATACGCACTGCACCGGCAATTAAATATACCGCATGTTA
>DYLK01000037.1 GCA_020722065.1 Melioribacter roseus
ATAGAAACTATCAAATTCCGACAATTTTTATCCTAAATTAAAACTAATTGTCTTATTAAAAAGGATAAAAAACTATAATTTTAACTTATTGTAATAAAATAACTTAATTAAAAAATGGGACTATTCATTTTGTTGTTTAAGCCTAAAACAAGATATTTCGGAGTTTAATATCATAATTTAAAAAATATCATGAGCCGATTCGTTTTTACATTTATAATTCTATTTTTGCTTTGGTTGGGTTTTACAACTTCTTTAGCAACGGCGGAATTAATTACAGGGGCATTTTTAAGTCTTGTAATTACTTCATTTTCTTATAAAACTTTTACAGAAGTCGGAATGGGATATTTTCATCCGGTAAAAGTTTTTCTATTCTTAAAATATCTTGTAGTTTTCTTTGTCGCTTTGGTTAAGGCAAATCTTGATGTTGCAATGCGAGTAATTAATCCCAAATTACCAATTAATCCTGGGATTGTGGAATATGAAACAACTTTAACGAATGATACAGCAATTGCAATTCTTGCCAATTCAATTACTTTAACTCCTGGTACACTTACTATTGATGTTATTGATAACAAACTTTATATTCATTGGATTGATGTAACAACAAAGGAAAAAGAAGGAATTTATAAAGAAATAGGGGAAAGTTTTGAAAAGATATTGAAGGAAATCTTTGTATGATATATTTTATTGTTGCAGTTTTAAGCTTAGCTTTGCTTTTTGCAGTCATCCGAGGTATAAATGGTCCAACAGCATCTGATAGAATAGTGGCATTGGATAATTTAACAACAATTACAACTGCTGCATTAGTTCTGCTTGGATTATTTTTCGAAAGATACATTTATGTTGATGTTGCTCTAATTTATGGTGTGTTATCTTTCATAGGAGTTTTAACAATGGCAAGATATATGGGAGGCGGTTTATGATTTATCTCGAATATCTTGGATATTTTTTTATTGTTATTGGTGTTGTATTCCTATTTCTTGGGGCTTTGGGTATTTACAGAATGCCGGACGTGTTCACAAGAATGCAAGCGGGAACAAAAGCTACTACACTTGGAGCACTCGGAACTATTCTTGGTGTTGGATTAGTACAGCCTGAATGGTTTTGGAAAACATTGATAATTGCGTTATTCATTGGAATTTCTAACCCCATTAGTTCTCATGCTGTTGCTCGTGCGAGTCATAAAAGCGGTTTACGTCCTTTTGTTAAAAAAGAAGACATGGACGCACTTGCTGATATTAAAGAAGCAAAGGAGGTAAAATAATGGATTGGATGGCATTTTTAGTTAGCGGATTAGTTCTAATTCTAATAATTTCAGCGGTATTTTCAATTATGCAAAAAGACTTGCTTGTAGCTGTTATTGGAACAGCGGCAATAAGTGTTGTATTATCCATTTTATTTTATTTGTTACAAGCTCCTGATGTTGCTTTAACTGAAGCAGCAATCGGTGCAGCTTTATCAACAATTATCTTCTTAATTGCGATTAAAAAAACAGATAGGTTTGAAGAATGAGAAAAGCAGTAGCAATTTTATTACTTGGAATCTTTGGATATTATTTCGCTTCCATATTTCTCTCGTTACCTTTTGGTGAAAAACGCGAAGGTGTTGGTAAACATTATCTTGAAAATACAATATCTGAAACAGGCTCTGTAAATACTGTTACTTCTATTGTAGTTAGTTATAGAGGTTTTGATACGCTTGGAGAAGTAACCGTTTTATTTTTAGCATCAACAGGATTAGGTGCTATCCTTTTTGATGTAAGAAGGAAAAAACGTAACGAACAAAATGCAAGTCCTATTGTCCGTACAACTTCAACAGTGTTTTATCCGATGATAATTCTCCTTGGTGCGTATGTTTTTGTTCACGGACATTTAACACCCGGCGGAGGTTTTCAAGGCGGGGCGATTATTGCCACAGGCGTTTTGCTGATGTTTATGGCTTACAGAAAATTTGAAGCAAATCATACATTGCTAAGTGTAATTGAATCCTTAGCAGGTTTAACTTTCGTAACAGTCGGTTTAACTGGACTTATTTACGGAGGATCATTTTTAGTTAACTTTTTACCACTCGGAACACCAAACGATTTAGTAAGTGCCGGCGTAATTCCAATAATTTATATTGCAGTTGGATTTAAAGTTGGTGCCGAATTAACTGTTGTTCTCGATGATATGTTAAAAACGATTAGATAGGAAATAGAATGCTCTATTATATCGGTGCAATTTCATTAATACTTATTGGTCTTTACGCAGTTTTGGTAAAGAAAAATTTATTAAAGATAGTAATTGGTCTTGCAATAGTTGATAGCGGTTTGAACTTGCTGTTTATTGCAATTGGTTATGTAAAAAATGCAACAGCCCCGATTTTTTCATCAGAATCATTAACTGCCGATAAAATGGTTGATCCTGTACCACAATCTTTGGTACTTACAGCAATCGTTATTGGTCTGGCAGTAACAGCAGTTGCTTTAGGTTTGGTGATTAGACTTTATGATCATCATAAAACATTGGATATTAATAAGATTAGACAATTGAAATGGTAGGAAGGCTTTGATGGAATTTTCTCCTGTACATTATATAGCAGTCCCATTATTCGCTGCATTTTTAATTCCACTTGTTGGAAAAGTTTCGAAAGAATTGGTTAAATTAATTCCAGGATTGGTTTTGCTTTATCTTTCCTACGGTTCAATTATGCTTTTCCCAAAAGGTATGGAAAACCCGATTATTGAAATTATTGCTGGTTTTAAACCTCCTTTTGGCATAGCTCTTTATTACGGAGCAACAGCAGCGTTTTTAGTTACGTTGGTAACTTTATTAGGATTTGTAATTTGGCTTTATAGTTACAAATTTATCATTCGTGAACCAATTGAAAAGTATTATATGCTTTTTATGCTGTTAATTACTGGTGCAACGGGAATAATGTTAACTGGTGACATTTTTAACTTATTTGTTTTTTTAGAAATTACTGCAATCGCATCGTATTCATTAACGGCATTTTTAAGAGATAAAGATTCTGCAGAAGCCGCATTTAAGTATTTGCTAATCGGTTCGTTTTCATCAGCGTTCTTTTTGTTAACAGTAATGATACTTTACACTTACACAGGAACACTAAATTTAGCTGATTTGGCTTCAAAAGCTGATATGATTCCTGCAAATGCTAAAGGATTTGCGCTCTTGCTTGTTATTGTAGGAATGGGAATTGAAGCAGAAATCTTTCCTTTAAACGGTTGGGCTCCTGATGCTTATTCGCAAGCTCCATCACCAATTGGTGCTGTTTTTGCTGGAATTGTTGTAAAAGCAGCAGTTTATGCATTTATTAGAATAATTTTCTTGTTTTTCAAAACTCCCGAAGTTTTACACTTTATTGTAATAATTGGACTAATCACATTAATTATTGCTGAAATGGCAGCTTTAAGGCAACATCAAATTAAAAGAATGTTGGCGTTCTCAAGTCTTGGACAAATGGGATTAGTGATTTTAGCACTTGGAATTGGAACTACTGAAAGTACATCAGCAGCACTTTTTCAAATGTTTAATCACGCTGTAATTAAAGCAATGTTGTTCTTTGCTGCAGGATATTTGGTATTTCATTCTGGTTCAAAATTAATAGATTCTGTAACAGGACTTGGTTACGATAAGCCGATAACAAGCTTTTTCTTTTCGCTTGGTGCGTTAGCAATTATCGGATTACCACCGTTTTCAGGATTTTGGAGTAAACTTAACGTCTTGATTTCAATTGCAAGTGAAGGTGAGATTTTGATCATTGTTTTAATCTTAGCTGCAAGTGTTGTTGAAGCGGTTTACTATCTGAGAATAATCGGAAAATTATACACACGAAAAGAAATTGATTCTAACCCAAGAAGAACACCTATTTCAGGTTTATTAGCTATGGGAATTTTAGCAATAGTAATAATTGTTATTGGTATTTATCCTGATGTTTTAACACAGTGGTTACAACCCGCAGCAGAAAATTTATTGAATTCAGAAGAATATATCCAAACAGGATTATTTTAATTTTATATAATGGTAGAGATTATGATTTCGATTCCAGTAATATTTGTTACAATTTTTGTCGGTGCAATTTTAACATATTTAATTAAATTGATTATGCCAAAAGTTGAAGCATATTTTGCTTTATTAGTAAGTGCTGCAACTAGTTATATGGCATTTGCTCTCCCTAAAACCGAATCAATTTATAAATTTAATTTAGGCTCATTTAATCTGATGTGGGGCAACAACGAATATTCTCATCTTTTTGCAATGTTAGTTGCAGTTTTAGGATTTTTTGTTGTTTTATATTCAATGGATTTTATGGCTGGCAAAGTAAATCTTGGATTTTATTATTTTAACCTACTCGTTTCAATTGGCTCAATGTTAGGAATTGTTTACAGTCAGGATTTTCTTTCTCTTTTCATTTTCTGGGAAATTATGACATGGTCTTCTTTCATGTTAGTAATTTATGCACAAGATGAAAAATTCAGTGTTGGAATAAAATATTTTGTTTTTAGTGCAATCGGAGCATATTTACTTTTAACTGCGTTAGTTATTTTATATACTAATTCAGGTTCATTTTTGCTTGAAGATAATATTAATAATTTTATCTATTTAAGCTCTCAAAATCAAATTTTAGTGATAATCTTTCTCATTATTGGATTTGGTGTTAAAGCAGCAATGATGCCATTTCATGTTTGGGCTCCTGATGCTTACAAAGCAGCACCATCTTCATTTACAGCATTATTTTCAGGGGCATTATCCAAAATGGGTATTTTCGGAATTGGCTTAGTATTATTCAAATTTGCAATTCAGAATACTGATTATTTTACATATTTTCAATTCGCTTTAGCTTGGCTTGGTGGTATTACAGCTTTACTTTCAACATTTTATGCAGTATTTCAAACTGATGCAAAAAAATTATTGGCTTATTCTTCTATTGGACAATTAGGCTATATTATTGTTGGTTTGGCAGTTGGAACTCCTTTAAGTATTATGTCGGCGTTATTGCTTACAATTCTACACGGAGCTTTTAAAGCGATGTTGTTCATGTCTGCGGGAGCGGTTTATTACAGAACTGGTTTATTGGACATGAATGAAACAAGAGGATTAATTCGTAAAATGCCATTAACTTTCTTAACTGCATTAATGGGAATTATTACTGTTGCCGGTGTTCCTCCACTTGGTGGATTTGTTTCAAAATGGATGTTATACGAAGCTTTAATTCAATCCAATTACTATTTCCTTGTAATTATAATTTTTGTAGCAAGTACAGCTGCCTTTCTTTATCTATATAGATTTATCTTTTCACTTTTCCTTGGTCAAGAAGAAAAGGAATTTGAAAATGTTAAAGAAGTCCCGATTAAAATGATTATTCCAATGTTATTGCTTGCGGGATTTACGCTTGCAGTTGGTGTTGTCCCAGGTTTTGTCCTTGAACAAATCAGTAAAGCAATGGGTTATCTTGGCATTCAAACACCAAATTGGGAAAATTCAGTTTTATTTAGTAATTGGGAAAATAGCAGCGTTAACCTTATGAGTGTTGCAACAAGCATCGGTATTCTTTTTGTCCTCGGAGCAATATTCTTAACAATTAAAAATTATCGGTCAACAAGATATGTTACAACAAAGGATATTCACACCTCTGGTGAAGTTCCAACAGAAAATGAAAATTTAACTTTTGCAGTAAACTTTTATCAACCATTTGAAAGATCATTGGGATCTGTTATTAAACCAAGCATTGATAGAATATTCAATCTAATTGGTAAAAACATTGAATCTGCTGCAGATTATTTGAGATATATTTATACAGGAAACGGACAAACATACGCAATGTATGTTATTCTATTTTTTGTAGTACTTATTTTATTTGCCGATTTGATGTTCGGCTTCAAATTTTAGAATACATTAAGGAAAAACATGGATTCTTTTTGGATGAAAATATTAGGTTTTGTGATTACACCACTTGTCGCTTTTGCAGTTGGTGTTACTTATGGTGGTATTGTTCGAAAAATTACTGCTCGAATCCAAAATCGAGTAGGACCACCAATTTATCAGAACTTATTAGATATAACTAAACTTTATAGTAAAAAAACTGCAGTAAATCATGGAGTTATGCAACATCTTGGACCAGTTTTTGCAATTACAGCATCAGTTACATCTTTATTTTTTGTACCGGTTTTAAGAGATTCTTCTTTTTGGTTCAACCTAAGTTTTGATGGAGATTTAATTTTCCTTCTTTACATGATGGTTTTTGGTTCACTTGGAATGGCTCTTGGCGCTGGACAAACAGGTAACCCAAACTCAGCAATTGGTGTTTCTCGTGGACTTGCACTAATGGTTGGGTACGAAATTCCTTTTGTGCTTTCACTTGTTGCTTTAATGATTCAATTTCAGACAACATCAATTCATGGTTTACTTGCTGTACAGGATACATTTTCAAGTTGGATTATCTTTCAATCGCCGTTTGCAACTATTGCCGGAATTTTAGCGTTCTTGGGAATGATGCATTATGCTCCATTTGATGTGCCTTTTGCTCCTGCGGAAGTGGCTTCTGGTCCTGCTTCGGAATTTGGCGGAAAATACCTTGCTTTGATGATGACGAGCGGTTCGATATTCACTTTTGTGAAATTAGTTTTATTTGTAAATATATACTTTGGCGGAGCTGAAGATTTATTAACACTTATTTTAAAAACTTTTATTCTTTACATGATTCCAGTTTTAACAGGCATTGTAAATCCGCGTTACAGAACAGAACAAGCTATTCAATTTTTCTGGAAGTGGCCAACTGTTTTTGGAATAATCGCAATTTTAATAGTTGTTCTTTAAGGATTAGAAATGGAAATTACATACGATAAAAATGCACAAGAAATATTATCGACAATAAAATCATTTGCTCGAAAAAGTTCTCTTTGGGTTATAGCTTATGGAACTGGTTGCGGAGCAATTGAAATACCACCAACAATGACTTCCCGTTATGATGCCGAACGTTTTGGTATTCGGGGTTCAGCTACACCAAGACAAGCAGATGTTCTTTTAATTACGGGTTATCTTGCAGTTAAAACTTTGAAAAGAGTAATAAGAACTTACGAACAAATGCAAGATCCGAAATATGTAATTGCATTTGGTTCATGTACAATTAATGGTGGAATGTACTGGGATTCTTATAATACAATCAAACTACTTGATAAATATATTCCTGTGGATGTTTATATAAACGGCTGCATGCCTCGTCCCGAAGCTGTAATTCAAGGTTTTATCAAATTACAAGAATTGATAATGAATAAAAAAGCCGAAGGTGCTGCTAAGTACAAAGAAAATCTTGAATGGTATAGAGAAAACCAAAGAAAAATTATTCATAACTGGCGAATGCCTGAATATAATTGGTAAAAATTATGCAAAACAATTTAGAATTAGAAAATAAAATAGCCGAAAAAATAAAAATCGCCTTCCAAACCGCTGAAGTGCAAGTGCAAAGAAAACAAAGGATAAAAGTAAATCTTAATGAAGATTTAGTTCATCCGTTTTTAACATTTGCAAAAAATACCCTTTCTTACAAACATCTTTCTCATATTTCATGTGTGGATTGGATTGAAGATAATCAATTTGAACTCGTCTATATTTTGTTATCATACGATAGCTTGGTTCAAATTATTGCAAAAACGAGAATCAATCGCGAAAAGGCGGAATTTCCAACTGCCCGCAATTATTGGCCTCAAGTGGAAACTTACGAAAGGGAAATTCACGAATTATATGGGATTAATTTTGTCGGGAATGATCATCTTGTTGATTTTGTTCTAGAAGATTGGGAAGATTTACCTCCGATGAGAAGAGATTTTGACACTGTTAAATATTCTCAAGAGCATTTCTTTAATCGACCCGGCAGAGAAGATGCACAAGATGTTAGAAAAACTGTTACAAAACACAGCGGTGAAGAATTACCCGATTTAGCGAAAATTTATTCAGTACGGAATTAGTAATGAGAGAAAAAGAAACTACTTTATATTTAGGTCCGCAACATCCCGGCATTACCGGAAACATGATGGTAAAACTGAAAGTTACTGGCGATACTATTATAAAAGCTGAAACTCACGTTGGTTATTTACACAGAGCATTTGAAAAGTTGATGGAAGCTCGTAATTGGATGCAATGTTTTCCTATTGTTTGCCGTATCTGCGTTCCTGAACCTGATCCAAATGAAGAAAATCTTGCTAGAATTATTGAAGAACTTGAAGGAAGAGAAGTCCCTGAAAGAGCAAAATATATTCGTGTAATGGTTCTTGAATTAGCACGATTGGGAACTTATCTTTTATGGATGGGCGGTCAGTCTGGGTCAATGGGACTTTACACAATGCCGCAGTGGACTATTGGCGATCGTGATTATATTCTTGATTTATTTGAAGCACTCACCGGCGGTCGTGTTTATCACATGTACATTTGGCCAGGCGGTGTTCGTCGTGATCTTCCCGAAGGATTCAAAGATAAAGTTCTCAAAACTATGGATTACCTTGAAGGTAGATTAAAAGATTACGATGATTTACTTTTTGACAATGCTTTATTTTATAAAAGAGCAAAAGGTATTGGAGTTATTGACAAATCCAAAGCTATGGAATGGGGAGTTGTTGGTGCTCCATTAAGAGGTTGCGGAATTAAGCACGATGTTCGAATTGATGAACCTTACGAAGTATATGATAAATTAAAATTTGTTGTCCCAACTGCCGAAGGTGGAGACGTTTGGGCAAGAGCATTAGTAAGAAGACAAGAATTTGAACAATCAATTTCAATTATTCGTCAGGTAATGGAGCAAATGCCGAGCGGAGAATTTTACAATAAAGTACCAAATCCACTAAATTGGAAAGTGCCTGCCGGAGATGCTTATGTAAAAACTGAATCTGCTCGCGGCGAATTTGGTTATTACGGAGTTAGTGATGGCGGATTAAAACCACGCAGAATGCATGTTCGTGGTCCAGCTTACGTTCATGGAGTTTCTTTACTTGAAAGAATTCTTGTAGGAGCAAACATCGCTGATGTATCTTTCATAATGAATAGTCTTGGTACTTGTCCCCCTGAAATTGAACGATAAAGGAAAATGAAATGTTTGATATAAAAGGTATAATAAAACCATTTAATGCAGTAAAACAACTTGGCAAAAAGCCTCATACTGTCCAATATCCTTTTGAAAAAAAAGTTACAGCACCACGCTATCGTGGTTTGCATTTTAATAATTTAGAAGAATGTATCGGTTGTGGAACTTGTTCAACAATTTGTCAGAACAAAGCAATTGATATGATTCAAATAGATGGAATTTCAACTAAAATTGGTGATTCGGGTTTACGTCCTCGTGTTGATAACGGACGTTGTTGCTGGTGTGCTCTTTGTGTTGAAGTTTGCCCAACGGGTTCTTTGAGTTTAACTACAGATTATATTTATGTAACTGATGATCCTGACTCATTTTTATGGACACCTGGAATTGATAATCCCGAAGGGAAAGATAAACGTTCATTTGTTAGTGATGTAAAACATTCTCTTCTTGAATATTCACGAGTTCCAATGCGTGAACTTGAAGGCAAAGAAAGAATTAAGTCGTTTGCTGAAGTTGTTCTCGGGTATTCCGAAGAAGAAGCAAGAAAAGAAGCCGAACGTTGTATCGGTTGCGGACTTTGTACCGATAATTGCCCAGTTCACATGCACATTCCAGAATATATCAATGCAATTGCATCTGGAAATGATGAAGACGCAATAAGAATAATTTATGATAACAATCCACTCGGGGAAACTTGTGGTAAAGTTTGTACAAGAAGATGTGAAGAAATTTGTGCAATCAGTAAGCGAGGCGAACCTGTTGCAATTCGTTGGTTGAAACGTTATGCAACTGAACAAGCTGAAAACAAAGAAATAGTAAATGGAATCCTTAATCCTGAAATTATGCCAGCAAACGGGCATTCTGTTGGTATAATCGGAGCGGGTCCTTCGGGTTTAACAGCAGCATATTATCTTGCACTTCGTGGTTTTGATGTTACAATTTATGAATCTAAATCGCATGCCGGCGGTATGATTATGTATGGGATCCCAAAATATCGTTTACCTCTCGAAAGCATTGACAAGCAAGTTGATTATATGAAAAGCATTGGTGTTAAAATTAATTTTAACACAAAAGTTGGTAAAGATATTACTCTTGAGCAATTACATGAAAAGCATGAAGCAGTATTTATTGGAATAGGTTTTGAAGTTCCATACGAAATTGGATTGACAAACGAAGAAGCTGATGGAGCAATGCAAGCTGTTAATTATCTTCGAGAAATTAACTCTGACAAACATGTTGAAATTGGCGATAAAGTCGCAGTTATTGGCGGGGGAAATGTGGCGATAGATGCATCAAGAGTTTCAAGACGTTTCGGAGCTGAAGTTACAATTCTTTATAGAAGAAGAGTTGAAGACATGCCCGCTGATTGGGAAGAAATTGAAGGAGCCGAAGCCGAAGGTGTTCACATTCTTCCTCAAGCAATACCATTGGAAATTATTGTTGATGAAAATAATAAAGTAACAGCAATTAAATACGGAATGGCTGAAATGGTAGCTGATGCAAGTGGCGGAAGACCAAAACCAAAACTTATTGAAGGAGATGAACATATTCTTCCAGTAACTTCAGTAATTGGTGCAATTGGTCAAGAAGCTGACTATGGATTTATTCCAAATGATATTAAAGATCAAATTAGAATTGAACGAGGTCGTATAGTTGTTAATGAAAATCAGCAAACGGCTCTTCCTTGGTTATTTGCTGGTGGTGATATTACAAACAAACGCGCTGATGCAATTAGTGCTATTGCCGACGGTTACCGTGCAACAAAAGGTATTGAAAAATATATTTTAGAAAATAAAAAATAATCTTTGTCTCGAGGGCAATATTATTATAGAAAACGAAGTATCTTGAAAAAATTGCGGGTTATGTATTGTCGGATTACGAATTAAGCAATAAAGTAACTCAGATTGCTTGCAATCTGACAAACTGATTACTTATTAAAGATTCTTCACTTCGTTCAGAATGATATTCTATTGCAGTTCACTTTAGTGAACCGATGAAGAAAAAAAATAATTGGCTTTAGCCACATAAATAAACTTCAAATGATGTTAAAGCAAA
>DYLK01000004.1 GCA_020722065.1 Melioribacter roseus
CCCAGAAAAATTTGCATTGTATCAAAACTACCCAAATCCATTTAACCCAAGTACTGAAATCAATTTTAGCATTCCACAAGATTCGCACGTAAAATTGGAACTATTCAACACACTTGGAGAAAGAGTAGCAACTTTGATAGATAAAGAAATGACCGCTGGCTCGCATAATTATCAATTATCAATTAGTAATTATCAATTACCAAGCGGTGTTTACTTCTATAAATTGCAAAGTGGTAGTTTTAGTGAAGTAAAGAAAATGATTTTGATGAAATAAATTTTATAATAAATAAGTTAATGGTTCTTTCTATTCATGTTTGCGTTCAATAATCTTTGTAATTCCGGTTTTTTTGTGCTTTTTACAAAAATACCGGAATGCCAAAGATTTATATTTCTCCTTTGATTTAGCAGAATTGAAATGCTTGTATTGTCAACAAAAAGCGTCTCGAAACCTGCATGACTATATTTGTTTTTGTTCATTAAAGTGAAAATCTATTTCCTTCTTTTATGTTTTATTGCTAATATACAACTATGAATTTTCCCCCATCTTACATAAAACTTTATTCTTCTGGTAAACTTTTTGAGCGGACTCTCAAAGCCGAAGAAATTTTGAATTCTTGCACAAGTTGTCCGCAAAACTGTAAGACAAACAGAACTCAAAACAAACTTGGTAAATGTTTAAGCGGCTATAAACCGATTGTTTCTTCTTATACTCCACATTTTGGAGAAGAACCGGTTCTAAGTGGCTCAAATGGTGCTGGAAATATTTTTTTCGGAAATTGCAATTTGCGATGTATTTTTTGTCAAAATTTTGAGATTAGTCAAAACTATAAAATCGAAAAAGAAAATGAAGTCTCTTTTGAACGTTTGGCTGAAATTATGCTCGAACTTCAAAACAAAAATTGTCATAATATTGGATTGGTTTCGCCTACGCATTTTTCGGCACAAATTCTAAAATCAATTTTCCTTGCAGCGAAAATGGGATTGAAAATTCCTATTATTTATAACTCAAATGGCTATGATTCTGTCGAAATGTTGAAACTTTATAAAGATGTCGCTGATATTTTTCTCCCCGATTTTAAGTATGGAAATAGCGATTACGGAAAGCAATTTTCTAAAGTTGATAATTATTTTGAATATGCTAAACTTGCTATAAAAGAAATGTACGAGCAAGTTGGCGACGAGCTTATTTATAAGGATAATATTGTTGTTCGAGGCTTAATTATTCGCCACCTTGTGTTGCCAAATGGTCTTTCTGAAGCTGAAAACGTTTTCGCTTTTATTGCTAATGAATTAAGTCCCAAAATTCATATTTCTGTTATGTCTCAATACTTCCCAACAAATAAAGCGGAAAAAGAAATTTTAATCAATCGAACAATTCGTGCTTCGGAATATGAACATGTTTTAGATTTGCTTGATAAATACCATTTAAAAAATGGCTGGATGCAAGATTTTGAAAGCGAAAATTTTTACCGTCCCGAATTCACAAAGGACAGAAATAATCCTTTTCATTTTAGTATTTAATTATATCCATTTTTTTGCAGGCTTGTCATACTGAGCGGAAGCGAAGTATCTTGAGAAAATTACGAATTATTGATTAATGTAACTCAGATTGCTTGCAATCTGAAAAACTGATTACTGCTTTTCTGACTTTGGGAATCTCTTGAATTTGTCAATTGTTGTCAGACGGGGACGTCTGACCTACCGAAGTCAACCAATCTGTTCACTGATTACTCGTTACTGATTACTGATTAAAGATTCTTCACTTCGTTCAGAATGACATTTGGGGACTTTAGAAAAAGTATGAATTATTATTTCTCTGATTACTGATTACTATTTCAGAATGATCTATAAATTGATTTTAGAGATAATTTTAACAAGAAGTAACTATAAATAAAAAAACCTTGCAAGTTTTTACTTACAAGGTTTTTTTGTGAGCGCGGGTGGTCTCGAACCACCGACCCTCTCCTTAAAAGGGAGATGCTCTACCACTGAGCTACGCACCCAACAACTTTCATAAAAAAGAGAAGCAAAAATAAAAAGTTTCTTTTTATTTTCAAATATTTTTGAAAAATTGTTTATTAAAAAAAATATTTTATTAATTATTAAATTCTAAGGATAACATGAAAGTAGCAATAGTTACAAACGACAAAACTTTAGTTAGCAAACATTTTGGTAGATCTCAATTCTATAAAATCTATAATATTGAAAATGGCAAAGTTATTAGTGAAGAAATTCGGGATAGATTTTCTCCTCACGAACATTCATCGCACTCACATAATCATAACCATAATGAAGAAAACCAACAATTCCACGGACAAAGTCAAGAAGCACAAGACAAACATGCCAAAATGGCTGCTCAAATTTCTGATTGTGATATTCTTATTGCTGGAGGAATGGGACGTGGAGCATACTTCCATTTTACTGAAGCTGGAATAAAAGTCATTATGACCGAAATTGAGAATACTGACGAAGTAATTGATAAGTTATTAAATGGAACTTTAATTAATCGATTTGAAGAGTTAACTCACTAATATTAACATTCAATTAATATAAACTTTACAATCTATTAAGATTCGTAACTTAGTTTGTTGTTCAAGATTGTGAGGTTTATATGCGTTATTCTATTAAGGATAACTTTTTTAGATTATTAAAGATAAAAGGTGTTGTACGTAACACAATAGGCGAATTTTTTTCGGCGCTAATTGGAATTAATTATTTAGATAAAAAGTATAGCGAAATAGTTTCTGCGTCTAATGATAATTTTGTAGAACAAGCTTTACAAACTCTTAATGTTTCTGTAATTCTTTCGGAATCAGATCTTGCAAGAATTCCTAAAAATGGTGGTGCGATAATTGTAGCTAATCATCCATTTGGTGGAATAGAAGGCTTGTTTGTTAGTTCTATATTACAAAAAGTACGGAAAGACTATAAAATTCTGGCAAATAGCTTTTTGAAGATATTTCCTGAATTGGAAAATGAATTCATTTTTGTAGATATTTTTGAAGGAAAAGATTCTCTGAAAGAGAATGTAAAATCACTAAAAAGAGCAATTGAATATGTACAAAATGGCGGATTACTTGTAATTTTTCCTGCTGGGGTTGTTTCTCATTATCAAATCCATAAAAATAAAATTACCGACCCAATGTGGAAGCCAAATATTGGGAAATTAATAAACAAACTAAATGTTCCTGTATTTCCAATGTATTTTGATGGAGAGAATTCTTTAGCATTTCAAATTATGGGCATTATTCATCCAGTTTTACGAACATTACGTTTGCCATTTGAATTAATTAATAAGCAAAATAAACGCTTTAATGTATTTGTGGGAAATGAAATTTTGCCATCAACTTTAGCCAAATATAATTCTATTGAAGAAAAATTAGACTATTTACGCCGAAGAACGTATAACTTGAAATATCGTGGTGTTTCAATTTCCCAAAATCCAAACGATAATCCGCAAATTCCAAACGAAGAAATTCAAAAAGATATCCCAACAGATTTACTTTGCGCCGAGATTGAGAAAATCCCTCAAAATCAAATTCTATTAGAACAAAAAGATGCACTTGTATTTTATTCATACTCGTTTCAAATTCCAGATTTACTAACACAAATCGGAATTGAGAGAGAAAAAACATTTCGATCAGTTAATGAAGGGACGGGGACTTCAATCGATTTAGATAAATTTGACGAACATTACATTCATTTAGTGGCTTGGGATTCTGCAAACAAAGCAATTATTGGAGCTTATAGACTCGGACTTTCGGAAATAATCATAAAAAAATTTGGAATTAGTGGATTTTATACAACTACATTATTCAAGATAAAAAGTAAGTTTTTTGATAAAATATCACCTTCAATTGAAATGGGACGATCATTTATTTCGGCTGATTATCAAAAAAAATATAATTCTCTATTCCTTTTGTGGCGTGGAATTGGAGAATTTATCGTTCAACATCCAAATTACAGATATCTTTTCGGACCTGTTTCAATAAGCAATTCATATAATCCATTTTCACAAAAATTTATGATTGAATATCTAAAAACTCATCATGATGATAACGAATTAAAATCATTTGTAAAACCCAGACGAGGCGACACACTCAAGTTAAAATTGAACGAAGTTACTGGGAAAAGTGTTGATGAAATTCACGAATTAGAAGAATTAATTACCGACATTGATCTTGTACATGATAAAATTCCAATTTTAATTAAACAATACTTAAAACTTGGTGCTAAATTTTTAAGTTTCAACCGCGATGAACATTTTAATTCATCTTTAGATGGAATGATTGTGGTAGATTTACTTAAAACTGAACCCAAAATTCTTGCTAAATATTTTACAAACGAAGGAATTAAACTTTATCACGATTATCATAATGCTTTAGATAAAAAAATCAAACTTTCTCACGCAGAAATTATATAAACCCCACAATCTCACTCCAGCTAAACCCGTGGTTTTCACATTCACGGGTTTGCTTTTCATATTAATTGTTTATTAAAAGTCTGTTAATATATAGTTAATAAGATTTTAATAAACTTACAATGTAAAATGGACAAAATATGTTAAATAACTTAAAAATAATAGGTAACAATATCTTCGCAGTCGATTTAAGATTTTTGCTCTTTCTTGTAAAAATTGAAGAAAAAATCAGTCTGAGTGCATTTTTTAAGTTATTAACAAAAGTCGGCGATGGTTATCTTTATGGAGTAATAGGAATAATTGAAATCTTCTTATTAGGTTCAGAAGGGATTGATTACACAATTGCATTACTTGCCGCATTTGCAATTGAACTGCCAATCTATAAAATCGTTAAAAATTCATTTAGAAGAATGAGACCTTTTGATAAGGTAGAAAACTTAAATTATTTGATTCAACCACCCGATAAATATAGTTTCCCTTCTGGGCATACAGCAGCAGCATTTATTATAGCCGCAATTCTTTCTCATCAATTTTCTGAGTTCACTTCAGTTTTGTACATTTGGGCATTTTTAACTGGAATCTCAAGAATTTATTTACGTGTTCATTTTCCAACTGATGTTTTATTTGGGATTATTTTAGGTCTTTATTCAGCACAATTTGGGTTGTGGTTAGTTTTTTAGATGAGTTTTCCGAATGATTTCCTTTGGGGAGTTTCTACATCTGCGTTTCAGATTGAAGGTGATATTCAAAACGATTTTACAGAATGGGAAAGATTAGGATTATTCAAAAAATCAGACAAAGAAATACTTTATAATAATGGAATTGAACATTGGAAAAATTGGAAAACTGATTTTGAATTTATCAATCAGATTGGGGCAAATTCTTATAGATTTTCAATAGAGTGGGCAAGAATTTTTCCAGGACCAGACAAAATTGATTATTCCGCAATTCTACAATATGAAAAAATGATTGATTTCTTGTTGGAAAATAATATTGAACCAATGTTAACACTTCATCATTTTTCAAATCCAATTTGGTTGCACGAAATATCGCCGTGGGATGAAAGTTCTGTAATTCAATCATTTTGCAAATTTTCCAGATTAATTGTTGATAAATTTATTGACAAAATCAATTTATGGGCAACATTTAACGAACCAGTCGTTTGGGCATTGGCGGCTTATGCTGCTGGGAAATTCCCTCCCGCTAAAGCGAAACTTTCGCAAACAATGGATGTTCTCTATAATATGATGCAAGCACATGTTTGCATTTATGATTACATCAAAGCAAAACGCCCTGAAGCACAAGTTGGAATAGCCAAACATTTTATAGTTTTTAAAGAAAGCAATACTTTTTCTCTTTTTGATAAAGGTTTAGTAAATAGAGTGAACACTTATTTTAATAAAATATTTCTTGATGCTTTCAAAAAAAACGAACTAAGTTTTCATTTTCCCCCTCTGATTAGTTATAAAAAGAAAATAGAATTAAACGATAAAATCGATTTTTGGGGAATAAATTATTATTACAGATTACACGTAAAATTCAGATTTAGTATCAAAGCACCTATCTATATTTATTTCAAAAAACAGCAAACTGATATGGGCTGGGAAATTTATCCAAAAGGATTGAAAGAAATTATCAGACTTGTAAAACCAACTGGAAAAGATATTTATATAACTGAAAATGGAATTGCAACGCAGGACGATATTTTAAGAACTAAATATATTTATGATCATGTTAAAGTGGTGAAAAAAGAATTATCGAAAGGGGCAAAAATTAAAGGATATTTTTATTGGAGTTTATTCGACAACTACGAATGGTTAGAAGGAAAAGAAAAGCGTTTCGGACTTGTTTTTGTCGATTATCAAAATGGGAATTTGCGAAAATTAAAATCAAGCGGAAAAGATTACAAACGGATAATTGATGTTGTAACAAAAATGTAACTCTTAATAAACTTAAAATTCACACTTTATACACATCAAAGCCACTTACGACGTATAATTTTGCACAAAAAAAATAAATATGCAATCAGTTTTTGAAATACTATTAATAACAATGATTTCCGCTGGAATTCTTCATCTATTGGGAGCGTATTTTATCTTCAGAAATAAGATGAAAAATCAAATTCAGCACCTCAATTATTCCCCAAAAGTTACAATTTTAAAACCATTAAAAGGAATTGATGATAATATCGAAGAAAATCTTAACTCATTTTTTGAATTAGATTATCCAAATTACGATATCATTTTTGGTGTTCAGTCTCAATCTGATGATGTTATTTCCATAGTAAAAAAAGTTCAATCTAATTACACAAAAATTAAAAGCAAATTAGTAATAGATTCCTTCGCGATTGGCTTAAATCCAAAAGTAAATAACATGTACAATATGTACGATCAAGTTAACGGAGAAATGATACTTATTAGTGATAGCAATACAAAAGTTGATAAAGATTTCCTAACAAAATTAGTCTCCGATTTTTATTCTGAAGAAAATGTCGGAGCAATTACTGCAACAATTCGAGGCACTTCGGCTAAAAACACAGCTTCAATTTGGGAAAATCTTCATTTAAACAATTTTATTGCACCAAATATCTTTTTTTCATCCACAATGGCAGATATTCAAATTGTAGTTGGAAAGGCAATTTTGATGCCGACAAAAGTTCTTGATGAAATAGGCGGTTTATTTGGTTTAAGAAATTATTTGGCTGAAGATTTTATGATTGGGAAATTGGTAAAAGAAGCTGGTTACATTGTAAAAAATTCAATTACAATTGTTGATAATCCAAACGAAAATATTTCATTTGAAAAGTTTTTCAATCGCCACACACGTTGGGCTAAAATGCGTAAAAACATAGATTTTCCTCATTATATAATGGAAATTCTTGCCAATCCGATTTTTAATAGCTTTATTTTAATGATAATTATGTGGAATATCTTAGGTATTGAACAATTCTTTTTAGTTACATTATTTAAAATTGGGATTGATTTTGCAACATCAAGAATTTTACAAAGCGATATTAAATGGTTTCAATTTCTTCAGATAATTCCAAAAGATTTGTCTATGGTTGCCGTTTGGATAACTCCATTTGTAAGCGGAAAAGTTAAATGGCGAGAAAATAAAGTGAAAATTGGTAAAATGTCGATATTACAACCTGCATTAGGAGAATAAAATGTTACAACAAACAGTAAATTTCGCTCTAAATTTACAACAAAGTGATTTATTCACTGGAAAAAAATCATTTCTAAAATTCATCATTTCATTGGTAAAATTTGGGTTAGTTAGAATTTTTATTAAAATAAAAGGAATAATTTAATGTTCGAAGGAAATCTTAAAGTATTTAATAATGTTTATGAATCTGGCTATTTAGTTCAAGAAGAAAAAAGCGACAAGTTTATAGAAGATTTCATCAAAGAAAAGAAAGTACCAACTTGGGAAAAATACTTTGGTGAACCAGTAAAACATTTCAATACAATAGTAATTAGCGATATTCACCTTGGAAGCAATGTTACAAGAACAGATTTATTACTTGATTTTCTAAACAATATAAGTTTTGATAGATTAATAATAAATGGCGATGTGTTTGATTCAATTAACATGCAAAGGTTAAACAGATCGCATTGGAAAATTTTAGGGAAATTGAGAAAATTAACAGACAGAGAAAATCATACAGAAGTAATTTGGATTAGAGGGAATCATGATGGTTTTTCCGATTTGCTAACTCAACTACTTGGAATAAAGGTATTTAACGAATATACATTCGAATGGAACGGGAAAAAAGTTCTTACTTTGCACGGTGATGTTTTTGATGTTTTTACAAGCAAACACCCAATTATTTCTGATGTTGCCGATTACCTTTACCGACTTAGCATTCACGTTGATCCTGTAAGAATGAGATTAAGTTCATGGTTGAAAAGAAACTCGAAAGCATTTTTAAGAAATATTGAAGTTGTAAGAAACCGCGCAATTTTATATGCAAAAAAACAAAAAGCTGATGTTGTAATTTGTGGACATACTCACCACGCCGAAACAGTTGAAAGAGACGGAATTACATACTTTAATTCTGGTAGTTGGACTCTTAATCCAGCGACTTTCATCGGTTTTACCGATAAAATGGCAAAAGAAGTATCGGTACACATCGGAGATTTCAAATAGATTTTCGTAACTCACTCACTCCTATTACTTGCTTTAGAATAGCCCCAATCAAATGGGGTTATTTTTATTTTAAAGAAGTTTTACCAAAAAGCTAAATCAAAGAATAATTACCGATTTTCAGATAAAACAATTTTGTCTCATAAAAGGCGGGATAAATGAAAAACCATTACCGCAATATTATGGATATTTAATCTCGATTATGTTTTATCAACAACTTAAAATAATTTTGAGGAAACATTAGTGAATTTATAAATGAGTGTTGGCAATACAATTAACAACAAAGGCAATCCAATAATAAAACCTCCGATAACAGCAATAGCAAGTGGTTGATGCATTTGTGCCCCAGTTCCAATTCCCAATGCCAAGGGAGTTAAAGCAACAATGGCACTAATTGCAGTCATTAATTTAGGGCGTAATCGTGCTGAAATAGAATGAATAATCGCCTCTTTGTAGGGCATTCTTTTTACATCATCTAAAAACAGATAAATAGTAAAAATAGAGGCTTCACCAATAATCCCGATAATCATTATTATGCCTGTATAGCTGCCAACATTTAGCGGCGTTTGTGTTAGATATAAAGCCAATATACTGCCTGAAACACCTAATACTCCAATTAAAAGTACTATTACAGAAAGCAGTAAATTTCGAAACATAAATAGTACAACAGCAAACACAAGCAAGCCTCCAAGTATCAATATCATCAATAATTCGTTAAACGACTGCTGTTGTTCTGCATACGAACCACCATATTCAATATGATACGATTGAGGCAAATTTATTTTAGTTAATTCTGTCTTAATGTCTTTCATCACACTGCCTAAATCTCGGTTATTTAAACGGGCAGTTACAACGCCCATAGTTTGCAAATTTTCTCTTTCTATTTCAGAAACTCCTTGCTGCGTTGTAAAATCGGCAAAAGCAGTCAGTGGAAAGAAATCGCCTGACGGGGTGCTGATTTTAAGACCTTTAATTTTTTCGATAGGGGTTTTATAATTTTCTGGAAACATTAAATTGATGTCTGTCAATTGTTCTTTTTCAAGAATACCACCAACGACAGTTCCTTGCAAATAGGTTTGAATTTGAGTTTGTAAATCAGTATCCGTTAAACCGTATTGTTTTAAAACGGCTTCTTTTGGATGGATGCTAAACATTGGTCCTGCAATTACAATTCCATCGAACACATCGGCAGTTCCTTGTATTTGCTCGACTTTTGCAGCTACTTCCTTTGATAATTCTTTTAATTTATTGTGGTCGGTGCCAAATATTTTTATTTCGATAGGTTGCACGCTGCTCATTAAATCGCCCAGCATATCTCCAATTACCTGTCCAAAATCTACCGTCAAAGCAGGAACTGTAGCTTCTACTTTTTTTCTGATAATATCGGCTACCTGTTCAGTGCTAAGGTTTCGGGTATTTTTTAGTTCAATCAAATAATCTCCACGGTTGGGTTCGGTAATAAAAAATCCCATTTGGGTGCCTGTTCGCCGTGAATAGGTTTTTACTTCAGGAATCCGCTCCAAAATTTTGTCCACCTCGTTTAACATTCGGTCTGTTTCTTCCAAAGAAGTCCCAGAAGGGCTGTTGTAATCCAATACGATTGAGCCTTCGTCCATTTGTGGTAAAAATCCTGTTTGCAATTTTGGTAGGATAAAGTAGCTGCTAAATCCAAGAAGTATTATAAAAACGTAGCTGATGTAAGGTTTTTCGATAAAGTAACGCACCCATTTTCGTTCTTTGATGGTGTGGGCTTGAGCTACTTTATTTTTTTTGCTTGAAAAAAGTAAATAAATTACAGGTAAGCCGAGCCAAGTTACAAAAAATGAAACAACTAAAGTGATAATCATTGTTTCGGTTAATATCTTAAAATAAGCTCCGGCAACACCTGTCATCAGAACAAAGGGAAGGAATATTACAATGGTACTCAGCGATGAACTTATCATAGCAGGAAATAGAAACTGAATAGCTTTCCCTACTAATTTATTTGGTGATTCTTCGGGATATTCTTCGTGGGTACGATGAATTTGTTCTATTATAATAACGGCATCATCAATAATTAATCCAATTGCTGCTGCAATGGCGCCGATGGTCATAATATTCAAATCGTAGCCCAATGCTTTTATCAGAATAAAAGTAAGTGCCAGCGTTACAGGAATAGTGGCAAACAAAACGCTACTGGCTTTAAACGATTTCAAAAAAAGGACAATCACAATTATGGCAAGCAAAAGTCCAACCCAAAGCACATCAATAATGCTTTTTAAACTTTTCCCAACAAATTCCGACTGATTGTAATATGGTTTTAAAACAACTCCTTTGGGCAGTGTTTTGTTGAGTTCGGTAACTTGTTGCAAAACCTCGTCGGCTACTTTAATTAAATTGCTGTTGGGCTGTTTTAGAACGGCAATCAGCGGAACATTTTTCCCGTCTGCTTTAATTTTAATAAATTCAATTTTTTCGGAAATTTGAACTTGTGCAATATCCCGAATAGTGATTTGTCTTTTCGCATCGTTAAAAATAACGAGATTTTCGAGTTCTTCTTTATTGGCAATTGCTGCATCGGTAATCGTTAAATAGAGCCTCCGATAATCCACTACATATCCATTTGATTTGATAAAATCGGTTTGTTGAATAGCATTTATAACTTGTTGCGGATTGATTTTGAGCAGACTCAGTTTCTTTTGGTCTAACAAAATTTGGTATTCTTTGGTTTTACCGCCAATTACTTCAATTGCGGCAACTCCGTCAATCCTCGACAAATAGGGTTTTACAATGTATTCCCCTATCATTTTCAGTTCCACTTGATTTTTAGTATCCGATTGCAATGAATATCCCATAACGGGAAGAATAGATGGGTTCATTTTTTCTACTGTGATATTGACATCGGGAGGCAGCGTGTTTTTTATTTGTGCAATCCTTGATTCTATTTGTTGCTGGTCAACATCAATATTGCTGCCCCAATCCATAAATGCCGAAATTTCGCAACTTCCCATACTGGTAATGCTTCGAATTAACTTAATGTTTTCCACACGTTTAATGGCATTTTCTAAAGGTTTGGTAACCGTAACCATCATTTTATCAACAGGTTGTTGTCCATTTTCGGCAATGATTTTTATTTTAGGAAAGGTTACGTTTGGAAACAGCGATGTGCTGAGATTTTTGTAGGTATATGCCCCTACAATTAGTATGAGCAATAAAATAACTGCTATCGGACTCTTATATTTTAAAAAGAAATTATTCATCATTTGTTTATTTTAACCTTTGTACTGTCGGGAAGTTCGTAGCCGCCTGTCAAGATAATCTCGTCTGAAAGGTTTAACGAGGGTTTTAGTATTTCAATTTTACCGTTACTTTCCAAGCCTTTTTCAATAGGTACTTTAACGGCAACAGAATCTTTTGTAACTTTCATTATCCAGAAATTGTCCTGCGTTTCGTTTGTTAATACAGCTTCTTTGGGTAGCAGCAGGCTTTCCTTTTTATCGTTTACTACCAAAGAAACAAGCAGATTAAGATTTTCTGGCAATATGGTGTTTTGTTGTAATTTGAAAATAACCTGTTGTGTTTGCGAAATAGGGTCAACCACGGGAAAGGCTTTATAAAAATTGGCTTTATACATTTCGTTGTTCGTAAGTTCAATATCAATATTTTTCTTTTCATGTAAAAGATTCACATACTCAAAAGGTGCATCAACCTGAATGGCTAAATCTGCGTTATTTACGATAACCGCCATTGTATTTCCTTCGGTTATAAACACATTGGGGTCGGTTATGTTGAGCATATTTACAAAGCCTGAAACACTTGCAAAAACGGGAATAACACCAAACTGATTTGATTTTGAAAAATTATTATTTTGCAGTGCATTGCTTTCTTTGGTTTGAATTTTAAACAAAAGTTTATTCTTTTTTACAAAATCGCCGATGCGTATATTTACTTCGGTAACATAACCCGAAACAGGTGCGGTGATGGTTGTTTTATTCAGATAAATTACTTTTCCGTTTAATTGAACTTTTTGATGAATCTGTCCATTAACAGGGTGTGTAATACTGACAACCGGCTGCGGAACATTCTCGGTTGTTTTATCTTTCGAACTGCACGAGGCAAAAGCTATCAAAACAAAAAACAATGAGTAGCATTTTAGTATTTTCTTCATTTCCATATTTTTATAGATTCCAATAATTGTAGGCGTTTATTAGTATTTCTTTCGACATCAAAGTGTTGGTTTTTATTTGTTGTTTAGCAGAAATTTCCATTATGAGAGTTTTCAGTTCTAATACAGAAATTAGACTTTCTTTGATTTCGATTTTATATAATTCAAGCAGATTTTCATATTCTGAAAGCTGCTTGTCGATTAAGATGAGTTGCTTGTCAAGATTATCAATTTGGCTTAATAAGTTTCTTTTTCTGATATCATTTTGGCTTTTGAAATATTTTAAGTCTGTGTTGATATTGGATAATTGAATGTTTGTTTTTTCATCATTTATTTCTTGTTGATGCCCGTCAAACAAATTCCATGTTAACGACAAACCTACACTAAATCCCAAGCGGTTGAATCCCGGCAGGTAAGTGGCATTGAGTCCGGCATCACCAAAAGCATTTATTTGAGGTAAATATTTTAAATTATAGTTTTCTTGTGCCGCTTTTACGGATAAACTATCTAACCTGAATTGAGAAATAAATAGAGAATTGGTTTGAGATGGTGTATTTAAGCTCAGATTTATTTCTTCCAAAGCATTTACCGATGAATCATTGATGCCACAAAGTAGTTTAAGGGAGTTAAAATTATCTCGGTAATTGCCGTTCAATTGCTCTTCTTCAATCCGATTGTTTTGTAATTCAATTTCTAGCAATTTTAAGTCAATCAGTTTGTAAACACCTGCTTTAACAAGGGCTTGCATCTGTTGAATTTGCTCTTCTAATACTTGAATAGTTTGTTGAATATTTTCCTTTTGTTTTTGTGATAATAAACAGAGAATGTACTGATGCGTTACGGTTTGTTTTAATTCGGCTTTGGTGAGTTGAGCAGTATTTTCAATTTGTTCATTTAACAGGTTTGCATTGTTTTGTTGTGCTTCCAAATACTTGTGCGTAAACAAAGGCTGACTTATCGAAACCATTGCCTGATACTGCCCACCGTTTGTGGCTCCTAAATCATACCCATAATAATCAGTACTTCCGGCAGATATCCATTCTAATTTTTTGGTATTTCCGTTCACCGATACAATTGGTGAAAACAGAACGTTGCCATTTAAATTCACGTTTGGCGATTCGTAAAGAGCATTGAATTGTTTTAAATCCAACTCAATTAAATTTTTATTGTTTTCCTGTTTTTGTAATAAGGGACTGTTCAGTTCAGCCTGATGAATGTAAAAATCTAAATTATTTTGAGCAGGAACATTAACGGCAAGGAATAAACATATAAGTAAAATCAATATTAATATTCTCATTATTCGAAATTAAGTTTAATCAAAAGTAAAAAAAGCCACACTATAAAACTTTCGTGTGGCTTTTACGTTCTAAATTTTTCAGTTAATCTTTATCTTTTTCGTCTTCATCCTTTTCTGTTTTCACCTCTTTTTTCACAACTTTTCCGTCAGGTGAAATAGCAACTCCCATTTCAGTCTCACCTTTTTCTAATTTAAATTCATAAACAGTTCCTTTGGCGGTTTCTGAAATTTCGGCTTCTTCAATTTTGTAGCCAGCAAATTCACCGTCTAAAGTTTGTTTTACGTTGGAAGGAATAGCCGATGTTTCAATTTTGTGTTCGGTTTCTTTCCAAGTGCCTTCTGTTGAAAAGTTTGCCGAATACTCTACGCCTTTGAGTTTAAACTCGGCTTCCCATTCGGTTTCATTTTCTTTGTCCCATTTTACCGATTTAGCGTCTGAAAATTTTTGTGTAAATGCTTTTACAACGCTTTTGGGGGCGGTTGTATTTTGGGCGAATGCGGGAAAACTAATTACTGCAAATGCTACTGCAATTAAATTTAATGTTTTCATGTTTTTATCCTTTAATTTATTTAAGTGAATGAAAAGTTTACAACACAAAACTATAACCCGATTTTGAAGAAATTTTGAATTATTGGAAAAATATGGAAAAAATATTTTTGGATATCTATTTCAATAGTTCGTTAATTTTTCAATTTGAAAACTTAGCGAAGCGATTTCACGCAAATAATTTGAAAATTTCTGATTTTCAATAAATTAATTTAATTTATAGATGCTTTTATAAATTCCTTAAAATCAGATATTTATAAAAAAATTTAACGTTCTATTGATTTAAAAGGAACGTTAATTATTCCCAAACTTTCTTCAATATTCATGAATTTTCCTGCTTCAGCCGATAGTTGTTTTAACATGTTAAGATATTTAATGGCAGTTTCGCCGTTTATAACTTTGGGTTGAAAGTAAATTCGTTTGTCTCTATTTTTGACATAAGCAGGAAAAACAGTTACACGTGTGAAAGAATCTTGAAAATCGACACCGAGAATGATAGCTTCGGCTCTGCTGTTTCCCGAACCAAACGCAAAATTTCCAATACTGTAAAAAATAGGGCGATTTTTGTAAATCTCAAAAGGCTGTATAATATGTGGGTGATGACCAATCACTATATCGGCTCCACAATCAATGGCATAGAAAGCTTTTTTCCTATCCTCATCAAGTGGAAATTTTTCGTATGGTATTCCCCAATGTACCGTTACCACAATGCGATCAACTTCTTTTCTCAAATTACGAATATCAATTTCCATTTTTTCGGGAGTATCCATAGCGCTTCCCGGTTTATCTTTACCGGCAGCAGTGCGTGTGTTCCAATAATATCCTAATAATCCGATTTTGAATTTACCTGCCTGAATCATTGCTGGTTCATGGGCTTTTGACTCATCTTCTCCGGCTCCAATGGGGCAAATTCCCTGTTTTCTTAAAACGGACAGGGTTTCGTTTACTCCTTCTCTTCCGCAATCCAAAAGATGGTTGTTTGCCAAAGTCATAACATTAAATCCCACTCTTCGGAGTATTCTCGCATTTTTGGGGTCAACCTTATACGTAAAATTTCGTTTTTGCTTTTCTGCATGTTTGGCAAAAGGGCCTTCCAGATTTCCCAATACAATATTTGACCTCCTGAAAATAGGCAAAACAGCATAAAAAGGATATTCAGGGCCATATAAACGGATGGGGCGGTTCATCCTTTCTCCCGGCATAATATCCCCAACGGCAACTAATGAGAACGGTCCAATTTTATTTGTAAATAAAAAGTTTTCGAGGTTTTCTTGTCCCATTAGCTCGTTGTCATAAGGTATGCAGGCTTCCTTATCTTTTTTCAAGATATGTTGAATTGACTTCCTGAACTTTTGCTCTGAAAAAAGATTTGGAGAAGGATATTCTGATAAAAATCCGTTTCCACATTGGAAAGTAACTGATATTTGTCGCTTAATTCCTCTTTTTTCAAAATTCTGTTGAATAATATTTTGATGTTTGCCATCGAACATAATTTTATCGGCATACAATAAAGCTTCAAGAGAAAGGCTAAACCCTGAGCGACATTTTACGGTACCATTTTTTGTTGGTCTGTAATTTGAGTCATAAAGTCCGCCTATTAGAATTAATGATTTCAATACTAATAAATCCATTATTCTAATGTCATTTTCGTCTTTTGCATTAATATCCTGTCTTATATCCCATAAAGTGGCGGCCAGTATTGTCCCATTTAAATGAGGATCTGTATTTTTTCCTGGAAGATAGTCAGACATGTTTTTGGGGGAAGCAAGACTTCGATAATGTATTTCCTTGTTAATATGTTTTCGGTGAAAAGCCCAAATGTTAGGGCAATCGAGCATGGTTGCAGCCCAGTAATCGGCAAAACCTTCATCGAGTTCTGTTTTCCTGTTAATTTGTTTATGGGGTGCAGACAGGCGATTTGCCATAAAATCGGCAGTATGCCTGTTAATGTGGTGTCCGTATTCGTGATAGATGATGCCGGCATTGTGCGAAGCATTGTCGCGGTATTTACATTTTGCAAACTCCGGCAGTGCTCCATCTTCGGTAAGCTTCCACCCCGGTCCAAGATGTATTTCGCCTTTCGGTGAAATTAATTTGTATTCTTTTATAAGTGTAAGCCCAACTTGAGATAAGCGATAGTGACCCCCTTGAAAAGGAAGCCATTTACCGCTTTTTTTACCTCTTACTCCATCACAGTCTTCATTTTCGGAATAAATAGATTGATGTGCATTAACGATTACTTTTACTTGTGGCAATGAAGGTTCGCCAAGAATGGAAAGAAGTTTGTCAACATAAGTTGCAATAAGGCTGATGTGGTAAAATGAATTCACCTCTCCAAAATGCGATGCCTGGATGTTTTTCTCACGTCTGTATTCTTCAACATAAGGTTGTTTATCCATTCGCCCACCGCCATTGTAAGGCTCAAAAATAAAATTTACGTTTTCATCGGGCATAGCATTTCCCATTGGAACTGAAAGAAATCCATTATTCTCTGTCGGGACATTTACCTTTCCGGCATTTTCAACAGAAACAAACCTGTTTACGAGGAATGTTGAATGTGTCGGGTTTTCATCAATATCAGTCAGATGTACTATTTTTTTTGTTATAAAACCACCTAAGGGGATTGATGTATCGGGTGTCCAAAGGTACACCTGTCCCATTGAAATATTTTTTTTATTTTTCCCTATTGTTTTTACCATACTGTTTTTTTATAAACTACTTTCTTGTTGTTTCTTTTTGTGAATTGTTGGTATAGAATAGCTTAAATCAAACGAAACCCGATTTTCCACCAATCCGTTTCCCGGTTTTATTTTAAAAAGATTACCGACAGAGAGTCCCCAGTTGTTGTATTTCATAAAAACGGCAACTTTTGTACGGTTCTGACTAAATCCATTCTCTCCCAAAAAGAATTCATTATAGATGTAGGGTGTAACAGAAAAATGATTCATACGAAATCTTCTTTTTATAAGAATCCTGGGGCGGTAACGCAATGAAGCCCCCGAATTAACGCCTGTAACAATACTGTATTCCACCCTGGTCCGAACCTGAAATGTAAAATTATTTTTTCTGTAATCAACCGTAAAATATAACTTGGGACGATACGCACTTACTTTATACGAACTATCCAGAGTTATAAGGTATCCTGCTGTTGTTGAAAAATACAGTTTATTAACATTGCCGAGATTGTACCTTGCCCCAAAACTCAGTTCTTCAAAATTTTTAGCCGGATTGCTTTGATTAAAATATTGACGGAAATCCTGATATAATCTGATTTTTTTATTTACAGAATATCTCAATCCGATACCCGGTTGTAAAACCAGAGCTGTACTTGTCGGTATTGAAGTACTATCGTCATTATCTTGTGCATACAGTGGAGTTGCAGCAAATACAAACCAAAAGCATATAAATAAAATTATTATTGATTTTGCCGATTTATTAACAGTAAAATCCATTCGATTTTTTAACCAATCAGGTTTTTTATAATTTTTCATATTATAATATTTAATTATACATTGTTGTGTTTATTTATATTTTATCAGGCACAATAAGTCCTGTGTTAACATATTTTTGAAAAAAAGTGCCATCGGCACTAAGATTCTCAGGGCTTCCTAACTCTACAATCCGTCCGTCTTCAAAAATAATGATGGTGTCTGACATTTTTGCAGCGTCTAATGAGTGTGTTATCATAATTAAAGTCGGTCGATACGAGATGTTATTTAAGGTTTCGAGAACCGACTTTTCGAACACTTTATCGAGGTTGCTGGT
Source organism: Melioribacter roseus (assembly GCA_020722065.1). GTDB lineage: Bacteria > Bacteroidota > Ignavibacteria > Ignavibacteriales > Melioribacteraceae > WGAL01. The sequence continues at coordinate 18,320 of DYLK01000004.1, forward strand.
GGGTTCATCGAGCAGAAGGATAGGAACCTTACGAACAATAGCTCTGGCAATGGCAATTCGCTGGCGTTGTCCTCCCGATAAATTAGCACCTCCTTCAAACACATGACTGTTATACCCATCAGGCAATGCCATAATAAAATCATGGGCATGTGCTGACTTTGCAGCTTCTATTATTTCTTCGAAAGAAAGGTTTGAGGTACTCCCAAAAATTATGTTTTCACGAATTGTACCTGAGAAGAGGTAGGTCTCTTGTAAAATCAAACCAATTTGCTGACGCAGCGATTCAAGCGAGTATTGTTTAATATCGTTTCCATCAATAAAAACAGAACCTTTCAATGGTTCATAAAACCGCAGCAGTATTCCTGCCAGAGTGCTTTTTCCAGCCCCCGTAGCACCGATAATTGCCACTTTCTCACCTGAACGAATGGTGAAGGAGACATCTTTCAATACTTCCTGTTCGGGGTCATAACCGAATGAGATATTTCTAAATTCAACTTCTCCTTTAAATGGCGGGGCTTTTACCCCCTTATCGGGTTGTTCAACCATTACATTGTTTGATAAAATTTCTGCTACCCTTTCGGCTCCTGTAATTCCATTTGAGAAATTTCCAAATTGTCGAGACATTGCACGAAGCGGACTGTAAAAGTTAGAAACATAAAAAAAGAAAACAATCATATCTCCAATAGTCATCTCCCTTGACATTACACCTTTAGCGCCGTAATACATAACCAAAGACAGACCTAAAGCAGCTAAAATATCGATTATTGGAGCCATTCTTGCCTGAATGATATTCCTTTTCAAATATTCGCTTAAACTTTTTTGAGCCTGTTTATCAAATAACCGGAACTGCCTGTCTTCCTGTGCAAGTCCTTTTACGATTCGGATAGAACCCAGTGTTTCCTGTGCAATGGAGGCAACTTCCCCGTCGCTGATACGTGCGGTTCTCGATATAGATTTTATTTTTGCTGTATGCCACCAAATTGAAAAAAACAAGAACGGTAATACGGAACATGCAATCAGCGAATATTGCCAGTTCAGCCAGAACATAATTACGAGATTCGAAACAATTAGAAAGAAATTGGAAAGAAATAATATTGCGCTCCTTGATGTCAATAACTGTATTGAATTTATATCTGAAGTTAACCGGGACATAGTGTCTCCCATTCGCTTTTTTGTGTGAAATTGCAGTGATAGTCTTTGGATGTGGTTGAAAGTTGTATTTTTTAATGTAAAAATAAACCGTTGTGAGAAATTGCCAATGAGTAATGTAAACAGATAAGAAAATAAACCTGTCCCGACAGCAATAAGTATTATTGCTATACATGATGCGTAAAGAATAGTGAGATTGCTCAATGTACCAATATTGATAAATTCACTCAATAGAGGAATTTTTATATTTTGCCCGTTTAATACTTTATCAATAATTATTTTAAGAGGCCACGGTCTGAGCGAAGTAAGTAATGAATCGGCAATCATAAAGATAACAGCCAGTATGATAGTCCCATAATAAGGTTTTACATAAGGCATCAGAATTGCCAACCACCTTACACTTTGTTTTTTATTTGTTTTCTCCATACCCGGACACTAAACAGTAACCTTTACTTTCATTCTTTCTAAAATTGTTTCAACAAACTTTGACTTTCCCGACTTGGTGTCGATAACAGGAGTTGCATCATATTGGATGAATTCTTGCATAAATAAAGGCGAGTTGGTAATAATTCCTGTAACTGCTATAGGTGAATGCCCTATTTGTTTGGTTTTTTCGGTCAATGCAAGGGCAGAACAGGCACACGGAGCAGTCAGGATAACTCCGATACTACTTTTCATTGCAATTTCATTTTGCAGTAATATTTGAGTTTCCCTTTGCAATATTCCATCGGCAATTTCAACCAATACGACATCGGGGTGTGAAGAGGTAGCATCTTTAAGCATCTTCATAAAAAGAGCTTCTAATTCATCCGGACTGCACAAGTAGGTAGAAGGAAACCCGTAATCACTGAAATCAGCCGTATAGTTTACGCCGGTTGATTCAAACTCAAAAATATCCCGTTGGGAAACACTGCCGGTAACTTTCAGTAAGGCAACTCTCATTCCTCTTTCAAATAAAGCCCTGCCGACTCTGGCGGTGGTGGTTGTTTTTCCACTGTTCATTCCGCTTCCGACCACAAAAATTACCGGAGGATAATTAAAATCGGAATTACCCGGCTGAAATAAAGCCGTTTTTAGATTTAATATCTCATCTTCCGTTTTGTTGATTAATACCCCTTCAAATTTTAAACTTGTGGGCTCAGAAATGTTTGCATTTTTCTCTTTAACTGTGCCAATAAGCCCGGCATTCGTTAATAAATGCAGGTTTTCCATATCAATAGTATCCGCATGAAAAGCATCGGAAGCATACCGATATCCGAGCACTCCGTAAATTACATCTCGTTTAAACAATGATAAATATTTATTTTCAGAGGAATATACACGAGTATGGTTGTTTACTTTTAGAACACTTGTTACAACTACATCGCCAACTTTGGGGATATAGTTTTTGGGCGGTGAAACTAATTGGTAATTCTGAGGCTGAATGTCTCTCAATGACCACGTGATTTTTACATTAACTGATACTTTCATCTTTAAGAAATTTAGAATTTACAACACAAAACTATAACCCAATTTTGAAGAAATTTTGAATTTTCAGAAATGAAGAATTTTAAAAATTATAGAAAAAATAAACTCCATAATTATCACTACCAATTTGTGGCACAAGCGTAATATTTTTCGTTTTCAAAAACGGGTTGAAATTTTTAAACGGCTCAAAGTAATAGACCAGCTCAGCAGAAAGAATCCCGATTCCTGCAGCAGTAAGCACATCCGATAACCAGTGTTTGTTGTTAATCATTCTAAAAGAACCTGTTGTGGCAGCAAATGTATATCCGCTAAAAGCCAGAACATGCGAGTTATCATTAAATTCATTATACAAAACACCGGCATTGGTAAAAGCAAAAGTGGTATGCCCCGATGGAAACGCATAAGCTGCACCATTAGGTCGTTTTTTTGCTGTCAATATTTTTAAACTATGGGTTAAAGTTGATGAAATAAGGTTGGCAATAAATAAATATTTGGTTTGGTCGAACCAATGGTTTTTTGCTTTTATTCCCAATAAATCAACCGAATAAAGCTCAACAATTGGAGCAAATTGCAGATAATCATCTATTCGTAACTCGTAATTATTTCCTACTTTGTTTCGCAAATTAGTTTGCAAATTTTTTTCAAACGAGCTGTTATTAACGATTACTCCAAAACCAATCAACGAAACAGGAACGATACTTTTTTTGAACAAAATCTTTGATTGAACAGTATCGTTAGTTGACGTTTTAAACGTTTGTGCGTCAAGATTGCTTAGTGTAAGTAGAAAGGTAAAGATAATTAACAATTTGATAGTAAAGTTCATTGTGTGTTTTTTTATAGTTTTTGGCAAATGAATGACGCGATTTTGAATTAGTGAAACAAAACAGAAAAAGTGTGTGTTTCTTCCGAAAAAGTATAATTGATTTGCCAATTATTTAAGTCGCATATCTTTTTCACAATTGCCAAACCCAAGCCGTTGCCTTTGCCAGACGGATTTATTTTTGAAAAGCGACTGAACAGTTTTTCCGTTGATAAAGCAATGTTTTTCCCTGAATTTGAAATGCTTAATTTTTTATCAGCCAATAATATATGAACAATTCCATTTCCCACATTGTGGCTTATGGCATTTAACAATAGATTATTGAGCATTATTTCAACAAGTGCTTTATTTGAATTGAGTATAAAATCATCATGAAAATCGCTGATAATGTCGATGGACTTACTCTTTGCCTGCTCAATAAAAAAGGATAAATTCTTCTCAATTAATTCTTTCAAAGAAAAAGTTTCCGATTCGCTAAAAGCGTGTTTATCGAGCTTTGATAGTAACAGCAAATTTTTATTCAAACGGCTCATTCTCAATATGGTATCATTCAAAGAATTCAGCACTTCAGCTTGCCCGTTTGTGATATCAGAACGCTGCATTAAGTCATCAAGTTTTGCTTTGAATACGGCAATGGGTGTTTGTAGCTCGTGCGCTGCATTCTCGACAAATTCCCGCTGATTGTTGTAAATAGCAGAACTTTTTTCGATTAAGTTTTCTATACTTTTATTTAATTGGTTAAACTCAATAATATCCGAATTGGGCAAATCGGTTTTGTGGTGTTTATCAATTTCAAACTTTTCGATTTGTTGCAAAGTTTGATAAAATGGCTTCCACATTCGTTCAGAAAGCAGTTTATTTATGAATAATATCACTAAAAATAATATCAGAAGTATGATAACAAAAAGAAGTATTACCCCAGTAATTAAATCGTCCGATTCTAATAAACTTGTTTTAATTGAAAGTGTGTAAGGATTTCCTTCGATGAGTATAGGAGCGTTCAGTTCTCGAAAAGGTTCGTCTTCTTGCTCTAATTGACTGTAGTATAATTTATTGAATAAAGTATCTTTGATTAGATTTTGGTTTGGTTGTATTTGAATACGACTGTTAAACTTATTCCAAACTGAAATATCATTTACAGTTAATTCTGAAATAGATTTGTCTAAAAACTCTGATTTTGAAACTATTAATGTTTCATCAACTTCATTCAAATAAAGATTTTGAATAAAGAAATAAAATAAAGGTGCTGTAACCGCAAAAAGTACGATTAAAATATAAATGTATAACGTTTGGGTTTTATGTATAAGTTTTTTATTCATTTTCCCATTTGTAACCTAAGCCATAAACAGTTTGAATGTAATTTACTGCTCCAGCATCTTTTAATTTCTTTTTCAGATTTTTGATATGAGCATACACAAAATCGTGGTTGTCGAGCATATCTGCCATATCGCCCGAAAGATGTTCGGCAATGGCGGCTTTCGTTAGAACCCTATTTTTGTTTCCAATAAGAAATAGTAGTAAATCTATCTCTGTTTTGGTAATATCTAATGGCTGATTATTGACTTTTACCACTTTTGAGAGTGTGTCAATTTCTATTTCGTTAAATGTGATTTTATTATTCCCGTTAAATTCTTTCCGTCTGATAATGGCTTGTATTCTCACCAACAGTTCCGACAAATGAAAAGGTTTTACAAGATAATCGTCGGCGCCGAGCGTTAATCCTTCAATTCTGGTTTCTAACAATTCCCGTGCGGAAATAATGATAACTCCTTCTGGTTTATTGTTATTTTTCAGTTCTTTCAGCAGTTCAAATCCATTGCCATCGGGTAACATCAGGTCGAGTAAAATGCAATCGTAATTGTAGTTCGCTATTTTATCTTTTGCTGATGAAAGATTTTTAACCCATTCGCACATAAAGTCGTTTTGGTTCAAAAACTGCTGTATGCTTTTGGCTAATTCTATTTCGTCTTCTATAAGTAATAATTTCATAATGCAAAATTACTTTTCAATTTTGAATTAATTTTGAATATTATAAATAGGATTTTCATAAAGAAAATTTTCAAAATTTAACACATAACAAATTATTCATAACAAATTAAGATAAAACGTATTTTTACAATCTAAATTTGAAAATGAAAGAATTAATAAATGAAAAAACCTGAACTACTTGCTCCTGCTGGTGATTGGCGAATGCTTACTACTGCAATTCATTCTGGAGCAGATGCTGTATATTTTGGACTTGACAAACTTAGCATGCGAGCAAATGCTAAAAATTTTACTCTACAAGAATTGCCTGAAATTGTAAAATATTGCCATGATAATAATGTTGATGCTCATCTAACATTAAATACAATTGTTTATGATGATGAACTTTCGGACTTAGACGAAATAATCCCAATAGCTAAAAAATCTGGAATTGATATGATAATCTGTTGGGATATGTCTGTAATAGAAAAAGCAATTGAATACGATGTTCCATTTTGTGTGAGCACACAAGCATCAATTTCAAACACTTCTTCTGCAAAAATGTACAAAAGACTTGGAGCAAAAAGGATTGTACTTGCTCGAGAAGTTACTTTAGAAAAATTGAAAGAAATAAAATCGCAAGTTGATATAGAAATCGAAGCATTTGTACACGGAGCGATGTGCGTTGCTGTCAGTGGTAGATGCTTTTTAAGTCATCATATTTTTGATAAAAGTGCAAATCGCGGGGAATGTTTGCAACCTTGCAGATACGAATATGAAATAACAGCCGTTCAAGGAGGACACAAATTCATTTTAGGAGAAGATTATGTAATGTCGCCTGAAGATATGTGTACAATAGAATTTATTGATCAATTAATTGAAGCTGGAGTTTCATCTTTCAAGATTGAAGGAAGAAAAAGAAGTCCAGAATACATTTCTAAAGTTGTTTCAACGTACAGAAAAGCAATCGATATGTATTTTGAAGGGAATTTGACAAAAGAAATTCAATCTGAAATGTGGAATGAATTGAGAAAAGTATATAATCGTGGATTTTCACCAGGATTCTATTTTGGAAAGCCAAATGGAGAACATTTCACGGAATCTGCGGGAAGTCAAGCAACCACTAAAAAACAATACGTTGGGAAAGTTCTTAATTATTATAAAAAATCATCAATTGTACATATTCTTCTTGAAGCTGGAGATTTAAGAATTGGGGATGAAATTTATATAATTGGGGACACAACTGGAGTTGTTGAACATAAAATAGAATCGATGATGAAAGATGAATTATTTATTGATACAGCGACTAAAAAAGATGAAATTACATTCAAATTGGAAGCCGATATTCGACCCCGCGACCAAATTTATAGGATAATTTATATTTAATTTTAACCATTAACAAAAGAAAATCTTGTATTTTAGAATGAATTGTTATATTTAGATAAAAAAAAAGCGAGTTAAAAATGACTTCAGAAAACGAAAAACTAGATGTTGAAAAATTGCTTAAAAATAAGTTGAAAACTATCAGCGTTGCTGATTTGGAAAATAAAATTGCAGAAGTTGTTTCAGAATTTGTTGGCGAAGATTATAGCTGTATAGTTGAGGATATTAAATATAGTATGTTCAGTAGTGCGGAATTCAGAATAAAATTAGAACTATCCTTAAACTCAGATACCGAAAAGTAGTTGTTTTAGCAAAATTTGAAGAATGAGTAAAAAACTATTTTTTTTAATAAAAAATCCGTTGATTTCAACGGATTTCTACTAGAATATAATTGTACTAAACTAAGCTTCCATTGTTTCAATTTCTTTTGTTTCTTCTTGAGAAAGAATTTTTTCCAAGTCCAACAAAATCAGTAATCTATCTTCCAATTTACCAACAGCAGTTATGTAATCGGTATTAATTCCCGTAACCATTGATGGAGCTGGTTCTGTAATACTTTTGGGAATTCTCAACACTTCATTAACTTCATCAACAACAAACCCAACTGTGCTATCTGCTAATTCAACAACAATAATTCTTGTTTTGGAATTGTGTTTTAAGACTGGCATTTTTAGTCTTTTTCTCAGATTTATAACAGGAATAATTTTTCCACGCAAATTAACAACTCCATCCACAAATTCTGGTGAATTTGGAACTTGTGTTATTTGCATTATTCTATTGATTTCCTGAACTTTTAGAATATCAACACCAAATTCTTCATCTCCAATCTTAAAACTAACTAATTGTAAGATTTCATCTTGTTTAGATTCGGCTTTTGTTTCTATTGTACTCATAATTTTCCTCTAAAGTTTTCAAAACTATATTGTAATAATCGTAAAATATTCTTTTTTGTTTAAGATTTTATTAAATATTTATTTATGAAAATCTTTCTAAAAGTTTTGTCAGAATTTTTATGGATGCTTCAGTTATTTTTGTTCCTGGTCCAAATATTTCAAAAGCTCCATTTTGATAAAGAAATTCATAATCCTGAATTGGAATTACACCGCCAACAATCACAAGAATATCATTTCTCTTGAATTTTGCCAATTCTTCAACTAATTGTGGAAGTAGAGTTTTATGTCCACCAGCGAGTGAACTAATTCCAACAACGTGAACATCATTTTCGATTGCTTGTTTTGCAGCTTCGTGGGGTGTTTGGAAAAGTGGACCAATATCAACATCAAAGCCAATATCCGCATAAGCAGTTGCAACTACTTTCGCTCCGCGGTCGTGTCCATCTTGTCCTAATTTTACAATTAAAATTCGCGGTCTTCGTCCATCTAATTCTGCAAATTTATCAGCTAAATTTCTTGCTTCAGAAAGCGAATTATCATTAGAATTTTTGAATTCGGAACTATAAATTCCCGAAATTGTTTTGTTCATTGCGTTAAATCTCCCACAAACTTTTTCTATTGCATACGAAATTTCGCCAAGTGTGGCTCTTTCTTTTGCTGCTTGAATTGCTATTTCCAATAAATTTTGTGAATTGTCATTTACTGCTTCTGAAAGTTTTTTTAGCAATTTATCAACTTTTTGATTATTTCTTGTCTTTTTTATTCTATTTAATCTTTCAATTTGCAAATTTCTAACAAGCGAATTGTCAACTTCGAGAATGTCAATTAATGTTTTGTCATTTGGAATATATTTATTCAATCCGACAATTATTTCTTGTCCAGAATCAATTCTTGCTTGACGTTTTGCAGCGGATTCTTCAATTTTTAGTTTCGGAATTCCCATTTCAATTGCTTTTGCCATTCCACCGATATTTTCAATCTCTTGAATGTGTTCCCAAGATTTTTCCATCAATTGATTTGTGAGCGTTTCAAGATAAAACGAACCTCCGAGTGGATCGATAACTTTTGTTAAAAATGTTTCTTCTTGAAGAAAAAGTTGAGTGTTGCGAGCAATTCGAGCCGAAAAATCAGTTGGAAGTGCAATTGCTTCATCAAGCGAATTTGTGTGAAGTGATTGCGTGTGTCCGATTGTTGCCGCCATTGCTTCGATGCAAGTTCGAATTACATTATTAAAAGGATCTTGTTCTGTCAAACTCCAACCTGAAGTTTGTGAATGTGTTCGAAGTGAAAGAGATTTCTCATTTTTTGGATTGAATTGTTTCATTAACTTTGCCCAAAGTACTCTTCCAGCACGCATTTTTGCAACTTCCATAAAAAAATTCATTCCCAAAGCCCAAAAGAAAGATAATCTCGGAGCAAAATCATCAACATCCAAACCAGCTGAAATTCCAGTTCGAACATATTCTAATCCATCAAGTAAAGTATATGCTAATTCTAAATCAGCCGAAGCGCCAGCTTCTTGCATGTGATAACCAGAAATGCTGATGCTATTAAATTTTGGCATTTTTTGCGAAGTGAATTTGAAAATATCGGCAATAATTCGCATCGATTCTTTTGGTGGATAAATGTAAGTGTTTCGCACCATATATTCTTTAAGGATATCATTTTGTATTGTGCCAGTAAGTTTTTCGGGTGAAACTCCACTTTCTTCAGCTGCGGCAATAAAAAATGCTAAAATTGGCAAAACAGCACCATTCATTGTCATTGAAACAGACATTTGTTCGAGTGGAATTCTATCAAACAAAATTTTCATATCTTCAATGGAATCAATTGCTACTCCCGCTTTTCCAACATCGCCAACAACTCGTTCGTGGTCAGAATCGTAGCCGCGATGTGTAGCCAAATCGAAAGCCACGGAAAGTCCTTTTTGTCCTTGTGCTAAATTTCTTCTGTAAAATGCGTTACTTTCTTCGGCAGTCGAAAATCCCGCATATTGTCTTATTGTCCAAGGTTTTTGTACATACATTGTTGAATAAGGTCCACGTAAAAATGGCGGAATTCCAGCGGAAAAATGCAAATGTTGAAGATTTTCTATATCTGAAAATGTGTAAAGTGGTTTTACTTCAATTCCTTCTACTGTTTTGAATGATATTGAATCGAAGGATTTTGGTGATAATTTATCGAATTTGTCTTTCCAAGAACTAAAATCTTGTTTTGATGATGAATTTTGGTCGAAATTAATTTCAGAGAATTTTGGTCGAGGCATTTATTTTTCTCCAAAAAGATTGTTTGCAAGGTTTGATAAAAATGTAAAAGCATCCATTCCAGAGTAAATAAAATCAGAAATTCCGAGTTTTTTGTAAATCTCTATTTCATTTTTAGGCAAGCCTGCAAGAACGATAATTTTATCTGATTGAATTTTGTTTTGTGGATTTTTTATTAATTCTTCATAAAATTTATCTTTTGAAGCCAAAACAACAACTTTTGATTTGGAATTATGGATTTCGTTGTGAAGTTGCTCGAATGTAAGGATTTTCGATTGTGGGGAATTTACCTCAAAAAAGGCTGTTTCGAACAAAGATTTTGCAAAATCCGAGCGTAACTTATAATCTGAAATTTCACCAATTCCCAAAATTTGAATTGATTTTTCGATTTGATTTTTGACAAAAATCTGAAGTTGTTCAAAATGAAAACCAGCGTGCGAAAAATTCAGTTTTTGGACATCTTTTGTTGGAAATTCAAATTTCTTGAAATACACAATCGGAAGTTCTGTAACTGAAAATTCTGAATTATTTTTCACATAAACGTTTGTTCCAATCAAGGATAATTTACGGCGATTTATATCATTAATTTTTGCTTTTCGGGAATCGTCAATTTGCTGTTGAATAAAATTTTGTGAAAAAGCGTTGAAAAATCCACCAAAATTTTCAATTTCTTGGAATACTTTCCAACTTTGTTCAGCAAGCGAGATTGTGTGATTTTCCAGAAAAGATGAACCGCCAGCAGAATCTATCACTTTGTTTAGATGCGATTCGTGAGTGAGAATAATTTGCGAATTTCGTGCGATTCTGCGGGAAAAATCATTTGGAATTTGCGTTCTGAAATTATGTGGATAAATGATAATTCTATCGCATTGTGATAAAATCCCCGCAAAAGATTCGGTGGTAGCACGCAAAATATTTGTAAATTCTTCCGAATTTGTTCGATAAAACAAGTTAGATTTTCCCCAAATTTGATAATCAAAATGTTGGATTTTATATTGTTCAAGAACTTTTGCCATCAGCATTCTAAAAGCACGAATTTTGGCAATATCATTCATAAAAAACGGCGAAAGAGAAAATTGAAAAATGATTTTGTTCGATAAATCCGCAACAGAGAAATCATTTTCAAGTAGTTCGAGAATTTCGACAAATTGTGAAATAGCAAGCGAAAGCTCGTTAATTGCATTTCCGCCAGAATCGGCAAATGTTGAAGAATCAATCAAAATTGTGTTTGAATTTGGGAAATATCGGCTGACTTTTTCTACGTGATTTGTAAGTAATTGCGATAAATTCATTTTGTTGAGTGGAAAATATCCATTGGCAATAAATTCTAAAAATGGAGAAACAAGCAAGTTGATTTTCAAAATGTTGGAATTTTTTGAATCAGAAAAGAATTGGAGAAATTCATCAACATAATTTTGGAAAGATAAATTGAAAAGGAGCGAAATTTCATTTTGAGAAAGATCGATATTCTCAAAAATATGATGAATTTCGTCTTTCGAATAAATTGAAACTGAACGCGTATTTGTGTTAATTTCAGCAAAAATTGAAGATAATCCCATTTGTAAATCTACTTGCAGATTTTGGTTAAATTGCTTGGGATTTTGTTCAAAGTTTGGTTGAGAAATTGGGAAATCTAAAAAATTTGTAGAAAAATGATGGCTTCTTACAAAATTATTTTCAAAGGGTAAAGATAAATTAGCTAATAATTCCTTATTTTCGCTACCAAAGTAAATTGGTTCTAAAAAAAGATTGTCGTAGGTTTTGGTTTTTAAGGAGTTATAATCTAACCCTTTCAATTCTTCAACTACTTTTGATTTCCAAATTTTATAATTAGTTGGCTCGAATTCATCCAACTGAAAAGCCTTTCTATCAGACATTGTTTTCCTTGTGATATTGTTCACAATTATTATACTTTGTTTAGAAATTTTAATTTTCTTATTGAAAATAACTTAATTGCAAACTATCTTTCTAAAAAAAAATAAAAAAATACGAGGTTTTTTATGAAAAACAAATTAATTGTGATTTTGGCTTTTGCCTTTTTCACATTGAGTTTTGCAAATGAAAAATTAGTAAAACTCAGCAACCAAGCTAACGAATTAAAAGTTATCGGAAAAAGTTCAGTTTCTATGAATTTTTCGGTAAGTGTTGGCGAAATCAAACATTTTGATGTTGAAACAAAAAATGGGATTTTTTCGCAAATTGTAATTCCTTCATTCCAACGTTCGCATAATGTTGGCGAGCCTTCGCTTCCTAATATGAACAAAATTATTGAAATTCCATTTGGTGCTGAAATTGAAACTGAAATTGTCAGTTTTAAGGAAGAAATATTTTCGTTAACCGAACTTGGAATAAACCACAAATTAATGCCAACACAAGCATCACTTTCGAAAAGTGATAACCCAGAAAATGTTCCATTTTTGATGAATAACCAGATTTATAATGAAAATAGATTTTATTCACTATCTGAAGTGAGTGTTAAAAATCTTGGAATTATGCGATATCGAAATCTTGCATTAGTTGAAATTTCACCAATTCAGTATAATCCAGTTACAAATCAAATTAAAGTTTACACAGAAATGGAAATAAAAATCTCATTTAGAAATGGTGATTTGATTTCCACAATGCAAACAAAAAACAAGTATTTTTCACCATTTTTTGAAACAGCATTTGGCAACATCGAAAAACTTGATGCAAAAGATGACCCACAAAGTTTAATAAGATTTCCTCAAAAATATGTTGTTGTTGTCCCAACTGAATTCCTTGAAACAATGCAACCATTTATTGATTGGAAAACTCAACAAGGTTTTGAAGTAATTATTTATGAATTTACTTCTCCAGCAAATAGAACAACAGTTCAAACATATTTGCATAGTTTGTATGAAAATGCAACTGAAGAAAATCCCGCACCTACATATATTTTAATGGTTGGTGATGACGATAAACTTCCCGCATTTGATGGAACAACTGGCGGACACGTAACCGATTTACCATTTGCAGATGTTACAGGCGATAAATTACCAGATATGTATATTGCTCGATTTTCTGCAAGAACAGTCGATGAATTAATCCCTTATGTTGAAAAAACTCTTTATTACGAAAAATATGAAATTGAAGACCCAACTTATTTGAATAACATCACGTTGATTGCTGGTTGGGATAGTGGGCATACACCAACTCACGGTATTCCAACAGTACGATATGGTGCGGATTATTATTATACTTCTGCTAACGGTTTTAATACTACAGTTTATGAAACTACAGGTAGCGGACAATTTGAAAATGATATTATCAATGATGTAAATGATGGCGTTGCCTTGATTAATTATACAGCACACGGGAGTCAAACATCGTGGGCTGATCCTAATATGGGAATTTCAGATGTTGAAGGTTTTACAAATCTAAACAAATATACACTCGCAATAGGAAATGCTTGTTTAACTGCTTCCTTTGAAGTTGGTGAATGTTTCGGAGAGGCTTGGTTACGTCAACCAAACAAAGGCGGAATCGGTTATATTGGTGGAACAAACTCAACATATTGGGATGAAGACGTTTTTTGGTCAACTGGATTTTTTGATCACGTTGGCGATGGTGTTACTCCAACTCCAGATGAAACGACACTTGGAGCTTATGAAACTGGTTTTGTTACTGATGATTTAACAACACAATCTGCAATGATTTATGTTGGAAATTTTGCAGTTATGACTTCAGGGTCAGATATTACAGATTACTATTGGGAAATTTACCAATTATTTGGTGATCCTTCATTAATGATTTATTGGGGACAACCAACAGAAATGGACGTTCAACATCTTCCAGTTTTATTAATTGGTAGCTCAAGTTTTGATGTAAATGTAACAGGAGTTTCAAAAGCGCTAATTGGACTTACAAAATCTGGTGTTTTAGTTGGTTCAGCAATGACAGACGAAAACGGAAATGCAACAATCCAATTTGCTAATCCATTAACAGACCCTGGGGAATATAAATTAACAGTTACAGCTCAAAATAAAGTTCCTTATGTTGTGGATATTCAAGCAATTGTGCCTGCAAATGTAGAATTAAATCCAACTGAAATGGCAATTCTTACACAAGGGACATTAAATGTAACTGTAACCGATACAGCAAATGTTCCAATGCAAAATGTAAATGTTTGGATTTCTTCACCTGGTTATTTTGTTGATACTGTTCAAACAAACGAAAATGGAGTTGCTCAACTTCCAGTAAATTCACCAGTTGGCTCAATTCTTGAAATCTTTGGAAAACGAAGTGAAGATTCGTATTTACTTTTTACAGATACTTTACAAATAACTGGCGGACAAGAATTTACAAACGTAGATTTAACAGTTAATACAGACTTCGGTTTGGTTGATACATTTTCAGTGAACCAAGCTGGGAATGTTTATGGCGGTGAAGTAGATGGAGATTACACAGTTTATGTTGGCGGAAATGGTGAATATTACACAGAAAATGGAGAATCTTTAACTTACACTCCAGTTGCCAAAAATGATGTTAGAGCTTATATAGTTAAATCTGGTTTCAATACATATTCTGAAACTTTCCCAGTAATTAATGCAATGGCAAATTTCACTGGAAATGTTTCTTCAAACGGTGAAATTATCGAAGGAGCAACTATCATCCTTTATAGAGATGGAGAAGAAGAATTCCGAACCACAACAAACTATCAAGGAAATTTTGAAATGCCAAACCAAGTTGAAGTTGGGAATGTAGTCCTTGAAGTAAAAGCATTTGGTTTCGAAACACTCACACAAAATTACTTTGTTGTTTATCCCGAAAATAACTTGGTTCTCCAATTGAACCGAGCAGCAAGCAGCTATATATCTGGTTATGTAAAAAATGAAGAAGGTGAAAATCTTTCAGCAACTGTAAAAATTTATAGATTTGATACAGGCGAACTATACAAAACACTTTACACCGACAACACAAATATTGGCTTTTTTGCTGATACATTAGTTAATTTCGATTTTAATGTTAGAGTTAAATCAGCTGGATATAAACAACTCGATACATTAATTTCAGTAACAACAGATACAACATGGAATTTTGAATTGGAATTGCCTAATGGAATTTTAATTCTTTCAGCAGATAGCAAAGGTTATTTTCAAGATAAAGAATGCACAATTCCAATCACAAATACTGAAAAAATTGCAAAATCTTCATCTGAAATTGCTGATTCATTAATTTCTTGGGGAATTCAAACAACAATTGAAGATCCAAGTTCAACAGATCTTGACACTTGGTCAAATTATTCAGCAATATTCTATGTACAAGGTTCAGCTTCGGGATTAATTCCTGATGAAATTCAATCAAAAATGGCTGAAATAGTTGAAAACGACGGTGTTGTTCTAGTCGAAGGTGGCGAACTTGGTTATAGCAACAGAAGTGAACCAATTGCTTCCGAAGTTTTGCATTTTTCATCTTGGAATCACGATCAAAGTGGCTCAATTAACGTAAATCAACAAAGACATCCTTTGTGGAATTTGCCAAATACACTTCCAGCTACTTTTTCTATATCATATTCGGTTTATGGCGACCACGATGCTTTAACCGCAATTACTGAATCTGAACGAGTTAGTAAATGGAGCAATTATCCAACTGATGCTTCAATAATTGCTTACAACAATCAAGTAGTTTATTTTGCATTTAATTTTGCAAAGATCTCAACAAGTGGTGTGAAACACGACTTATTGGAAAATGCTTTGAAATATTTAGAATTGCTTCCTGAAGTTGGAACTGACGAACAATTTGTAAATCAAATTCCAACAAAATTCTCAATTTCTCAAAACTATCCAAACCCATTCAACCCAAGTACTAAAATTAATTTTGCGTTACCTTCCAATTCATTTGTAACACTAAAAGTATATGATATTCTTGGTTCAGAAGTTACAACTTTGGTAAATGGAGAAATTAACGCTGGTCGTTACGAAATAACATTCGATGCAACAAAACTTGCAAGTGGAATTTATTTTTACAGAATTCAAGCTGGTAATTTTGTCCAAACAAGAAAAATGATTTTGATGAAGTAGTAATCAGTTAAAAAATAAATTATTATTATTAAACCTTTGGAGAAATTCTTCAAAGGTTTTTTTATTAAAAATTCCCCTCTTTTTGAGCGGTAGCTCGACGAAGTCGAGACGGGGTGTGGCTTTTTTAATATATAAACTCCAAATGATGCTAAAGCTAAATTATTTATCATCATTCAAAGCAGTCAGCTAAAGTTGATTGAAATAAAAAGAAGCTAAATATTCTTGAATAATTATTTCCTCCATACCACGTTTATGATATACTTTAGCTTAATTCTTCAAGATTTTCAAATAGAATTTTTGGTTTACTTATTTTTAATTCAATATTTTTTGAATATTATTTTTAATTAAAAGGAAATTATGAGAAACATTGATTCATTTTCAACTTCAGTTATTCGCGGACTAATTTTAGATACAACTCGAAAAGCCAATTCTGGCCACCCAGGTGGTGCAATGTCGTCAACTGATTTTGTTTATTTACTTCACAAGGAATTTCTAAACTACAACCCTCATAATCCAAATTGGTTTAATCGCGATAGATTTATTCTTTCTGCTGGGCACGAGTCAACTTTGCTTTATTCTATGCTTGTACTTCAGGGATTTTTGCCAATTGATGAATTAAAAAATTTTCGCCAACTGCATAGTAAAACTCCAGGACATCCCGAATATGGATTGACTGATGGAGTTGAAGCAACCACGGGACCGTTAGGACAAGGAATTTCTATGGCAGTTGGAATTGCTTTAGCTGAAGAACATCTCCGTGCAAAATTTGGAAGTGATGTTGTAAATCATTTTACTTATGTTGTTGTTGGCGATGGCGATTTACAAGAACCAATTGCTCTCGGTGCAGCTTCACTTGCTGGACATTGGGCGTTGAATAAATTAATCGTTTTTTATGATAAAAATAATATTCAAATTTCTGGTTCTACCTCGCGTTCTGATAGTTCAAATATTAAAAAAATATTTGAAGGGTTACTTTGGAATGTTATCGAAATAGATGGACATAATCATTCTGAAATTCGAAACGCAATTAAATCGGCACAACTTAAAAGCACAAAACCAACGATAATAATTGGTTCAACTACAATGGCAAAAGGTTTGGCAAATCGTGAAGGCGACCCCGAAACACACGGTTCGCCATTACCTAATGAAGAAATAATTGCTACTAAAATAAAACTTAGTTTGCCTGAAGATAAAACATTTTATTTACCGAAAGAAGTTGTAGATAATTTTAGAGCAAGATGGAATGAATTAAACACAAAAGTTGAAAATTGGTATTCTATTGTAAATCAAAAATTAATAACTGATATAAATTTTAAGACACTTTGGCAGGAAGTTAATTCAGATTTTATTGCTGAAAACCTTGAAGTGCCAGAATTTCCCGCCGATAAACCATTAGCAACTCGAGCTGCCTTTGGCAAAACACTCGTAAAATTTGCTGAACAACTTCAAACAATTGTTGGTGGAAGTGCTGATTTGGAACCATCTAACAATACAAAAGAATTTGCAAATCTTGTCGGTGAATTTACAATTGAAAATAGATTAGGAAGGAATTTGTCTTTTGGCGTAAGAGAATTTCCGATGGCGGCAATTGTAAATGGACTTGCTCTTCATGGTGGAATTAAGCCTTTTGGTGCAACATTCCTTGTCTTTTCAGATTATGCACGCCACACAATTCGGCTTTCAGCAATGATGCATTTGCACGTGATGTTTGTTTTTACACACGATTCATTTTACGTTGGAGAAGATGGACCAACTCATCAACCAATTGAACACATTGCTTCGTTGCGGTTAATCCCAAATCTGTTGGTTTTCCGTCCAGCCGATGCAACTGAAACTTCTGCTTGTATGCGAGTTGCTGCTGATAAATTTAATTGCCCATCAATTTTGGCACTTACGCGACAAAATCTTCCAATATTAAATACAAATTCAGACGAAGTTTATCAAAATGTTCAAAAAGGTGGTTATATTGTTTATGAAACAGAAAATCAAAAGCAAATTGATATGATTTTTATTGCTACTGGTTCTGAAGTTCATCTTGCAATTTCGACTGCAAAAGCTTTACCAGATAAAAATATTCGAGTAATAAGCATGCCTTCAGTAGAATTATTTGAAAAACAAAGTGATGAATATAAGAATCAAATTCTTCCCAAATCGGTACGTTTTCGTGTTTCAATAGAAGCTGGCGTAACAAAAGGTTGGGAAAAATACGTGGGTTTAGATGGTTTTACTTTTGGATTAGATAATTATGGCGCTTCAGCTCCATACAAAGATTTAGAAAAGGAATTTGGTTTTACAACCGAATCGCTAAAAGAAGTAATTTTATCAAAATATCAAAAATTCTTGGCTGAAAATGAATAACCAAATCTATCTTGCTCCATCAATTCTATCTGCTGATTTATTGAAATTAGAAGAGCAAGTAAATCTTGTAATTGAAAATGGAGCAGATTTTATTCACGTTGATGTTATGGACGGACATTTTGTGCCGAATTTAACATTTGGAACAAATATAGTGAAAGCGTTAAAACGATTTGTTAAAATTCCTATTGATGTTCACTTAATGATTACAAATCCCGACAAATATATTGCGGAATATGCAAAAGCTGGTGCTGATATTTTAACAGTTCACCAGGAAGTTTCGCCACATTTACACAGAACAATTCAATCAATTAAAGAAAATGGGATGAAAGCTGGAGTTTCAATAAATCCTTCAACTTCTGTTTCTACTTTAGAATATATAATTGGCGATGTCGATTTGATTTTAATAATGTCTGTAAATCCTGGATTTGGCGGACAAACTTTTATTGAAAAATCAATCTACAAAATTCAAAAAGTTAGAGGAATGTTGGATAAAGCGAATTCAAAAGCTTTTCTTGAAGTTGATGGTGGAATTAATCTTGAAACAGCAAAATTAGTTGTAAAAGCTGGAGCAAATGTTTTAGTTGCTGGAAATTCAATTTTCGGACAAAAAAATATTCCAGAAGCCACAAAAAATCTTAAAAATATATTATGAATCTGAAAGGTTAAAAAATGAAAACGAAATTCAAATATCTGTTTTTAACGGTTTTTCTTCTTACTATTTCAGGCTGTATGCCTGGAGGTGGAAATAATTCTATTGAAAATCAAGCTGGATTTTTTATGGGAATTTGGCATGGTTGGATTGCTCCAATTTCACTTGTAATAGGATTTTTCAATCACAAAATCTCAATTTATGAAATTTACAATGTTGGTTGGTGGTACGATTTAGGTTTTTATATTGCGATTATTAGTGGCTTTGGTGGAATTTCATTATTCAGAAAATCCTCAAAAGATAAATAAAAAGGAGAAAAAATGTCAAAAGAGATGATTTTAGAAAAACAACAACAAGCAATTCAAATATTAAATGAAAAAAATATCGATATGTGGATAACTTTTGTTCGCGAAACTGGAAATATTAAAGACCCAATGATGGATATGCTTGTTGGAACGAATGCAACTTGGCATTCCGCTTTCATAATTACAAAATCGGGGGAAACAATTGCAATAATTGGCTCGCTTGAAGAAGCAAATATGAAAACAGTTGGAACTTTTAAAACAATAATTCCTTATTTAAAATCTGTTCGCGATGATTTAAGACAAGTGTTAATTGATAGAAATCCAGAAAAAATAGCAATAAATTTTTCACAAAATTCAAGTTTGGCAGATGGTTTAACTCACGGGCTTTATCTTGATTTACTAAAATATTTAGAGGGAACACCATTTTCAGACAGATTTATTTCATCTGAAGAGATAATTTCAGCATTACGTGGAAGAAAATCGCAAACTGAAATTGCAATTATGAAAGAAGCTATTGCTCATACTTTACAAATATTTGATGAAGTTG
This sequence comes from Melioribacter roseus, assembly GCA_020722065.1. Lineage (GTDB taxonomy): Bacteria > Bacteroidota > Ignavibacteria > Ignavibacteriales > Melioribacteraceae > WGAL01. The sequence continues at coordinate 38,161 of DYLK01000004.1, forward strand.
GGAAATTCCTTAAAGCTGGAATAACAGAAAAAGATGTAGCTGAATTTGTCTTCAAAAAAGTTGAAGAACGTGGTTTTGGTTTTGCATGGGAAAAAGAATATTGCCCATCAGTATTTTCTGGTCCAGATACAGCAGGAGCACATTCTGGTCCAACAAATAGAATTATTAAACCTGGGCATGTTGTAAATATGGATTTTGGAATAAACTACAAAGGTTATTGTTCAGATTTGCAACGCACTTGGTATATTTTAAAAGAAGGCGAAACCGAAGCTCCAGCTGAAGTTTTACACGGGTTTAATGTAATAAAAAAGTCAATTGAACTTGCAGCAAAAGCAATAAAACCAGGTGTAGTTGCACATGAAATAGATTCAATTGCAAGAAATTACATAGTAGAAAATGGTTATGAAGAATATCCACACGGACTCGGACATCAAGTAGGAAGAGCGGCACATGATGGCGGGGCATTACTTGCTCCAAAATGGGAACGTTATGGAAATTTGCCATATATGACTTTGGAAGAAAACCAAGTATTTACAATTGAACCAAGACTAACGATACCTGGTTTTGGCATTGCAACTGTTGAAGTTGAGGTTGTTGTTACAAAAGATGGTTGCGAATGGCTCGCTCCGAATCAAGAAGAAATTGTTTTAGTAAAAGCCTAATTTGCCAATAAAATCCAAAGTGATTTTCTGAGTAAATAAAAAACCCCGAAAAATTCGGGGTTTCTCAATTAACAAATTATTTAACATTTGTAGGTTTTGCTAAAATCTTGGACCATATCCTTGACAATTTCCCATTCCACGTCCATTTCCTTTTGAGCCTTTTCTCCCCATTCCCATTGAACGATTATTTTTTGAGCCATTAAAATGGTCTTTCCAGATTTTTCTTTGGTTTTCGTCAAGAATATTATATACTTCAGAAAAATGGTCAAGTCGCTTTTCTTGCTGAACACTTCTTAAATCATTCATTTTCTTTGATAATTCTTTCATTTTGTTGATATCGAAGTTATCTGACATCATCATTTCGTGCATTTCTAATCGATATTTTTCCATTTTTGCACGAAAATCGATTCGTTCTTCTTGATTTTTGAAATACATTTTGTCTAACTTTTGTTGCTGGGCCTCAGTTAGATTTAGCATTTCTTTCATTTTTTCTCTCATAAATTCAGGTTTATCATTGTCAAAACCACGTGGCTGTGCAAAACTGATTGCTATTGTTGCAAGCACCAATGTTAATATTGCTTTAATTTTGTTCATTTTTAACTCCATTTAATTATTAATTTTATTTTGTTGAATTTGTGGTTTTGACAAAGGTTGAAATATCGAGGTTTAATATTAAACCAAAAAAATTTTGTTTTGTCTAAGTATTGTAAAAAAGGATATTATGACCGAAGACGATAACATTTTAATCAGAGAATTTCTTGATGGAAACGAAAGTTCTTTCAATAAATTGATACGGAAATACCAAAATCAAATTTATTGGCATGCAAGAAAAATGACTGGAAATCATGAAGATTCTGATGAAATTACTCAAGAAGTTTTAATTACTGTTTACAATAAATTAAGTTCTTTTAAGTTTGAATCTGCATTTTCAACTTGGCTTTATTCAATTGTTTCGACAAGGTCGTTAAATTTGCTGAAAAAGAGAAAAGTTCGTGAGTTCTTTTCGTTTGACGATTTGTTTGGGAAAAGTACAAATGAAGATATTATAAGAGATTACGAAAACAAAGAAAAGTTAGAAAAGGTAGAAAAAGCATTGCAAAAAATACCAGCAAAACAACGTGAAGTGTTCATTTTTAGAAATTTTGACCAACTTTCGTATGCTGAAATTTCTTCAATTACTGGAACATCTGAAGGAGCATTAAAAGCAAACTATTTTCATGCACTCAAAAAAATTACGGAGATGATTAATGAAGAATTATGATAGAATAACAAAATATTTAAGTGATTTACTTTCAGAAGATGAAAAATTACAATTTGAAGCAGAATTAAAAACTAATTCAGAATTGAAACGAGATTTCGAGAAGATTCAATCACAAATAAAGTTACTCGCCGATACAAATTTTGGTACAGATGAAACTTATTTTAACAATCTTACTGTAAATTTTAGAAAGAAAATGGACAAACGTAAAACAGCAAAACAATTCCGTTTAGCTTCTGCATTTACATTTGTAACAGCCATATTTCTTTTTTATTTCATACCACAATTTGGGAACGAATCTTTTTCTGAGAAAATTTTATTTGACAATAGTGAAATTAAAATGCTTTCTTCACTTAATGAATCAGAAAAGAGTATTATTCTTGAAAATTCAAACAATTTTTCAATTAATTTAAATAATGAAGATTTAATGAATGAATATCTCAGCGAACTTGATGAAAATTCAGCTTTGCAATTAGTTAATAATTACAAACTCGAAGATTCCTTTATTCATGAAACTAAAGATATTTCAGATAAAGATTTTGACGAACTTGTGTCACATTTAAATAATTTTAAGTTATAAGGAGAAAAAATGAAAAAAATAATTATGGTTCTAATTTTATTGGTGGGATTTTCACAAATCAATGCACAATACCAATTTAATAGATTTCAACACGGGAAAAACATCCAAAAATTAGAACAAGTTAAATTAGTGGAAGTATTAGATTTGGACGAAGAGACAGCAGTCAAATTTTTTGCACGCAAAAAGCATCATCAAGAAATACAAGAAAAACTAGCTGAAAAAGTTGATGCACTCTATGAAAAATTGATTAAAAAAATAGATAACAATGATAAAGTTGATTTTGATAAAACTAAGAAAGAAATTCTAAGTTTGGAAAAAGAAGCGTTTCAAAATAGAGAAAATTTTATCAACTCTCTTTCTGATTTGCTATCTCAAGAACAAATTGTGAAAATGCTTGTTTTTGAAAAGCAATTCCGTGAAGAAATTGCAAAATATATGATGAAAAACAGACGTGGACAAGGAAATCCTAGAGAATAAAGATTTTTACTTATTTGGAAATTCCACTTTGTAACGATATTTTTACATCTCAAAAATGCGGAAGTGGTGAAATTGGTATACACGCTATCTTGAGGGGGTAGTGACTTTCGAGTCATACGGGTTCAAGTCCCGTCTTCCGCACAAAATTTTCAAACTTTTAAGCTGTCTTTGCACAGCTTTTTTTATTTTAAATCAATGAAATCAAAATTTTTGAAAACACTAATTTATCTACCAAACAATTTTTCATCTGAAGCGTTCAGAAAAGTTAGGAATTTCTTTAACATTAGAAAACTCAATTTCGTAATAATTACTGAAAATAATTCGCTTGTAAATGATGAAAAAAACGGGAAAGTACAATCCGAAATCAATTCAAACAATGTTAATTCATTTAATTATAATGCTTTATTGATTATTGGTGGAAATTCGGATTTCACTAAAAAAGCTGTTTTATCTGAAATTATTCAAAAGTTTCGGAACTCAAATTCCAAAATTATTGCTATTCAAAATGGAATTTTTGAAATGGTGAATAATTTGAATATCAGCAAAATGCAAATTTCGGCAGAAATTTATGATTTTGACTATTTTTCCATAAGAAATTTTATACCAATTGATAAATGTATTGTTGAGTATGAAAAAATAGTAACAATTCGTAATTTGTCGGCGTTAAATGAATTTCTTGAAACACAATTCGAAAGAAAATAAAATGCGAAAAAAATATACTTTCAGCCAAGATACTTTAGTCAGATTTCCGACACGGGAAGTAAAAGTTGGTGAAGTTGGAATTGGTGGCAATAACGAAATTAGAATTCAGTCAATGACAACAACTGACACTATGAACACAACTGCAACTGTCGAGGAAGCAATTAGAATAATAGAAGCTGGTGGCGAGCTTGTTCGAATTACAGCACCATCAATAAATGAAGCAAAAAATCTATTTGAAATAAAAACCGAACTCCACAAACGAGGCTTTACAAATCCGCTAATTGCAGACATTCACTTTACGCCAAATGCAGCTGAAGTTGCTGCTGGAATAATTGAAAAAGTTCGCATAAATCCTGGTAATTATGTTGATAAAAAACAAATAAGAACAAATGAATACACTGCAGAAGAATATCAATTAGAAATAGAAAAAATTAGATTGAAATTTGAACCACTTGTAGAAATTTGCAAAAAAAACAAAACTGCAATGCGAATTGGAACAAATCATGGTTCACTTTCGGATAGAATTATGAGCAAATTTGGCGATTCTCCCGAAGGAATGGTAGAATCTGCTTTGGAATTTGTAAATATTTGTCGCAGTCTTGATTTTCATAAAATTGTTCTTTCGATGAAAGCAAGTAATACACGAATTATGGTTGCTGCTTATCGGTTACTTTGTAAAAGAATGCTCGAAGAAAATATGAATTATCCTATTCATTTGGGAGTTACAGAAGCTGGTGATGGAATTGACGGCAGAATAAAATCGGCAGTTGGAATTGGAGCTTTATTAGAAGAAGGCATTGGCGACACAATCCGCGTTTCTTTGACTGAACCGCCTGAAAATGAGATTCCTGTTGCAAAAGATATTTTATCTAAATATCAATCTGATTATTACAAAACAGTAAAATTTGAAAAAAATGAAATTATTTCAACCCAAAATCCTTTTGATTATTCTAAACGAAGAACGTTTTCTGTAGCAAACATCGGCGGTGAAAATCAAACAAAAGTTTTTGCTGATTTTAGAGAAATTGGCGAAATAACAATTAAGGATTTTGAAGAAATAGGATATTTTTATAATGAACAAGATGATAAATGGAAACTATCTGAACAAGCAGTCGATTTATTGATTTTGGATAAAATGCCAACTTTCAATTTGCCACAAAATCTACAAATTATTTCAAATAAAGAAATTTCGGGAAGAATTCCGCTTGTAAAACTATCTGAAATTGATAATTATAAAATCACTACACCAATAATTGTAGAATTTAACTTAAGTGAAGTAGATGACAATAATTTTGAAAAAATATGTAATGATACAAATGTCATTTTTAAAATAAACACTGAATTTGGCGAAGGAATATTATCTCAAAAAAGATTTTTTGAATTCTTAGAAGAAAAAAAGATAATGAATCCCGTAATTGTTGCAAGAAATTACTTAAATCTTGATGAAGAAAAGCGGTTGATTTATGCCTCAATTGATTTTGGAGCATTGTTGCTTGACGGTTATTTAGATGGAATAATCCTCGAAATGAACCCAAGAAATTTCAAAAAATACAAAATGAACGAAATTATGTTTGGAATTTTACAAGCCTCGCGAGTTCGGATTACAAAAACTGAGTACATTGCTTGTCCATCATGCGGCAGAACTTTGTTCGATTTAGTAGAAGTTACCAATAAAATTAGAAAAGTTACAGGACACTTAAAAGGTTTAAAAATTGGAATTATGGGTTGTATTGTAAACGGTCCTGGTGAAATGGCAGATGCCGATTATGGCTATGTTGGTTCAGGTTTCGGGAAAATTACTCTTTATAGAAGTCGTGAAATAGTAAAGAAAAACATTCCATCATCAATTGCAGTTGAAGAATTAGTTAATCTGATAAAAACTGACGGGAAATGGGTAGAATCTGATTAACAAACAACAATTACAAATTGATGAATTTTATCATTTTATAAAGAAAATACTTGATTTATAAAATTTTTATAAATTAACTTTACGAATGAAATTTCAAATAAAGAAAGGAAAAATCTTATGAAAAAAGGTGTCAAACAGTTTTTAATACTAATTTCTCTTTCCATTTTTGTAACTGCATGTTTTGATTTACCAAAGGACGCTATAATGCCAAATTGGGACGTTGATGTAAATGTTCCATTAACAAGCGACAAAGTTACAATGATGGAATTATTAGACCCAGAAAGCAGTGATTTTCTCGGGATTTATGATTCAGTTGGAGTAGATGATAGTCTATATTTCTTGTTTGTTGACGACATTGAAAATACTAGTCCAATCGCTCACTCGATAGTTATTAATCCTGCTCCATTTCCTTCGACACTTCATGCTGAAAGTGAAGCTACAGGGGATACAGTTTCTACGGGAATTGTCTTCAATCCAGATCAAGATTATCATTTAATTGCAGCAAATTTCAGTTCAGGTTCATTCAGAATAACAATTACAAATAATGAATCAACTTCAACTTACTTCAAACTAATTATACCTGGTTTTAAGAAAAAAACAGATGGAACACAAATGATTCTAACAGACAACATACCTGGTAATACTACTCGAACTTATTCCAAAGATATGAGTTTGTATAATTACCGAGAATTGCCTGTTTACGAAGGATTTCCACTTGTTGAACCATATAATTACCAAAATGCACAGGGATTTTTAGTAGTTTTGAAAGCATTTTCAAATAATGCAATAAACCTTTCAAGTACAATAAATAATGAGCCAAGTACTGTTGAACGTTTAGAAGGAAAATTAAAAAGATTATCACTCGGAAAAATAAGTCAAATGATTGAAACAGGATTGACAAGTGATATTGAAGATTTCCAATCGTCAATAGCGTTGCGTGATGCTTCACTCAAATTAACTGCACAAACAATCGGAGAAATATCGAACGTTGCAGTAATTTTTGAGGATATGCAGATTACAGGTTTTGAAAAAAATCAAGATGGAAATATTATTGATTCAACTAAAATGCTTATTAATGGAAGCTATAGTTATAGTGATTCTATGATTACAGGGCAACCGTTTTTTGTCGAATTTAACCAAGATAATACAAATGTTACTGATTTTCTACTCAATTTCCCAAGTTCAATACGAATTGACAATGAATTTACAGTAGCTCCAGTTGCAAATACAACACAAATAATTTCATCATCTGATTCAATAAAAATAACCGCACAAATTTCCGCTCCGTTAATTCTTGCAGCAAAAGAAGCAAGTTATGATTCTGAAGCCGAAATTAATTTGTCTGATGATAATAAAAATGCGTTGAATGATGTTCGTTCAGCTTATGTTCGTGCAGAAATTAAGAATAGAATGCCAATTGGCGTTGCAGTTCGAATTGCAATTGTTGATAGAAACGATAACGAACTATTTACTTTGCAAAACTCAAATGGAAGTGAGCTTTTTGAAATTGGGGCAGCACAAGTTGATGAAGAAACGGGAGCAGTTACAAATTCAACTTATTCAGATTTGATTTTCAGTATAAATGAAAATCAGATTAGTTTATTAACAAGTTCGGCAGCAAAAGCAAAATTAGCAATCTTCGCTAAAACTTCTGGTGGAACTTCATCTACATTTGGTCCTTTTGTAAGATTTAGAGCAAATGATTATTTGGAGTATAAAATCAGTGCTGGCATTGTATATCACGTTGATTTAGAAGAATAAAAGGAGAAATAAAAATGAAAAAAATATTAATAATTGCACTTTTAGTCTCCTCAATTTCATCTTTTGCACAAATTGGTGGAGCCACTTCAATTAACGACCCAATTTCTTCTTCGATGGGAAATACATCTGTTGCCAACTCGCGAGGAGCTTATGCAATTTACAGAAATCCTGCAAATCTTGCATTTTCCGATAGTGGTTCAGTTGAAGCAACTTTCTTTTTAGCATTGCCAAACATTGCCTTTTCTGCTGAAAATAGTATTATGACTCTCGAAAATTACAACTACTATTTTGGTGGTGTCGAAGTGAACGGTCAAACTCAAGGAAGATATTTAACAGAATCTGACAAAGCTAATTTAATTTCACTTTTTGAAGACGGTGGAAATGTTAGTATGCAAACATCCTATAAATATTTAACTGCAGTTTATACACCAAACAAGAAAATTGGAACTTTCGGATTTAGCATAAGTGACCAAATTTCTGGTCTATTCAGTTTTCCAAAAGGAGCCGTTGATTTGGTCCTTAACGGAAACGTTGTTGGTAAATATTATGATTTTAACGATGCGAATGCAGATTTTAACTATTTAAGAGATTATTCTTTTTCTTATGCTCGTGATTTTTCTGATGTGATTAAAACTCCACTTGAGCATATAAATGTTGGAATTAGCTTAAAATATGTCCAAGGTTTTGCAACATTTCAGACACAAAAAATTTCTACTTCAATAGTTACAAATGAAGATAATTCAATAGATATTGATGGGCATTTTATGGCACAATCAGCATTTTCTTCTGATTTTGGAGTTACTTATGATTTTGATTCTACACAAACAAATTCTAAATTTTCTATAAATTCACCATTTTTAACACCCGCTGGTAGCGGTTTTGGACTGGATTTTGGTGCGTCTGCTCAATGGAAATATCTAACAGTTGGTTTTTCAATTACAAATATTGGTAGTGTAACTTGGACCAAAAATGCAGCTCAATATAATTCAGATGTTGCTTTTGTTATTGAAGATATAACTGATGAAAAGGCACTTGATTCTTTGGCTGATATGGCAAAAGCTGATGGAAAATACATAAGTAGTTTTTCAACCGATTTACCAACTACTCTCAGATTTGGGGCTTCACTTCAAGTAGATGAATTAGTTGCTAATTTCCCTGGCAAGATGGTTATTGCTACAGATATTATTCAAGGATTTAATCGAAAATCAACCAATTCTGAATCTTTGGGAATGGGAATTGGTTTAGAATGGCGACCTTTCCAAGCTTGGCCAATAATGACTGGTTTAGCATTTGGTAACGAAAGACCTTCAGTTGCTTGGACTTTCGGGACTGGATTTGACACAGGTGTTTTTGAGATGATATTTGCATTAAATAATTTTAACGATATGTTAAATGGAAATCAAGCTCAAGTACTTAGTATTAATTTTGGTTCAAGGTGGAAATTCAATTGATAATTTTATTCAAAGGGCGGTAAAATTGCCGTCCTTTGTCTTATCCAAATAATATTGGTCTTAAAAATTTTCCTGTTACTGAATTTTCATTCAATGCTATTTGTTCAGGAGTTCCAACCGCAACAATTTTTCCTCCATTAATTCCAGCCCCTGGTCCCATATCAATTATATAATCAGCGACTTTAATTATTTCAAGGTTGTGTTCAATAATTAAGATTGAATTATTCTTTTTAAGCAACATTTCAAAACTATCAATTAATTTCTGAATGTCGTGAAAATGTAAGCCAGTAGTTGGTTCATCAAAAAGGAAGAGAGTGCGATTTTTTGAATTCTGATTAGCCAAATGGGATGCAAGTTTCACTCTTTGTGCTTCTCCGCCAGAAAGTGTATTTGAAGGTTGACCAAGTTTAATGTAACCCAAACCAACATCTTGCAATGCTGTTAAATATTTCATTATTTTGCTGTTTTCATAAAATAATTCGCATGCTTGGTCGGTTGTCATTTCTAAAACTTCTACAATATTTTTCCCTTTATAAGTAACGTCTCTAATTTCCTTTTTAAAACGTGTTCCTCCACAATCTTCACATTCAAGATATAAATCTGCTAAAAATTGCATTTCAATTTTAACGAAACCTTCACCTTTGCAAGTATCACATCTTCCGCCATCGACGTTAAATGAGAAAGAACCAGGTTTGTAGCCGCGTGCTTTGGCAAGGTGAGTTGAGGAAAACAAATCGCGAATTAAATCAAAACCTTTTACATAACTTATTGGATTAGAACGAGGCGATTTTCCTATCGGTGATTGATCGACAATTTCAATTGCGTCAATGTTTTTCCAGCCAATAATTTCATCACAATTTGAAATTGAAGAGAAATTTCCTGTAAAAAGATGTTCTAAGTTTTTTGCTAAAATTTCATTTACTAATGTACTTTTCCCCGAACCGCTAATTCCTGAAACAACAACCATTTTATTTAATGGAATTTCAACATTAAGATTTCTGATATTATTCATTCGAGCGTTTTTTATCTCGAGTTGAACAGTTTTTTCTGTTCTTCGTTGTGTTGGAATTGGGATTTTTTCCTTTCCAGAAAGATATTTTCCTGTCAAGGAATTGTCATCAATCATCAATTCAGAATAAGTTCCACTGGCAATAATTTCGCCACCGTTTGTTCCAGCAAGCGGTCCCATATCAAAAATATAATCTGATGATTTCATTATTTCTGGGTCGTGTTCAACTACTATTACCGTATTTCCCAAATCACGAAGCGATTTCATAATTTTTATCAATTTTTCATTATCCGAAGGATGAAGTCCAATACTTGGTTCATCCAAAACGTATAATGTGCCAACAAGAGCAGAGCCAAGCGAAGTTGCTAAATTTATTCTTTGTGATTCACCACCGGAAAGTGTGGAACTTAATCTATCTAAAGTTAAATAGCCCAAACCAACTTCGCATAAAAATGTCAACCTTTTTCTTATTTCCTCAAGAATTTGCCCAGCAACTTTTTCTTCATACTCTGATAATTGAATTGAATCAAAAAAATTCTTCGCATTTTCTATTGTCATTGAAACAATTTTATCAATCGATAAATTCCCAACTTCCACTTGCAACGCTTCTCGTCTTAATCTTGAGCCTTTGCAAGCTGAACATTTATGATAACCACGATATTTACTAAGCATTATGCGAATGTGCATTTTGTAAGTATTTTCTTCTAAAATTTTAAAGAATTTATTTATACCAATAAAATCATCAAATCCATTTTCAATCAAATTTATTTGCGAATCCGATAATTCACGCCAAGGAATATCTGTTGGAATTTTTCTGTTTTTTGCTTTTCGAATCAAATCACGTAGATGTATGCTAAATTTTTCGCCTCGCCAAGGTGCAATTGCTCCGTTTATAATCGAAAGTTCAGGATTTGGAACAATTAAATCCATATCATAACCCATTGTTTTTCCAAAACCTTGACAAACGGGACAAGCACCAAACGGATTATTAAACGAAAAAAATCTCGGTTCTGGTTCTTCGTAAGTTATTCCACAACATTCAAATAGGTTAGAAAAATCTTTAATTTCTGAATTTTCGGCGTTAATTACGGTTATTCTTCCTTCGCCTTCTTTGAATGCAGCTTCTATTGAATCGCTAAGTCGTTCTCGCAAATTTGTTTCAATTTTAAATCTATCTAATACAACAAAGAGTTTTTTTTCTTTAATTAAATTCGGTTTTTCGTTCAAATCCCAAATTTTTCCATCTTGCCAAACTCTAAAAAATCCTTTTCTGCGAAGTAATTCAAGTTCAAATTGAAAATCAAAATCTTTGTGAAGATGAAATGGAAATGCTAAATAATATTTATCGGATGAAACTTTGTTTTCCAACCAATTTATTACGGTTGTTACCGTATCTTTTTTCACTTCGTTTCCACAACTAAAACAAATAGTTTTGCCAATTCTTGCAAAAAGCAAGCGAATGTAATCATATATTTCTGTGGTTGTTGCAACTGTTGAACGCGGGTTACGCGAAGGTGTATTTTGCTCTATTGCTACTGATGGACAAATTCCTGTAATCGATTCAACATCAGCTTTGTTCATTCTATTTAAGAATTGGCGAGCATAAGAAGATAAACTTTCCATATATCTTCTTTGTCCTTCTGCATAAATTGTATCAAAAACAAGCGAAGATTTTCCACTTCCACTAACTCCTGTAAAAACTATCAATTTTTCACGCGGAATATCAAAAGTTAGATTTTTCAAGTTGTGGGTTTTAGCACCAATAATTTTGATTGATTTTTCTTGCATTATTACCTTAAAAAATGAGTTGAAATTTATCAAATAAAAAGTTTGGGAAAATTGATTTCAATTAAAATTTTTCTTTTTTATTTATGAATAATTCACTACAATTAAATAATGAAATTTGACACAATAAATATTAACCTTTCAAATTCAACAGCAAAATCATTAAACTCAAGATTGTTGCCAATAGTTACAAAAAAAGGGAAAGAAACTCAATATTCTTCGTTATCTTCTAACTATTCGAAATATTCAAACATTTCGTATTCATTAAATGGGAATAACCTTGTAGATACAGTTGAGATTTCGGAAACAGCTAAATTTTATGCTGAAAAAATTGAACAAACCCACTTCCAACAAAATTCACCTGCAATTTCAAAACAAAATATCGATAGTCCAATTTTCGAACGATTGAATAAGCAATTTGTTTATGAAAAAGTCAAAAATCGAAAGATTTCTGATAAGGAAGCGAAAAAATGGTCTGCTGCAAATTATGTTAAAAATTATAAATCTGGATTTAGTATTTCGGGAGTTGAATTTAACGCATCCAAAGTCGCTCAAACAGAAAATGATAGAATTAGAAACTACTACGAAAAAGAATTTGTTCGAGATCCTGGCACACTTGTAAATATTACTTTATGATATTTACTTTTATTTGTTTGTATTATTTATAAAAAGGATTTTTGTAAAAATGAGTAAAAGTGAACCGCTAAATAATATCGAAAAACTTATTGAAGAATTGAACAAAGAAAAAGTCCTAACAAAAAAAGATCTAATAACCGAATTATCCCAGATTAAAGAAAAAATAAGCAAAATCGAAGAAACTGCGGAAGCAAAATATTCAGATATTTTCAATTCTGTAATAGATGGAATTTTTTATTTTGATTCAAATGGAACAATCCAAGTTGTTAATTCAGCTTTTAGAGATTTAACTGGATTAAGTAATGGAGAACTTGAGGGAAATAATCTATTTAGTATAATTTCAAAATATACGGAATTTACAGAGGCAGAAAAACTAAATCAATTTTTTAGAAAAGTACTAACAGAAAATATAAATGAAGAAATCCAATTCACTTTTAATGGAAAAGTGTTAAAGGCAAAAGTTTCAAAATCGCAGTCATCAGAAAATTTTACAGCAATAGTTTTTGATATTACAGAAAAACTTGCAGATAAAATAAAATTGCAAGAAAGCGAAGCTTACAACAAAATTTTGTTTGAGGATTCTAAAATTCCCTTAGTAGTAATTGATGCCTCAACTAACAAATTTGTAGATCTCAACGATTCCGCATTACATATTTACGGTTATTCAAACAAAACTGAAGTACTTGGGAAAACACCAGCAGATGTTTCAACACCAACACAATATAATGGAGAAATATCAAGATTAGCTGCAGAAAAGCAAATTGAAAAAGCATTAAAATTTGGAGAAATTGTATTTGAATGGCGACATCAGAACCCAGATGGAAAAATTTGGGATGCTGAAGTAAATTTGATGAAATTTACATTTCGTGGGAAAGAATATCTTCAATTTTCCCTTTTGGATATTACCCAAAGAAAAATTGCTCATGATTTATTAATTACAAGCGAAGAAAATTACAGACAACTTGTAGAACTTGCACCAGATGCAATAGTTGTACATTCAAATGGGAAATTTGTATATGTAAATAATTCGGCAGTTAAAATTATTGGTGCTAATTCAAAAGAAGATTTAATAGGCAAGTCAGTTCTTTCAATTGTGCACCCTGACTCAGTTCACTTAGCTCGCGAAAGAATAATGAAAATTATGCAAACAGGAGAAGCAGTTGAACTTGTCGAAGAAAAATTGATAAAATTTGACGGAACCAACATTTTTACGGAAATTGTTGCAGCTCCATTAATTTATAATGGACAACATTCAATAATCACTATTGTTCGCGATATCACTGAACATAAAAATGCAATAAACAAACTTCAATCTAGCGAAAAAAAATATCGGGAACTCTCAAATTTAATGAGATTAATGACAGATAATATGCCCGATATGCTTTGGGCAAAAGACCTAAACAAAAACTATATTTTTGTAAACAAAGCAGTTTGTGAAAACTTGCTAAATGCAACTGATGTGGAAGAACCAATTGGTAAAAACGATTTATTTTTCGCTCGTCGTGAAAGAGAATCTCATCCAGAAAATCCAAATTGGCACACATTTGGAGAATTGTGCCAAAATACTGACGATGAAACACTAATTGCTAAAAAGGCACTACAATTTGATGAATTTGGGAATGTTAAAGGTGAATTCCTATTTCTTGATGTTCACAAATCTCCATTAATTGATGAGAACGGAAATATTATTGGTGTTGTTGGTTCGGCAAGAGATATTACAGAAAAGCAAAGAATTTATGAAAAATTAACTGAAAATGAAAAACTTTTCCGCTCAATCTCAAATCTAACTTCCGATTATCTTTTCTATACAAAAGTAGATGAAAACAAAAAACCTCATCTATTTTGGGTTTCGGAGAATTTTAGCAAAATTTCAGGTTATACAATTGAAGAATTTATTCAAATTGGAGGATGGCAAAAAACAATTCTTCCAGAAGATTTGCCAATTGATCAAAAAGCTTTTAATGATTTATTGGGAAATAAGTCGGTTGAAGTTGAATTAAGACTAATTCACAAAAATGGAAATATAATTTGGGTGAAAAGTTACGGTTCTCCAATTTGGGACGAAAAAAATAGTCGTCTCGAAGGAATTGTTGGCGCTGTTCAAGATATTACTGAAAAAAAACATTTCTTAAATCAAATAATAGAAGCCAAAGAAAAAGCAGAAGTGTCTGAGAAAATAAAGACAGAATTTCTGAGTCAAATGTCGCACGAAATCAGAAGCCCACTTAATGTTGTTTTAAGTTACATATCAATTCTTCAAGAAATATTTGGGGAAAATGCTGACGAAGATGTTCAAAAGGCATTTGCAAGTATCGATTCAGCAAGCAGAAGAATAATCAGAACAATTGATTTGATTTTGAATATGACAGATTTACAGCTTGGAACTTATGAACCAACTTTCACAAAATTTGATTATGTAAAAATTCTAAAAGCAATTTTAGGGGAATATCAGCAGAGTGCAAAAGTGAAAAAACTTGATTTAATTTTGGAAATAAATGGGAAAGAAACAGAAATATATTCTGACGATTATGCATTTCTTCATATAATTACGAATCTTGTAGATAATGCAGTAAAATACACAAAAGAAGGCAGTGTCAAAATCATATCAACAAAATTAGAAGATAAATTAAAAATCGAAGTAGTTGACACTGGAATAGGAATGACTGAGGAATTTTTGCCGAGACTTTTCACGGCTTTCACGCAAGAGCAACAAGGATATCACAGACATTATGAAGGGAATGGTTTGGGAATGGCTTTGATTAAAAAATATTGCGATTTAATACAAGCAGAAATAAAAGTAGAAAGTAAAAAAGGTAAAGGAACAAAGTTTACTATTATTTTTTAAGTTCAATTTGGAGAACTGCTATGAGTAAGAAATTTCTAATTTGGAGTTTGTTTTTAATATTTTTAACTTCTTGTAATAACGAAACAAATGTAAAAAAACAAGAAATATTAATTTATTGCGGAATAACAATGGTAAAACCAATAAGCCAAATTGCGCAAATAATAGAAAAACAAGAAAATTGTAAAGTTACTATTGCCCAAGGTGGTTCTGAAAATTTATACGAAAGTATTGTAAAATCACAAACTGGGGATTTGTATTTACCAGGTTCAAAATTGTTTTATGATAATCACTTAAAAGAAGGAATTTTACTTGATTATCAAATTGTCGGATTTAATCAATTGGCTTTGATGGTTCAAAAAGGAAATCCTAAAAATATAAAATCAGATGTTATGGAATTACTCAATCCAAAATTAAAAACAATTATAGGAAATTATGAAATTGGAAGTGTTGGAAAAGAAACCAAAAAGCAGCTCAAAAAGATTGGAATTTATGAGAAAGCCTTCCAAAATGCTGTAAAAATTGCTGCAGATTCACGAGATATGAATAAATATCTAATCAAAAAAGAAGTTGATCTTATTCTAAATTGGAAAGCAACTGGATTTTTTGAAGATACAAGAAATTTTATTGATGTAATTACTCTTCCAGATTCACTTTTTCCGAAAAAGCCAATATTAATAACAAAAATTAAATATTCAAAAAATCCTAAACTTGCACAAAAATTTGTAGATTTTGCAGTTTCAGAAAAAGGAAAGGCAATTTTCAAATATTATGGATTTCTATAAAAATGAACTTTAAGAAATTATCGGTTAATAAATTACTCTTTGCAGTCGGGATATTGATTACGATTGGATTTTCGGCATTATTTCTTATTGCGATTTATTTTAATAGTAAAACCGAAGATTTATTGAAAAAAATTGAAAATGAACAAGCTCGAAGAAATCTTGGCAGAGTGATTATCGAAAATATCGGAGTTATTGAAAAAGAATTTTACAGAATTACATCGAAACCGTATTTTATTAATGATGAAGCGGTTATTCTCGAGACAAAGAACCATTTTAACCAGATTAGAAAAGCAGTAAAAATTCTAAAAGATGGTGGTACTTTTGTGCTAACAACTCAGCTAAATCTGGAAGAAACCTCAGAAGTAAAAGAAAATATTAAATACGTCCCCCAAAAAGAAAATTTTATTTTAGAATATATAGAACTTAATCCTAAAATTGATGTTTTAGAAAGGAAATTTGTTGAATTAGTTGAACTACACAATAAATTGAGTAACGCTGAAATAGTACAAAATAAAACCGAAATTACTGAACTATCAAAAGCACTTTATACTTTCTCCAAAATACTTTATTCACATTTTACACGTTTCCAAGAAGACGCAAACCGAGCTTATTATAACGGAACAAAAAATCTACTAAAACTTGAAAAAGAAGTTTCATTTAGCAAAACACAATATTATCATATTGAAATGTTTTTGTCCTTTTCAATTGGATTGTTTGTCTTAGTTTTATTTTTACTAATCTCTTATCGAATTCATTTAATAAATAAAAATTTGCAATCCTTACAAAATGAAACAAAAAATGCAAAAGATTATTTGTTTATCTTAAATGAAGAACTTAAAAAAGAAATAAATGAGAAAGAACTTGCCAAACAGCAAATTGTTGCAAATGAAATTAAATATAGAACAGTTGCAGATTGGACTTATAATTGGGAATATTGGGTGAATTTTGAAAATCAAGTTATTTATATGTCGCCATCGGTTGAAAGAATAACTGGTT
Organism: Melioribacter roseus; assembly: GCA_020722065.1. Lineage (GTDB taxonomy): Bacteria > Bacteroidota > Ignavibacteria > Ignavibacteriales > Melioribacteraceae > WGAL01. The sequence goes on from DYLK01000004.1 coordinate 55,014, forward strand.
TTGCAATTGATGATTTTCAAAATGATAGAGATTTAATTGAAAAAATTATTCATCCAGATGATATTAATAAATGGAATTCTCATAGAAAAGAATCTCATTTTACAAAAAATGATTGTGGGTTATCTGAAATAGAATTTAGGATATTTCACAAAGATGGAAGAATTATTACAATAAAGCACACTTGTAGAAATATTTTTGATGAAAAGGGGAATAATCTTGGTCTCCGAGTTTCAAATGTTGATATTACTGAAAACGCACATCTTTTAGAAGAAATTGTAAAAGCCAAAGAAAAAGCAGAAGTGTCTGAGAAAATAAAGACAGAATTTCTGAGTCAAATGTCGCACGAAATCAGAAGCCCACTTAATGTTGTTTTAAGTTACATATCAATTCTTCAAGAAATATTTGGGGAAAATGCTGACGAAGATGTTCAAAAGGCATTTGCAAGTATCGATTCAGCAAGCAGAAGAATAATCAGAACAATTGATTTGATTTTGAATATGACAGATTTACAGCTTGGAACTTATGAACCAACTTTCACAAAATTTGATTATGTAAAAATTCTAAAAGCAATTTTAGGGGAATATCAGCAGAGTGCAAAAGTGAAAAAACTTGATTTAATTTTGGAAATAAATGGGAAAGAAACAGAAATATATTCTGACGATTATGCATTTCTTCATATAATTACGAATCTTGTAGATAATGCAGTAAAATACACAAAAGAAGGCAGTGTCAAAATCATATCAACAAAATTAGAAGATAAATTAAAAATCGAAGTAGTTGACACTGGAATAGGAATGACTGAGGAATTTTTGCCGAGACTTTTCACGGCTTTCACGCAAGAGCAACAAGGATATCACAGACATTATGAAGGGAATGGTTTGGGAATGGCTTTGATTAAAAAATATTGCGATTTAATACAAGCAGAAATAAAAGTAGAAAGTAAAAAAGGTAAAGGAACAAAGTTTACTATTATTTTTAATTCAAAAACTGACGTAAAAGCCTAAAAAACTTCCCATTGTGGACAAAATCACAAACTCTCTTTAAACCTACAATTAATTCTCCTTGTCTGAGTAGAAACAAAAATTCTTAAAAGGAGAAAAAAATGAAAAAAATAACCTCAATAACACTTGTAATCTTATTTGTAATGTTCACTGGTTTTTCGTGTTCTGAAGAAAACACGATTACAACGCCGCAAACAACCGACAACTTTCTTGAACCAAACGAAGAATATGCGGATATTGTTGCAAAAACAAATATTCTTGAAGAAGATAGTTTATCTGCAGAAGAAATTGAAGACCTAATTTTTATGCGTGAAGAAGAAAAATTAGCTCGAGATGTTTATATCAAATTCTTTCAACTTTATTCAATCCGCCCATTTAGTAAAATTGCACGAAGTGAAGCTTCGCACATGCGAGCAATTTTATTTTTGTTAAATCGATATGGAATTGAAGATCCTGTTGGGGATAATGAAGTTGGAGAATTTACAAATCCTGAATTAGCGGAACTTTATACACAATTAATTGCAACTGGCTCACAAAATGAAATAGAAGCGTTAAAAGTTGGCGCAGCAATCGAAGAAATTGATATTCTCGATTTAATTGAAGCAATGGAAAATTCTGATAATCCAGATATTGATTTTGTTTATTCAAGATTATTGCGAGCATCGGGCTTTCATTTGAGATCTTTTGTTTGGAATTTACATGTTCGTGGCGTGGAATATGTTCCGCAATATTTAACAATTGAAGAATTTAATAGAATACTTGGTAGATAACCTTAGAAAATAATTCCCCTCTCTGATAAAAAAGCCCAACTTTATCAAATTGTTGGGCTTTTTTATTTCTTAAAAAATTTATTGTTTCTTATCTTCCTTTGGAGTCGAGAAATTTATTAAAATCAATTCCCCAGATCTCACAAACAAAATTTAGTAAATCAAATTCTTCGTCCGTAACTTTCCCGTCTGCTTCGGATAAATCAAGGCAAAAATCTAAAATGCTCAATTTATTTTCCATTGTTGTCGTTTCATCAAAAAAAATGGCGGCTTCTTCAACTATTCGCAATAATCCTTTTTCGTTTAATGAAATTAAAAATTGAAATTCATTTTTTATATCAAATTCACCCTCAAAGTTTGCTTGAAGATATTCTGTAATAATTCTGTCTTCTCGCTCATCTAAATGTCCGTCAGATATTGCAAATACACAAAGAATATCAAATCCAGCTTGAATTAAATTCATTTAATCTCCTATTTTTTGATGAAAATTAGATAAAGAATCTTTTTATTTTACTACTTTTTAAAAGACAATTTACAAAACAAAATTTTTTGAATAATGTGATACAACTCACACATTAACATTTTAGCTAAATTATCGAAACATTTTATAATAATAAATTATCAAGAAAATAAAATTTGAGTAAAGCCAATATTTATAAAGAGTTAGCAGAAAAATTTGATGAAAGATATTTAAATCATGATTTTCAAAAAATTGCTGATTATTTAATAAATCAAAATAGAATGAATTCTGTTTTGGAACTTGGGATCGGGACTGGATTTTGGTCAAATTTCATCAAAAATTCTGGGAAATATGTTGGAATTGATATTTCCACTGAAATGTTGAAAAAGGCAAATAGAAATGCTATAAATCTAATTCGAGCCAATGTTGAAGAAATTCCAATAAAAAATTCATCATTTGAGTTTGTGTTTTTGGTAAATGTAATTCATCAAGTTGAAAAAAAATTGCAAACTTTGTCTGAAATTAATAGAATTTTACGTATAAATGGAAAATTATCAATTATTTATAACGATATTTTTGATGAAAATAATTTGTGGTACATATATCAATTTTTCCCAAAAGTATTAAGAATTGACAAGGAGCGATATTCTTCTCAATTAAAAATGGAAGAAATGCTACAGAAAAATGGTTTTTCGGAGATAAAAACAATAAATTTGAGTGTGATTTCAAAAATTTACGTGGGAAAGAATGTTTTTGATGATATTTTTCTCAAGAAATATAATTCCTCTCAATTGGCAAACTTAAGTGATGAAGATTATCAAATTGGAATTGAAAATATGAAATTGCAAATTGAAAAGGAAAATGAGTACAAGTTCAAATCAAATATAATTTTTAAGGTTACAGAAGCGGTAAAAAATGATAGAAATTAAAAATATTGTAAAATCTTTTGAAAATAAATTAGTTCTAAAAGGTGTAAATCTTACTATTCGCGAAGGTGAAACTCACGTAATTATTGGCAAAAGTGGCAATGGAAAAAGTGTTTTGTTAAAATTAATTTTAGGCTTATTGGAGCCAGATTCTGGACAAATTTTAATTGAATCTGAAAATATTTTTGATATGAATGAAAAACGTCTTTATCAAATTCGTACGAATTTCGGATTTTTATTCCAAAATGCCGCATTATTTGATTCGCTAACTGTTTTTGAGAATGTTTCACTTCCGCTTGTGGAAAGTAAAAGAAACCTATCTCAATCTGAAATTAAAAAAGCAGTTGCGGAAAAACTTGCTTTGGTTGGTTTGCCAAATACAGAAAATCTTAAACCAGCTGAACTTTCGGGTGGAATGCAAAAACGAGTTGGTTTAGCACGAGCTTTAATAACAAACCCAAAATATATTTTATACGATGAACCAACTACTGGTTTAGACCCAATAATGTCTGATTCGATAGATAAATTGATTTCTGATGTTAATGAGCAAACGCACGTAACATCAATAATTGTAACGCACGATATGTTTAGCGTTGAAAATGTTGCCGATAAAATATCAATGATACACGAAGGGAAAATCTATTTTACAGGTTCAAGGGACGAACTTCTTAATTCAGAAGATAAAATTATAAAGGATTTTATAAAACGTACATCAAAAAAATAAGTCGCTAATTTTCAATAAAATAATAGAATTTCAAATAAATGAGCAAAAATAAAACAGTTTTCTTTTGTACAAATTGCGGTTACGAAACGCCAAAGTGGCTTGGAAAATGTCCAGCTTGTAACTCTTGGAACACATTTACGGAAGAAGTTGTAAGTGTAAAATCAGGAAGTATTTCAAAATCGCGAAATGAATTGCAAATTGTGAAAATGAACGGAAAGCTTGCAAATGAATCAGCAAGAATTTCGACAAAAATCGATGAATTTGACCGAGTTTTAGGCGGCGGGTTAATGCCTGGAAGTTTGGTTTTAGTTGGTGGGGACCCTGGAATTGGAAAATCGACTTTATTGATGCAAGTAACTGTAAATATTGAAGAAGAAGTGCTTTACGTTACTGGTGAAGAATCAATTAATCAAATCAACTTACGTGCAAATCGTTTGGGAATTAATTCCGAAAAGGTGAACTTGCTTTCTGAAATTAATCTTGAAACAATTTTTGATGCCGTAAAAAAAGTAAATCCGAAAGTGTTAATTATTGATTCTATTCAAACAATTTTTGACCCAGAAATTGATAATGCCGCTGGAACAATAGCGCAAGTACGCGAAACTACCGCAAAATTGATGCAACTTTCAAAATCTACTAATCTAATTACATTAATTATCGGACATATTACAAAAGAAGGTTTTATTGCTGGTCCCAAAATCCTTGAACACATTGTAGATACCGTTTTGCAATTTGAAGGTGAAAAAAATCACACATTCAGAATTTTACGTGCGTTAAAAAATCGTTTCGGAAATACAAATGAAATCGGTGTTTTCGAAATGTTTGAAAAAGGACTTCGCCAGGTTGAAAATCCAAGTCAGATTTTCTTAAATCAAAAAGAAGAAAATGCTGTTGGTTCGGTTATTACTGCAAGTATCGAAGGAACACGACCAATTTTGCTTGAAGTACAGGCACTTACTACGCCAATGAATTACGGAAATCCACAGCGAGTTGCAACTGGAATTGATTACAGCCGACTTTCGATTTTACTTGCAGTTCTCGAAAAACGAGCAAAATTTAGAATGGGAACTCAAAACGTTTTCATCAATATTGCTGGAGGTTTTAAAATTTTTGAACCTGCAATTGATTTAGCGGTAATAGTTGCATTAGCATCAAGTTTGCATAATATTGCAATAAATAATGATGATTTATTTATTGGCGAAGTTGGTTTAGGTGGCGAAATTAGAACGGTTTCGAATATTGAAAAAAGAATTTCGGAAGCTGAAAAAATGGGAATTCGTAGAATATTTCTACCAAAAGGAAATATGAAGTCAATTTCAGCAAAATCGGCGGAACTAATTCCCGTTGAAAATATCAACAAAGTTTTCGAAATTGTTCTAAACTAAAAAACGTGGAATTGTATGAAAACACCTGAAGAAGTTTTACAGAATTATTATGGATTTTCTTCTTTTCGAGGTTTGCAAAAAGAAATCATTTCGACAATTGTAGATTTGAAACAGCATTCGTTAGTTTTAATGCCAACGGGAAGTGGAAAATCTATTACTTACCAAATTCCAGCATTAATTTTTGATGGAGGTACACTTGTAATTTCGCCATTAATTGCGTTAATGCAAGATCAAGTTGATTCACTTAAAAAACGCGGAATAAAAGCAGATTTTATAAATTCTACAGTATCAAAAGAAAAAAAAGAAAACCGTTTGGCAAATTTTGTGAAAGGAAAAACCAAACTACTTTATGTTACGCCAGAACGTTTTCGCAAGCAAGATTTTGTAAATGAAATCAAAAAAGCAAATATTTCACTTTTGGCAATTGATGAAGCTCATTGTATTTCAGAATGGGGACACGATTTTCGCCCAGATTATTCTCGTTTGGGAGAATTTCGCCAAATTATCGGAAATCCGCTCACACTTGCACTAACTGCAACTGCCACAAAAGAAGTTCAACTTGATATTCTCGAAAAATTAAATTTGAATAAAAAAGACGTGCGAATTTTTCATCAGGGAATTCAACGTCCGAATTTACGATTGGAAGTAAAAGATGTTTGGGGAAATAGCGACAAATTAAAACATATTTTGTTCGCACTAAATGAATACAAGGGCAGTGCAATTATCTATTTTTCGTTGATTAAAACGCTCGAAGAATTCTCTGAAATGTTGCGAACAAATAAAATCGAACACACTTCTTATCACGGTAAACTTGGCGCACAACAAAGGAAAGCAATTCAACGAAATTTTTTAGAAAATGAAAACAAACTGATTCTTGCTACAAATGCTTTTGGAATGGGAATTGATAAACCAAATATTCGACTAATTATTCACGCCGAAATTCCATCTTCTGTTGAATCTTATTATCAAGAAATTGGGCGAGCTGGACGCGATGGAAATCCTTCACTTTGCCTTTTGCTTTACGATCAACAAGATTTATATACTCAAATGGAATTTATAAAGTGGGCAAATCCAAGTTACGATTATTACGATAGAGTTTACGATATTTTACAAAATGATGCAGATAAAGTTAACTCGATGGGAATTGAATATATTCGCGAACAAATGAGCAATAAAGATAGAAATGATTTTCGTGTGGAAACGGTTTTGGCAATGTTGGATAGATATTCCGTAACTGAAGGGGAAATTGAACGAAGAAATCTTAAAGTTGTTGATAAATTACATCCGAATTTGCATAACAAGGAATTTTTATCATCAAAATTATTAAACGATAACAAAAAACTACTTTCCATTGTTAATTATTGCAAAGAAGTTAAATGCCGAAGAGTATATATTTCCGAGTATTTTGGCTTTTTTGATGAAAATCTGTGCGGAAATTGTGATGTTTGCAGTTCGCAAAAGTAGCGAGTAAAAGAATAGTAACCTAAAAATCTATTTGGGAATTTATTGTTAAAGTATAGAATATCAGTTAACAAAAAGTGCTATTTCAAATTTTTATTTTTGTCAAAAAAGAAATCTTCAATAATCAAAAAGACTTTCAAAAGATAGATTCTGAAAGTCTTTTTTAATTTTTAGCCACCAAAATATTCTTCGTAATCTTTCATAGAAGCAAGAATAACTTTTTTGGCATGTTCTGCTCCGTAAACATCAGAAATTACAAATTTTGGTTCTGTTTCACCAGGAATCATTTTGTAAGTTAAGAAATAATGTTTTAATCGTTCAATTAACACAGGAGGAAGTTCAGAAATCTCATGAATATTTCCCCAAATATTATCATTTTTAAGAACAGCTATAATTTTATCATCTGCTTCGCTGTGGTCAATTCCTTGTATTCCACCAACAACACGAGCTTGCAACATAACTTCTCCACGAGAAATTGGGCGTTCGCTAATTACGCAAATATCAAGTGGATCACCATCCCCTTTTTTTGCAGTTGGATTTAGTGAATTGACATTTACCCCACAATAAGTGCGTGGAACAAATCCATACAAAACAGGTGGATGAGAAGAAGATCTTTGAGGTCTATCAACTTTCATATAACCTGTGTATTTATCAACTTCGTACTTTACTGTATCAAAAGGTGTAATTTCGATGTAAGCATTTACAATATCTGGGGCTTCTGACCCAATTTCAATTCCATGCCAAGGATGAGGTCGCCATCGGTAAAATGTTTTTGGGAAAGGCATTTTATCTCCTATTATTTTGAATTAATAATTCAAAAATATGAAATATATCGGTAATTCTAACTTTATTCTAATTTAAGTTTACCATAAGTTTTTCCCAAAAAGAGTTAGATAAATAATTCTGTATAATCTGTGTTATCAAATGAATATATCAATAAAACAAAAATATTCTGTTTATATAGTAAGAATATTGCTAAAAAGAAGTAACAATTTCGTTTATAGAAATTAAAAAATTGCATTTCTTAATTCGCTTATCTATCTTAAACGTTCTAAATTTTAAATTATTGGAGTACTTCTAATATGGGTATGATGACACGTATGAGAAACCTTGCACCTTGGTTTATTGTAACGGTTGGTGCAATCTTTGTTTTATTTATGGTTTTGTCCGATGCGAATATTTCGGAAATATTCAGAAATCAAAGTCGAATTATTGGCGAGATTGATGGGCAAGAAATCTATTATCAAGACTTTGTAAAAAGAGTTGAGTTTGAGAAAACTAACCTTGAAAAGCAAGGAAGAGTTATTGACGAAGCCCAAATGTCTGATTTTAGAGATCAAGTTTGGGATGCAATGGTAAATGAAGCCTTAATCGAAAAGAAAATTGAAGAATTTGGCATTGAAGTAACTGATCAGGAAGTTATTGATTTGATACTCGGACCAAATCCTCCTCAATTTGTAAAACAATATTTTACTGATTCAACTGGTGTTTTTAATAGACAAGCCTATGATGCTGCAATGCGAAATCCAGAAAATAAGGAAGCAGTTTTACAAATTGAAGATATGGTAAAACGTCAACTAACTCAACAAAAATTAACAGACCACCTTTTTGCAGCTGTCCAAGTTTCCGAAGATGAATTGAAAGAGGATTTTGCAAAACAACATATCTATATGAATGCTGATTATGTTGCAGTTATGGCAAGTTCAATTCCAGATAAAGATGTTAAACTTACTGACGAATATCAGAAAGAATATTACAATAAAAATATTCTAAATTATAATCAAGAAGAAAAAAGAGTAATTGATTACGTTCTTTTTCCGTTACAACCATCCAAAGAAGATACTGCTACAATTATGAATAATCTTTCTTCAATTCTTGAAAAAACTAAAAACGATACACTTCCTTTTAAAAATTATATTGAAATTTATTCTGAAAAACCATATTCAGTTGATACTTTATCATTAACAAAAATGGATTTACCACTTCAAAAAGCATTAGCAAATGCCAAAGATGGGGAAATTATTGGTCCAGTAATTACACGGGAAGGTGTTATTTTAGCAAAATTACTAGCCAAAACAGTCTCAAAAGAACCTTCTGTGCGTGCATCTCATATTTTAATAAAAATGGGAACTGACGAAAAAGCAGCATTACAAAAAGCAAATGACATTTACACAAAACTTATTTCTGGTGGGAATTTCGCTCAAATTGCAAAAGAAGTTTCAGAAGATCCTGGTAGTGCTATAAAAGGCGGAGATTTAGGATGGTTTTCAAAAGGACAAATGGTCCCGGAATTTGAACAAGCGGTTTTTAATGGAAAAATTGGACAAATTCAGAAACCTGTGAAAACAAATTTTGGATATCATATAATTTTGGTAACTGAAAAATCTAACACAGATTATGTTGTTGAACGTATTATAAATGAATTAAAACCAACTGCATCAACAATTGATAATATTTATCAAAAAGCCTCTGATTTCTCCTATTTGGCAAAAGAAAACAACTTTAAGCGTGAAGCTGAATTAATGAAATTAAAACCAATTGAATCAAGACCATTTACAAAAACACAAAAATCAATTTCTGGACTTGGGTCAAATTTCTCAATAATTAATTATTCATTCAATAACTCTGTTGGCAAAGTTAGTGATGTATTTAGAGTGCAAAATGGATATGTAGTTTTCCAAGTTTCAAAGGAAATGAAAGAAGGTCCGCAACCTTATGAAGAAGTTAAGGAAGTTGTTCGATCGCAAGCACTTAATGAACTTAAATTAGAAAAAGCAATGGAAATAGCTAAAAAGATTAAAGCTAAAATTGGTTCAACAGGCAATCTTGAATTAGCAAAACAAGTTTTTCCTGCTGCGAAAGTTGCACAAGTAAACAATTTTAAAATTGGTGTAAATATTCCAACAATAGGTCGTGAATTTGCTTTTTCAGAATATGCTTACACAGCAAAAGTTGGAAAAGTATCACAACCAATTAAAGGCAATAGAGCATGTTTTATTATAAAACTTACAAGTAGAACCCCATTCGACCAAACAGGTTATTCCGTTCAGCGGTTATCTATTTACGAAAAACTTTTACGAGCCAAACAACGAGAATTTTTAAACAATTGGATGGAAAAAGTAAAAGAAGAAGCTGATGTAAAAGATTATCGTTATAATTTCTTCAAATAATATAAGATTTTAATTTTCAGGGGTAATTTCGAAAGATTTACCCCTTTTTTTTTCTAAAATTTAAGTGAATCTAAGTGATTGAAAATACATCAAATGACATTGAAGAAAGTGAACTAATTGCCAAAGCTCAAAAAGGAGATAGAAAATCTCTTTCAGATTTAGTGAAAATGTACGAATCTACAATTTTTAATTTTGCATTTAAAATTTGTAGAAATCACGAAAGAGCCGAGCATGTTGTTCAAGAAACGTTCTTTAGCATGGTGAAATCAATTTCGCAATTTAGTGGGAATTCCAAACTCTCAACTTGGCTTTATACAGTTGTCTCAAATCATTGTTTGATGCTGGCACGAGGAGAAAAACGAAGAGAAAAAACTTTTTTTAACGAAGATATAAGCGATTCGCCAAATTACACGCCAACTGAATGGAAAAATCATCCTGATGAAATAGCGGAAAATGAAGAATTACGAATTGCTTTGGATAAAGCAATCAGCAAATTACCAGAAGATTATAAAATTGTTTTTATGCTTCGGGATGTTGAAGGACTTTCGACCAAAGAAACAGCAGATATTGTAGAATTAACAATTCCAGCAGTAAAATCAAGATTACATCGTGCAAGAGCATTTTTAAGAGACGAACTCAATAAAATATTTAGCGATGAAAATAAAAAAAATTACTTGTAAAGAAGTTGCTGATTACATTTGTGAAACTCTTGGTGAAAACCTAAATTCTCCTAAGTGTAAAGACATTAAAGACCATTTGGAACATTGTGAAATTTGCAATAGTTACTATAAGTCAGTGCAAGAAACTGTTCAAATGTATAAGCAATACAAAATTAAAGTCTCTGATGATTGCCATTCCAGATTAATGAAATATTTAGATTTGGCAGAATTTGAATAATGGAAAGCAAAATTTTCAATTATTCAACCGCAGTAAAATGGATAAATGGTTCAAGTGGGATTTTAACCGAACCAACAATGCCACAAATCAAAGTTGCTTCGCCTATCGATTTTGAAAATGGGGTTTCAGAAACTTGGACTCCCGAACATTTATTAATTTCTGCCGTTAATATTTGTTTGATGACCACATTTACCGCAATAGCACAAAATTCCAAATTGAATTTAATTGAATACAATTCCACAGTCTCGGGTAAAATGGAAAAAGAGGGAAGTGGATTTTATTTGTTCACGGAAATTATTATTTCAACTAATATCGTTGTAAAAGAAGAAAGAGAAATCGAGAGAGCTTTTCGTTTATTGAATAAAGCCGAGAAAATTTGTCCTGTTGCAAATTCCTTAAAATCTAAAATTGTGATTAATCCTAAAATTTCTGTTCATTAATTAGCACTATTTACATTCATTTTATTTATTTTTCTTTCAATAAAATACGAGATTTTTTTTGATAAGATTCCCCGAAATAAAATACCATTTTATCATTTTACTGCTTTTTTCGTTAATATTTTTTGGGATCTTTCAGATAATTCCTTCAAACAAAACAATTAATCAAGATTATCAAAAGATTTCCGCACTATTCAAAAAGTTAAATCTTGATATTAATTCCAACGAAGATAGAATATTATTTCAAGAAAGTAGAAACGATTTTTTAAGTCGCACAAATATTTCTGATGATTTTCCAACTGAAATTGAGACAATTTATTCACAAAATTTGGAAATTCAGAAGAATGAACTCTATTCAAATCTTGAAAATGATGAACTTGTTTCTACAATATTATGGGGATTAATGAGATTTATTTTCATTTTCACGCTTTTATCAATTTTAATATTCTATCTTTCAAAAACTTTAGCTTTACAAAAAATCTTATTTTTAACTAAAAAACACTATTTTTCACTTGAAAACATTATTTGGCAAATTGAAGAATTTCGACAATTCCCGACTTCATCCAAAGTTAAGAGAAATGCAAAAATATTTTTCAAATTATTACTTAAAATAATTACACTTGTCGTCCTATTCTCGCCAGTTTATGTAATTGGTTATTCCTTTAATTTGAAAGGTGAACAAATTTCGATTGTAATGGCGATTTTTCTTGGTTTAATTTCTAACGGATTGCTAATAACTTCAACAAATTCATTCTATCAATTTCTTCAAGCTGAAAGCAAAAAAGGTTATGTGAAAACAGCCAAACTTAAAAATTTGAAAAATATGTTTGAAAATGATGAAAATTTGAACTGGAAAAAATTATTCGCGATCAAAAAAGTATTTCCAAATAATACATTAAATCAGATTTACATTAACGCCGATTTACATTTTACGTCAAATTTTAAGAATTTTAGTCGGCTTATAATTACAAGTCTGGTTATTATTGAACTTACTTTAAATATTCAAAATGGATTTTTTTACTTGATGCTAAAAGCTGTACTTTTTGGAAATTATAAAATCCTGGCAATAGTTGTTTATCTTACTTTTCTCGTTGTCAAATTAAGCGATATCGTAATTGAATTTATTTCATTAAGAAAGAATCAGAAATATGAAAATTGAACTAAAAGCTCGATTATTTGAATATTTTAAGAATTTCAAGAAAGATAAATTTCAACTTTGGGTTACAATTTATCTAATTACGTTGTTTGCAATTTTGGTTTGGGATTTACTTTTTCTAAATTCATCGGCTTTTAAAATGTTAAGTTCAGCCATTTTTAACACATTTGTAATCTCGTTATTTGCCGTTTTGGTTTCATTTTTGTTGGGAATATTTTTTGCTTTTGCAACTGAAGCAAATTTTAGATTTAACTCTGTAATTCGGTTTGTTGTTAAATTTTTACTCGATTCAATAAATTCAATTCCACAAATATTATTGCTTTTATCAAGCTACGTATTTCTAATTATCTTTTTTTACAACAAAGAATTAGCTCAAATTTTGTGGCTTGTATTTTCACTCTCAATAATTTTTGCAAACGACTTTTTCATCGAAATTTCAAATCGAATTCAATATTTCAAGAAAAATGAATTCTACAATGCCTCGCTTGTTTTGGGAATTTCTGAAAGAAAAATTATCATAAAAGATATTTTAATATCAAACAGCAAAAATCATCTTCTCAATAGAATAATTCTTGTCTTTTCATCAATGATTTTTCTTTTTTCGAGTGTTGATTTTATCATTTCAGTTGGACTTTCTACAAATTTAAGTTTGGCGGAATTGCCAAAAACTTTGGGTAATATTTTGGCTTCGTTAGATAGCAAGCAAGATATTTTGGCAATTTCAATGTTGATAAAAAATCCACTCTATATTTCAGAAATTTTAACAACTCATCTCGAAGGAATTTCGGCGGCAAGTATTTTGATTTTAACACTCATTTCTTCCTATAAAATCTCAAATTCGTTAATTCAAAAAATGAAATTGTACTGATGGAACTTTCCGTAAAAATAACCTTATCCGAAAATCAGATAATTGAAATTGATTCTTTCAAATTGGCGAATAGAAAAATTAATTTCATTTTTGGAGAATCTGGAATTGGAAAAACTCTTATTTCACAAGCTATCTTGGGAATTTTACCAAAAGACGAATTCAAAATTGAGATTGATGGCGTTGAATACGCACAATATTTAGAACTGCCAGGCGTGAAGGAAATTATGCAAAAACACTTTTTTGTCTTTCAAGAACCTTCAAGTCATTTATCGCAAACCCAAACATTGCGTGAGCAAATTTCTGAAGGATGTTTTTCTGAAACGCCAAGAAAAGAAGAATTTGCAAAATCTTTGTTTTATGATAAATCTGTGGCGGAAATTGAAAAATTATTAAATACTTACCCGAAATCTTATCGCCCAAGTGGTGGCGAAAAGCAGCGTATTTTTAATTTAATGAGTTTCTTGAAAATTCAAAATCTCACAATTTCAACAGCTTGGAATGGATATTTCTTTTTTGACGAACCGACGGGATTTCTTGACGTAAAAACCAGAAATATACTAATCAAACAAATGGTTGAAAGTTACATTATTGATAAACCAACTTTTCTGATTATTACACACGATTATTCAATAATTTCATTTATAAAGGAACAATTTTCAGAATACTCCGAACTTTTTTCTTACACAGAAATTTATAAAGATGGGGAAAACTTAAAACAACGAACTTTCGATGAGTTTGAATATCTCTTTTGGTTAGAAAATGCTGTTAAAAATAGACCAAATAAGGTTAAACAATCTGAAGTTGTAATGGAATTGCAATCGGGAATTTCAATTTTTGGTAAGAAGTTGAATTTCTATAGGAATGAATATAGCTCAGAAAGTACAAAGTTAACTTTGCGAAAAGGAGAAATCACATATCTAAAAGCTGCAAGTGGCGTAGGAAAAACAACAATTGCTAAAATAATTATGGGTTTAATTCATACAAAATTTAATATGAATTTAGATGGCAAACATATAACTGAAAAAACACCGATTTTGTATTTTAAAAATCATTTGTGGGGGAAAAAATTATCGATGGTTTTTCAGAATGCGGATGAATCGTTAAATCCAAAAACAACGGTTAAGAATCTTTTTAATGATTTTCCTCGAAAAATTGAAAAGACATTACTTCAGAATTATTTTGAACGACTTTTCCCCAAATATGATTTTTCTGAATTGCTTGATAGAAAAGTGGGAACACTAAGTGGTGGCGAAAAGCAGAAAATAAATCTAATTCGAGCATTAATTCTTGAAACAGAAATCACAATTCTTGATGAACCAATTACTGGTTCAGATTTAAGTGGAATCAAACAAATTCTGATTTTTCTACAAGAACAAATTGCTTTTGGTAAGTCATTTTTGTTGATTTCGCATAATGAAGATATTTTTGATACAATTGTCCCACCAGAAAATGTTTATTATCTTCGGTAAAGAATATCAGCTTTATTTATCGTTTTGAGTGTGCTTTAATTAATCAGACTTTCGTATAATGCTTGATATTCTTTCGCTGAATTTTCCCAAGAAAAATCTGATTTCATAGCATTTTCTACTATTTTCATCCAAATTTTAGGATTTTGATAATAAAATATTGCACGTTCAATTGCATTTTGCAACGCTGGTAAAGTAAAATCAACAAAAGAAAATCCGTTACCATCTTCATAATTTTGCCAAAAACGTTCATCCCAATCCAAAACGGTATCAGCTAAACCGCCAGTTTTGCGAACAATTGGAATTGTTCCATATTTAAGAGAATAAATCTGATTTAATCCGCAAGGTTCGTATAAAGAAGGCATTAAAAATGCATCTGAGCCAGCTTCGATTAAATGAGCTAAATTATTGTTGTATCCGATATGAATTTTTATGTTTTTGGTAGATTTCTGCAATTTGGAAAAAAAGTCTTCGTATTCTTTTTCGCCATTTCCGAGAATTACAAGATTTGCATTCATTTTTGTAAGATAATTTTCCAATTTCATCAGCAAATCAAAACCTTTTTGCGAAACTAAACGGGTTATCATTCCAATTATCAATCTGTTATTGCGAGATGAAATTCCAAATTCCTTTTTCAATTCAATTTTATTTTTTTTCTTTTCTGAGAATGTTGAAAAGGAATATTGTTTGGGAATTAAAATGTCAGTTTCGGGCGACCAAATTTTGTAATCAACGCCATTTAATATTCCATAAAAATTAGCTTGGCGTTGCTTCAAAATATTTTCCATTCCTCCGCCTAAATTGGGAAGAAGTAATTCTTTTGCATAAGTTTTGCTTACTGTGTTAATTGCGTCAGAAAAAATTAACCCCATTTTTAAGAAATTTATTCTGCCAAAAAATTCTGCTGGTCCCATTGGGTAAAATAGATTTTCAGCAATTTCTGTTTCATATAAAAATTCGTAATCAAAAACTCCTTGATAACCAATGTTGTGAATAGTTAAAAGCGACTTGGTTTTGGGGAAATTCGCTTGAAATTGAGTTTTTAAGTAATATGGAATTAAGGAAGTTTGCCAATCATTTACATGAATAATATCGGGAATGGAATTAGATTCCTTTAGAAATGTAAGAACTGATTTTTGAAATAAGACAAATCTGAGATGTTCATCATTATCTGATGTATAAAATTGCTTGCGATTGAAAAATTCGGGATAATCAACAAAATAAATCTTTACATTAGAATCGGGCATTTTTGAGGATTTTATCTGAACAGTGTATTTTTTGCCAGAAATGAATACATCAAATTTGAATTCATTTTTGAATCTTGATTTTACATTTTTCCTAACTTCGGCATAAAAAGGGGAAAACACTGAAATATCATTTCCGATTTTACTTAATGTTACTGGAAGAGAAGCTGAAACATCAGCTAAACCGCCAGTTTTTGAAAATGGAAAGACTTCACTCGAAACAAACGCAATTTTCATTTTATTCTCCTTTTGATGAAATAAAGAAAATGATTCCCAATAAACTGTTAATAATCAGAATTGATGAAATTGAAAGAGGAAGCCACATTTCTCCAACTTTCCCAATTCCAAATTGAAATTGGGAAGAGGAAAAAATGATAAATAAAGTTAGAACAATTATTCCAACTGAGGAATTGTGAATTCTATAAAAAATAACAAGTTGATTTTTTGTTAAATCTTGATTGTATTTTTTTACATAAATTGGTAATAAAGCCATCAGAACAAGAGTTAACAAACTTTGTTGTCCGACAAAATATGTCCCAAATAGCATTAAAAATCCAATAAATCCTTCAAAATAGAATCGTTTCATTATTTAGCTTTTCGTTCGTAAATTTCAACTAATTTTTTGTATGTCGAAGCGAGTTCTGGTGTAATTTGATTCCAATTAAATCTCCAAACCCAATTTCCTCCAAGTGTCCCAGGAAAATTCATTCTTGCTTCACTTCCCAAATTTAAAATATCTTGTAAAGGAATTACCACGATATTTGCCACAGATTTGTATGCTTCCTTTATTAACGGAAAAACTATATCTTCACCAAAATAATTAAGATAATTTTGTGCCCAATTGAAAGTGTCAACATCTTCAATTTTTAGCTTTTCAAAAAAACCTCGAGTTGTGTCGTTATCATGGGAACCAGTGTGAACAATGCAATTCTTTGGATAGTTATGGGGCAGAAAATTTTTATCGCCGTTTTCACCAAAAGCAAATTGCAAAATTTTCATTCCTGGTAAATTGAAAGAATCTCGCAATTCTTTTACTTCGTCAGTAATAACTCCTAAATCTTCAGCAATAATTGGTAATTTGCCAAATTCTTTGATTAATTCAGTAAAAAAGTGCTTTCCTGGAGCTTTTGTCCAAACTCCGTTTATTGCAGTGACGGCATTTCCAGGAATTTGCCAAAATGCTTCAAAACCTCGGAAATGGTCAACGCGAACAATATCTACAAGTTCTAATAATTTTTTGAAACGTAATTTCCACCAAGCATAATTATCTTTTTGCATTTCTTCCCATCGATAAAGAGGATTTCCCCAAAGTTGTCCAGTTGGGGAAAAATAATCAGGAGGAACACCAGCAACTGAATTCAAATTACCTTGTTCATCAACAGTAAACAAATGTTTATTTGCCCATAAATCGGCACTATCGTAAGCAATAAAAATTGGCATGTCGCCAATAATTTTAATTCCATTTTCATTTGCATATTTTTTAACTTCATTCCAATGTTTGAAAAAGTAATATTGTACAAATTTATGGTAGAGAATATTTGAAGAAAGAGTATTTTTCCAATCTTCGAGGTGTTTTTCATCACGAAAGGCTAAAGAAGTGTCCCAATTCGTCCAATGCATTCCTTTGTGAAAATCTTTTCCCGCCATAAATAAAGCATAATCTTCTAACCAGAAAGTATTTTCATTACAAAATACTTTGAAATTTGGACTATTCTCAATTTCATTTTTAGCATTTTGAAAAGCTTTTTTAAGAAGATTTGTTTTGTAAATAATCAAATTCCCAAAATCGATTTCTGATGGATTAAAATTTGGAATGTTTGATAAATCATCAGAAGATAAAAAACCATCATCAACTAATTTATCAAGGCTTATCAAAAGAGGGTTTCCCGCAAAAGCTGAAAAACTTTGGTATGGAGAATCGCCATAGCCAGTTGGACCAAGTGGAAAAATTTGCCAGAGTGTTTGCCCAGCACTTTTTAGAAAATCAATAAATCGGAAAGCATCTTCACCAAGTTCGCCAATTCCATATTTTGTGGGTAAAGAAGTAGGGTGAAGTAAAATTCCAGCTGAACGTTCGAAAGTCATAAAAAATCCTTGAAATTTGTTAAAAAATTGTAGCTAAAAATAAGATATGTTTTAAAAATATTATTAATAAAAAGCAATATTTGAAAAACTTAATTAGTTAATGAATGAAGAAAAATTGTCTTTAAATCGATTATTTGATTATCGGATGAATTATATAAAACAATTAGTTAAAGATAAGATAAGTAGGTTAATCAATTATATAATTTTTAAAAAATAATTTTAATTATTAATAAAAATCTCTTAACTTGAACGCCACTTCTTTACACTTTATGCGATTTAAACGAGAATATTAATTCACAAAGTCTAATGACTTTATTTATATAAATTTACAATTTTAAGAGGTTTTATGAAGATAAAAAGACTATTTACCAAGTTAGGTGAAGATCCTTTAGCATCATTGAATTTTGTAAAAAGGACTTCAGAAATTAAAAACCCTGATGGAAAAATTATCTTTAAAATGGATAATGTTTTTGTCCCAGAAAGCTGGTCGCAAGTTGCAACAGATATAATAGCTCAAAAGTATTTCCGACGAGCTGGCATTCCTTACTTTCTAAAAAAGAGTAAAGAAAAAAATATTCCAAATTGGTTGCAACCATCTATTCCTGATACCGAACTTTTGAATAGTTTACCTGAAAAAGAGAGATTTACTTCAGAAACAGACTCACGACAAGTTTTTCATCGATTAGCTGGAACTTGGACATATTGGGGATGGAAAGCTGGTTATTTTGATTCGGAAGAAGATGCACAAGCATATTACGATGAAATGAAATATATGCTTGCTACTCAGATGACCGCACCTAACAGTCCACAATGGTTTAATACAGGTTTGCATTGGGCGTATGGAATTACTGGTCCATCCCAAGGACATTATTATGTTGATTACAAAACGGGAGAATTAACAGAATCTTCAGATGCTTATACACATCCTCAACCACACGCATGTTTTATTCAAGGTGTAACTGACGACTTGGTAAATGAAGGCGGAATTATGGATTTGTGGACACGTGAAGCAAGGTTGTTTAAGTATGGTTCAGGAACGGGAAGTAATTTCTCGGATATTCGTGGAGTTAATGAACCATTAAGCGGCGGTGGAAAATCATCGGGATTAATGTCATTTCTAAAAATTGGAGATAGAGCCGCAGGTTCAATAAAATCTGGTGGAACAACTCGTCGCGCTGCAAAAATGGTTACTTTAGATGTAGATCATCCAGATATAGAAGAATATATTAATTGGAAAGTAATTGAAGAACAAAAAGTAGCTTCTTTGGTTACAGGGTCAAAAATAGCAAATTTCCATTTAAATAATATTATGCAAGCGTGTTATGCCGAACATCCAGAAAATAACAGATTTGATAGAAACTCGAATAAAAAATTACGAGATGCAATAAGAGAAGCAAGAAAAGTAGAAATCCCAACAAACTCTATAGAACGCGTTATTCAATTGGCAAAACAAGGTTTCAGATCAATTGAAATTCCAGTTTACGATACAGATTGGACTTCTGAAGCCTACGCAACTGTGTCGGGACAAAATTCCAATAATTCAGTTCGTGTAACAAATCAGTTTATGGAAGCTGTGTTAAATGATGGAAGTTGGAACTTGTATTTCCGCACCGAAAAGAAAAAAGCATCAATTGAAGGGAGAAATCCAAAACCAAGCAAAATATTACGTGCTCGTGATTTATGGGATCAAATAAATTATGCGGCTTGGAGCTCTGCTGACCCTGGATTACAATTTCATACAACAATTAATGAATGGCATACAACGCCGAAAAGTGGTCAAATTAATGCATCAAATCCATGTTCTGAATACATGTTTTTGGATGATACGGCTTGCAATTTGGCTTCGATAAATCTTGTTAAATTTTACGATGCCAAAAAGAAATCTTTTAATGTAAAATCTTTCAAACATGCAACAAGACTTTGGACATTAACGTTGGAAATCAGCGTTTTAATGGCACAATTTCCAAGTAAAATTATGGCTCAAAAAAGTTACGATTTTAGAACACTCGGTTTGGGTTATGCAAATGTTGGAGCTTTGTTGATGCGACAAGGAGTTCCTTACGATAGCAAAGAATCGTTAGCAATTATTGGGGCAATAAGTGCTATAATGCACATGACTGCTTATGCAACATCAGCCGAAATGGCAAAAGAGTTTGGAACTTTCCCAAAATATGAATTAAACAAAGAAGATATGCTTCGCGTTATCAGGAATCATAAACGAGCTGCATTTAACGTCCCAAAAGAAGAATATGAACATTTGACAATAAAACCAATGGGGATTGACCCACAATATTGTCCATCTGATTTATTGGAAGAAGCTAGAGAATGTTCTGAACAGGCAGTACTTCTTGGTGAAAAATATGGATTTAGAAACGCTCAAGTTACTGCAATTGCTCCAACTGGGACAATTGGTTTATTGATGGATTGCGATACAACTGGTATTGAGCCAGATTTTGCCTTGGTTAAATTCAAAAAACTTGCAGGTGGAGGATATTTCAAAATCATAAATCAATCAATTCCACCAGCTTTAGAAAGTCTTGGTTACAATAGCAATCAAATTGAAGAAATTGTAAAGTTTGCAAAAGGATCAGGATCGCTTGATGGCTGTCCGTACATAAATAAAGAAACATTGCGAGTAAAAGGATTTACGGACGAAATTATCAAAAAAATTGATTCTTCTTTACCAACAGTTTTTGAGCTAAGTTTTGCTTTCAACAAATACACAATTGGAGAAGATTTTCTTATAAGAAATCTTAAAATACCTTCAGAAACATTAAATGATTTTAACTTTAATTTGTTAGAATGGCTAGGATTTACAAAAGAAGAAATTGCCGTTGCTAATGATTTTGTATGCGGAACAATGACAATAGAAAATTCACCATTTCTAAAACATGAACATTATGCAGTTTTTGATTGTGCCAATAAATGCGGCAAAAAAGGGACAAGATTTATTCGTCCCGAAGCACATATAAATATTATGGCAGCAGCACAGCCATTTGTTTCGGGAGCAATTTCAAAAACTATCAATTTCCCAAATGAAGCAACAATTGATGATATTAGCGATGCTTATATAAAATCTTGGCAATTAGGTTTAAAGGCAAATGCTATTTATCGAGATGGTTCAAAATTATCGCAACCGCTCAATACTGCGTATGATGAAGATGTTTCGGAAGAAGAGACAATTGAAGAAAATGACATTGTAAAAGTTGCTGAAAGAATTATTCATAAATATATTGCTAAAAGAAAAAGATTGCCAGATAGACGTGGCGGTTATACTCAAAAAGCAAAAATTAATGGACAAACTGTTTACATCAGAACTGGTGAATACGAAAATGGTCAACTTGGCGAAATTTTTATAGATATGGCAAAAGAAGGTGCAGCTTTCCGTAGTTTGTTAAATAGTTTTGCAATTGCAGTTTCGCTTGGTTTGCAACACGGAGTTCCGCTCGAAGAATTTGTTGATGCGTTTGTCTTCACAAAATTTGATCCAAGTGGAATGGTAATGGGAAATAAGCGAATAAAAATGGCAACATCTGTAATTGATTATATTTTTAGAGAACTTGCTGTTTCATATTTAGCGAGAAATGATCTTGCTCATGTTTCAAAAGAAGAAGCTGAAAAGGATAAAGATTTTCCATTTACTTATGTTGGTGGGAATTTGGAAAAAGAAGAATTAGATAGAAGAGAAAAAGTTATGATGTTAGATAAATCAGAATCGTTAACTTCACTTCGAACTATTAATTTAGATTCATCTTCATTGCAGCAGAAGAGAAGTGTGGAAAATGCTCGGCAACAAGGTTATACTGGCGATATTTGTCCAGAATGCGGTAGTATGACTATGGTTAGAAATGGAACTTGCTTAAAATGTAATACTTGTGGTGCAACAACAGGTTGTTCTTGATTTAGACAATAGTCTGCATTTTTTTAATATAAAAGTCCGCTATAAAGCGGACTTTTCATTTTAAGAGTTTGTAAAATAATTTGTGTAAATGGTTAAAGTAATATTTTAACAAAGTATTGCCTAATTGGGTTTTTTATCTCAATTTTTATTTATTTTATTAAAGAATTGAGTCTATCTTATGATATCTTTTTTCATTTAATTATTTTTACTATCTCAATAAATAAGTAAAATCGCTCAACATTGACGGAGAAAAAATGAACGGAATAGTTTTAATTTTATTCGGATTAGCGGCTTTCATTATTGCATATAAATTTTACGGAAGTTTTTTATCAAAACATTTAGATGTTGATAATAAAAATTTAACTCCATCGCATACAATGTCAGATGGAGTTGATTATTGTCCAGCAAAGTCACCTGTTTTACTTGGTCATCATTTTGCTTCGATTGCTGGGGCAGGACCAATTGTAGGTCCCGTCATCGCAGCAGGTTTTGGATGGGTTCCTGTTTATCTTTGGATTGTTTTTGGCTCCATTTTTCTTGGCGGAGTGCATGATTATACAACCATTATTGCATCAATCAGGCATCAGGGTAAATCAATAGGCTTTATTATTCAGCAATATGTTGGATTAAGCGGGAAAAAATTATTTCTACTTTTCGCATGGGCAACTTTAATTCTTGTCATAGCTGTATTCACGATTATTGTTGCTGAAACTTTCACAAATATTCCTAGTTCAGGTACATCTTCAGCTTTATTTATGCTGCTTGCTATATTATTTGGTTTGACAATTTACAGATTAAAAGTAAAATTATGGATTGCTACAATTGTAGGTGTAATATTATTATTTCTATCTATTCCTGCAGGAAATCTTTTCCCAATGCAACTAGATAAAACAACATGGCAATTATTTTTGTTTGCATACATTTTTATTGCTTCAGTAACTCCTGTTTGGATTTTATTACAACCACGAGATTATTTGAACTCGTTTTTTCTTTATGCATTAATTGCAGGTGGATTAATTGGAGTATTTTTCTTTTCACCAACAATAAACATTCCTGCATACACTTCATTTTCACTCGATAAAGTCGGCTACCTATTCCCTGCTTTGTTTGTGACAGTTGCATGTGGGGCAATAAGTGGTTTTCATTCTTTAGTTGGAAGCGGCACAACAGCAAAACAACTTGATAAAGAAACCGACGGGAAAATTGTCGGATATGGCGGAATGTTAATTGAAGGTCTGGTTGCTGTTTTATCATTAACCGCTGTTGCTTCAATGATGAATAAGGAATTTATTGATATACTAGTAAATAAAGGACCGGTAGCAGCTTTTTCACTTGGTGTAGCAAGATTTCTACATGCGATTCCGGTAATAAATTTAAGCATTGAAATTGGACAAACTTTCACTGCTCTCGCAGTTTCAGCTTTTGCTTTGACTTCCTTAGATACAGCAACACGATTGGCAAGATTTATGTTTCAGGAATATTTTGAAATAGAGGAAGAAGGGAAAGAAAATAATAACAGTATTTTAAAAAACAGATTTGTTGCAACTGCAATAACTGTTGCTTTCGGAGCAGCATTCACATTCAGCGGACAGACAATGTCTATATGGCCTGTATTCGGTAGTGCGAATCAGCTTCTAGCCGCAATTGCTCTTCTTGCACTAACTGCCTGGGTTATTAAAATAAAAAAGAATTCATTGTTTGTTATGATTCCTATGCTGTTTATGTTTTCGGTTACGTTAACTGCTCTTGGAATGCTGATTTATCAGAATTTAATACTTAGCAATTACGTTCTCGCGGTTATTTCAACGCTATTATTTTTACTATCAATAATTCTAGGAATTAAAACATATATAGTTTTGGGCAGAAAAGAAATAATTGCTTAATAAAATCTAATGTGTATCATCATGAAATTTATTGACTCAAAATGAATAAAAAAGTCAAACTATTTCAAGACGATACAAAAGTGTAATTAAGGACAATACAAGTAGAGACTTGCTGATAATATTTTCCCACGGTTTCCTCTTAAAATGAGAGATTGTTCTAGCTAAAATGAGTTGAATTAAGCAATATTCCAAAAATCAAATTTTAATTATTTTAGATAATTTTAAGTCAGAAATAATTTGTGATTGATTCTTAACTTGGATTGTTTTCCACCCAATATTTTCAGCTGCTTGGCAATATTCCAAAATATCATCAATAAAAAGGTGCGTTTCTGGTAGTTCTTGTGTGAAATTCATAACGGATTGGTAAATTCCAACTTCAGGTTTAGCAAATCCAACTTCGTGCGAAAGAATTAATTTATCGAAATATTGTAAAAAATCGTATTTCGCCCAACCAAATCTTTGGTGAATTGAGTTTGTGTTCGAAAGCAAAACGAGTTGGAATTTGCTTTTAATTTCTGGCAAGTATGAAATTAATTCTTCGTTCAACGTGAAAATGTTGGAATATATTTCTGCAAATTCATCAAAAGAAATTAGATTTTTTGTCCATTTTTGAATATAAGCCCAAAATTCTTCTTCTGTGAGTTTTCCTTTCTCGAATTTGCGATGTATTTCATAATTCTGCTTGTAGTTTGCATAGAAGAATTCTCCAAGATTTATGTCAATTTTATTCAATTTTTGGATTATTATGTTATAATCAAAAGGAATTAACACATTTCCTAAATCGGATACTACTACTTTTATTTTATTCAAATTATCTCCAATTAAAATTTTGTTTAATTTTGTACGCAAAATACAAATTGGTAAGTTTATGATAGAATACAAAAATTTAGCTGTTCAAGATTTTTATCCAGATGATGTTGCTCATTGTTATGGCTGTGGAAAGTTAAACGAACACGGACATCAAATCAAAAGTTTTTTAGATGGCGAAGAAACAGTTGCTTATTTTATGCCTAAAGAATTTCATACTGCAATTCCTGGATTTGTTTATGGTGGTTTAATTGCTTCGCTTATCGATTGTCACGGAACTGGAACTGCGGCAATAATTTCATACAAAAATGAAAATCGCAATTACGATTCTTTGCCAGCCTTTCGGTTCGTTACTGCACATCTTGAAGTTGATTATTTGAAACCTACGCCACTTGGAATTGAACTTGAACTACGCGGCAAAGTTGTGGAAGTTAAAGGGAAGAAGGTTGTAACTGAAATTTTAGTTTCCGCAAATGGAATTATAACAGCAAAAGGGAAAGTAGTTGCAGTTCTAATGCCTGAAAGTATGTCGGGGAAATAGATTTGAAATTCTAAATCAGTAATCAGTAAACGGTGATGAGAAATTAGTAAATTGTAAACTCGCGATCAAACGATTCAACAATTCGATAATTGGTAAATAGGTTTTTGCTTCAATTA
Organism: Melioribacter roseus; assembly: GCA_020722065.1. Taxonomy (GTDB): domain Bacteria; phylum Bacteroidota; class Ignavibacteria; order Ignavibacteriales; family Melioribacteraceae; genus WGAL01. The sequence goes on from DYLK01000004.1 coordinate 80,309, forward strand.
TTCTTATTTGATTTTCTGATATTTTGTTCAATTTCGTCCCACATTTCTGGTTGAATAAAATCTAAAAAATTGAATTGTCCAGCCCCTTTTAGCCATTCGCCGCCATCAATAGTTACAACTTCACCAGTAATGTAAGCTGCGAAATCTGAAATTAAAAATGCTGCAAGATTAGCCAATTCTTGATGTTCTCCAGTTCGTTTTAATGGAACTTTGTCCGCTAAATTGATTTTGCTTGCTAAATTGCCAGGCACTAATCTTTCCCAAGCACCTTTTGTAGGAAATGGACCAGGAGCGATTGCATTTAGCCGAATTCCATATTTTGCCCATTCAACTGCAAGCGAGCGAGTTAAAGCTAAAATTCCACCTTTTGAAACAGCTGACGGAACAACATAACCAGAGCCAGTCCAAGCGTAAGTTGTAATAATATTCAGAATATTTCCTTCAATTTTCTCTTTTATCCAATATTTACCGAAAGCTAAAGTTGAGTAATATGTTCCTTTTAAAACAATATCAACAATTTTATCAAATGCTCGTGGGGAAAGTCTTTCTGTTGGACTTATAAAATTTGCAGCAGCATTATTCAGCAAAACATCAACTTTGCTAAATTTTGCAAGTGATTCTTTGAGCAGATTATCAACTGAATGATGATCGGAAATATCAACAGAAATTGGGAAAACTTCATTTCCAGTTTGTGAAGAAATTTCAATTGCAGATTGTTGCAAAACCTCCATTTTTCTGCTTGAAATTATCACATTTGCTCCAAGTTCAGAAAAATATGTTGCCATTGATTTTCCCAACCCTGTTCCACCACCAGTTACAAGTATTGTTTTTCCTTGTAACGAATTTTCTTTCATCATTTTTTGAATAATCATTTTTTTTCTCTAAATATAATAAACCTTCGAGGTGCTTGCTCCTCGAAGGTTAGATTAATAAAATAAAATATTTGAGTCTTCTAATTCGTTCAGATTTTCCAGAAATTCGAGCATTTCATTTTTATCTTGAAAAATATTTTCGATAAATTTATTGTCAGCCAAGTTTCCATTTCTTAAATGAAGCAAATCTCTTGCATTACTAAATTTCCACTCTGAATAATGCTGAACTAATTTTGCTTTTTCTGGATTTTTCAAGATATATCTAATAAGCCAAATAAAATGTGTCGGATTTTGAATTTCTTTACTTTTGAATTTGGACTCAAAAAGAGTTCCATTTTTTTGATATTTGGTATTAAAATATTTTGTATATGAATTAAATGTCAACGATATAAATTCTGAAATTGTTGGTTGTTCTTCTAATTGTTGTAAAAAAAAGTGGTAATGATTAGGCATCAAACAATAAGCAATAATCTTGATATTTTTCATCACTTTATATTTTTTCATTTTTTGTAATAAATAGATATAATCTTTATCTTCAATGAAAATATCATTATATACACTTTTATTGTAAAGATGATGGAAAGAGTTTTTGAAAAAATTGCGTGGTTTATTCATCTAAAAAACCAACCTCGAAGGAACAAGTACCTTCGAGGTTTAATTTGTTTAATAAACATACTTATTTTCTTCAATCATTTTGTTTGCTATTTCACGACGAATTGCTACCGAATTTACAGGATCGAGTTTTGTAAATCTCTTCATTCCAAGCATCAATAATTTCAATTCGTCATCTTCAGCAAAAGCTGAAATTGCGTTTCTACCGTTTGTGTTAATTCTATCTAAAGCATCACGAAGATAAACTTTGCACATTTTTTCGTAGAATTCTAAATTCTTAGTGCCAACTTGTGCTACTTTTAACGTTCTTAATAATGCTGATTCGGCGGTATAAATATCAATTATCATATCAGTTAAGTACATTATTATTTCTTGTTCGTTGCCAAGTTTTTGCATAAATTTTTGAACAGCAGAACCAGCAATCATCAACACTGCTTTCTTGGCTTGAGCAATTGATTGCATTTCAAGTTCAAGCAATCCAGTTGGTTTTTCCCCAAATTCTGGAATTGACATTAATTCTTTTTGAATTGCCATTGCTGGTCCGAGCAAATCAATTCTTCCTTTCATCGAACGTTTTACGAGCATATCAATTACTAAAAGCCTATTAATTTCATTTGTCCCTTCAAAAATTCTATTAATTCTTGAATCACGATAAGCTCTTGCTGCGGGATATTCTTCCGAATAGCCATAACCACCGTGTATTTGAACTAGTTCATCTACAACATAATCAAGAACTTCAGAACCGAATATTTTCATTATTGAAGATTCGATTGCATATTCTTCAGCTGCATCAATCATTGCTTCGCTGTAAGTTTTTCCTTGTCCTTGCAATTCAGCAATTTTATCGTTTATCAAACCACTTGTTCTCAAAGTTGAGGCTTCGGCTACAAAAGTTCGAATTGCCATTTCGGCAAGTTTATGTTTGATTGCTCCAAAAGATGAAATTTCTCTCCCAAATTGCTTTCTTTCATTTGCATAATTTACTGCAACGTCAATGTAATGTTTTGCTCCACCTGTTGTCATTGCACCAAGTTTGTAACGTCCAACATTCAAAACGTTGAAAGCGATATAATGACCTTTTCCAATTTCACCAAGCACATTTTCAACTGGAACTTTTACATTATCTAAAAATAAAGCTCGTGTTGATGAACCTTTTATACCCATTTTATTTTCTTCTTCGCCAGCCTGAAAACCTTCAGAATTGGTTGGAATGATAAATCCAGTGAATTTATCTCCATCAACTTTGGCAAATGTGATTAAAATATCAGCGAAACCGCCGTTTGTAATCCACATTTTTTGACCATTTAGCACATAATGTGTTCCATCTTCTGAAAGAACTGCTGTCGTTTTTGCAGAAAGTGCATCAGAACCTGAAGTTGGCTCGGTTAAACAATAAGCGGCTTTTAGTTCGCCCGAAGCTAATTTTGGAAGATATTTTTTCTTTTGTTCTTCTGTTCCATAATATAAAATTGGCAAAGTCCCAATTCCAGTATGTGCAGCAAAAGCAACTCCGAAAGAATGGCTTGCTCCCATCGACATTGAGATTATAGAGTTTGTGTTGAAACTTTCTCCTAATCCTTCGTATTCTTCAGGAACAGCTGCGCCAAGCAAACCGAGTTCGCCCGCCTTTTCGAGTAAACTTAGAATCAAACCTGGTTTTTGTTTATCAATATCATTCAAATTTGGCACAACTTCCTTTTCTATGAAATCTAAAGTTGTTTCAGCCATTAATTTTTGCTCTTCTGTAATATCTTCAGGAATAAAAACTGTTTGTGGATTTGTTGCTTTTGTTACAAATTCTCCACCTTTTAATGATTTATTTAATTCTGACATTTAATTTTTCCTTATTCTAATTTATCATTTCATAAATTCCAGCAACTCCTTGTCCACCACCGACACAAGCAGTTACCATTCCATATTTTTTGTTTCTTCTTTGTAGTTCATTTAAGATTTGAACTGTAAGTTTTGCTCCAGTGCAACCAAGTGGATGACCAAGTGCAATTGCTCCACCGTTTACGTTTATTATTTCAGTGTTCAAATCCAAAGTGCGAATTACAGCGAGCGACTGAACCGCAAATGCTTCGTTTAATTCAATTAAATCCATATCATTAATTGATAAACCTGCTTGTTTAAGTGCTTTTGGAATTGCTTTTGTCGGACCAATTCCCATTACTCGCGGGTCAACTCCAGCAGCAGCATAAGAAACCATTCTTGCAATTGGTTTAAGATTTAATTCTTTCATCATTTCTTCAGATAAGACCAAAACAAAAGCTGCTCCATCCGATGTTTGCGATGAATTTCCAGCAGTTACACTTCCGTTTGTTGAGAATGCTGGTTTAAGTTTTGCAAGTGCTTCGATTGTAGTATCAGCTCTTGGTCCTTCGTCTGTGTCAACAACATATTTCTTTGATTTCTTTTTGCCGTTTTCGTAATAAATATGATTTACTTCGATTGGCACAATTTGACTTTTGAAATATCCATTTTTAATTGCATTTATGGCTTTCTTATGCGATTGATATGAAAATTCGTCTTGGTCTTCGCGTGATATTTGATAATCTTTCGCTATTTCTTCAGCTGTTAATCCCATTCCCATATAATATTCGGGATTTTTGATTGCAATTTCATAATTTGGGGCAAGTTTCCAGCCTGTCATCGGAACCATCGACATCGATTCTGTTCCGCCAGCAATTATGCAATTTGCCATTCCCGATTTGATTTTAGCAACGGCTGTTGCAATACTTTCCAAACCTGAACCGCAAAAACGGTTTACTGTTTGTCCAGAAACTTCAATTCCAAGTGCTTTTAGTGCAATCATTCTTCCAACTTGTAAACCTTGTTCAGCTTCTGGGAAGGCATTTCCAACAATGATATCGTCAATTCTTGTTGTGTCGAGTTGTGGAACGGTTTGAACAAGATATTTTATAACATCTGCCGCCAAATCATCTGGACGATAAAACCGAAATCCACCTTTTTTTGATTTTCCAATTGCTGTTCTAAATCCAGCAACAATATATGCTTCTTTCATAATTTATCTCTTAAAATTGATTTTTAATTTCTTAGTGGTTTTCCACTTGTTAGAATACTTTGAATTCTTTCTTGAGTTTTTCTTTCGCCTATCAGACTTAAAAATGCTTCGCGTTCCAAGTCGAGTAAATATTGTTCTGAAACCAGTGTTCCTTCTGATAAGTCGCCACCACACATAACGTAAGCAAGTTTTTCGGCAATTTTTTTATCGTGTTCAGAAATGTAATTCCCAACTTTGAATGAATAAGCTCCAAGCATTAAAGCTCCGAGGGCACTTCTTCCTAGAACTTTTACATCTTCTCTTTCGATTGGTTTTGTGTAGCCTTTATTTGCAAGTAGTAATGCTTGATTTTTTGCGTTCAAAATCAATCTGTCTTTGTTCAAAGTGTAATTATCAAAACCGTGACGGAAAATTCCCAAATCAAATGCTTCACGAGCCGAAGTGGAAACTTTTGCCATTGCGATATTCAAAAATCTTCGCTGAAGTTCTGGTAATTCAATTCCACCTTCAATATATGTGTCAGAAGCTCGCAAAGTCATTTCTTTTGTTCCGCCACCAGCGGGAATAATCCCAACGCCAACTTCAACCAAACCAATATATGTTTCGGCTGCAGCTTGAACTGAATCAGCGTGAAGCGCAACTTCGCAACCTCCGCCAAGTGTTAAACTATGCGGAGCAACTACAACAGGAATTGCTGAATAGCGGACTCGCATTGTGGCTTTTTGAAACATTCGAACAGCCATATCGATTTCATCAAATTCTTGTTCAGTTGCAAGCATAAACATCATTGCTAAGTTTGCACCAGCTGAAAAATGTTGTCCGTTGTTTGCAATCACTAAACCTTTCCATCCATCATTTTCGGCAATTTCTATAGATTTTATTATTCCTTGCAAAACTTCGCTTCCAATTGAATTCATTTTAGTTCGGAATTCGAGATTCAAAATCCCATCGCCCAAATCGTGAAGTACTGTTCCTGAATTGGACCAAACTGGAGAATTTCCGCGTAGGTTATCAAGAATGATAAAATCCTTTTTTGTCGTAATTTCTTTGTATGATTTTGATGGAATATCGTAGTATTTTCTTGTTCCATTTTCCACTTTGTAGAAAGATTTATTTCCCGCTGAAAGCATTTCCAAAACCCAATCAGCTGGTTGCATTTGCATTTGTTTCATTAACTCAACAGATTTTCCAACTCCAACGGCGTCCCAAATTTCGAATGGACCAAGTTCCCAACCAAAGCCAGCTTTCATTCCGTCATCAATTTTGTAAAGTTCATCTGAAATTTCTGGAAGTCTGTTTGAAGCATATTTGAAAATTGAAAAAGTTGTTTTTCGTAAAAATTCACCAGATTTATCTTGAGAATAGTGCAACATTTTCAATCTTTCTTTCAAATCGTCCACTGGTTTTGCTGCCGTGATTGATGCAAATTTCACTTTTTCGCTTGGTTGATATTCTAATGTGTCTGTGTTCAATTCGTGAATATCTTTCTTCCCATTTGCATCTTTGGTTTTCTTGTAAAAACCTTGCTTCGTTTTATCGCCAAGCCAACCATTTGCAACCATTTTTTGAACATATTCTGGGACTTGGAAAATTTCGCGTTCTTCATCATTTGGGCAATCGTTATAAATATTAGTAGCAACTTTTACAAAAGTGTCCAATCCGACAACATCTGCCGTGCGAAATGTTGCTGATTTTGGCTTTCCAGTAATTGGTCCAGTAAGCGTATCAACTTCTTTTATAGTCAATTTCATTTCTGATTTATATTTTAGAACTGACATCATACTATAAACACCAATTCTGTTTGCAATAAAAGCGGGAGTATCTTTTGCAAGAACAGTAGTTTTTCCGAGATAAAGATCACCATATTTCATCAAAAAATTTACAACTTCTGGCAAAGTTTCCTTTGATGGAATTACTTCCAAAAGTTGTAAATATCTTGGGGGATTAAAAAAGTGAGCACCACAGAAATACTTTCGAAAATCTTCAGAACGACCTTCGAGCATTGAATTTATTGGAATTCCAGATGTGTTTGTTGTTACCAAAGTCCCAGCTTTTCTGAATTTTTCAACATTCTCAAACACAATCTTTTTTATATTTAAATTTTCAACAACTGCTTCAATTATCCAATCTACTTTCCCAACAACATTCATATCATCTTCAAAATTGCCTGTGATAATTCTGCTTGCGAATGATTTGTGATAAAGTGAAGCGGGATTTTGTTTTTGAATTAATGCAAGATTTTCATTAGCAATCCTGTTTCTAACTACTTTATCTTGTAAAGTTAAGCCTTTTGCTTTTTCGGTTTCTGATAATTCTTTTGGAACAATATCAAGCAGATACGCTTTGCAACCAATATTTGCAAAATGTGCCGCTATTCTTGAACCCATTACTCCAGAACCCAAAACTGCAACTTCTTTAATAATTTTATTCATAATATTACTCTTTATTAATAATGTGATTTATTTTCTTCTTGATACATTTTTTCTATCAAGTGTGCATATTTTTTTAGAATTACTCTGCGTTTTAATTTCAGAGTTGGTGTTAATTCGCCGCTTTCAACTGTCCATTCATCTCCAACAAGTACAAATTTTTTCACTTGTCGAACTTTCCCAAATTTTTGGTTAAATGCGTTAATATCTTCCCAAATTCTATCTTTTAGAATTGGAGAATCGAGCATTTGAGTTCTGTTTCCAAGATTTGCACATTTCTTTTTGCACCATTTTTCGATAAAATTAAAATCTGGGTAGATTACTGCAGAAACAAAATTTTTGTTTTCGCCAACAATCATAATTTGTTCGATGAAAAGTGATTCTTTCATTTTATTTTCGATTGGCAACGGAGCAACAAATTTTCCACCAGATGTTTTAAATACTTCTTTTAATCTGTCCGTAATTTTCAGGAATTTTCCATCAACCCATTCTCCAATATCACCAGTATGAAACCAACCTTCTTCATCAATTGCAGATGCGGTATCTTCTGGTTTATTGTAATAACCTTTTGTAACATTCGGACCTTTTGCAAGAATTTCACCATTTTCGTCTATTTTAATTTCAACTTCAGGAAGGGGAATTCCGACTGTTCCAATGTACCAATCATCTTTGTTAAAACGATTGCAAGCTAAAACTGGAGATGTTTCTGTCAAACCGTAGCCACTTCTTACTGGAATTCCAGCTGCGCAAAATATTCTACCAAGTCTTGGTTGCAAAGCTGCGGCACCAGAAATTACGCCTTGAACATTTCCACCGAGTGCTTCTTGCCATTTAGAAAAAACGAGTTTCCTGGCAATCGCTAATTGAAAATTGTAAAGAAAGTTATTCTTTCCTTGTGGATGATATTTATCGCCTAAATTTACGGACCAACCAAAAATAGCTTTTTTAGCTCCGGTTAATTCTCGACCTTTTTGCATGATTTTATCATAGATTTTTTCGAGAACTCGTGGAACTGTTGTAAAAAAGTGTGGTTTTACTTCTTTAATATTTTCACCAAGCATATCAATGCTTTCAGCAAAATAAATTGCTCCGCCAACAAAAAGATAAAAATAGACTGCAGTTCTTTCAAAAATGTGACAGATTGGAAGAAAACTAAACATGGTATGTGTGTTGTTGTGCGGTTCTACTTGCTGTACTTGCAAAACGTTACTCAAAATATTTGAATGAGAAAGTAAAACACCTTTTGGAACGCCAGTTGTCCCAGAAGTGTAAATAATTGTAGCTAAATCAAATTCATCGATTGAATTTTTAACTTCGTTAAATTCATCTCGTAAACTTTCATCAGCATTATTTTGAACATCTGTCCAATGTTTTGAATTTGGTAATTTTTCGAAGGAAAAAATTTCACGAACGCTTGGAGTTTTTGGTAAAATTCGCTGTACTTTATCGAGTAATTCTTGATTTTCTACGAATACGGCTCTAACTTCGGCATCGTTAAAAATATATTCGTAGTCATCTTCACTCATATTTGGATACATCGGAACGTCAATTCCACCCATTTGTAAAATTCCCAAATCTGTCATCGTCCATTCTGTTCTATTGTAAGAAATAATGGCGATTCTCTCTCCTTTTTTGTAACCAAGTTTCATTAACCCGAGACTAACTTTGTCGGCGTTTTCAATAATTTGGTCGGTACTGAATTTTCTCCAGACCCCATATTTTTTGTCGCAAAGAGCATCTTCTCTTGGATAATGAGTTTTTTGATATTCAAGAATATCAAATAATCTGTTTTTAAGTACTTTTTTCATAAGCATCTTATATTTTATTGTGGAATAATTATTATCAATTCCAAATTTTGGTGCGAAAAAATAAAATAACTTATTTCAAAATGCAAGCGAAATTTCGCTAAACGTGAAAATTTGCTAAATATTAAATTTTCGTTAATTTTACTTAAAAAGAAATAAAAATTATGCAACTTACTGATGAACATATAAAATTAATTCTTGGGTTAAAGCTTAAAAACTTTCGACAAGAAAAAGGATTGTCGTTAATTGAACTTTCCAGAATAAGCAAACTTTCCGTTTCATACATAAATGAAATAGAAAGCGGAAAGAAATTCCCTAAAATTGATAAACTTCAAGCTCTCGCAAATGCACTCGAAATTAATTATGAAGATTTAATTTCATTAAAACTCACCAAAAATCTAAAACCAATAAGTGAACTTTTAGAATCTAACTTATTGAAAATTTTACCTTTACATCATTATGGAATAGACATAAACAAGTTAATTACAACAATGGCTTCTGCTTCGGCGCCAATTGGAGCTTTAATTTTGGCATTTATCGATTCGGCTCGTGGTTCAGAATCATCCCAAAATAATTTTAGTAAAAATGCTTTGCGTACATTTAAGGAATTTTACGAAGATTATTTTGAAGAAATTGAAACTGCTGTTGATACTTTTCGGCTTGAAATTGGTGTTGATAAAAACTCAATTTTGAGTTATTCAAGATTATCAGAGCAATTAAAAAATCAGTTTCAATATAAAATTGATGAGAATAAATTGAATGATTATTCAGAATTGCAAACTTTACGAGCTGCTTATTTTCCAGAGACAAAATCGCTTTTCCTTAACAATATTCTTTCTGAAAAGCAAAAAGCCTTTATTATTGCAAAAGAAATTGCTTTCAATTATCTGAAAATTAATGAGAGAAGTAATTTACACGCTGAAAAAGCTTTAGAAACTTTTGATCATCTTTTAAATAATTTTTATGCTTCATATTTTGCAAATGCTCTTTTACTTCCCAAAGAAATATTTCTTCAAAAATTGACTGATTTTTTTAAAAACCCAACTTTTCAGCCTGAATTTTTATTGGAATTACCAAATTATTTTCATGCAACTCCAGAAATGATATTTCAACGTATTACAAATCTTTTACCTAAATATTTTGGAATTAATCAATTTTTCTATCTAAGATTTAATAGTAACATCAATTCTGATAATTTTTATCTAACAAAAGAATTAAGATTAAATACTGAACAAAATCCTGGTGGAAATAAACACGAATTTCATTTTTGCAGACGCTGGGTTTCAATACAAATCTTAGATGAAATGAAAGCCAAAGTCCGTGAAAATATTGATTTTAACAACTATTTGTCGAAATCGCTGAAATCAACTTTTCATAATTCGCAAAATCAATACATAAACATTTCACTTGCAAAACATCGCCGACTTTCGAAAGATGTGGTTTATAGCGTTACAATTGGGATTTTGTTGAACGAAAAAAGTAAAAGTATAATCAAATTCTGGAATGATGAAAATATCGAAAGCCGAGTTGTTTCGGATAATTGTGAAACTTGCCCAATTCAAAATTGCATTGAAAGAGTAGCCGAACCTACAGAATTAGAAAAATATGTGCGTAGTCAGAATTTTGATGAATCATTATTAAAATTAGGAAAAACAACTATAGTCTAAATTGATTAAGATCGGATTATAAAAAGTATTGTGTATTTATACAATTCATGACTTTACTAATTATGTAAGATTTTTAGTTTAAAAGAACAGCCCGAAAGAATTTCAGGCTGTTCTTGCAGATATGTAAAGAAGGGTTTGAGGGGACGAAAAATACGAAAGAATCTTAAAATAACAAGAAAAAATGTTTAATAATAGCCAAATATTTTTAAATATAAATTTGCGCTTAAATTTCATATAATTATGTGTTTGTAGTGTGTAATATTATACATTTAACATAAAAGATGTTCTTAAATTTATGACAAATTATAAAAATTAAGTTTGTTGTTATTGAGCATCTTTATATTTTTACTTCACCAACAATTAATTGTAAAACCAAATAACAGGTGATTTTATGATAAAATCCAAATTTCTTTTCCTTCTTCAAATAATATTATTTATTAGTATTACAGAAATATTTTCTCAAACTCCACCGTATCTTGACCCAAATCTTTCTCCACAAGATAGGTTGAATGATTTACTCCCGAGAATGACACTTGATGAAAAAATTGGACAAATGACACAGCCCGATCACGCAGCGGTTCAAAATTTAAATGATGTTACAACATTATTTCTTGGTTCAATTTTAAGTGGTGGCGGTTCTGATCCATCAAGCGGAAACTCACCGCTCGATTGGGCAAATTTGTATGATTCATTTCAAACGAAAGCTATGCAAACAAGATTAAAAATCCCATTAATTTATGGTGTTGATGCTGTTCACGGGCATAGTAATGTTGTTGGAGCAACAATTTTCCCTCACAATATTGGAATTGGAGCTACAAGAAATCCTTCATTAGCAAGAGAAATCGCAAAAATTACAGCTAAAGAAATTGCAGCAACGGGCATTGATTGGACATTTGCACCGTGTGTTGCTGTTCCAAGAAATGAACGATGGGGAAGAACTTACGAAGGATATGGCGAAACGCCCGAATTAGCACAAATGTTTGCTGGAGTTTACGTTTCTGGTTTTCAAAATGATTCATTAAACTCGCCAACAAGCATTGCCGCTTGTGCTAAACATTATATGGGCGATGGTGGTACGACGAATGGAATAGATCAAGGAAATACAGAAGTAACCGAAGCAGAGTTAAGAGCAATTCATCTTCCAGGTTATATTGAAGCAATTGAAAACAATGTTCAAACAATTATGGCTTCCTACAGTAGTTGGAACGGACAAAAAATGCACGGGAATCATTATCTTCTTACAGATGTATTGAAGAATGAATTGGGTTTTGAAGGATTTGTTGTTTCAGATTGGGGTGGAATTGACCAATTGCCAGGCGATTATCATTCAGATGTTGTTGAGGCAATTAACGCTGGCGTTGATATGATTATGGTTCCGAATGAATACCAAACATTTATTACTGAACTGAAATTGGCAATTGCAAATAATGAAATTTCAATGGAAAGAATTGATGATGCTGTTAGCAGAATTCTTTTAGTAAAATTTAGACTTGGCTTGTTTGAAAATCCATATTCGGATAGAGCATTACTAGCTGAAGTTGGGAAAACAGAACACCGAAATGTAGCGAGACAAGCTGTTCGAGAATCACTTGTTATGCTTAAAAAGAATGATAATGTTCTTCCACTTCCAAAATCTGGTTCAAAAATACTTGTAATTGGTGAACACGCCAATAATATTGGTTTGCAATGTGGTGGTTGGACAGTTCAATGGCAAGGTGAAAGTGGTGAAGTTACTGAAGGAACCACAATTCTTGAAGGATTGCAAAAAGTGGCAGTTTCTAACGAATATGTTTTTTCTGAAGATGTAAATTTTACCCAAACTGATGCTGATTATGCAATTGTTGTTATTGGCGAACAACCTTATGCTGAAATGTATGGAGATAGAGAAAATCTTGAACTTGAATCGCCACAAATTGAAATGGTAAGAAAATTAAAAAATATGGGAATTCCTGTTATTACAATCCTAATTTCTGGCCGCCCAATGTTGATTAATCCAGCTCTTCACAATTCTGATGTATTTATTGCGGCTTGGTTGCCTGGGACAGAAGGTGATGGAATCGCGGAAGTGTTGTTTGGCGATTTTCAACCAAAAGGTATTTTGCCAGTTAGTTGGGCAAAATCGATGTCGCAAATTCCTATAAACTACGGAGACGCAAATTACGAACCTCTTTTCCCATATAATTTTGGAATTAATTCACTCGCAAATTCCGAAGTTGGTTCAAATCCAATATTACAATCCGCATTAGTTACAGAAGATGGTATGCACGTTGAATTATCATTCAATAAATCAATGGTAAATAGTGAAAATACAAATGCAGTTTTTCAATTGATTAAAAATGGAACAACTCAAGTCGGCGTTTCAAGTTTTGCAGTTTCTGAAGTGAATGAAAATGTTATTGTTCTTACTTTATCTGAAAGAATAAACAAAGGAGATGTTGCAACAATTTCGTATCAATCTGGGAATCTAAAATCTGCCGATGGTGGAATTGTTGACTTTTTCTCAAATTTCGAAATAATTAACTATTTGAATTACATTGCTGGTATAAATATTTTACCAGGTAAGGTTGAAGCCGAACATTTCTCTGATATGTTCGGCATTCAAACTGAAGCGACAACCGATATTGGTGGCGGAATGAATGTCGGTTGGATTGATTCTGGTGATTGGTTGGAATATGAATCAGATGTTCAACACGCGGGAACTTTTTTTGTAAATCTTCGTGTAGCGAGTCTAAATGGTGGTGGAAATGTACAGTTTCAATCAAATGGAAATACGCTTTTTTCTAAAACAATAAATTCAACTGGTGGATGGCAAAATTGGACAACTATTTCTGGTGTTGCAAATCTTACAAAAGGCGAGCAAACTATAAAATTATTAGCAACTTCAGGTGGTTTTAACATTAATTGGTTTGAATTGATTACAATTACTGATTTGGAAGATAATTCTGAAATAGCTGATGATTTTCAGTTGTTTCAAAATTATCCAAATCCGTTCAATCCAATAACTAAGATTAAGTTTTCAATTCCAAAAAATGTAGATGCTACAAAAAATGTTAGATTGGTTGTTTATAACACACTTGGGCAACAAATTGCAGAATTAATAAATCAATCACTTCCAAATGGCTTTTATGAAGTTGTGTTTGATGCAGAAAATTCGGATGGAAAGGGAAGTGTTCTTGCGAGCGGCGTTTATTTTTATACATTGCAAATTGCTGGAAATTCCATCACAAAAAAAATGACACTGCTTAAATAAAACTTCTCAAATTCCTCAAATTTCAAAATCAAAAAATTAAAAATCTAACAAAAAGAGTAGTTGGCTCTGTTTAAATATTTTTCAAATGAGAACTTTAATTTCAACTGATTCGCTAACTTTTCCCTTAATAAAATAATACTGCCCTTTTTAAAAATTGAATATGGTTAATTGTCGGGTTATTTTACCCAATTTAACACTTCCATTAAAATTTAGCTTAATTTGAACAATTTGTGAGATGTTCAGTCAAAGCATTTGGAAAGTATTTTATCAAATAAATGAGTTCTTATAAAAATATTTTCTTGGAAATAATTTAATTATCGATAAATTAAGTAAACAAATTTTACATTATTTGTAACTTTTGTGAATTAAGTTAGTCTAACAATTAAAAAATAAAAAAAATAAATGCAGACAGAAAAAGAAATAAGAAATAAAATACTTCAGAAATCGCTGGATTTTTTCCTGCAAAATGGATATTCAAAAGTTACAATGGGGGAAATTGCAAATAATGCTGGAATAAGCAAAAAAACGTTGTATAAATATTTCTCGAACAAGGAAAATCTATTCGAATCAATTTATACTTCATTTACTTGCCAAAATGATATTTATATTGAACAGCTATTCAATAACAATGAAATTGGTTACGTGGAAAAAGTAAAATCGATACTTGCTCATGTTTCGCAGCATGTTGCAAAATTAAAAGGTCCGTTAATGCAAGATTTGGAAAGTCATCATCCGCAAATGTGGAAGAAAATTCAGGTTTATATGCAGAAAAAAGCTTGGGAAAAATTCTCAATATTAGTTGAAGAAGGAATTAAACACGGAATTTTTAGAGAATCAATAAATAAAAATATTGTCGTATTGGTTTATGTTTTTTCACTTCAGAATCTTTTAACACCGAGCATTCTTTCAGAATTACCACTTTCAGCAGAACAAGTTTACAATACGCTTGTAAACATCATTTTTGAAGGGATTCTAACTGAAGAAGGAAGAACTAAATTTAACAATTTTGAAATTGAAAAAATAAGGATTAATCTATGATAAAAAAGAAGATAAAATTTACTCTATTACTTGTTTTGTTGTTGTCGGTAAGTTATTTCCCGCAGAACAAGATTATTATTTCGGTTGATGATGCGGTTGAAATTGGGCTAAAGAACAGCAAATTACTTCACATTTCACAGATGAAAGTAAAAGTAAACTCAGCTCGTTTGAATGAAGTAAACGCAAGCAGACTTCCTTCTGTAAAATTTACAGGAATTTATTCGAGATTAAGTGAAATTGAGCCTTTTGTAATAATGATGCCATCGGGTCCGTTTGTGCTTTCACCATCAATATTGAATAATTATCAATTAAAATTATCTGTTGCTCAACCGTTATTTATGGGTTTTAAACTTCAAAGTGCTAGCGAATTGGCTGAATTTCAACTAAAATCTTCTGAGGCTGAATATTCAAAAGATGAGTTGGAAACAATTTATAACATAAAAAATGCTTATTGGACATTTTTTAAAGCGAATGAAATGAAAAAAGTAATTGACCAACTTGTGTTACAAATGGAAGCACATTTAAAAGATGCAAATAATTTCTATTCTCAAGGATTAATGACGAATAATGATTTATTAAAACTAAAGGTTCAACTTTCAGATCTTAAATTAAAACAACTTGAAGCACAAAATGGTGTTCAGTTTTCACAAATAAACTTAAATAATATATTGGGAAATCCACTTTCAACTGAAATTGAATTGAGCCAAAATGTATCGGATAATTCAATTTTTGAATCTAATTTAGAGTTGAATACCTTATTAGAATCAGCATTTGAAAGTCGTGGAGAAATTAAAGCATCGGAATTCCGAAAACATGCTGGCGAATCTTCGGTTACAATGGCAAAATCGAGATGGTATCCCGAAATTAGTTTGTATGGAAATTATTACTACAATCGTCCAAATCAAAGAATATTTCCTTCTCAAGATAAATTTAACGACACTTGGGATGCTGGAATTATGGTTTCGATGGAACTTTGGAATTGGTTTTCAACATCTTATCAAACTGAACAAGCAGAAGCAAATCTGTCGCAAGCAATTGATGCAGTCGGAGTTACAAAAGAAGCTATTACCTTAGAA
This sequence comes from Melioribacter roseus, assembly GCA_020722065.1. Classification (GTDB taxonomy): domain Bacteria; phylum Bacteroidota; class Ignavibacteria; order Ignavibacteriales; family Melioribacteraceae; genus WGAL01. The sequence goes on from DYLK01000004.1 coordinate 96,083, forward strand.
GTAACTCAAAATTTTTTCAATTTTAATCAAGCAAAACAAAAAATTGAAATAACAAAACTTGCTGTTGAGCAAGCTGAAGAAAATGAGCGAATTACAACACAGAAATTTAAAAATGGACTAGTTCTAAGCTCAGATTTAATAGATGCTGAAGTTTCACTTCTTTCAGCAAAAACAAACTATACTTCCGCTTTGGTTGATTTTCAGTTGGCTAAAGCAAAATTAGATAAATCAATTGGTAAATAATTTTGGAGAAATAAATGAAAAAAATGAAATTAGTTTTATTAGTGTCTGGAATTTTTGCTGCAATAATTTTAGTGTTATTTATGAATAAGCAAAAATTGTCTTCTTATTCGGCTGGTGGAATAAAAGAAATTTATTATGTCAGTGTCGCGAAAGCAGAAAAGAAAAATCTTACAAATACATTAAGTCTTGTTGGAATTGTTTTTGCTAATAATGATGTAAATATAATTTCTGAAACAGCTGGAAAAATTACCGCAGTTTATACAAAAGTTGGTGATTACAAAAAAGCAGGGTCGGTTTTATTTCAAGTTGATGATGAACTAAAACAAGCTGCATTTAAAAATGCTGAAGCAAATTACGAAAAGGCGAAAAAGGATTATGATAGATCAAAAGAGCTTTTCGAACAAAAATCCTTAACTGAATCTCAATTAGATTTGTCAAAACTTGCATTTGTAAATGCTGAAACTCAATATATTGTTGCTAAAAGACAATTAGAAGATACAAAAATTAAAACTCCAATTTCGGGCTACATAACTGCAAAATACGTTGATTTAGGTTCGATGGTTCAAGGTGCTCCTCAACCAACTTTAGTAGCAAATATTGTAGATATTTCAAAAGTAAAAGTAAAATTAAATGTTTCTGAAAATGATATTTTTAATGTAAAACAGGGGCAGAAAGTAGAAATAACTTCGGATGCTTACCCAAACATTATTTTTTTTGGAACAATAACATCTGTCTCGGCAAAAGGAGATGAAGCTCACACTTTCCCGATTGAAATAAGTGCTGAAAATCATCCAAATACACAACTTAAAGCGGGAATGTTTGCAAAAGTTAATTTCAATTTACAAGAAAAAAATGAAACAACCGTTATTCCACGTGCATCAATTATTGGCAGTGTAAAAAAACCTCAAGTTTTCGTTGTTGAAAATGGAATTGCCAAAATTCGCTCAATAAAAGTAGGACAAATATCCGAAACAGATATTCAAGTTCTAAGTGGAATAAACCCAGGAGAAGTTGTTGTGGTTAACGGGCAAAATAATATTACTGATAACACGAAAGTAGAAATTTTGAAATAACACATTTTTATGAGTTAGAATAAATTAAGGAAATTTTAAGATGACAATTACAGAATTATCAATAAAAAGACCTTCGTTAGTTATTGTAGTTTTTACAGTACTAATTGTAATAGGACTTTTTGCTTTTCAACAATTAAAATATGAGCTTTTGCCAAAAATTTCACCTCCAATAATTACTATTACAACAATTTATCCAGGGGCTTCGCCAAACGAGGTTGAAACAGGAGTTACAAAAGTTATAGAAGATGCAGTTTCTGGAATGGATAAAGTATCCGAAATTCGTTCAACATCTTTTGAAGGAATTTCTTTTGTAACAGTAGAATTGCTTCACTCTGCCAATACTGATTTATCTTTGCAAGATGCTCAAAGAAAAATTGGACAAATAACAGCATCTTTGCCAGAAGGGACAAAATCTCCTACTATTTCAAAAATTGCTTTGGACGAAATTCCCATTTTACGTTTAGGAATTTCAGCAGATATGGATTCTAAATCATTTTATCAATTTACAAAAGATAAAATTCAGCCTTTGCTTTCTCGTGTTCCAGGAGTAGGACAAGTTGCATTAGTTGGAGGAGAAGAAAGGGAAATCAGAGTAAATATAGATTTACAAAAGATGAGATTTTATGGATTTTCAATTCTTCAAATTTCACAAGCTATAAAAGCTGCTAATTTGGATTTCCCCACGGGAAAAATTAAAGATAACGATGGGCAATTTATCGTTCGCGTTGCAGGGAAATTAAGTTCTCTTGATGAATTAAGAAATTTGACTATTGGACTTTCACGGCAAGGTGGCGAAGTGAAACTTTCCGATATTGCAGAAGTTGAAGATGGAATTAAGGAGCTTTCTAATATTGCTCGAATAAATTTTAGAAATACAATCGGAATAATTATCCAAAAGCAATCAGATGCAAATGCGGTGGAAGTTTCGGCTTTAGTTAGAGAAGAATTAAATAGAATTGAGTCTGTTTACAAAAAAAATAATGTAAAATTTGAAGTTGCACAAGATGCTTCAATTTTTACAATTAGTGCAGCAAATGCTGTAAAAGAGGATCTTGCCATTGCGGTTGTTCTTGTAGCTATTGTAATGCTAATGTTTCTTCATAGTATAAGGAATTCAGTTATTGTACTTGTCGCAATTCCTACTTCTCTAATTTCAACTTTTATTGTTATTTGGGCATTCGGTTATACACTGAATTTAATGACTTTGCTTGGTTTATCGCTTGTTGTGGGAATTTTGGTTGACGATTCAATTGTAGTGCTAGAAAATATTTATCATCATTTAGAAAATGGTGAAAATAGTCGAGTTGCAGCTTTACGCGGTAGAAATGAAATAGGTTTTGCAGCTTTGGCAATCACCTTTGTGGACGTTGCAGTTTTCTTCCCATTAACTTTAGTTGGTGGAATTGTTGGTAATATTCTCCGTGAATTTTCAGCGGTTGTTGTGGGTTCAACTTTAATGTCTTTGTTTGTTTCTTTCACAGTTACTCCAATGCTTGCTTCTCGTTTTGCTAAACTCGAAAGACTAACATCCAACACTATTGTCGGAAAATTCGCAATCTGGTTTGAAAACAAATTTAAAGAATTGACTAGTTTTTATATTAATTTACTAAAATGGTCAATCAATAATAAAGGCAAAGTTTTAATCTTAACGGTAATATTATTTTTTGCTTCAATTGCATTAGTGCCATTGGGATTTATTGGTGCTGAATTTATGACGCAAACCGATAGAGGTGAATTTTCAGTAGCAATAGAACTTCCACCAGGTTCAACAATTGAAAAGACAAATCGAGTTTCGCAAGAAATTGAAAAAATTATAGCAGCAATGCCCGAAGTTTTAAGAATTTATGCCAATGTTGGAACTTCGAGCGAAGGTTTAATTGGTTTTACTTCAAGCAATACAACAGATTTAGCTGTTACTCTTGTCGATAAAAAATTTAGAAAATTATCAACAGACGAAGTTGCTGATAATATTAAAAAAGCAACACAAAAATTTCCAGGGGTAAAAGTAAGAGTTAATCCTATTGGTATTTTTGGAGTAGCAAATCAAACTCCGATTCAATTAATTATTAATGGACCAGATTATACACAAGTTCAACAAACAGCAACTGAGATTAAAAATATAGTAAAATCTATTCCAGGTACAGCCGATGTTCGACTTTCCTCGGTTGACGGAAATCCAGAAATAAGAATTGAAATTGATAGAAGAAAACTTGCAAGCTTTGGTTTAACAATAGCAGAAGTTGGGCAAGCTTTAAAAATTGCTTTAACAGGTGATAATGATTCAAAATTACACGATAAAAACACAGATTTTGATATTAGAATTGTGCTAGATAAATTCGATCGTTCCAAAACGACAGAAATAGGTAATCTTAGTTTTGTAAATAGAATTGGACAACAGATTTACCTAAAGCAATTTGCTAATATATATCTTGCAACTGGTCCAACAAAACTATCACGACAAGCAAGAAGTGCTGCAGTAACAATTTTTTCGCAAGTACAAACGGGAAAAACTTCAGGAGCAATTTCGCAAGAAATCGACAAAAAGTTAGCAACATATAATTTTCCAGCTGGAGTTACATATCAATTTTATGGTGATGTAAAAAATCAACGCGAATCATTTGGCGATTTAGCAATTGCAATGTTAGCCGCAATCTTGTTTACCTATCTTGTTATGGTTGCATTATATGATTCATTTGTTTATCCATTTGTAATTTTATTCTCTATTCCACTTGCTATGATCGGAGCTTTGCTTGCATTAGCTTTGTCGCTAAAATCTTTAAGTATTTTTACAATACTTGGAATTATTATGCTTGTTGGATTAGTAGCTAAAAATGCAATTCTTTTAGTTGATAGAACAAATTTTATGAGATTACAAGGGAAAAGCATACTTGATTCGTTAATTGATGCAGGAAAAATGAGAATTCGTCCAATATTTATGACCACTTTAACAATGATTTTTGGAATGCTACCAATTGCAATATCAACCGCACCAGGTGCTGAATGGAAATCGGGTTTAGCTTGGGCTTTGATTGGAGGATTATCAAGTTCATTATTGCTAACATTGATAATTGTACCAATTATCTATACAAAAGTCGAAGAATATAGAGAAAAAATCCCTAAATTTTTCGAAAAAGCTACTGTTTTAATTGGTATAAAGAAATAAATTTTTTCGATATTTACATTGACCAAAAAGGATTCAAAGGTTCAGAATCTTTTTTGGTCAATTTTATTTAACTTGAAACAATACATTCAACTTATTTTCGCATTTATTTAATAAAATTTTGGATACATTATCTAAATATTATCCTCATTTTATTATCTCGCCACTTTATTTCAACTCAAATTTTGCTTGAAGTAAATCGTATTTATTAGAAGAGCTTCCAACAAAAAGATGAAATTCTCCTGGTTCAGCAACATAATTCATATTAATATCATAAAATTTCAAATCATGAACACTTATTTCGAAACGTACAATTTGCGACTCACCTGGTTTTAGATTGATTTTCTTAAAGCCTTTTAGTTCTTTTACAGGGCGAGTTAAACTTCCAACTAAATCACGAATATAAAGTTGTACAGTTTCTTTTGCTTCAAAATTCCCAGAATTAGTTACTTTTACTGAAACATCAATTTTATCGTCATTTGTAATTACATTTCGTGAAAGTTGTAAATCTGAATAAACAAATTTTGTGTAGGATAAACCAAATCCAAAATAGTAAGCTGGTGTAAAATCTACATCTAAGTAATAACTTGCAAAACCATCGGGATTTTCTGGAGTTCCAATTTTACGTCCGAGTTGATTATCTGCTGGCGGGCGACCAGTATTTTTATGATTGTAATAAAGGGGAATTTGTCCTTCTGAACGTGGAAATGTTACTGGAAGTTTTCCCGAAGGCGAAACTTTGCCAAATAATATGTCAGAAATTGCTGGACCGCTCATTGTCCCAGGATGCCAAGAAAAAAGTATAGATTTAACCGCATTTGTTAAGCTCCCAAATGTTAATGGTCTTCCAGATAAAATAACAAGTACAATTGGTTTGTTTGTTTTTGCTAATTCGAGAACCAAATCTTCTTGGATACCTGGAAGATTAATAAATGCACGTGAATGACTTTCCCCCGTGAGTAGATAATCTTCGCCAACAAAAACTATTGCCGCATCAGATTTTTCGACAATTTGTTTTGCTTTCTCAAAATAATCTTTTGAACTACTTCGTGGATTTTCGTAACCTTTGCAATAATTTATCTGAATATTATCACCAAATTCTGATTTAATTGCACTTAATGGCGTAATTACATCTTTGGCTTTGCCTTCAACATTCCAACAACCCATTTGGTCAATTTGCGAATCAGCAAGCGAGCCAATTATAGCAACAGATTTTATATCACTTTTAAGAGGAAGAAAATTATCAGTATTTTGCAATAAAACCATACTTTCAATTGCTGATTCTTTGGCAATTTGCTTGTGAAAATCCGAAAGAATTGTTGATTCTTCTGGTATTTGTGGCAATGGATTTTCGAATAAGCCTAATTTAAATTTTATCCTTAAAATATCACCCACCATTTTATCAATCCAATTTATATCAACTTTTCCTTCATTAATCAAATTTCTTAAATTATATGCATAATGTTGTGAAACCATTTCCATATTTACGCCTGCGTTAATGGCTTTATATGCAGCTTCTTTTCCATCTTTCGCAAATCCGTGCGGAATAAGTTCGCTAATTGCTCCCCAATCGCTTACAACAAATCCGTCAAATTTCCATTCATCTCGTAAAATGGTTTTTAGAGTAAATGAATTTGCAGAAGTTGGAACACCATTCAAATCGTTAAAAGCACTCATAAATGTTGCAATTCCATTTTCTGAAACAGCTTGAAATGGTTTTAAGTAGATATTTCTGAGTTCAGATTCTGGGATTAAAGTTGTATTGTAATCTCTTCCGCCCTCGGTTGCACCGTATCCGACATAATGTTTTCCGCAAGCTGCAATTGAATTTTTTGAATTGAGAGATTTTCCTTGAAATCCTTCAATCATTGCAACACCCAAAACACTTGATAAATATGGATCTTCTCCAAGCGATTCTGCAATTCTTCCCCAACGAGGGTCGCGGGAAATATCGAGCATTGGTGAAAATGTCCAATTGATCCCTTCTTCTTTTGCTTCGATTGCGGCTATTTCCGCACCTTTTCGAACTAATTCTGGATTCCAAGTGGCGGCTTGTGCAAGAGGAATTGGTAAAACTGTTTTATAACCATGAATTACATCTCTTCCAATAATTAGTGGAATACCCAATCGAGAATTTAATGCGGCTTTTTGCAAACTGATAATATTTTGAATATTTCCAGCATTCAGAAATGAACCAACTTTTCCCGCTTTAACTTCAGCAAGAACATTTTCATTCATTTCATCTAAATTCTTTTGTTGCATTTGTCCAATTTTTTCTTCTAATGTCATTTTAGAAAGCAAATCATGAATTCTATCTTCAATATTTGCATTTGGATCTCTATAAGTTTGCGAAAATGACATTGTAAAGCTAAAAATTATAAGTAATAATATCTTTTTCATTTCATTTCTCCAATTTTGCCGAATTAAAACAATTTTTATACCATCACAAAAAACTGTTAAATATCAGAATTATTCAATTGCTTCATTAAAAATAGGGGATTTTATTATCAATAAGTAAATTTCAAATTATTACAAAGATAAGATGGGAGATAGAAAATTGAAATTAATCAAGTGAACTGGAAAGTTTTTATTAATTCAAGAATATTTAGCTTTTTTTTTATTGCACTCAACTTTAGCTGACTGATTTGAAAGATGAAAAATTATTTTGCTTTAGCATCATTATTTTTTTTATGTCATACTGAGCGAAAGCGAAGTATCTTGAAAAATAGATTGATACGGGAAAGATTCTTCATTTCGCTCAGAATGACAAAATAGTTTGTTCAATTTATTGATTAAGTTTTTTTATTATTTGGTAGAACAGACGTCTGCGTCTGTTCATTTGAATTAACAATTAAATCATCATTTGTTTTGTCAGATGAGGACGTCTGACCTACCATTTCACATAATTTTAAACTTAAACTGCTTTTGTCTTTATTTTTTAATCTTGAAAATCAAATAATCTTGTAAATCTTGATTCAGACTTTTCTACTGATTACTTATTACACATCACTGATCACTACTTCATCAAAATCATTTTCTTTGTTTCAGAAAAACTGCCACTTTGTAATTTGTAGAAATAAATTCCCGAAGGTAATTGATAATTACTAATTGATAATTGATAATTATGCGAGCCAGCGGACATTTCTTTATCTATCAAAGTTGCTACTTTTTCTCCAAGTGTGTTGAATAATTCCAATTTAACGTGTGAATCTTGTGGAATGTTAAAATTGATTTGAGTACTTGGATTAAATGGATTTGGATAATTTTGGAATAATCTAAAATTAGTTGCTTGAGTTTCATTATGAATAGCTGAAGATTGTGATAATTCAGTTGAAGTTGCAAAATTGACATAATCACTTTCAAACATTGTTAATTCGTTTTGGTTTTCATCGTAAATGTGAATTCCTCCATTAAATTGTGCGGCTAATTTACCATCTTTCATTTTTGCAACAATATCGTTCGAAAAAATTCCTTCGCTTTGATATTCAAATTCAAACGTATTATTGTTGATAAGCCCAGAAAGAATCATAAAATTAACATCCCAACCTGTGCCATAAATTAGCGAATCATTAATTTGAATCAATTTTGTAACCTTTAAATTTACATCAAAATCTAAAGTATCTGTAATTTCATAAGAAGTTGGATTGATTTTCATTACCGAACCGTAATTTTCATCGCCCGACCAACTTCCCCAACTTGTTGCAAGCAAATTCCCATCGGATAATTTCATAACGTCAGTTGTGTTTAATCTTACTGGAATTGAGAATTCAATTTGTTCTGTTGTTCTATTAAAAACAGCAACACTATTTCCTACACCAGCATACCAATCTGCCATTGCGATTGCGACATAATTATCATTAATTTCGCTACTTCCTTGCGGATTTCCTACTACATTTTCAGAGATTGTGTTTGTAATTTCACCCGTTAAGAAATTTACAACTTGCAACTTGCTTGTTGCTGCCAAAGTTACAACTACTGTAGAATCCGTTAAACCAACAACTGTATAAGCATTTCCGCTATTTTCTAATTCAACAATTGTATTCTGATTATCAATAACCGAGGTATCCTGAGTTGAAATAAAATCATTAAAAGCGGTGAGTGGAATGATTTCCAAAGTTGTTTGCGGCGAAGAAAATCCGCCAGAAGTTACAACGAATAAATTATTTTCCCAGATGTATAAATAGTTAGCAAGTGTCCCAAGCGTTTGAATTTGCGGATAATTTTGATTTTCTGTCAAATCATACATTCCTAATTTGTCGCTTGTTAGGTAAAATAATACTTCTCTATTGGTTTGCGAGAAAGTAGTTGTTGCTAAGAATAGCATCAAGACGATTAATTGTTTTTTCATATTTTTCTCCATATTTATTTGTTTAATGATTTATTTATTGATTGATATTCTTGAAATTTTTCCTGGATTTAATCCGCAATTAAATTTTGAAATTAAATTCCCACTTAAATCAAATTGTAAAACTTGTCCATCTTGCATAAAATCTTTTGGATTTCCCAACCAAATGGAATTTGTCTGCTCGTCGTAATAAATCTCATAAATTATTCCATTTAACGAGTTTACAGAAAATCCATCAATGAAAATTGAATCTGATATTGTAAAATTTTGCTTGTCTATTTTTAGAATTCCGTTTGAGTTCACAACAAAAATATTCTCGTCTGTAATTGCAAATTCCCCAGGATTTTGTGGGATAAAAAGTGTGTCTGTTGGTAAAAAAGAAGAATTATCAAATTTGGTAATTGCTCCAATTCCTTCAGAATCATATTTTCCTGTACTTACAACGTAAATATTTTCCTCATCATTTTGGACAAAACGCGGATTTATCCAAACGGGAATTTGACTTACTTCAGAATTTGTTGATAAATTAACAACCGAAAGTGATTTCCCATTCCCAAAACCAGAATTGGCAACTATAATAAAGTTACCGCTTTTTGCCATTTGTTCGGGTTTTGAGCCGACTTGAATTGCTGAAAGGATTTGCAAGTTTTGTAAATCAATTTTGACTAAAAAATCAGAAGTAGTTGTAACAAAAGCAGTTAACAAGTCAGTTTGTGTAATAAATCTTGGATTACCGTAATTTGAAAAATCAATAAAACCTTTGCTTTCAAAAGTTTGTAAATCTATAACTTCAACTTTTCTGGAATAATCTACAACAATAAATCCAACATTTCCAACTTGCAAAAAATCGTTTGCAGTATCGCCCAATAAATCACCATCATTTTGAGATGAATATAAATTCTGATAAACTTTTTCATCGGAAATAAATGTTAAAGATGCGTTATTTTGTCCGTATAAACCTTCGTTTATTACCAAAATACCATTTCCAAATTCATCGGAAACTGGTGGCGTATGTTCATTTTCAGAACAAGAAATAATAAAAAATAGTGCAAAAAGTAAAATAATTTTTTTCATCATAATGTCATTTTATATGTAAAAGTAAAACTTCTTAGCGGCATTGGATAAGATTGAATTATCAAATAATTCTCGTTAGTTAGATTTTCAATAGCAAACGAAAGAGAATTTTGTGTAGAATAAAGATTGAATTGGTAAGCTAAGTTTAAGTCAAAAATATTGTAAAAGGGAATTTTGTAAATCGGATTATTATCTGTTGTGTAGAATTTTTCTGATGAAAATTGATGGAAAAGGGAAGCCGAAAACCCATTCCATCGAGCATTTATTCCACTTTTTAGATTGTGTAAAGATGAATAAAGAAGTTGCTTATTGTAAGAATTATCATCTTGAGATTGTGCTGAAATATTCCGAGCGTCAGTGTAACTATAAATAAAATAAGAAGTTAAATTGTTTTTGAAAATTGGAATATTCAAGTTTAATTCAAATCCATTTGTGATGGTTTTTTTTACATTTTTTGGAATTTGCAATGCAAGTCGAGTTGGGACCCAAATAATTTTATTATTTCCAAAGATGTTGAAAATCTCGAAATTTGCAGTAAAAAGTTCGGAATTGTAGTTCAGTCCAACAAGAATTTGCGAATAATTTTCGGGCAATAATTTAGAATTTGAAAAAGTTGTTGAATAGTATAATTCTGTAAAATTTGGCAAACGGAAACTATCAGAATAGTGAAATAAAAAACTAAAATTTTTCATATTCTTAAACGAAAAATTAGTCTTTACATCTTTTGAAAAGTAATTTTGCCAAGAATTGTCAATAATTTCATTTTTAACAAATTGAGAATTAATTTCTGCCGAAATCTGCAATGAATTAAAAATTGAAAATTCATCACAAGTGTAAAATGGTCTCAGATATAATGAAAATTCACTTTTGGTTGCGGAGTATAAATTATCAAGATATTCCAACGCAATTGGCGAAGAATTCTGTAGTTTGCCGAAAAGGAAATTCTCACCAAAATTCAATTTAAGATTTCCAAAACTGAAAGAATTGCGATTTTGAATAGAAAAATTATTCAGTTTTGCTGTTTGTTCAAGTTGATTTGTTAGAATTTCTTCATTCGGGTCGAGTAATTTCAAAATCTGAAACTGATAGCCAGAATGTATTTCAGAATGAAAAAAACTTGAAAAATTATGGGTCAAATTGATAGTTGCAAGTAGATTCCTATTTTCATTTCTTGCTGCAGACGATTGATTATTTGTTACAACAAATCCAGGCAAACCACTTTTAAAATCATTAAAATGGATATAAAATTTGGCGTAAGTTTTTATATCTAAATAACTTAAAGAAGAATACAGAAGAGTTTTAGAAAAATCTGCATTTTCTCTTGAATACAATTTTTCATCAAAAATAAAGGAATATTTGTTTGGAGAATAACTACGATTAAAACCAAAATTCGCAGAAAAATTATTAAAAGAAACTGAATAGTTGGCAAAAAGAGAATTTAATTTATCAGAAGAAATTGAACTTCCCAATTCAAATTTGTTAGAATCGGCAAAATTTTTTGTAGAAAGATTCAAAATTCCGCCAGCAGCCGAAAATCCATTAGAATTTCCGTTTGTAATTTCAATATTTTCAATAACTTGTGGTGAAATTTGAGAAAAGTCAAAACTCCCACTTCGCAAATCGTTAATTTGTGCTTCGTTGAACAAAACTAAAAAATTATCGCTAGTTAAACCTCGACGAAAAATCGTTGAAAAAGCATTTTCGCCACCACTTTTTATAAATATAAAAGACGTATTTTGAGATAGAATATCGTCAATTCCAAAGTTGTAAATAGTTGAAAGATTGGACAAATTGATGTTTTTCTTCTCATCTGAATTAGAAAGAACCAAAACAGTATCCAATTGGAAATGTTTTTCTTTCAGATGTAAAATGTTACCGATTTTTGATTTCTGAATTGTAGTATCAACAAAATTAATATGCGAAAAAGATATCGAATCATTTTCAGAAAACTTTGATAAATCAACGATCCCATTCTCGTTGGAAATAGAATAAGTTGTTTTATTAAAAGCATTTACAGAACTAATTGGCTTATTGAAATTATCTAAGATGTGAACGTTCTGTGAAAATACTTCACTGAAAATCATCAACAATATCACAAAAAATAATCTCAATTTATCACCAAAAATTTCTTTGTTATTGTTTGGTGATTAGCTAAAAACTGGACAAAATAAATTCCAGTTGATAAAAAATTTGGCTTAAAATTTACTTCGTTAAAATTTTGATGAATTTGAATTTTTTCATCTGAAATAATTTCCCCAAGAATGTTAAAAATTCTAATATGACAAGAAAAATTGTTTTTAGAGAGAATTTCCACATTAATCGAATTTCCTTTTTTAACTGGATTTGGGTAAATATCGCCGAGTTCAAATTGCTCAACTTGATTTGAAGTATTTTGAATGTTAACAAATTCTGGACTTACGATTGCAATTCCGTCCAAATCGAAACCATTTATAGTAAAGTCATAAAATGGATGCGAAGTGTCAGATTTAATAATTTCACAAACATCTGTGATTTTGATAAAGCGTGCGGAATCCAAACCAATTTCGGCTAAATCGAAAGAATCGCCGCCTGAAACAAAAGGATTTGTTGGATTTTGATTACCAAAAGTGGGAGTTTTGCCCGCCAAACCTTCAAGAGTAAGTGAGTCAAAAGGGAATTCGTAAAATGTTATTCCGTCGTAACTTGCGGCAACTTTTGCGGGCTCGGCAAAATATTCACCAGCCCTAATTCCAAATTGAATTTTGAAAACATTCTCGAAAATGGTAAAATCTTTTCCAGGTAAATCTATTATTGGATTTTGCGAAAAGCCGAGTATAATTTCGCCATTTAATCCAAGTGAACAAATTTCATCAGGCGAAACTTCGGGTATAAATTCAGTTGCAATTGTGCTTGTTTCACCTAAAACATTGTTTGGGAAATAAGGTTGCGATTGGTTACTGAAATTCCCGATTCCAAACGAAACAGAATCCACAAAATCTGGGAAAAAGTTTTGTTGAGGAAAAATTTCAGTTCCCAATAGAAACAAAATATAAAAAAATAGTTTTTTCATCAAAGTTTAATGTTTAATAATAAAGTTTGATGATTTCTTAAAAAGGGATTATTGTAAGGAAATAAATAGGAATGAAAAGACGAAGGCTATGAATCATCTTTAAATTGCTAAAAACCTTTCCCGCGAAGGTTAATCGACTTTTCTACGGCAGGTCTCCTGGCTTAGGATAATTGATTTTAACGCCTTCCCATTCCCAAAAGAACAGTGGCAAAATGTTAAAAATAAATCCATTACAGTTGCGGGGCAGCATCGGATTTTCACCGATTTCCCATATTAAGAAATCACCGTAAAAATAATTTCAGAGAACTTGTACTAATATAAATTAAAAAGTCGAAATGATAAAAAATTATTCAAAATAAGTCGGCGAATCTGGATTGGCAATGTGTTTTAGAATTTCGTTGATATGTTTTTGATTTGTTCTAAATTCCGAAAATTCAGGTAAATTGTTAAAATCAAAGAATTTAACATCTAAAGTTTCGTTGCTTGGTCTTGGTGAACCACCAATAATTTTACATAAATAGACAATTTTCACCGCATGGAAAAAATCTAAATTTCGTCCTGTTCGATTGGCATCAAAAACGCCAATCACTTTTAGAACTTCAACATTATAGCCACTTTCTTCGAAAACTTCGCGAATTGCTGCTTTTGCGGGATAATCTCCAACATCAGCCCAGCCGCCAGGCATCGCCCATTTTCCATCAGTATTTTCTTGAACTAACAATATTGTCCCGTGTTCAATAATTGCTGCTCGAACATCAACTTTGGGAGTGGCGTATCCTTTTTGTGTGAGAAAAATTCTTTCGATTTCGTTTTTATCTAAATCAGAATTCTGTTCGACCATTTCAGAAGCAATTTGCAAAAGTTTTTTATTTCGCTCTATTTCATATTCGTTTTCTGAAAAAGCTAACCCTGTTTGAGCAGATGCTTGTATTTTACGAGCCCAATTCAATAATTTTTCATTCATTTGCAAAACTTTCAATTTTTTTTAAATATTTAAACTTTTTTTTAATATTATATTGCCAAAGCTATTAAATATTATTAAGTTTACACAACAAAAAAATAAGAATACTCCTCAAAACCATAAAGACCTCATAGCACTCCTTATTGTGAATGCAAAAAAGCCAGCTCCCCCCAAAGCTGGCTTTTTTTATTTAGGAGAAAATAATGAAAAAAATATTAATATTTGGCGGAAGCGGATTTATTGGAAAATATCTTTCCAACTATTTTTCTAATAACTATAAAGTATATGTTTTTTCAAGAAGTCTTCATTATCCCAAAGGAAATATTGAATATGTTATTTGGAATGAAAACACTCCGAATGATGAATTACGAGAAATCGTAAATGGAGCATATACAGTAATAAATCTGGTTGGAGAAAATATTAACACAATTTTTACTGAAGAAAAAAAGAGACTAATTATTTCTTCTCGTGTGAATTCTGTAAAACGAATTTATGAACTGATTTCTTCTGTAGAAATTCCACCAGAATACTGGCTTCAAGCAAGCGCAATTGGTTATTATGGAAATAGTTTTTCTGAGATTTATGATGAGAATTCAGAAAAAGGGAAAGGTTTTTTAGCGGATGTTTGTGATTTGTGGGAAAAGGAATTCAGAAAAATTGAATTGCAAATCACCAAAAAAGCAATTATTAGGATTGGAAATGTGCTTGGGAATGATGGAGGAATGTTTCCACCGCTAAAATTTATTACAAGATTATTTTTAGGCGGTTCATCAGGGAATGGAAAACATTTCGTTAGTTGGATACATATTACTGACTTAGTGAGAATTTTTGATTTCTTAATTTCCGAGAAAAAAGAAGGCGTTTTCAATGCTGTAAGTCCAAATTTTGTCTCGAATAAAGAATTTATGTCTGCTTTAAGAAAAGCAATGAATAGACCTTTTTCGCCTCCAGTCCCTAAATTATTATTAAAATATATGTCATATTTAATTGGGACAGATTTTGAGCTAATTTTTGCAAGTTCAAAAGTTTATCCCAAGAATTTAATTGACAATGGTTTTATGTTCAATTTCCCTAATTTGCAAGAATCTTTGCATAATCTGATAAAAAAAGTTTAAGATTAAAGAAATAAAAATGATAATTGAACTTGCTTTATATTATTGATATTTTATCTAATATTAAATAAATAATGAATGATTAAAATTAAGGATTGTTTATGAAAAACAATGTATCAAACTTTATAATTAATGCAAAAGCAGTTAAAATTCTCATTTTACTTATAGTTTTCTCTTTTTCTGACATTCTGGCACAAGATTCCATTTCCGTTATGAGTTTTAATATTCGTTATGGCTTGGCAAATGACGGCGAAAATAGTTGGCAATTTCGCAATAAATTTGTTTTTGATGTAATTAAGACAAATAATCCCGATTTGATTGGTTTGCAAGAAGCACTTTTCTTCCAAGTGGAAGAGATTTTGAATCAATTTCCAGGATATAAAATGATTGGAGTTGGTCGGGATGATGGGAAATTGGCTGGTGAATTATCTTGTATTTTATATAAATCTGATAAATTTTCGGTTGACACAAGTTCAACTTTTTGGTTTTCTGATACGCCCGAAATTCCAGGTTCGCGACATTGGGGAAATAATTACAATAGAATTTGTACTTGGGGAAAATTTCAATTGAAAAATTCGGATAAATCTTTTTATTACTACAACTTACATCTCGATCACGAATCTGAAATTGCACGAGAAAAGAGTGTTGATTTGCTAATTCAGAAAATTGGAGATTTGAAAAAAGCTAATCCGATAATAATTTCTGGTGATTTCAATTGCGGTGAATCAAGTGTTCCAATTCAAATTATTTTGAAAGAATTCCGCGACACATTCCGACTTGTAAATTCCAAACAAGAAAATGAAGGGACATTTAATGGCTTTACTGGAGATATTTCAGGCGAGCGAATTGATTATATATTAATAAATAATTTATTTGAGACAAAAAAAGCTGAAATCATCAGAACAAATTATGAAGGGAAATTCCCATCAGACCATTTCCCTATTTCCTCACAAATTATTTTAAAATAAAAAAAGGATATTGCTTTTTAACAATATCCTTTTTCTCAAAGTTAAGAATGAATTATTGTATAACTTTTTTAACTGATAATTCTTCTTTTGTTTCAACATGATCTGGGTCTGGGACGCAGCATGAAACTGGACAAACAGAAGCACATTGAGGTTCATCGTGGAAGCCAACGCATTCAGTACATTTGCTAGGTACAATATAGAAATGATCTTCACTTATTGGGGTAAAAGAATTTCCACCACTTTGCCATTCTGCTCCACCTTCGTAAATAGCAGTATTAGGACATTCTGGTTCGCAAGCACCACAATTGATGCATTCGTCTGTGATCATAATAGCCATGAGATTGCTCCTTTATTTTGTTGTAATTTTATTACTGGAATTATCGCATAATTCACAGTTTTTGTTTTAGTATTTAGTTGAATTTTAATTTCTGTTTCAAATATATTGATATCAGACAATAATTGAGTAAGATTAATTTCCATATAGTCTGGTAAATATTGCAATAGTTTAGTTTTAGCTTTTTCAAGTTGACTTAAACTGCCACTAAAATTTCCAGAAACAAAGTGAAAGCAACTTACTGAAAGTTGAGTTAATCCTTGAAAAAAATTTCTATTCTTAGATTCAGCAGAATGCCAAAGATCTTCAAAAAAATCATGTGCGGCGAAATAATCACCGTCATTGAATATTTTTATTCCTTTTAATATCACATCAAAATATAATTATTTCATTTAAATGAGACAATCTTATTGAAATAAAAAATCCCGCATAGTTGAGCGGGATTTTATTAGGAAGTTTTAGGGAAATCTATATACAAATTGTTATTCCCTCTTTTTAATTTATTTTAACTTCAATTTCTTTTGGCTTTACTTCCTCAGCCTTTGGAATTTCAATTGTTAATGTACCATCTTTAAACTCAGCTTTAATTTGATCTTCAACTATCTTTTCTGGCAAATTGAAAGCACGATAGTATTTGCCATTTAATCTTTCAACTCTGTGATAAGTAGCATTCTTTTCCTCGGAAACTGATTTTCTTTCACCGTTAATAATTAGTTGATTATTTACGAATTTAATTTTGACATCTTCTTTGCCTATTCCAGGTAAATCAAGATGTAAGACAAATTTATCATCGTATTCAACAATATCAGTTGCTGGTGACCAGACTGAGTTTTCAATTTCAGATTCGCTTTCAGATGCAAATCTGTCGTTAAACAAATTGAACCATTTTGCAATTTCTTTTTCAGCGTTCCAAATTTGTTTTACTGGGTTAATTCTAACTAGTGTCATTTTATATCTCCTTTTTGTTTTTTTAGTTAATTGTTTTATAATTATTTGTTTTGGTAATATTAATCTAAAAATTGTGCCAAAAAGTTATTAAACAGCTAAGTTATTATAATACAATATTTTAATTCTGAAAATTGTTTAATAAAGTAAAAATTTTACTAGGTAAACTACTGCCAGATTTTCAGAATATTTGAAAATTAAACAAAATATTTGCCAGATTTTCATATTTGGGAAGAAAATCATGTCCTCATGTTCAAATCAATTAATTTTCAATATTCTATTATATTTCAATGCGAGTGTAAACACCGTGTAACTTCTGATAAGGTAATTCCATAAATTGAACAAAGTTTGGAGTTAGCCTTTTTATAATTGAATAGATTTTTAATAATGGTTGGTTTGCTTTAATATCATCAACTCCGTAAAACATTACTTTTGGCTCAATATTGCATTCTTTCAATATTTTTGGGACATCAACTCTTTCCATATAGCCAAATTTAATTTCCAAACCCGAAAGTCCTTTGGCAAGATTTGGTATCATTTTATATTCAATTCCGCGTGAAGTTTCGGTTGTTGCAACTGATACAAGCACATTGTTTTCGTAAATTATTCCACTTCGGATTGTGCTATGTACCATATACGGAGGAATCATATTAAGACTTTTTGCAAAAAATAATGCAGTACCTGGTAAAGTTTTTCCAGTATTATAAATTTGTTCAAAACTTAATGAGTAAATATCTAATGAAAGTGGACGGAATGATTTGTAAACAGATTTATTACCTTTTGACCAAATGTAAATTATGATAAAAGGAACAATTCCAATTATAATAGACCAATAACCACCGTGAGGAATCTTTGTAAATACTGCAAATAAAAACATTAAGTTAACAACAAAAACTGCGAGAGCTGTTACAAATTTTATCCATGATTTTTGATTTTTGAAAATCCAAATCATAAAAATTGTACTCATTGCCATCGTAATAGTAACGGCAAAACCATAAGCTGCGGCAAGGTTTGCTGATTCTCTGAATAATAATATTATGAAAATAACTGCAAGGAGCATTGCCCAATTAACAGAATTAATATAAATCTGTGATTTTAATTTTGAGGAAGTATAGGTAACTCGTAATAGCGGAAAGATATATGTTCTAATTCCTTGGTAAATTAACGAAAAGATGGCGCTAATCATTGCTTGAGATGCAATTATTGTTGCAAGTAAAGTAATTAGTAAAAATGGAATATAAAAGTAAGGTTGAATGTGATTTACCATTCCAAATAAAATATTTGATGTTGTTTCCTTTTCTGATGATAATAAAATTGCAAACGAACCTTGTCCGAAATAGTTAATTATCAAAGCAATAAAAACAAAATACCAAGCTCTAACTATTGGTTTTTTGCCTAAATGTCCCATATCAGCATACAATGCTTCGCCACCAGTAGCACTTAAAATCACTTCTGAAAGAACAATAAAGCCAATAAATCCATTATTACTTAAAAATTTAATTGCTTCATAAGGATTTATTGCCCAAAGAATTTGGGGATTTTCAAATAATGAAATTATTCCAAAAATGAATAAAGAACCAAACCACAAAACCATAATTGGTCCGAATGATGTTGCAACTTTATCTGTTCCTTTAGATTGAATAGAAAATAGAACAATTGTAATAATTATTGTAACAAAAATTACTTGATTAGTAGGAATATCTGAGAAATTAGGAATAAATTTCAGACCTTCAACTGCTGATAGTATTGAAATTGCTGGAGTAATTACGCCATCTCCAATTAAAAATGACACGCCAATAAATCCCATATATGCAATAATTATACTTTTTCTGCCTTTTTTCACATAACTATGCAATATTTCCTTCAATACAATGATTCCGCCTTCTCCATTTGAATTGAGACTCATTGCTAAAAATGTATATTCAATAGTTACAAGTATAACCATAGTCCAAAACAATAATGAAAGAACGCCGTAAACATTTTCAACAGTGATTGGCAAAACCAGAAAGACAACAGTCATAGTGTAAATTGGACTTGTTCCAATGTCGCCAAATACAAGTCCCATTGCTTTTATTATTTCAGAAATTCTTTCGCGATTTGTTCTATCAGATTTTTTCATTTTTATCAAAAGTAAGTTAAAGATTTTTATAAACCAATATCAAGCAATAACGAGACAAAATAAGGTAATAAATTTAGAGCCGAAAAATATCAATAAAATATATTTTACGGCTATTGAATTAAATCAATTGTTTTAATGATTCGATAAATTTTATCAAAGTTGAATTAATTTCACATCGAATAACTTGTCGATTGTTAGATAAAAGAGCTGCTCTATCACCCAAAGATTGAGCTTGAACGAGAATATCGAATGAAATATCTGATTTGCTTTCTGTTGCATTTTGGGGAATTGCGATATTTTCTGAAGGAAAATCAACGATTTGAATAAAAATTCCATTCCCCGAATCACCTTTGTGTAGTTGTCCTGTTGAATGCAAGAATCGTGGTCCAAAACCACTTGTTACAGCAATTTTATATTTTTCAGATAGATAATTTTGAAAATCAACCAAAATTGCTTGATTTTCCTTTGTCTGAGGTATAAATGCTTGAATTGAAATATAAGGTCTTCCGAAAACTTGTTCGGTCGGGATTGAATTAAGTTGACTTTCGAGTTCTTCGAATATTTGCGTTGTTGTATGAAATTTTTCTTCTTCAGTGACTCGAACATTAAAATTATGAGATTCAAGCAGTTTCCCACCGAAAACAAGTTGATGCGTTTCAGCATAATTTTTTAGCACATTTCTCGCAGCAATTTTTGCCGATTCAACATTGGGTTGGTCAAAAGGATGAATTTGGAGAATATGCCCGATAATTGCTGTTGACATTTCCCACAAAAAGAAAAGTGAACCAAGTTCGTAAGTATTTTCAATTGAAACTTCTACAACATTAAAACCACAGCGAACAAAATCTTTCATTTCAAGAATTAGTTTTTCATCATTTCCAAATCTTAGGAATACAAAAAGTCTATCTTTTGAATATGTTTCAGTTTTACGAATTTCTTCCAAATCAATTGGTAGAACACCATTTCCAATTTTTCCAGTGCTTTCAGCAACAAGTTGTTCAATCCAAGCTCCGATTGCTTTTAGTTGATTTGATGGATAAAGAGTGAGTTTGTCGATTCCTTTTTTTGCTTGCAACCCGATAATTCCGCCAAGCAATAAAGCCGAGTTTGAAATTGACTGATTCTCGATTAATTCCCTTTTGAACGATAAAGTTGTTTCAAGTAATTTTTTTATATCAACGCCAACTAAAGCTGCTGGTACTAATCCAAAGAATGAAAGTGCCGAAAATCTTCCGCCAATGTTTGGATTATTCAAGAATATTTTGCGAAAACCTAATTCTTCGGCAAGTTTCTGAAGTTCACTATTTGGGTCAGTTATTGCAGCAAAAAGATTCCCTGCAGGTTTTTCTTCTTTTATCAATTGATAATAAAAATATTTCGCAAGAGAAAGTGTTTCTACTGTTCCGCCAGATTTTGTTGAGACAAGAAAAAGAGTTTTATGATTTTTGATTTTGTTTTCGATATTTCTTATGGCAGTTGGGTGTGTTGAATCTGCAATAATTAATTCTAAAAAAGATTCATTTTTACCAAATATTTTTTGATAAACTTCGGGAGCTAAACTTGAGCCGCCCATTCCAATAAGTACGACAAATTGAAACTTTTCTTTAACAATTTCATCAACAAAATTCTGAATTATATCAATTTTTAGAAGATATTCATCAACAGAAATCAGCCAATCTAATCTGTTTGTAATTTCAGTTTCTGAACTGCTCCAAACTGTGTAATCTTTTTCAAATATTCGATTTAATATATTATTATCAACAAGGTGTTGAATTTGAGAATCAAATTTTGCGTGATCTTCGTGAAGAAATTTTACAATTTCCATTTATCTTTCCTTTGAATTTGTTTATTCAAATTTAAGTAAAAATACAATCATCAATTTCAAGTTTTTTGTCATTATCCTAATCAGTGAGCAGTAATCAGTAATGAGTGAAGGATTGGATAATTGATTTCGGGTCAGACGTCCTCGTCTGACAATTGAAAATTCAAGATGTTTGAACTATGATTTATCTGATTATTGGATTTTCAAGATTAAAACACAAAGACAAAAGCAGCTTAAGATTATGAAATTAGCTGAAATGGTAGGTCAGACGTCCCCGTCTGACAATTGAAAATTAAAATATTGCAGTTCACTTTAGTGAACTGATAAAGAAATTAATAATATAATTGGCTTCAGCCACATAAATAAATCTCAAATGATGCTAAAGCATAATTATTTATAATCATTCAAATCAGTCAGCTAAAGCTGACTGCAATAAAAAAAGCAAATTACTTAATTAGTTGTTAAAAAAGATGAACTCCACCTTTAAGGTGGAGTTCATCTTAAATTTACAAATTAAAGAGATTCCCGATAGAAACATTCGGGCATGACAACTTTTTTTATTTTGTCTTCCTTCGAGGTACTAGTTCTTAGAAGTTATAATGTTTAAGTCAATATGTAAATGTTTTCATATTAATAAAAAACGCCACTTGCGTGGCGTTTTTTGTGAAACTATTTTACTTTTTTTTCTAAGATTACTTCATTAAGATGAATTTCTTAGCATCAACAAATGAAGAACCATCTACGCCTTCAGCACGAATAGCATAGAAATAAACGCCACTTGTTAAATTAATTCCATTAAATTTGATACTGTGAGTACCAGCTTCAACTTGTTTATTTACAAGTGTACTTACTTCTCTACCAAGAACATCAAATATTTTTACAGTAACTTTTGCGCTAACTGGTAAAGCATAAATGATATTTGTGCTTGGGTTGAATGGGTTTGGATAATTTTGTGATAATTCATATTTAGAAGGAATATTACCATTACCACCGCCAATTCCAGTACCAACACCAAAAGTAATATCCATTGTTGAATATACGTTTGTTGGGTCGTTTGAAAATACGTGTAATGTTCCGTAATAAGTACCTTCGCTCATACCTTCTGAGTTCATTGTAAATGTAACTTCTTGAGATGAACCAGCATTTACAACACCTTCTGATGGCTCAATAGTTAACCAAGAACTTCCACCGAGATAAATAATTGAATTATGTAGTAAAGTTGCTAAATCTGATGCCCAAGATGAGTTACCATTAATTGGAAGTATATTCAAACCAACAACGTTTTCATTTACAGCAATCATTGGTTGTCCATCTGACCAATCAGCAATCAAATCAGCACCTGAAGCAACTGTAGGATCTTGGTGTCCCCAGCTATCATCGATAGCATTAACGCCTTCCATAAGTGGATGATTTGGGTTATGAATAGTTCCAAGAGAACCTGCACCCCAAATATCTCTAGTAGTTGAAACGAATGGGCCATAACCTTCAGTAATAAATCTTCCAGCTAATCCCCAACCATCATAACTATACAAATACATATTAGCAACTACTTTTCCACCTGCATCAATATAATCAGCAAGTACGTTTCCAACATTGGTTCTATCGCCTGAAGATGCTTCCCAAGTTAAGTCATTTTGAGAAAGTACAACATCAAAAGGTAATAATTCATCGGCTGTTAAAGTAGCAAGTCCTTCAAGAGGATATTGTGTAACTGTTAAATCATCAAATGCTGTTAAAGCAGCCATTAATTCAGAAATATATTCATCTGTATCTGGTGAAAGGACAAGAACATTTACTGTTGATTTTTGAGTAGTCAAGCCATTATTAACAACAATTGTTCTAGCTGGCACATCAGTTGTAAGATTATGTTTAGCTTTTTCGTTGATATAAACTAAAGATGGTTCAAGTTCAATTGTTGTAGTTTTACTGCTTTTTCCTAACAATTCAGCTTCTAAACCATAATATAGTTCGCTACCACCATTATTAGAAATAGTTAATACCACTTCAGTAGTTCCACCTATTTCTGTATAACCTGAAATTGCAGATAAATCCATAGCCATTGCTGGTGGTAAAACTGCAGTTGCGTATAATGGAACTTGTTTGTTTGGTTCATTTCCGTCATTTGATTCGATAGTTAATACACCAGAAATATCACCAACACTTGTAGCGTTAACAGAAATTTCAAATAAAGTAGAAGTTCCGCTAGTAAGAGTGATTGGGAATAGGCCGATAAACGAAAATGCATTATTATCAACAGTTGCATTTGTAATTACTAAATCGTCTGTTCCAGTATTTGAAACAATTAGAGTTGATGTACTTGGGTAGCCAACAAAAACTTGACCAAAATCAACAACAGTTGGTTCTGTTTCAATATTTGGTGCGCCAGTAACATTCATTGTTGCTTCAACAACTGCAACTGGAGTAACGGGATCGTTGCTATTAACATTAATGTTTGCAGCATAATCACCGCCGACTAAACCTTCAGCATCAAAGGTTACATCTACTAATAAAGAACCACCAGCTGGAACTGTTCCTTCTAATGGTGAAGCAGTTAACCAATTACCACTTCCGGCTCCGCCAATGAATGTTAACATATCCATTTCAGCACCATTACCGAGTGAACCGATTGCTAATGTATTACCTGTTTCAGTATCAGCTACTCTTAATTCGCCAATACCAGTTGAATTGTTGTATGCTGCAAGATAAAGCACATCATTTGTAGCATCGTAACCCATACCTTGTGCATAATTAGCATCGAAACCAACTGAACCAATTACTGTTCCAGCACCTGTAGCAGCATCTACGTGATAAAGCTTATCATCTGAAATGTTTAGTGCGAAAAGTTCGCCATTTCCATCTTTACCGAGAGAAATAACAATTCCAGCTGCTACTGAACCAACTGTAGTTACTGAATTTGTAGCAACATCAAGTGTTTGAAGAACTGATTCGGACCCTGTGTAAGTTACAACGTAGCATGTGTTTCCTACATATTCCATACCTGTTGCTGAACCACCTAAACCAGCTACAGTACCAAGATCTTCAACAACGCCGGTTGAAAGATTCATTGACCATAAATGATTAACATCATAATCGATAGCATAAGCTAATTCAGGATTATCTGGTGTAATTGCACCAGCAAAGAATGAACCAATTGCAAACATATCGTTTAATGTTCCAGGGTTAGTAACATCAAAGTTTTGGAAGTATGACGTAAATAGGTTTGCAGCGTAACCAGTTACTGTTTCATCTTTTGTAGATGAAACATTTGCATTAAGATTGTTTTTTGGAGCAGGTAAGAATGATGGAGCTGCATTTCCTTTTTCGAAATTTCCGTCGCTCTTTGGTAAGTTAATTTTTGAAATTCTGGCTTTAAGTGGTGCCATTGTTTCTTCAATTTCTATTGAAAAATCTAAGGCAGATTCGCCTGTATTAGAAATTGTAAATTGTTGTGTAGAAGATTCACCTGTTGTTAAATCAGCGTTTAATGCAATTGGATTTACACCAATAATTGGTGGATTAACTGCGTTACCTGTTAAATTCACGGTGAATGTAGCTTCATCTGGGTCATCACTTGCAATTGTTACAATTGCTGTACTAGATGCTGCTGCTGTAGGTGCGAAAGTAACTGTTAGCTCAGTTGATTCGCCAGGAGCAAGTGAGCCAGTATAATTTGTAACTGTATATTCTGTGTTATCAACTGAAACACCAGAAATTGTAAGATTATCAGTTCCAAGGTTAGAAACTGTTACAACTTCAGATTTTGTTCCGTTAACAAAGATAGTTCCGAAATCAATTGCTGTTGGTGTAGCGTCAATATCTTGTACGCCAGTAACATCCAATTGGCAAGCTATTGCTGGAGCTGGATTTAGGGGGTCGTTTGTGTTTACAACTATATTTGCATTGTAAGTTCCACCGAACATACCAGTTGCATTAAATGTTACATCGTGAGTATTGCTTGTTCCATTATATGCTTGTCCTTCAAGTGGATTAACTGCTAACCAAGCTGCACCACCAACTATCTGTACATCATCAACTTGAACTTCCCAGTTCCAGTCATTTGTACTTGAATCCCAATAATGGAATCTTACTTTTATGTTCGAAGTTGTTGGAGTTATATAGTCATCTAACAAGATAGTTACAACTTCTGGGGTTGTGTGATCTTCAGCCCAACTAATCATATTTGTCCAAGTAGCGCCGTTATCAGTTGTAATATCAACATCAAATAAATCGGTAGCTCCTAAGTTATTGAAATATGCTTTGTAGGTTAAAAATATATCTTGTCTTCCCATTACATTGATTGATGGAGTAATGAGTTCGGTATCATATTCAATTCCAGAACCAGCAGCATCTGAATTTACAGTTGCACTCAATCCTGTTCCACCTGTTAAGTTGTCACTTCCCCATTCTGTATTGGTTTTCCAGATAACGCCAAAAGTTTCATTATCTACTACTGTCCAATCTGTTGGAGGAACTCCACCTTCGAAATCTGCATTTAGAAGAACATCATCTTTTCTTCCGAGAACATACATAGTTGGATATTTTCCATTTCCAATATGATTAACGTCGGTTAAAGATTTTTGTAGTTGTTCTTTTGTTAATTGTTTTTGTGGAATAACAACTTTTGAATCATATTCAATTGATACATAATATTCTAACAAACTTGTTGTTGTGCTAATATTTGCAACATTGAATGTTTGTTCTGAAGTTTGTCCAGTTAGTAAATCAGCAGAAAGTGATGTTGGAGTTACTTGAGCTACTGGAAAATCTGAGCCTTCGCCAGTTAAAGTAACAAGAACTGTTCCTTGGTCAGGATCATCACTAACAATTGTTAAAGTAGCATTATCAGCACCAGTATGTGTTGGCATAAAGTAAACAGTAACATCTTTTGATTGTCCCGAAGTAAGTACAAAGTTTGCATCACTTAAAGAATAATCTGTATTATCAACTGATAGACTCGATACGTTCAAATCATCTGTTCCAGTATTTGAAACTGTTACGATTGCACTATCTTGTTCATTAACAAACAAAGTTCCAAAATCGATTGATGATGGATCAACAACTATATTTTGAACACCAGTTACATCTAATGTACAAGTTACAGGAATTGTTGGATTTACTGGATCGTTGCTAACTACTAAAACGTTTGCATTGTAAGTTCCACCGAACATACCAGTTGCATTAAATGTTACATCGTGAGTATTGCTTGTTCCATTATATGCTTGTCCTTCAAGTGGATTAACTGCTAACCAAGCTGCACCACCAACTATCTGTACATCATCAACTTGAACTTCCCAGTTCCAGTCATTTGTACTTGAATCCCAATAATGGAATCTTACTTTTATGTTCGAAGTTGTTGGAGTTATATAGTCATCTAACAAGATAGTTACAACTTCTGGGGTTGTGTGATCTTCAGCCCAACTAATCATATTTGTCCAAGTAGCGCCGTTATCAGTTGTAATATCAACATCAAATAAATCGGTAGCTCCTAAGTTATTGAAATATGCTTTGTAGGTTAAAAATATATCTTGTCTTCCCATTACATTGATTGATGGAGTAATGAGTTCGGTATCATATTCAATTCCAGAACCAGCAGCATCTGAATTTACAGTTGCACTCAATCCTGTTCCACCTGTTAAGTTGTCACTTCCCCATTCTGTATTGGTTTTCCAGATAACGCCAAAAGTTTCATTATCTACTACTGTCCAATCTGTTGGAGGAACTCCACCTTCGAAATCTGCATTTAGAAGAACATCATCTTTTCTTCCGAGAACATACATAGTTGGATATTTTCCATTTCCAATATGATTAACGTCGGTTAAAGATTTTTGTAATTGTTCTTTTGTCAATTCTTTTTTAGGGAAAGTTCTATCTTGGAACACAATTTCTAATAGGTATTCAAGATTACTTCCAGCTGAAGCATCATTAAAAATTGTGAAAGATTTTTCTTCTGTTCCACCAGTGAAAAGTGTTGAAGAAAGTGAGGTTGGATCAACACTTGCAATAGGTGGATTGTCTGTTGTCCCAGAAGGTGAATTAGATACATCAGATTCATTTCCAAGATTATCAATTGCCTTAATTGCAAAATAATAAGCTTCTCCAAAACCAAGTCCTGTAACAGTAAAAGTTTCAGTAGAACCAGAAGCTTGTGGAACTAATGTATTTTCAACAGAAGTAGCATTAGCCCAATTTGAAGAATTGATTTCACTTGTGCTATAACGAATATCGTATCTTGCTGCAGTTCCCGTAGTTCCATCATCGCCAGTTGCAGTCCAAGTTAAAGTTGCAGTATTTGATTCTGTATCGGTAACATTAAGATTTGTAATTGCGGCAGGTGCTACTTCATCTACTTCAAATGTGAAACCTGCAATTCTTGTCCCCCAATCCCAACTTCCATTAGAATATTGGTTAGTGTACCAGAAAGTTACATTATCAGTTGGGTCAAGAGCCATATTTGTGTAATCGCCCCAACGATTTACGCCATCTTGTGAAGCTGGACCAGCAAAGATAGTTTCTTCTGTGATAGTCATTTCGCCGAGTGGATCATTAACGTAACGACCAGTAAATCTAATTTCTGGAGTAATAGAACTACTTGAAACAGAATAACCAATTGCGATATTCCCATTAATATCCATTGCGGCTGAACCCATCCAACGGGAATTATTATCTGGAGAATATGTACCTTGTTGATAAAGTGACCAGTTTGCTCCGTTGCTTCTTAATTCATACCAACGAACAGCGGCAACCCCACTTCCATTATCAACAGTGTGGTTTGTTACCATTCTTTGGTCTGTTGGACTAAAATAACGATATTGCAATCTTGTCATTAATCTTCCTGAAAGTGCATCAAGTTTTTGTGAAGTACCTGCTTGAGGAACGCAATCTCTTGATGAACAAATATTTGAGAAATTAGCAACAGAAATTGGTGTAGGTCCAACTAAAACTGATGAAGATGGATCTGTCCAATCTATCATAAAGTTATAAATTAACAATCGGTCGTTTGAACCATTCTCTTCAATTTCCGCGAAAATTCCAGGAGTATCAGATGGAGCAGCTGTTCCATCTAAATCAGCTGGTAACAAGCTATAGGCTGCACTTGTTTGATAGAATATCATTTGAGCGTTAGGATCGCCAGCGAGCATTGCACTTCTATCTAATGCAGCAACAGCCGCACCAATAAAAGATAAACTACCAGCACTAAAACTATTAACACTCATATAATATGCATCTGGCCATACACCAAATTTTGGATAGTCAGGCATATCATCCATTTCAAATGCATATAAATACCAAGAAC
The DNA here is from genome assembly GCA_020722065.1 of Melioribacter roseus. GTDB lineage: Bacteria > Bacteroidota > Ignavibacteria > Ignavibacteriales > Melioribacteraceae > WGAL01. Next base: position 124,582 of record DYLK01000004.1, read on the forward strand.
CTAAAGGATCATCAGAGGCAGAAACACCTACTAATTCATAAAATGGTCCATTAGGGAAATTTGGTAAAGCAAATTGAGAAACAAACCATCGACCAGCAAGTTCGTCATACATAACGATTGGATCGCCATCATTTGAACTTGACCAAGGACCTGGTAAGTTGTTCCAAATTGTATTATTATCAGCAGGTCCATAAAGAACTCTACCTGTTTTACTGAAAACAGCAAAAGATACGTTAATCATCTGTAGGTAATTTCCAGGACCAACATCACCCATGTTGTCAGGTGGTGCATAGCCGTGAACGTTGTTCACACCTTCAAAGTTGATCATATCTTTTGTTGTGTTTATTCGTTTTGTTCCCATTGTACTTTGCAGCACAACGTCTTCAACGAATGTAGGATCCGGTTCCTTCATAAGGTCAAGGGATGGGTTTGGTACCATTTTTTTCATGATCTTCCAAGCACCGTCTCTTTCCTGAGCTGGAATCGCTTGAATTGTTGAAAGTGGAGCAGTTTTTACAAAGCCAGCTGCTTTTTTCACTTTAACAATATTATTTTGTGAGTAGCCCGTGGATACCATAAAGACAATAGCCACAAGCAGTGTAATGAGTTTCCTCATACAACCTCCGAGATGAATTAATTAGTTAGTTAAATTACTTATGATGTAGCAAACTAATTGTAACAAAAATAAAGGTAATAAAATTAAAAACAAAAACATTTATTCTTTTTGTGATAAATTGCACAAAGAATATTTTTAGTATATTTATCAAAAAAGAAAGAAAAAACATTGCTATTAATAGAAATTAAAGAAGATAAATGTGATTTTTGTGGAGCTTGTGTTGGAGTTTGCCCCGAAGATGCTATCGAACTAAAAGAGTTTTCGCTTGTCATTTTAGAAGATTTGTGTACAAATTGTTCGAAATGTGTTTGGATTTGTCCCGTTGAAGCCTTAAAGTTTAATAAAATGAAAATAGGTAAAAATGATGATAAATAAATGCTATGATGTTATTATTGTTGGAGCGGGACCAGCAGGTTCAACAGCGGCTATGTTTGCAGCACGAAAAGGTGTTTCAGTTCTTGTTCTCGAAAAAGATAGAGAAATTGGATTACCTGTCCGTTGTGCTGAAGCAGTTTCAAAAGAAGGAATTGCGGAATTTATTGAGCCTAATTTGGATTTTGTATCAAGCACAATTACCAAATTTTCACTTACTTCCCCCAGTGGAATTGAAGTAATAATTCCTCTTGAACAAATCGGGTATGTGTTGGATAGAACTCGTTTTGATAAAGCTATCGCTCAAGAAGCGGCAAAAAATGGAGCTCAGTTTGTAACACGTGCGTATGTTAATAATCTACTTATAGAAAATGGAATTGTAAATGGTGTTGAGGCTGAAATTAATGGCGTTCAATACAAAATAAATTCTAAAATTGTTATTGCTGCTGATGGTGTGGAATCAAGAATTGGTAGATTGGCAGGACTTAAAACATTTATTGATTTTCGAGAAATGGAAGGTGCGTTTCAGGTTTTAGCAACAAACATTTCTATTCCAAATGATTCTTTACAGTTTTACTTTGGAAAGGATGTAGCACCCGAAGGATATTTATGGGTTTTCCCTAAAAATCACAATTCCGCAAATATTGGAATTGGAATTAGTGGAGCGGTAGGAAAGAAGAAATCAGCCTCCAAATATCTTAATGAATTTCTTGAAAAGAAGTTCCCAAATGCATCAATACTTTCTCAAGTTGCTGGTGGCGTACCTTGTTCTACTACTTTGGATAAAATTGTAGCTCCAGGAATTTTGCTTGTTGGCGATGCGGCTCGTCAGGTAAATCCACTTTCTGGCGGTGGAATTGTAAGTGGTATGATTGGTGGAAGTATTGGCGGCGAAGTTGCCGCTAATTGTATTTTGCACAATAATTTAAACGGTATTTTGGAATATCAAACATTGTGGATGAACCGACTTGGTAAACGTCATACAATTTTTGATAAAGTGAAAAGTGGAGTTTACAAGTTTTCTGATGAACAATTCAATTCTCTTGCCGAAAGTTTTAACAAAATTCCATATCAAAACAGAAGTTTGGGTAAACTTTTCAAGCAAGCTTTGTTTGATAACCCTAAACTACTTATTGAAGCAGCTAAAATATTTATAATGAATTAGGAATCTTATGAATCAAAATCTTTCAAAAGAATTATCTGCAAAAAAAGCAGTTGAGTTTGTAAAATCTGGTATGATTTTAGGACTTGGGACTGGTTCAACAACTGACTTTGCATTAATTGAAATTGCGAATCTTATAAAAATTGGTAAAATTAAGGATGTTTTAGGGATTCCAACTTCCATTAAAACGGAAAAAAGAGCAAATGAACTTGGCATTCCTCTTACAACTTTTGAAGAATATTCAAACATTGATTTGACTATTGACGGAGCTGATGAAGTTGATGATAATTTGAATTTAATTAAAGGCGGCGGTGGTGCTTTATTGAAGGAAAAAATTGTTGCTCAAGCTTCAAATGAGTTGATAATTATTGCTGATTCTTCTAAAATTTCACACAATTTGGGTGAAAAGTGGGCAGTCCCAATTGAGATAATTAAATTTGCAAAAGAAGTAGAGATTGAATTTCTTAAATCGATTGGTGGAAAACCTAAATTAAGAATGGCTGATGGCTTACCTTTCATTACTGATGAAGGGAATTACATTCTTGATACAAATTTTGGTGTTATTGAAAATCTCGAATTACTTACTACTTTACTCGATAAAAGAGCTGGAATTGTAGAACACGGATTATTTGTAAATCTTGCCTCAAAATTGATTGTTGCTGATGGCGAAAAAGTGAAAATAGTAACCAGTAAACAGTAATCAGCGAACAGTAATCAGCGAACAGTAATCAGCGAACATTAATCAACCGACCAATCAACCAATCCCACAGTCCCATAGTTCCATAGTCTCATTCTGAACGAAGTGAAGAATCTTTCATATATTAATCTATTTCTCAAGATACTTCGCATTCGCTCAGTATGACATAGAGAAAATCATTTGCATTTGGTGGGTCAGACGTCCTCGTCTGACAATTGCAAATTCAAGAAATTCCTGCCAAAAACTATTTTTATAAATAAAAATATTTCCCTCTTAATCGAACTATTGTAGAAATGAAATTATTAGTTAAATTAACTTATAATATTTTTAGAGGTTTTTCAGTGGGCAACCGCAAGGTCCAAAAATGTCGTAAGACAAATAAAGTTTTTAGGTTGGTTTCGGAATGTTCTTCCCAAACGTTGAATTATATTATCCCAGAAATTATTTATTTGCAAAAGTAATTTTGCCCATTACACTTTTTAAATATTTTTAATAACCTGTCAGAATGTAACTGACTGAGCGAAGCTTTAAATGGAATAAAAGTTTGGAGTTAAAAAAATGCGATTTAAGTTTACGTTAAAAATAGTTGGCGAAAAACAATTCCCTTTGAATTATAATTATGCATTATCAGCTATAATCTACAAGTTATTAAGATTTGGCTCAAAAGATTTTTCAAATTTCTTACATAATGTTGGTTTTAAACTTGATGGAAAGACTTATAAATTATTTTCCTTTGGAATTAAATTTAATGATAAAGTAAAAGCCAATAGAAATCACTTGCTTTTAAGTGATGACAAAGTCTTCTTGTATGTAACTTCACCACTTGTTGATGATTTTTTAAGGAATTTGGTTGTTGGTTCACTATTAAATGAAAATATTCCATTATTCACAAATGGGACTAAAACTTTACTAAAAATTGAGCAGATAGAAGTTGTTCCAGCTCCAAATTTTACTGACGAGATGAAGTTTTTCCCAATCTCTCCGTTAGTGTTGGGAACAAAAGTTGAAATTGATAACGAACTAAAGACTTATTATCTACGTTTTGATGATGACTTAAATGAAATTAAAAGGATATTTAATAGCAATTTGAAGAACAAATATGAGCTAATTAATAGGTCAGAATATTTGGGTGAAGACTTAGATTTTAATTGGGATACAGATTTTATTAACGATAGGTTGCAAAGAAATAAAAACGTTACGAAATTGATAAATAATAGGATACGTGGACAAATTATCAAGATAAAAGCTATTGATATTCCGTTTACTTTAAAAGGTAATATTGATTTAATGAAAATTGGTTACGAAACAGGTTTTGGCTCACAAAATAGCTTGGGCTGTGGATTATTTGAAGTGAGAAATATAAAAAATAAAATTATGGAGGATAAATGATAAGTGAAATATCAAATTTTATTGAACAAATTGATGAAAGTTATTTTACAGAAGGATTGAAACCTGCTGAAGGGTTACATATTTGGATTAAATTAGATGATAATGGAAACGCCGAAGAGATGAATCATTGGCAAATAAAAAAGAATAGCAATCCAGAAAAGATTCCTAAGTATTATGAATTTGGAATAAGAGATTATTATTCTAATTGGCTATCAAATAATAAGACTATGGATATAGGTGGAGTTGGGAAAAAAATGCAGATACTATCAGCAAATCCTTTTACAATATTTTTTACTAAATCAAGTTTGGATAATGGACAAATATTTCTAAAAATTCCAGTTTATTACGATAATTTACTAAACCTAAAGACTTACAATGAAAAATTAAAATTTTCTGATGACGAACTTAATAGAATAATTCTAATAAAAAATTTTTTGATAAATAATTTAAAGGAAAAATTAAATGAAATTCCTTTGATAAAGAATTTGCAAAATAAAGACAAATTAAAAATATACTTTGATGAAAATATAGAATCAGTTAAAAAAGCTTATGAGAGATATTTAACTAATAAATTGTTCTTAGTTGACGATGATAAACTAAACATAACGGTCAAAGAAAACGAAAAAGAATTTAAGTATGGAATTATTGAGTTTCTAACAACTTTAGGTAAAGCAAAAAAACCATTTTTGATACACCAAACAACTAACTTTAAAATAATTAATAGGTTTGAAACCACTTATCATAGAAATGCTTTCAAATTTAGAAAGTTGCTAGAAAATAAAAAACTTCCTAACCCTCTTCCTATTTTTATTGATAAAGATGAATTATTAAACTCAAGAGTTGTTGAATTATACAATAGAGAAGGAGTTCTAAATTTTCATCAAATAATTCGCAAACTAATTGAAGAACATAAACGAGATTTATCGAACTATTATTTGATATTTTGGAGTAGAGCTGGTGGAATTTCAATTAAAGATCTAGATTTTGTTCCGTTATTTAAGTTTAAGTTAGATGATTTTACGATAAAAACCTATTTCTCGAAAGAAGTAAGTGAAATTATAATTGATAACGTTTTCGATTTTGAAATAAATATTGTCCAAAAAATCTTTAACAATATTCTTGTTCAAAGGAATAAGGATGAATCTTATTCATACAAATATTTTGATGATATTGAATATAACTCGAAATACATGACAAAAACTACTCACATAAATGTCTTGAAGTATAGAAAAGCTTTTTACGATTTTATTTACAAATCGAAACAAAATTCTATTACAAAAGACTTATTTAATAATTTGTTGATTTCTGGAATTATTGACGATATAAGACACGATGAATTCAAAAACAATGCTCATACAAAAGAACTTAACATTAAGGATAAACTAAATATTTATTTTTCATTAATTAAAAACTTTGGAGGTGAAAATATGGGTTCTAAAATCCAACCACTACAAGAAAAACTCAAAAAGCTATTAACTGAATCTGATAACCATATTGAATCAGATGAAGAATTTGCTTTCGATTCAGGGCAATTAGTTTATTATATTGTCTATCAAAGTGAAGCTGCAAATAAAACACATGCTTTGATTGAACCATATATTTCTAAAAATGACCCAGAACTATTCAAGACTGCAATTGCAAGAGGAATTGAACAATATAAACACAAGTTACCTTTCGGTACTAAAAAATTTCAAAAACTAGCTAGCGAAGTACTTGGCTGGGAAACTAAAACAAAAATTAAAGAAGTGTTACCACTATTTTTAGCTGGTTATTTTTCAAATTCACAATTATTTGAATCAACAAAAAATTAAGGAGACTATAAAATGTTACAAGAATTTAATAACAGAATTTTTGGAGCCGTTATTCTAAAATCAATTAATTCAAATTTTAATGCAGATTTTACTCATCATCCAAGAACATTGCCTGACGGAGTGGTTTATTCAACAGATAAAGCATTGAAATATGCTATTAAAGATTATTTTAAGAAATTAGGAAATGAAAACAATCTTTTTTTTACAAAAAGACTAAATGAGAATCTAAATCCACTTACTTTAGATGAAACTTATATCAAATTATTTGGAGAATTTCCAACAACAAACAAAGATGAAATAAAAAGAAAAGAGGTTCTTGAAAAACTACTCACAAGTTTGGATATTCGATTATTTGGAGCAACATTTGCGGGAAAAGCTAATATTTCAATTCATGGACCACTTCAGATAAACCATGGCGTAAACAAATATCCCGAAAATGATATTTACACGGAAGATATTCTTTCACCTTTCAGAAATCCTGGCAAAGAAGGAAGCGACGAAAAGGAAATGTCAACACTTGGTAACCAAACTAATCTGAAAGAAGGGCATTACGTTTTTCATTTTTCTATAAATCCCAAGA
>DYLK01000038.1 GCA_020722065.1 Melioribacter roseus
AGCAACTTATCTATAACTACTTCTTTGAATTCTAACTACTTAGCAATATATTTTCATCCTTAATTTTCAAAAATTGGCATATTCGTCTAGCGGTTCAGGACGCCGCCCTCTCAAGGCGGAGATCACGGGTTCGAATCCCGTATATGCTACCATTTCAATCAATAATAATCAAAATAAATAGGATAAATTATGAATTCTCAACATTTCATAGAGCTTGAAAGCAAATTCGGTGCTCACAATTATCATCCACTTCCTGTTGTTCTTTCAAAAGGGGAAGGTGCTTTTGTTTGGGATGTTGAAGGAAAACAATATTTCGATTTCCTTTCAGCATATTCAGCAGTAAATCAAGGGCATTGTCATCCAAAAATAATTAATGCACTTATTGAACAAGCACGAACACTCACATTAACTTCACGTGCATTTTATAACGATAAACTTGGTCCTTATGAAAAGTTTATTACTGAATATTTCGGATATGATAAAGTTCTACCAATGAATTCAGGTGCAGAAGCCGATGAAACAGCGTTAAAATTAGCAAGAAGATGGGGATATGATAAAAAAGGAGTTGCAGAAAATCAAGCAAAGATAATTGTTTGTGATGGCAATTTTCATGGCAGAACAATTACAATTATTTCAATGTCAACTGACCCAGATTCATTTAAGGGATTTGGTCCATATACTCCTGGTTTTGAATTTATTCCATATAACAATATTCCCGCATTAGAAAAAGCTCTCGAAGACGAAAATGTTGTTGGATTTTTAGTAGAACCAATTCAAGGCGAAGCTGGTGTTTTCGTTCCAGATGATGGCTATCTGAAAAAAGCTTACGATTTATGTAAATCTAAAAATGTACTTTTTATTGCTGATGAAGTCCAAACTGGAATTGCAAGAACTGGAAAATTGCTTGCTTGCGATCACGAAGGAGTTCGCCCAGATATTTTAATTCTTGGGAAAGCACTTTCTGGTGGAGTGATGCCAATTTCCGCAGTTTTAGCTGATGATGAAATTATGCTTGTAATTAAACCAGGTGAACACGGTTCTACTTTTGGCGGAAATCCACTTGCGGCTAAAGTTGCTGTTGCTGCATTGGAAGTTGTGAAAGAAGAAAATCTTGCAGAAAAAGCTGAGTATCTTGGGAAAATTTTTAGAGAAGAATTGAAATCATTTAATCATCCAATGGTTGAATTGGTACGCGGAAAAGGTTTGTTAAATGCAATTGTAATTAAACCAACTAACGGAAAAGAAGCGTGGAATGTTTGTCTTAAAATGGCTGAAAATGGTCTTTTAGCAAAACCTACTCACCAACATATTATCCGTTTTGCTCCACCTTTGGTAATTACCGAAGAACAACTCAGAAAAGCTATCCAAATTATTAAAAAATCGTTAAACGAAGTTCTAAATTAAAGTTAAAACTGAGTAAATTGTAATTTCTACTAATTTTTTGTTTCCCTTATTTGTTTTAGGAATCCGAAAATTAGTTCAAAAAATTAAAGATGTTCAATGCTTATTTGTGTTGAACATCTTTTTTTATTCTTTTCAAAAATGAGGTGTTGAAGTTGAAAAGAAGTTCTAGTTTATGTTCAAGTTCAATTTTAACACATTCAATGAAAATCAGATAAATCATATTTTAGATATTTCACTAATTCCGTTGGGTAATCTCTAAAAATCTTATTATTTTTTAATAAAATCTAATGAAATTGAGTTTACACAATGCCTCAAATTTTTCTCTGTGAACCATTCTCCAATAAATACGTGTCCGAGATGTGCCCCACATTTGGCACAAACAATTTCTGTCCGCTTTCCGTCAGCATCTGGAATTCTTTTAATTGAACCTGGAATTTCATCATCAAAACTAGGCCAGCCACAATGCGAATCAAATTTATCTTCAGATTTAAATAATGGCGTTCCACATCTTTTACATGTGTAAATTCCTTTTTCTTTATTATTAAGAAATTTCCCTGTGAAAGGCTTTTCAGTTGCTTTGTAAATAATTACTTTTTCTTCTTCGGGTGAAAGTTGCTTGAATTTCATAGGTTTGTCCTGTGAAAAGAATGCAGTTGAAAATAATATTAAAAGAATTATCTTTTTCATCTCGTTTACTTTATTAGGAGCATTTTTTTTGTTTGAATGAAATCTTGTCCTGTTTGTAATCTATAAAAATAAACTCCAGATGGCAAATTTTCTGTTCGAAATTCAACTTCATATATACCAGAAGTTAGGTGTTTTTTTAATAATTCTGCTACTTTCTGACCTAATGTATTATAAATTGATAGAGTAGTTTCTTGCAAAGTTCCATTATTATTTGGAATTGAGAATTTTATTCTTGTACTTGGATTAAATGGATTTGGGTAATTGTCATATAATTTGAATTCAAATTTATTATCATCAAAAGAATAATTCCCAACTGAATTTGGGTTGTATATTTTGATATCATCAAACCACAAATCTGAAGTGATATTCCCATATTCTGCAACAATTTCGAATCTTTCAATTTGTGACCAATCAAAATCTCCTTGTTCATCAAACCAACCATCATCCCACGAACCAGTTTCGTAGAAATCATTTAGATTTATCTCAACTTTGTGCCATTCGTTATCAAAATTTGTAGCAAATGCGTTTATTTTATATGAACATCTCCAAGGATGGTCTCCAGGAACATTAGTTTTTGTATCAATAAAACGAATTTCAAATTGGGTTGATGGATTATTTCCTTTTAACCAAAAACTAAATACATAATTCTGATTTTTGAGATATGTTAAATCTCGGACTTGAATAAAATCGAACATAATGTTTTCATATTGACTTGCATCAGTCCAATAAATTGAGAATTCGCCATTTTGGGGATTTTCATCATTATAAAAATCTAAAGTCCCGCTTGGATAAGCGATCAAATTTATTCCTTGTTCCACATAATCTCCGTAAAGTGGAATTGATGTTGAATCTGGTTTTACCTCAAAATCACTTTGTGGAGGTACATTGAACCCGAGAGCTTCTAATAAATCAACGTTAAAATCGTAATCAAATTGTTCTGGAGTTCCATCTTCAAACAAGCCAAAACCACCTTGATAATCCCAAATTGTCCAACTTAAATTTTTGGCTTCTAAACATTGTCGAGCAATATTATACCAATAAACTCTATGTTCATTTTCGGAATTTGGCTTAAAAACACCGAATTCACCGCAAAAAACGGGTGCATTTCTTTCAATTTGGAATTGTTGAGGAATATTTAATGTTTCGCAAATTCTTGTAATTGCTCCATCGTAATAATAATTATTGAAAGAAGACTCAACCCAAGTTCCGTAATATTCTGGAGGAAGTTCAGGCATTTCGCTCTGATTATAAGGAAATGGCATTCCAGCAAGTGATTCGAGCGAAGGGGAAGTCCAACTTGCCCCTTGATGCGTAAATAAAAATGGATCGTAAAAGTGAAATGTATAAATAAGATTTTCGAAAGGATATTCGGGCATCAAATCGAGATTATTATAACTATTCCATCCAGCTGGTCCAACTACAATTGTGTGAACCGAATCTATTGACCGAATTGTTTGCACAACTGATAATTGAATTTCATTCCAACGAGCATCTGAAATTCCATGAGGTTCATTCAAAATTTCATAATAAATAAATTCAGAACGGTTTTTGAAATGTTCAGCCATTTGTGTCCAAATTGGCAACAAAGCTTCGTCTATATTATATGGAGTATCAATTGCAGGATCAAAAGTATGATTATCTAAAATCAAGTGAATTTCAAGCTGTTCCGCCCAATCTGCTACTTGATCAATAAAATAGTAAAAAAGTGGGTCGATTTCGTAATTCGGAGAGCCAGAAGTAAAATTATGTAAATTAATTGGTAAACGAATTACATCAACTCCAAGACTTTTGATGTCCTGGAAATCGGAAAATGTATATTTAGTGAACTGCACTTCACGAATTGTGTTTGATTGAAACCAATTTGTTAAATTCACACCTTTATAAAAAGGTTGCGAAAAAAATGTAGAAGTTGTAAAAATGGCGAATAAAAAAAGATGTTTTAACATAACTAAATTTTTTTTTTTGATTTTCTTATATTATAAAAAAATTCTTAAAATAAGAAACATCAAAAAAAATATTTTTGAAAAAATTATATTTTTTAGAAATATGAGTGATAGACAAAGAAATTTATATACAAATTTATCCTCTTATTCTTTTGATGAACCAGACTCCGATGGGAAATCGAAATTTGCAAAGTTCAGAAAGTGGTTTAAGAGAAATCGTCAAAGACGTCTGCACTATGATAATACATAAAAACAAAAGCCGTTTTCTAAAAACTAAGAATTAAGAACTTGCCGAAATAACATCTCGCAATCAATCAACCAAAGTATCAAACTAAAAAAAGTTGTTCAACTTTAATCTTATGAGAATAAAATACGATAATTATAGTCTTATTTGATAAAAATGCGAAAATGAGCCAAAAACAAATAAAATAAAATGAGACGTTAGGTTTTATTTAGAGAATTATTTAATATATTTGCATCAGATTTGGAGAAAATAATTTATGCAAAACAAATTTGATTTAGCAATTTTAGGCGGAGGTCCAGCGGGTTATGTTGCTGCTATTCGAGCTTCGCAACTTGGTTTTAATACGATAATAATTGATAAAAGCACACTTGGTGGAGTTTGTTTGAATTGGGGATGTATTCCAACAAAAGCATTGTTAAAAAGTGCTGAATATTTTGACATTCTGAAAAATAGAGTAAATGAATTTGGAATATCAGCCGAAAAAGTGGATTTCGATTTCAAAAAGATTATTAAACGAAGTAGGGAAGTTGCAACACGAGTTTCAAAAGGCGTGGAATTTCTGATGAAAAAGAACAAAATTACTCACGTAAAAGGTTTTGGTCGATTTCGAGATAAGAATTCTATCGAAATAATTGATGATAATGGAAATATCACCGAAATAGTAAATTTTGATAAAATCATTATTTCAACTGGAGCTTCGCCAATTCTACTTCCAAATATTCCCGTCGATAGAAAAAATATAATCACAAGTCGAGAAGCGTTACAACTTGATGAATTGCCCAAAGAAATGATAATTATTGGAGCTGGAGCAATTGGCGTTGAATTTGCATATTTCTATTCAACTTTTGGCACGAAAGTTACAATTATTGAAATGAAAGATAAAATCGTTCCGAATGAAGATTCTGAAATATCAGATTTGCTCGAAAAAACATTCAAGAAAAAAGGAATTGCAATTTTTACATCTACAAAAGTGGATAAAGCTGAAGTTATAAATGGAAAAGTTGAAGTCTCAATCGAAAAAGATGGAAGATCTCAAATTTTACAATCTGAAATTGTATTAAATGCAATTGGGGTGAAAGGAAGTGTCGAAGGATTTGGTTTGGAAAAAATTGGCGTAAAAACAGAAAAAAGCACAATTTTGGTTGATAAAAACACATTTCAGACAAACGTTGAAGGAGTTTTTGCGGTTGGCGATGTTACTGGTCCGCCATTTCTTGCTCACGTTGCTTCCGCCGAAGCAATTTTTTGCGTAGAAAAAATGAAAGGAATTCCTACAATTCCAATTGATTACAACTCAATTCCAGCTTGTACTTACACAATTCCGCAAATTGCAAGCATTGGCTTTTCTGAAGAAAAAGCCATTTCAGCAGGTTATAAAGTTAAAGTTGGTAAATTCCCATTTTCCGCAAGTGGAAAAGCAACTGCAATTGGCGAAAGAGAAGGTTTTGTGAAACTGATTTTTGATGAAAAATACGGCGAATTACTCGGAGCTTCTATAATTGGAGCAGAAGCTACTGAATTGATTGCTGAACTTGGAATTGTAAAATCTCTCGAAGGAAATTACGAAACAATTCTAAAAACAATTCATGCACATCCAACTTTATCGGAATCGATAATGGAAGCTGCAGGAAATGCTTATGATGAAGCAATTCACATTTGAGGAAAAGATTAGAAAAACAATTACATATTGCAATTTAGGTTTAATGCCTTATAACGATGCGTGGGAATTACAGAAATCGTTGTATCAAATGCGATTGGAAAAGAAAATATCAGATGTTTTATTGCTTTTAGAACATCCGAACACTTACACTTTGGGAAAATCTGCAGATGAAAATAACATAATTGGAAGTGAAGAATTTCTAAGAAAATGGGATTTTAAGATTTTCAATATCGACCGCGGTGGCGATGTAACTTATCACGGTCCTGGACAAATTGTTGGTTATCTGATTTTCGATTTGAACGATTGGCAGCAAGATTCTCACAAATATCTTCGCACAATTGAAGAATCTATTATTCATACTTGTGAAAAATATAATCTTGCAGCTGGAAGAAAAGAAAAATACACTGGTGTTTGGATTGAAGATAGAAAAATTTGTGCAATTGGCGTAAAAATTAGCAGATGGATTACGATGCACGGTTTTGCATTAAACGTAAATACAAATCTCGATTTGTTCAAAGGAATTATTCCATGTGGAATAAAGGATAAAGATGTAACTTCGCTGGAAAGGGAATTAAATAGAAAATTTGATGTCGAACAAGTTAAAATTGAACTGATTCAACAAATTAAGAACAAATTTCATTTTGATGAAGTAAATGAAATATCAAAAAATGAACTTTTTGATAGAGTTAAAGGAGAGAAAAATGAATAAATTTGAAAAATTAAATAATAAAAAATTACATAAAATTTTAGAAGAAATGTTGTTTTCGCGAACGTTTGATCATAAAATTATGAACTTGCTCCGACAAGGTAAAGCAAGTTTTCTGATTGCTGGTTCTGGACACGAAGCCATTCAAATAGCGATGGGAAAAATCCTAAAACCAAAACAAGATTGGGCTTATCCATATTACCGCGATATGGCTTTTATGTTAGCTTTGGGACAAACTCCGCAAGATATTATGTTGCAAATGTTAGGAAAAGCTGATGACCCTGCAAATGGCGGAAGACAAATGCCAAATCATTATGGAAGCAAGGAATTTAACGTTCCTTCGCAATCTTCGCCAACAGGAACGCAGTTTTTACAAGCGGTTGGAACTGCATTAGCATTTAAGAAAATTGGCGAAAATCGTGTTGTTTACGTAAGTTCTGGTGATGGAACAACAAGTCAAGGTGAATTTCACGAAGCGGTAAATTGGGCTTCTCGTGAAAAATTGCCTGTAATTTTTGTAATTGAAAATAACGGTTGGGCAATTTCAGTCCCAGTGCAAAATCAAACAGCGGGAAAAGATTCTTCAGTTGTTGAGATGATGAAAGGTTATGAAAATCTATTGAGAATCAAATTTGATGGAACAGATTACGAAAAATCGTGGGAAATCGCACAAAAAGCATATCAATATGCAGAAAGTGGGAAAGGTCCAGTTTTATTAGAAGCAGAAGTTGTCCGCTTACTTTCACATTCATCTTCTGATGATCAAGGAAAATATCGCTCGAAAGATTCGCTTGAAGCTGACTTGAAACGCGACCCAATTCTGAAAATAAAGCATAAATTATTATCTGAGAATGAAATAACAGAAGAAGATTATAAAAATCTTGAACAAAAAGTTAAACAAGAAATTGATGAAATTGCAGATTGGGCTTTATCTCAACAAGATCCAATTGCTGAAACTGCTGAAAGATTTGTCCTTGATGAAAGTGGTTTAGCCAAAAGTTTGGAATACGAAAAATCAATTCCAAATGGTAATAAAATTGTGATGGTTGATGCAATAAATCACGCACTTCACGAAGAAATGGGAAAAAATGAGAAAATTTACGTATTTGGGGAAGATGTTGCCGATGGAAAAGGTGGAGTTTTTACGGCAACAAAAGGTTTGTCGAACAAATTCGGTGAAACAAGAGTTTTTAATTCGCCGTTAGCAGAAGCGAGTATTGAAGGAGTTGCAACGGGAATGGCATTAACTGGCTTGAAACCTTGTGTCGAAATTCAGTTTGCTGATTATATATGGCCTGCTTTTATGCAAATGCGAGACGAACAAGCTACTTATCGTTATCGCTCGAATAATGCTTGGAAATCGCCAGTTGTAACTCGCGTTCCAGTTGGTGGTTTTATAAACGGCGGACTTTATCACAGTCAGACAATTGAAGGATTTTTTGCACATTTGCCTGGAATTTTGATTGCTTATCCATCAAATGCTGCTGACGCAAAAGGTTTGCTTAAAACTGCTCTTCGGTTGGATGATCCTGTACTTTTCCTTGAACACAAAGCACTTTATCGCCAATCTTATGCTTCTTCGCCTGAACCAGATGAAAATTATCTTTTACCATTTGGCAAAGCAAATATTTTTAGAGATGGAACAGATTTAACAATTGTTACTTACGGCGCAATGGTTCACGAATCAAATTTTGCTGCTAAAAAACTTGCTGACGAAGGACATTCAATCGAAATTGTTGATATTAGAACAATTTTCCCCCTCGATATCGAAACAATATTCCAATCAATAAAGAAAACGGGAAAAGTTGCAATTATTCACGAAGATACATTAACTGCTGGCTTTGGAGCAGAAATTTCTGCAAGAATTTCTGAATTTGCTTTCGAATTGCTCGATGCCCCAATAAAAAGAATCGCTGCAAAAGACGCCTTTATTCCATATCACACAAATTTGGAAAGAGCAATTTTACCAACGCGAGATAGAATTTATAACGAATTGAAATCACTTTTAGCTTATTAGGAGAAGAAAATGATTGAAAAAATTTTAATGCCCAAAATGGGTGAAAGTGTAATGGAAGGAACAATCATCAAATGGCACAAAAATATTGGTGAATCAGTAAAAAAAGATGAAATTCTTTTCGAAATTAGCACGGATAAAGTTGATACTGAAGTTCCATCGCCAGTTGATGGAATTCTAAAAAAAATCATACTAAATGAAAATGAAACAGCTGAAGTAAATACAATTGTAGCAGAAATTGAAACTGAATCTGAATCTCAATTGCCAATTACAAATGCCCAATTAGAAATTGACAATGAGCAATTTCCTGTTAATAATGAATCAACAAAACTTACCGATAATCAATTGCAAAGTACAAATGTCAATTTACCTTCGTCAAACAGATTTTATTCCCCAGTCGTTTTGAATATTGCCCAACAAGAAGGAATTTCATTCGAAGAACTTGAAAAAATTCAAGGGACAGGAATTCAAGGTAGAGTAACGAAAAAAGATATTCTAAATTACATCGATAACCGTGTGAATTTGCCTAAAAATGAAAATATACAAGCTAAAAGCCAATTGCAATTTACAGATAGCAAATTTGGAACGACTGAAATTCCAATGGATAATATTCGCAAGAAAATTATGAATCACATGATTGCCAGTCGCGATACTTCAGTTCATGTTTCCGAAATGATGGAAGTTGATATGACGGTAATTCACAATTTCATCAATCAAAATCGAGAAAAATTCCAATCTGAAGGAATAAAACTTACTTATATGGCATTTATTTCGTTTGCTGTAGCCAAAGCACTTAAGAAATTTCCTTTGATGAATTCCTCGTTAAATGGGGAAAAGATAATACAAAAAAATTCTGTTAATCTTGGAATTGCAGTCGCAGTTGAACCAAATGGGTTGATTGTTCCAAACATAAAAAATGCCGAAAATCTAAATATTCGTGGATTAGCAAAATCGATTTCTGAATTAAGCATAAAAGCGAGAACCAAAAAACTTTCGCCAGATGATGTTGTTGATGGAACTTTTTCAATAACAAATTATGGCGTTTTCGGTGCATTATTTGGAACGCCAATAATTAATCAGCCTGAAGTTGGAATATTGGGAGTTGGAGCAGTTGTAAAACGTGTAGTTGTTTTGGAAACAGAATTTGGCGACCAAATTGCAATAAAACCGATGATGTATTTGTCATTAAGTCACGACCACAGACTTGTAGATGGAATGTTAGGCGGAATGTTTCTGAAAGAAGTAAAAGAAATCCTTGAAAAATTTGATGTTAAGAATGTATAGATTCTAA
>DYLK01000039.1 GCA_020722065.1 Melioribacter roseus
ACGTCTGACCTACCGGACTTAAACTTATTTTCTGCCTTTGCGACTCTGGGACTTTGGGACTTGCAATTGGTTGCTGATTACTGATTACTTTCACACCAACAATTTCCCTTTTTCCATAATTTTTTTACCATCAAAAAATACTGTTGGTTTTTTAACAACTCCATCAAGATGAATTGGTGCGTTAACAATTCCGCCCATACTTTTGTTATCGCCAATTGCAATATGAATTGTGCCTAATACTTTTTCATCTTCAAGCAGATTTCCACTTAATTTTGCAGTTGGGTTTGTGCCAATTCCAAATTCCGCAATATTTGTAGCAACTTTGCCATAAGGTTTTATTACATCTTGTAAACGAAATGCTTCATCTTTTCCAGTAATTTTAGTTACGAAACCATTAACAACTTCTAAAGTAATTGGATTTTCAATTACTCCTACGCCCGACATAGAACCATCAACGACGAAAACTCCGTTAGTTTTTCCTTCAAGTGGCGCAATATATGCTTCGCCTGTTGGCAAATTTCCACTTTCCCCTTTTTTATGAAACAAACCTTTACTTGGAATTGCATTACGAGTTGATACATCAAAAGTAATATCTGTTCCATTTTGTGAAGTTACGTGAATAATTTTTGTTTTATTCATCATTTTCTGGAGTTTTATAGTCAGTTTCGCAATTTGATTATAATCAGCATTCAAACCTCTAATCATAACTTCTTTAGTAATTCCTGGGAATGTTGCTACTCTAACTCCTTTTGCCGAAGCATTTCGTCTCGCTTCAGTATGTGTAAGTGATTTTGTAGTTGGAATAAAAACAACATCAAACATTTGCATTAAAGCGGCTATATATTGCGGCGGTTCTTGTCCGTGCATTTCACCAACTTTCATTTCAACGTAAAGTGATTCAAAACCTAATTTTCGTGCAGTATTGTAAAGTGAATATCCAATTTCTGCTCTTCTTTCGTCAGTAATTACAAGGACTTTTTCTCGTTTTCGGACATTCATACAAGTAGTTATTGCAATCTCTGACGCTTGATCTAATTTTAAGTTTGACATATCTTCTCCGTTAATAAGGAATTCCTAAATTCAATTGCACGGATGCCTGAATTCCACCTTTCTCCATAAATTTTGAATTATTATTTAGTAAAAGATTTCCATTTTGGTCAACCAAATTTTCAATTTCAGTAAAATGATATCTTCCTGAAATTTCAAGACTTATATAATTTTCAATAACATTAACAATTAAACCACTTCCTAAGTAATAACTTAAAGAATTTTTATTCTCAGTGAACTTATTTTGATTGATATTCACTTCTTCTGAAATTGTCCCATAATTTAAGGTTACGTCAGAATAAACTGCTCCGCCATCGACTAATTTTAGAGAAATAACATCACCGAGTGGAAATCCGAAATCGATCCCTAATCCCCAATAATTATAATTAAGTTCGTAATAATTTTTTTCAAAAGAATGAGTTTTTGATAATTCTATCGATTCCTTATTAAATTGATAAAATCCTTTCAAAGTAATAAAAGTTGAAGAAAAACTTGCTCGAAATAAATTAGCTCCGACAATAAATCCCTCGCCTTTTTTGAACTGAGAATTATCATTTCCTTCATAAAAACCATTTTCGATTCCATCAGCGATTAGTTGATTAATTCCAGTTGGTTTGTAAAAATGGTAGCTATAACCTCCATAAATTCCGCTAAGTCCTAAACAACCAAAACCAAAACTTTGAGCTTGAATGACTTTTGGAATAGAAAGTAAAATTAATAATGACAATATTTTAGCTAAATTATTCTTCATTTGATAATGGTAAAAATACTATGTTTTGCGGAATAATTGTATAAATTTGTTTTTGAACAACTGAGTAATGAACAGTTTAACCCGATTTTCAAGATTTTCTTCATTTGGGAAGTTATTTTTAACAATATTAATCAATTCATCAACATTTCTTTTCCCATCTAAATTTAACCAAATTAGCGAGCCTATTTTATCTAAATCTACTTTTTGGGGAATTTTAAGAAATTTTTTGAAGAAAATCTTTTCGATAAATGTTGGATTTTTTTCATAATAATGAATTATAACCTCTGAATCTTTTTCTTCAAATTCACAGGCTTGAATTGGAATCATTTCCGAAATATTTTCTATTTGTTTATTCTTATTCAGCAATTTTCTTTATTCCCAATTCTAATCCGTGTGCATTTGGTCCAGTCTCAGATTTTCTTAATAAGTAAGCGAAAATAAATCCGAAAATTCCAAGAACCGAAAAAATCCACAAACCGAGATTGTAACCTTCTGGATTTGTAGAACTTGCATTTGAATAATCATTTGCCAAACCAATCATCCAATTGAATAATGCAACTCCAACTTGCTGAATTAAAGTCATAATTGCATAAGCTGTCCCAAGTCTTTTTTCTTCAACAATATATGCAACTGCTGGCCACATAACTGCTGGAATTAGTGAAAATGCAAATCCCATCATAATTATTGGAATGTATAAAGTAATATCAGAATATGCCATCATCAAATAAACAGGAAGAAGAAATATTGAACCAACCATCATTAATAATGCACGTTTTCCGATGTAATCAACAAGCAAACCAATAAAAGGTGTTGCAATCATTGCAGAAAATGGCAAAACGCTATTCAACATACCAGCTAATTCCCTACTTGCACCGTGTGCTTCCATATAATATTTTATTGCAAAACTTCTGAAAGGAAATATTCCCGAATAAAAAGTAACGCAAAGTAAAACAATAAACCAAAAAGATTTACTAAACGAGAATAAATCGGCTAATTTCAATTTATCAGTTTCTCCAGCCTTTGCAAGCGAGTATTTTTTTTCAGCATTCGATTCTAAAAAGAAATAAATAATTGCTCCAAACAACGAAAATAGCCCTAAAACTGCAGCTAAATACAATGGAGATTGCCAATTTGTATATAATGAAGATGCTAAACTCGGAGAATTATCAGCTCCAACTGAACCTAATCTGGCAATAAAAAGATTTATTCCCATTGCAAAACTAAGTTCTTTCTCTTTGAACCATTTTACCAAAGCTGTAGTTACAGCCACAATTAGCGGTTCTGAACCTAAACCAAGTAAAACTCTTCCTACTAACATTACGTGCAAATTTGATGTACTTGCTGTTACAATTCCCGCCGAAGCTGCAATTGCTCCAAAAAGTATTAATGATTTTTTTGTCCCCCATTTGTCAATAATAATTCCACCAAAAATTAAAACAACAATTGCTGCAATACTATAAACAGAATAAAGTTGTCCAATGTTTTCATCAGAAAATTTCAAACTACTTTTTAACATATCCGCGATTGGGGCAATGCTATCATACACATAATAGTTCCCAAACATTGCTAAACTAACAAAGAATAGAACGCTCCATCTCAACAATGGTGATGGAAGTTTTTTTATTTCATTATTTATCATTATTTGCTCAATTTTTTATCTTCATTTTTAGAAATAGCAAACATAAAAAGGACAATTGCCAATCCAAGGAAAAGAATTAAGGAAACCAAATCGCCAGTAACTCCAAGACTTTCGCCAATTCTAGTGTTTAATTTATCAGCAACAGAAATTTCAATTCCATCTGCACTTTTTTCCCAAATCCAACCTTTTAGTGAAGCAATAACAATTCCAGTTAACGCACCACCAGCTATTAAACCAGAACTTAGTAAAGCTCCTGGTCCAATATCTGATTCACTTTCATCAGATTTTTTAATTTTATCAACAATTAGTTTTATCAATCCACCAATAAAAATTGGACTGCTAACAGAAAGTGGCAAATAAGCACCAACTGCAAATGGAAGTGAGCGAACTCCGCTTAATTCCATAACTGCAGCTATTCCCATTCCAACAAGCACCAATCCCCAAGGAAGATTTTGACTCAACAAGCCTTTAATTACAGTTGCCATTAAAGTTGCTTGCGGTGCGGGAAGTTGATCTGAGCCAATTACCAAAATATCGTTTAGCAAAATAATTGTAAATCCAATAACAAGTACAGAAGCAGTAACACCTATCAATAAACCAAGTTGTTGTTTAATTGGAGTTGCACCAACAATGTAGCCAGTTTTCAAATCTTGCGAAGTTGCACCAGCGTTTGCTGAAGCAATACAAACAATTGAGCCAACAACAAGCACAATTGGTTGATAAAATTCACCAGTCCAACCAACGGCAACAAATATTAATGCCGTTGCCATTAGTGTGGCAATTGTCATTCCAGAAATTGGATTTGACGAAGAGCCAATTAGACCAACAATTCTTGATGAAACAGTAACAAAGAAAAATCCAAAAACAACAATCATAATTGAAGAAAGAAAGTTTGTCGGAATTGAAGGAATTGCGACCATTAAAATTACGAGCAAAACACTTCCAATAAGCACAAATACTAAAGGAATATCTTTTTCTGTTCTGAGTTTAACTTTGTCGGAATTTGCTTTATTGTCACGCAAATCCTTAAAAGAATCCTTAAAAGCATTCACAATTGTAGGAAATGAGCGAACAAGCGTAACAACTCCACCAAAAGTAACAGCGCCAGCACCAATGTAACGAATGTAGTTACTCCAAATTTCTGCAGCGGTCATCTCAGAAATCAACTTTGTTGCGGGAGCAAAAACCGTAGTCATTTGGTCACCAAGCAAAGTTATAAGTGGAATAAGAACAAGCCAAGAAAGTACACCACCAGCAACCATAATTCCAGCGATTTTAGGACCAATTATATAACCAACGCCAAGTAATTCTGGGGTAATTTCTCCCATTACTGTTCCGTTTGGAAGTGCTGAATTTCGGCTAAAAATATAACGAGGCACATCCTTCCAAAGACCGAAAAGTGACATTAAAATTTTATACGCGAATGCAATTCCCAAACCGTAAAACACTTTTTGTGCAAGTTTGCCTCCTTTTTCGCCAGCAACAAGAACATCGGCACATGCAGTTCCTTCTGGAAAAGGTAGTTTCCCGTGTTCTTTAACTATAATTGAGCGACGAAGTGGAATCATAAAAAGAACGCCCAAAATTCCACCAGCTAAAGCCAACACAAATATTTGAAAATACTGAAAATATTCCTTTCCACCAGGCAAAAACAAAAGTGCGGGAATTGTAAACACAACACCAGCAGCAACCGATTCGCCAGCAGAACCAATTGTTTGAACCATATTATTTTCTAATATTGTTCCTTTACCAAATTTTTTAATAATTGAAATTGAAAGCACTGCAATTGGAATTGAAGCACTGACTGTAAGTCCGACTTTAAGTCCAAGATAAACAGTAGCGGCTCCAAAAATTATTCCAAAAATAGCCCCAAGAATAATGGCTTTTGGTGTAAATTCTGGGATGAAATCAGTTGCAGCAACATACGGTTTGAAGTTAACATTTTTTTCTTCGTTCATGATATCTCGCTATTTTAGTATAAAATGAAATTTGACTGTAAATATTTTTATATAACTTATTATTTGCAAGTGCTAATTTAACAAACAAATTATCTTCTTCTAATAATTAACTATTTCCAATTTGAATGCTATTGTTGTGTTAAAAAAGAAAAACCCCGTAACTTTTTGATAATTACGGGATAAAAAAGACTATTTATTTACTTGAAAAGTTGTGTCGCCATCAGAAAAGAATTTTAATATTTGGCGGGCTGCGGCAAATCCAGCATTAATATTTGCTTCAGATGTTTGAGCTCCAATTTTTTGTGGAGTAAAATAGCATCTTCCACTAAATTTTTCGAGTAGTAATTCGCCATTATCTGGAGTAATATCTGTTAGATACTTAAAATCTTCTCTTTCTCGCATCAATTGAACTAACCCATCTTCATCAATCACTTCTTTTCTTGCTGTATTAATCAAAATTGCATTTTTTGGCATTTTTGAAAGTAATTCAAAATTGATTGATTTTTTAGTTTGAGTAGTTGCAGGAATGTGAAGTGAAATAAATTGATTATTTGAATAAAGTTCTTCTACTGATTTATAAACTTTTACTTCATCAGATTCAATAACTGAATCTGCAATAAAAGGATCGAAAGCGGAAACTTGCATTCCAAATCCTTTTGCAATTTTGGCTACCAATCTACCAACATTTCCATAAGCGTGAATTCCGAGGGTTTTCCCTTTTAGCTCGAAACCAGCTTTTCCATTGAATAAATTTCTTGCTCCATAAACCATCAATCCCAAAGCAAGTTCAGCAACTGCATTTGAATTTTGTCCTGGAGTATTCATTACAACTACATTTTTTTCGGTTGCTGCTTGCAAATCTACATTATCATATCCAGCACCAGCACGAACAACAATTTTCATTTTTGGTGCAGAATCAAGTACTTCGCGAGTAACTTTATCACTTCTGATAATTATTGCATTCACATCTGCAACAGCTTTAAGCAATTCATCTTTTGATTGATATTTTTCGAGAAGGGCGAATTCGTGTCCACCGTTTTCAATTATTGCTCTGATTTCAGCAACGGCTTCTTTTGAGAATGGTTTTTCGGTTGCTAACAAAACTTTCATTTGATTAATCTCCTATTTTAACATTGGAATTTTAACGCCAAATTTTTTTGCATTATTAATTGCACGTTCGTAACCAGCGTCAGCGTGACGAACAATTCCCATTCCTGGGTCATAAGTTAAAACTCTTTCTAATCTTTTTTCAGCTTCAGGTGTTCCATCAGCCACAATTACCATTCCAGCGTGAATTGATTTTCCAATTCCAACGCCACCGCCGTGATGAACCGAAACCCAACTTGCTCCACCAATTGCATTTAGCAAAGCATTCAAAATTGGCCAATCTGCAATTGCATCCGAACCATCTTTCATCCCTTCAGTTTCACGATATGGAGAAGCAACAGAACCGCAATCGAGATGATCTCTTCCGATAACAATTGGAGCAGAAACTTTTCCACTTGCAACTAAATTATTGAAGATTTTTCCCATTTTTGCTCTATCTCCATAACCAAGCCAACAAATGCGAGTTGGTAATCCTTGAAAATGGACTTTTTCTTGTGCCATTTTTATCCAACGAATTAGCGATTCATCTTCGGGAAATGCTTCCATCACAGCTTTGTCGGTTGTGTAAATATCTTGTGGATCTCCTGAAAGTGCTGCCCAACGAAATGGTCCTTTTCCATCATTAAACAATGGACGAATATATTCTGGCACAAAACCAGGAATATCGAAAGCATTCTCGACGCCGTTTTCTTTTGCTTCGCCGCGGATGTTATTTCCATAATCAAATGTGATTGAGCCTTTTTTCTGAAATTCCAACATTGTTTTTACGTGTTGAACTATCGTTTTTCGAGATAGTTTGATGTATTCTTCTGGATTTGATTTTCTCAATTCCAAAGCTTCTTCATATTTCATTCCCATTGGAACGTAACCGTTTAATGTGTCGTGAGCAGAAGTTTGGTCGGTTAAAATATCTGGAATTATACCTTTTTCTAATATTTTAGGAAGAATTTCGCCAGCGTTTCCAACCAATCCAACAGAAATTGCTTTCCCTTCTTTTTTAGCTGAAAGAACAATTTCGAGTGCTTCATCAAGATTTTCGGATAAAACATCTACATAACCAGTTTCAATTCTTTTTTGTATTCGGTTTTTATCAACTTCAATTCCAAGAAAAGTTGCTCCGTTAAAAGTTGCAGCAAGCGGTTGAGCACCACCCATCCCACCAAGTCCCGCAGTAACGAGAAGTTTTCCTTTCAAACTTCCATTAAAATGTTTTCGAGCGGCTTCGGCAAATGTTTCGTAAGTTCCTTGTAAAATTCCTTGCGTACCGATATAAATCCAACTTCCTGCGGTCATTTGTCCATACATTGTTAAGCCAAGTTGTTCAAGTCGGCGGAATTCATCCCAATTTGCCCAATCTGGCACAAGCATTGAGTTTGAGATAATTACACGAGGAGCGTCTGCGTACGTTTTGAAAATTCCAACTGGTTTTCCCGATTGTACAAGCAAAGTTTCATCAGATTCAAGATTTTTGAGCGATTCAACAATTGCATCATACGATTCCCAGTTTCTTGCGGCTTTTCCTGAACCGCCATAAACGATTAATTCTTCGGGTTTTTCAGCATTTGCAGGATCAAGATTATTCATTAACATTCTTAAAGCGGCTTCTTGTATCCAACCTTTTGTGTTAAGTTCTTTTCCTCGTGGTGCGTGAATAATTCTTTTTTCCATTTTTAATCCTTAAAATAATTTGATACAAGATTTGAATATTGAATATAGATTGATTTATAAAACCATCTCATAAAAAAATTAGCTTTATCCATTCTTATTTTCAATTGTTTTGTGTTTTCTCGTAACTGAAATCCAAGTCTTGTCTTTTCATTCTTAGTAAATTTTATTTCTGATTCGTTTGATTCTAATTTCTGCAAGATTGATGTGAAAATTGCAACTTCTTGAGCATATTTTTTGTCAGTTTCCATTTGTTTTATTGCTTGTTTGCAGAAAGTTGAGAGTATTTTTTTTTCATTTTTATCGAATGTAAAATTATAGTTGTTAAAGTTAAATGCACTTTTTGCCATTTTCTAATTTCCTAATGCTAATAATTTTTCTCTGATTTTTTGATAACCTGGTTTTATTTTATTGTAGATTATTTCAATTCTTTTATCATAATTGCAGAATGCAGATTTCATTGCGTTTATGTTTAATTTTTCGACATCATCAAGTGTAATTCCAAATATTTCAGCGGCTATTTTATATTCTTTGGTTAATGTTGTGTCGCTCATAAGTCTGTCATCTGTGTTTAAAAATACGCGGAATTTTTTATCATATAAAGTTCGAAATGGATGATTTTCCAATTTATCCACTGCACCTGTGTGAACATTACTTAGTAAACATATTTCTAAAGGGATACGTTTATCTAAAATATATTGAGCCAAATCTCCCATTGCAATAACTTTTCCATTTTCATCGAAAACCATATCTTCAGTTAAACGAGTTGCGTGACCAATTCTATGAGAACCGCAATATTGAAGTGCTTGCCAAATTGATTCTTTCCCAAAAGCCTCGCCCGCGTGAATTGTAATATTAAAATTTTCCCGTTGAATGAATTGAAAAGCTTCAATATGTTTTTTTGGTGGATAACCACCTTCTTCTCCTGCAAGATCGAAACCCACCACTCCACGATTTCTGTAATTTACAGCTAACTCAGCAATTTCAAGTGAGTTTGTCATATTTCGCATTGCACAAACAATTAAGCCGTATTCAACGCCAAAATCTTGTTTACCTTTTTCCAAACCAGATAAAACAGCGTCCATAACATCATCATAATACAACCCTTTTTCAAGATGCAAAACTGGAGCGAAACGCGTTTCGACATAAACTACTCCATCGTTTTTCATATCTTCCATCATTTCGTATGCAATTCTTTCAAGATTTTCTTTTGTTTGCATCATTGCACAAGTGTGTTCAAAGCCTTGTAAATATTCAACCAAATTCCCTTTATTTGCTCCGCGATGGAACCATTCGGCAAGTTCTTTTTCATCTTTTGTAGGTAATTTCTGATAATTTTCTTTTTCAGCCAATTCAATTATAGTTTTCGCTCTCAAACCGCCATCAAGATGATCGTGAAGTAAAACTTTTGGTACAGTTTGTAAAATTTCTTCTATTGTCATTTTTAACTCCAAATCTTATGTGTAAAATTATCCTTTTATGAAGCTAAAAGCAAGATTGATGTTACTAATCAGTAATCAGTAAAAAGTGAATACGAATTATCGTTTTCTGTCATTCCCGAATG
>DYLK01000005.1 GCA_020722065.1 Melioribacter roseus
AATTCAACTTAAATTCCTTTAGTCATAGTTCTTTCTGTGAATATTCCGTCTTCAATTCCCGAATTTATCTTAACATTTTTGAGTTCCATAATTGTTTTATGGTCTTTTTGTTTATTTTTCATTTCGGAATGTGTAATTATCCAAAAGCCTTTAATATCTTTATATTTTTCGACAGTTAATTCTTTTAGCAATTTTTTATCTTCGTCATAAAACTCTTTTTTTAAGCCAATCCATTTGTCTTTAATTATCCAAGTAATTGTTTTGGAATACATATAATCTTTGTCAATTGGTTTACTTTCAATAACATAGCATTGTTCGCCATTTAGCTTTTCTTCTCTTAGAATTTTATGCACATCTTGTTTTGGTTTGCGGTCGCCAAGATCGTCATAAGTAAAATCAGAACCCATAAAATAGTCGCTTTTGCTATCGCTCGAAATTCTTTTGGTCTTTTTCAAAGCTGGAAGATAAATCCATTGATCATCTTCTTTACTGTCGTCGTCATAACTCCAGTTCATAAAAGATGTGTTTTTAACATCGGCTGGTGATTGGAAAAACATAATTTTCTTTTCAACTTTACCCATATCTTTGGTAAATTGTTTAATCTCTCTAACTCTTTTGCTGTTGGATGAGTTTGTTAAAGTCATAGTTAAATCGGAAGTCATGTCATCACCAACTTCGCGATTATAAACTTTTTCCACAATTTGTAAAGCTGTTAAGTTTTGAGCAAAAATTGCAAAGTTTGATAGCAATAATAAAGCTATTAACGAAACAAATAATTTTGAAGTTTTCATTTTAATTCTCCTTTTTATTTTTGAAGTAAATATTTGATTTATTTAATATGATTAACATAATAGTTAATGTTGCAACAAAACTTGTGAACATATTTAATGAAACTAATGCTCCAAGTTCTCTATTTGGAGGAAAAACTGAAAATAGCAACACTAAAAAGCCAGCAATAACAACAACTGCGTTGAACAATATTGCTCTTCCAGAATGAGCAAATGTTTCTTGAGCAGTTAAAAGTTTATCGTTGGTTTGAGCATAAAATTTATATTGTTCCAAAAAGTGAATCGCATAGTCTATTCCAATTCCAATAGCAATGCTCGATAGCAGAGCAGTAGTTGAATTAAGAGCAATATCTGCCCAACCCATAATTCCAAAACCTAGAACTGCTGTAATTATAATTGGAACAGAGCCAATTAAGCCTAAGTAGAAATTTTTGAACATAAATGCTATAAGTCCAATAACAATAAAAAGCGAAAGAATAAGACTTATAATTTGTCCTTCGAGAATTAAATCCGTAAAAACGAGTCCTTTATAGCCAGAACCAGCGTAATTCATTTCAATTCCTAAATTCTTAAAGTCATCTTTGTAATCTTCAATTTTTTCAATTGCTGCATTTATTGTTTTTGAGTTATCACTTTTTAATTGGAAGTTAACATTAAGTTTGTTGTATTTATAATCGACAACTTTCCAAAGATTTTCGGGGTCGCCTGACATTTCGTAAAGCAGAAGATATTGTGCAATTAAATCTTGGTCATTTGGAATTGAGTTGTATTCTTCGTTATCGGCGTGCATTACTTTGTTCATTCGTTTAATATAATCTGTTAAAGTAAATGTGTTTCCAACCATTTGTAACGAATTATCAACATCATTTTGCATTTTATCGACTAATTTTAACACTTCTGGATTTTTGAAAGCATCTTCATTTTTGCTATCCAAAACTAAATTTAGTGTTGAAGTTCCTCCAAAGTGTTTGTTTATGAAATTATCGGTTAAAACAATTTCACTGTCTTTTTCAAATTTGTCTAAAAAGCTGGAGTTAATCCAAACTTTTCCAATTCCAAAAACTGAAACTGCCACAATAATAATAGTTGCAAAAAGCGTAACGGTTTTATATTTCAAAATTTTTGTAGTTAAATTAAAAGCAAAATGATTATCACTTTTGAGTTCTTTTTTAATTCTAACTTTTGGCAAGCCGAGCAATAAAATGCCAATTGGAATTAAATACAAAGAAAAGAACATTGCCACCATAACACCAAAAGCTGTGAAAATTCCAAAATATTTTATTGGATAAACTTGCGAAGTGATTAGTGAAATAAAACCAATAGCAGTTGTAACCGAAGTCATAAAAACAGGTTTCCACAATTTGCTATACATATCATAAACGGCTTCTTGTTTTGTTGCTTGTGGATGATTGTTAACATAAAGTTGCAAATGACTATAAAGATGAATTCCATCAGCAACGCCAATTGCAATTAACATAACTGGAATCATTGTAGAAACAGCATATATTGGAATGTTGAATAACGCCATTAATCCAAAAGCCCAAAGGGTACTTATTAATACTACTAAAATTGTAACAAATGTGTTTTTTACACTTCGCAGAGTTAGGTATAAAACTAAAATTATAACAAGTAAAACTATTGGAACCATTTTTTGCATATCGGCTGGACCTAAAAGTGCCATTGTGCCTTCTACAATTGGTCGTCCTGCAACGTGTATTTTTATATTTTCAGTTTCAGTATTTTTAGCCAATTTCAAAATATCATTATAAAATTCTTGTGTAAAAACATCATCATTTAAAGCCGCAATTACAACCGAAACCGTTTCATCTTTTGAAACTAAACGTCCAAAAACCATTTCGTTAGTAACAACTTTTTTGCGAAGTTCATCAAATTCTTCTTTTGTTTCTGGGACTGTTTTGTAAAATGCTTTTACGTCCATTCCATCTTCTGTTCCAACAATATTATCGGCAGTGAAAAGGGAAGTAACATCAGCTTTTTCAATTTGGGGCATTTTTTGGAATTCTTTGGTCAAATCCTTAATTATTTGGAGTGTTTCTGTGTTGTAAATTCCACTTTTATTTTCAACGGCAACTATAATTCCGTCCTTAATATTAAACCATTCTTCTGCTTGGTCGCTATAAACAAAAGCTGGATGATCTTTTGGCATGTATTCGTCAAGATTTGTCTCCATTCTTGAATTTTCTTTCATTTTCATAAAAAGAAAAACAGAGATAATTATTGTAGTTATCAAAAACAAATATGGGAATTTGATTACTTGTTTTAATATTTTTTCCATTTAGTTTATCCTTGTTAGTTAATAATTACTAACTTTTTAGTTAAAAAAATTATTTTTTTATAATTTGCTCAATTGAATTCCAAAGAATTAAACCTTCATCTTCAAGATTAAACGAATAATTTGAAAGTCGCCATTTTGTAACAATCAATCGCAAAGCTCCAGTAATTATAAAAGCCAATTGTTCTGCGGGAACAGAATCAATAATTGTGTTTAAGTTTTGACCTTTTTTAATGATTTCGAGCATAAATTTCTGGCTTGAATTCATTATTGCGTAAACTCTATCAGAAAGTAGGCGGTCGTTTCGGAATAATTCTTCAGAAAAAATTACAGAGGCAATTGCTGGATTTTTAGCAAAATACTTGAATCGTGCTTCAAATATTGATTTTAATTTATCAATTGGACTAATATTGTCATTTCCAATTGTGGAAAGAAAATTTTCTTTGTTTTCTGAAAAAAGGGATAATATGCCAACTAAAATTTGTTGTTTGTTCTCAAAATGTCTATAAATTGCTGGTTCTGTAACATTTATTGACTTCGCTAAATTTTTGATTGTTAAACCTTGAATGCCTTTTTCGGCAATAAGTTTGATGGCTTCGGTTAATATTTCAGATTGTCTCGTTGTCATAATTTACTTGTTAGTTAATATTCACTAACTAAATTTAATAAAAAAAAATTATTTGTCAAATAAAAAAATAGGGAGCATCAATTGGCAATTGAATACTCCCTTGTTGAGTTTACAAAGAACCTCTCTCTTTTGGAGAGTTAATTATTGAATCAAATAATTCTTGAGAAATAAATTGTGGTTCATAAGCTCCGCCATACTGCAAAACTCTTGAATAATATGAACGCAAGTGATTTCGAGAACCTTTTGTTAAATTGTTATATACTAAAAGTATATCTTCGCTTTTAATTTCGGCACTATATTCCGTTAAATCTTTAATATCCAAATCTTCAATTGTTGCACCAATTTTAACTGCTTCAAGTAAACTAACGCTTCCAGCTTGTGTTAATTGTGTATATAAAGCTGCCAAATCTTGGTTTTGGAATACTCCAATTTCATCAATTTCTACTGGATCTTTCAATTCGTATTTGTCCAAAAGCATTTTTATTGCTGTCATGTGTGTATTTTCACTTTTTGCAATATTGTTAAAAATTCGCAAACCATATTTTTCATAGAAGAAAAGATATACATCACGTGCTAATTTTTCTTCTTCACGCATAAATATTAATCCATTTTCTATCGAATCTGTTAATACTGCATTGTCCTGAAAAAGGTTGACTCCAAAGTAATAAAAAAGTCAATCAAAACAAGGACAAAAGATGAAAGAAATTATGAAGAAAACTTTACCAAAGGAAGGTCGAATTGACCGTAATTCTTATTCAATTGAATTCAAAAGTAAAGTAGTAAATGAAGTTCTGTCTGGGCAATTAACAAAAGCAGAAGCTCAAAGAGTATATGAAAAAGTGCTATATTAAATTGGATGAGAAAATTTAACTTAGTGGCAAGTTATAATAGTCCAGATAATAATTTTATAACCGAGAACTTAATGCCCCAAAAAGAAGATAGCTTAGAAAAAGACCAAAAGATTAGGGAATTAGAGAAAGCTTTACAATCTGAAAAGAATAAAGCTGCCAAGCAATATAACAACTTAAATCAGAAAAAGGAAAAGAAGTGAAAGTCCTAGATTTAACAAAATTGCTTGGCTATAGCAAACAGTCATATTACAAACAGCTGGAACGAGAAGAGACAAAAATCTTAACGAAGGATTGATAGTTGACCTTGTTAAAAAGAAACGCACATTATGGAAAAAGGGTAGCGGAAGAAATCTGCTTGCTGCCTTAAATGATGATTTTAGAAAATATGGTGTAAATATTGGAAGAGACCGATTCTTTGATTTATTAAGGAAAAACGACCTTTTAATTAAAAAGAAGCATAGAAAAATAAACACAACGAATAGTTATCATCATTTTCATAAATATCCAAATATAATAAAAGACTTAAAAATTACTCGTGTAAATCAAGTAATAGTAACAGATATTACATATTTATATTTACGAGAAAATGATAGTTTTGCTTATCTATTTTTAGTAACCGATTTATTTTCAAGAAAAATACTAGGCTATGATGTTAGTCCAAATCTATCGGCAAAATCCGCTGTAAAAGCTTTAACAATGGCATTTAAGAACATGAGTGATGTAAATGATTGCATTCATCATTCAGACAGAGGAATACAGTATTGTTCAAATCAGTACACTGAACTATTGAAAAAGAAAAAGATTAGAATAAGCATGACTGAAAACTCAGACCCACTTGAAAATGCTGTAGCTGAAAGAATAAATAAAACAGTTAAAGAAGAATTTACAGATGAAAAACAGATAAGTTTTAGTTGTTTTAAGGAAGCTAAAATTGTAATACCTCAAATTATTAAGTTCTATAATGATGAAAGACCTCACAGATCTTTGGAAATGTTCACTCCAAGTGTGGCTTATAAAATTAACAGAGAACTTAAAAGAAAATGGAAGGCATATTATAAAAATCATTCTATAAATAAGGATATTTCTATTATATCTTTAGTCGAATGAGTTAATAATTATGTGATAAGAAAAAGTCAACCTTTTTCAAGACGATACAATCTTGATCAAGTTTAAAATTGAATCAAAATATTAATCTTTTATTACAATACTTCTATCCAAAACGAAATAAAAAAATATTAGAACCAATCTTTCGGAGAAATAATTACAACAAATTCTCCTTTTTGTTTTTCGGAAGAAAAATATTGAAGCAAAGTTGATGGAATTCCTCGTTTAACTTCTTCAAATATTTTTGTAATTTCTCGTGCGACTGCAATTGTTCTTTTTGGCATATATTCATTCAATTCGGTAAGTAATTTCTCAATTCGGAAAGGCGATTCATATAAAACAATTGTCCGTGGTTCGTTAACCAATTCTTTTATTTTTTTTTGTCTTCCTTTTTTTTGTGGGAGAAATCCTTCAAAAACAAAACTATCAGTTGGTAATCCACAAATTGACAAAGCCGAAATTGCAGCATTTGCGCCTGGAATTGCAGAAACCTGAATTTCATTATAGTGAGCAAGATTTACCAACCTAACTCCAGGATCCGAAATTGTTGGAGTTCCAGCATCAGAAACTAATGCAATATTTCTACCATTTAACATTTCATCAATTGCATAAGTAAGTTTTTTCGATTCTGTAGCTGCATTAAATGAAACTAAATGCGAAGGGATTTCGTATTTTTTTAACAATTTTGAAGTTTCTCGCGTGTCTTCGCATAAGATAAAATCAACTTCTTTTAGAATTCTAATAGCTCGGAAAGTAATATCTTCCATATTCCCAATTGGTGTAGCAACAACAAATAGTGTACCTTTTCTCAAATCTTTTATTCCAAATTTGTTAATAAAAATCAACGCCAAATTACTATATTTCGAATATTTGTTAATAAATTTACTGAAATTATTGGAGTTTTAATGAGAAAAAAAATTGGTATTAGGCGAGAAGATAAAAACATCTGGGAACGAAGAGTTCCATTAATCCCAATACATATTAAAGATTTAATTAGTCATCACCAACTTGAAATTGAAGTTCAATCTTTTGAAAAAAGAGTATTTACAGACGCAGAATTTTTAGAATCTGGAGCAAAAATTACTGATGAAATTCCAAACACTGATGTAATTCTTGCTGTCAAAGAAGTTCCAAAACATCTTATTGAAGACAAGATTTATCTTTTTTTTTCGCACACAATAAAAGGGCAAAAACATAATATGTCACTTCTTCAAACACTTATTGATAAAAAAGCTACTTTGATTGATTACGAATTAATAAAAGATGCACAAGGCAGAAGATTAGTGTTTTTTGGAAGATTTGCTGGTTTAGCGGGAACGATTGATGCTCTTAGTTATTGGGGGAAAAGGATGAAGTCTCAAGGAATTGAAAATCCTTTCACCAAAATAAAATCGGCTTATGAATATGTTGATTCGTTGCAAGCAAAAGATGAAATTATAAATTTACGAGAAGAAATAATTGAATTCATTGAAAATTATACTAAAAATCCAATAATTATTGGAATTGCGGGTTATGGAAATGTTTCGCACGGTGTTCAGGAAATATTAGATTTGTTACCAATCACCGAAATTCGACCATATCAAATTGCTCATATTATTTCGGAAAATGAAAAGGGAATTTTTATGGTTGTGTTCAAGGAAGAAGATTTGGCACAACCAAAAAATAAAAATCATCATTTTAATTTGATGGAATATTACGAACATCCTGAACTTTACGAACCAGTTTTTGAGTATTATCTAAGAAATATAACAATTTTGATAAATGCCGTTTATTGGGATAAAAAATATCCAAGAATTGTTACAAAAGATTTTCTGAAAAAGAATTTTGGGAAAATCAAGTTGGAAATGATACAAGATATTAGTTGCGATATCAACGGTGGAATTGAAATTACTTACAAAGTGAACGAACCAAATTTACCATGCTATGTTTATAATCCTGAAAATGATTCGTTTATCGATGGTTTCGAAGGTGAAGGAATTATGAATCTTGCAGTTGATAATCTCCCAACAGAACTTCCCAAAAACTCATCTATAAATTTTAGCGAGTCTCTCAAAAGTTTTATTCCTGAAATTGCAAACGCTGATTTTAACAAACCTTTTGAGGAAATTGATTTGCCTGATGAAATAAAAAATGCAATTATTGTCCTAAATGGTGAATTAACACCAAACTTCAAATATTTAAATAATTTTTTAATAAATAGATAAAGGAGAAACTATGGATTTTTTAAAGAAACTTGGAATTAAAGAGAAAAATTTTGGTGCTTCAACTGGTTTGAATTGGATTGAAAACACAAATGGTGGTGAACTAAATATTTATTCGCCAACAGATGGGAAATACATCGCAAGTGTTTATCAAGCAACAGTTGAAGATTATGAAAAAGTGATAAAAATATCGGAAGAAGCTTTTAAATTCTGGCGAACTTTTCCAGCTCCAAAACGCGGTGAAATTGTTCGCCAAATTGGTAATGTTTTACGCGAATACAAAGAACCACTTGGAACACTCGTTTCTTATGAAATGGGAAAATCACTTCAAGAAGGAATGGGAGAAGTTCAAGAAATGATTGATATTTGCGATTTTGCAGTTGGACAATCACGACAATTATACGGTTTTACAATGCAATCCGAAAGACCACGACACAGAATGTATGACCAATATCATCCACTTGGAATTGTTGGAATAATTACAGCATTTAACTTTCCAGTTGCAGTTTGGGCTTGGAATGCAATGTTAGCAACTATTGCTGGCGATACAAACTTGTGGAAACCTTCCTCAAAAGTTCCACTTTCAGCCATTGCAGTTCAAAATATTATTGCTCCAGTAATCAAAAATAATAATCTTCCCGAAGGATTATTCTCCTTGATTATCGGAAAAGGTTCGTCAGTTGGCGAAAAAATGCTAAATGACAAAAAAGTACCTTTAATCTCAATTACTGGTTCAATTGATATTGGAAGACACGCAGCAATTCAAATTGCAAAACGTTTTGGGAAATATATTCTTGAACTTGGCGGAAATAATGCAATTATTTTAACCCCAGAAGCTGATTTGAAAATGGCAATTCCATCAACAGTTTTTGGTGCAGTTGGAACAGCTGGACAAAGATGTACTTCGACAAGAAGATTGATTGTTCACGAATCAATTTATGATAAAGTAAAAAATACACTCGTTGATGCTTACGGAAAATTAAGAATTGGCGATCCGTTGAATATAGAAAATCACGTTGGACCGCTCATTGACAAATCAGCAGTTGCATTATTCAAAGATGCACTAAATCGACTTGAAAAAGAAGGTGGCAAAGTTCTTTTCGGTGGAAAAGTTTTAGAAGGGAAAGGTTACGAATCTGGATGTTATGTAGTCCCAGCAATTTGTGAAGCTGAAAATCATTTCAAAGTTGTGCAAGAAGAAACTTTTGCTCCAATTTTATATTTAATAAAATATTCTGGTGATGTTCATAATGCAATAGAATTACAAAATGGAGTAGTTCAAGGATTATCTTCTGGAATATTTACAAACAATATGCGTGAAGCTGAATTATTCCTTTCGGCTGAAGGTTCAGATTGCGGAATTGCAAACGTGAATATTGGTACTTCTGGAGCAGAAATTGGCGGAGCATTCGGTGGTGAAAAAGAAACAGGTGGCGGAAGAGAATCTGGTTCAGATGCTTGGAAAGCATATATGCGTCGTCAGACAAATACAATAAATTATGGAACAACTTTACCTCTTGCACAAGGTATTAAGTTCGATATATAACATTAAATTAAAAGGTGAAGGTTAAACTTCACCTTATTCTTTAGGTGGAAAATGATATCAAAAATTAATGGACTTACAGTATATTTAAATGGGAATGAAAATAATCAACCAATTATTTTTGTTCACGCATTTCCTCACGATAATAGAATGTGGAGGGAACAAGTTGAATTCTTTTCGAAGAATTATTTTGTAATTACTTATGATATTCGTGGCTTTGGCGAAAGTTGGCAAATAAATGGACAATTTACAATGGAAATGTTCGCAGATGATTTGCTTGCAATTGTAAACAAATTAGATATTAAAAATCCAATTGTTGCGGGACTTTCGATGGGCGGCTATATTATTTTACGTACTTTACAAAAGAATATGAATTTATTCACAGCAGTTGTCTTGTGCGACACACGTCCAGAAGCAGATGATAATGCTGGAAAATTGAAACGTTCCAATGCAATTTATGATATTCAGAATAATGGAGTTGAAAGGTTTTCAGAAGAATTTGTAAAAAATTGCTTATGGGAAGAAAATATCAAAAACAATGAAGATTTGCTTAAAAATGCTGTCCAAATTGTAACTTCACAAAGTGAAATCGGCGTAAAAGGTGCGTTATTAGCTATGTTATCAAGATTGGATTTAACTGAATTTTTATCGGAAATAACAATTCCAACTTTGGTTTTATGTGGCGAACACGACAAATTAACTCCAATTTCATTAATGGAAAAAATGGCTAACAAAATTCCAAATTCAAAATTTGTTGTAGTGCCAAATGCTGGACACATGTCGAATATGGAAAATCCAAACTTTGTTAATCAAACAATTTCATCATTTTTAGAAGAAAATCATTTATAATATTTGAAAAATTTGGCTTGTGAAATTGGTAGTAAATTTCATCAAAATGTGAATTAACTACCAATTTCCAATATTTCTGTACAATTCGTCTTTTGAGGGAAAATCTGATAAATAATAAAATTTTGCAAGATGTTTGTGATTAACTAGCCAATTCAGTAAGATTTTTATTCTTTCTAAATCTTCATTAGTCAAATTAGATTCAATTTGGGAATCACCATCATAAAATGAACTGAGTGTTTCATCAATACTATTTTTTTTGAAATTTAAGAAATCATTAATGTACATTTTCCCATTTATCAGAAGAATTACATCATTTCCATTATAACCTTGAATGTCGATTAGAACTTTAGCTTTGTTAATTGGTTCTTTTAATATTGCAATTTTTAGTAGTTGTTTTAGTATTTTCTGAATTGTATCTCGATATTGAGCCGCTTCTTCAAATTTCATCTGTTTAGAGAATTTTTGCATTTTTTCAAGTAGATTTTTGATTGCAGTTTGATTATTTCCAGATAAGAATTCGTGAACTCGCATAATTTCATTTTCATACTGAATATTTACATCTAATTGGCACGGAGCTAAGCATCTTTTTATTTCGTGTAAATAGCAAATATGTTTTCGCTTAAATTCAGTTTCAGTGCATTCTCTTAGTTGAAAAGCTTTTTTTGCCACATCAAGAATATCAGCAGTTGTAAATCTATCAGAATACGGTCCAAAATAATCAGAACCATCAAATGAAAATTTTAATGTAGATTTTAGATTTGGGAAAGCAACTGAATTATCTATTTTGATAAAATATGCTTCTGTGAATTTCTTTAATAAGTAATTCATTTTAGGATTATGTTGCTTGATTAATTGTGCTTCGGCAATTAACGCAGTAAGTTCAGTATTGGTATGAAAAAATTCTAAGTTGAAAGATTTCCTTACAATTTCTTTTGCTTTTCTACTTGCAGTTGGTAAAAAATAACTCGCTACTCTCTTTTTTATTGATTTTGCTTTGCCGATATAAATTATTTCTCCTTTGCGATCTTTGAAAAAGTAAACTCCAGGTTTTTCTTCCGCTTTCATAAAATCATCAAGAAGTGTTTTCTTTCCAATTTTAATTTTTGTTCGAGCAATCGGTAATTTCTCAAAGAGATGAAGATTTGCCAAATCGAGAATATTGAATTCTTCTTCAAGAATTTCAAGATATTTCAAAAAGATTTTTGCTGTAACAATTGCATCGTCTAAAGCTCGGTGTGTGTTATTTTCTCTGATTTTGAAATGATTTCGTACTGAAGTTAAATTATAGCTTTTTAGTTGTGGAATTAATCGTTTTCCTAATTTAACCGTGCAAAGTGATAAGTTTTTTGGCTCGGGAAATTCAGCACGTTGGAATTCCATTTTAAGAAATGATAAATCAAAAGTTGAATTGTGTGCTATAATTGGGGAATTTCCGATAAAACTCGCTACTTCGTTAATAATTTCATTGAAAATAGGCGATTTATTTACAGTGGAATTTGTAATTCCAGTTAGCAAAGTAATTTGATAAGGAATTTGTGATTCGGGATTAATTAATGTTGAGTATGTGTCTGTAATTTTACCATTTGAAATTTTCACTAAACCAATTTCAATTACTCGTGAATTTTTGACTGAAATTCCAGTCGTTTCAAAGTCGAGTATAGTAAATTCAATCTTTTTGAGTTCGTTTTCTATCATCATTTTTTTTAATGTTAAACACAAATTAACAAGCAATTTTCACTTGGCAAAGAATTTGCTACAATCACTATTATTTATTATCCAAAATGAAAACTGAAAACAGACTAAATATCGAAAAAAACAAAGAATTAATGATTTCGCCACTCAGAGCAATTGCATTTTTTACATCAATAGCGGGCATAATTGCGTTATTCTTCGAAATGTACTTTTTCAAACAATTCTCAATACAAATTTATTTTGGAAGAATTATTGCCTCTATTGTTGGATTTTTAGTTTTAATGCTTTCTTATGGAAAATTTGGGAAAAGACACCCGTATTTTCTTGTCCATTTTTTACTATTAATCATAATTTTATCATTTGCTTCAATAATTATTTTCATTCCAAAAACGCTCTTTGTAAATGCTCAATTAATGGCTTTAGTAATCTTTTTGGCTTCACTTTTTCTAAGTTGGGAAATAAAACACCAAATCGTACTTTCGATATATTATAACATTGTATTTGCAACATCAATCTTGTTAAATGAAAAATCTATTTACTTTTTGCCGAATATGTATGCTTTGGTGATTTTTGTGATTTCGATTAGTTTATTAGGAATTGTAGTAAGTGCCGTAAATTATAAGCTAAAAAAGCATGTTGAAATAACTGAGAACAAGTTGCAAATAAGTGAAGAAAGATTCAAAAATCTGTTCGATTCGGCTGCTTTTGGAATATTTCAATTCGATACAAATGGCGAATTGCATAATTTCAACACAAAATTTATGAAGATTCTGAAATATGAATCAGAAAAGGAATTACTTGAAAAACGATTGCCTGATGATTTTTTCGATAATAAAAACGAATTCAACAATCTATTAGAATTACTGAAGAAAAAAGATGAAATAAATGATTATCGTGTATTGATGAAAGGAAATTCCGACACAAAAAC
This sequence comes from Melioribacter roseus, assembly GCA_020722065.1. Classification (GTDB taxonomy): domain Bacteria; phylum Bacteroidota; class Ignavibacteria; order Ignavibacteriales; family Melioribacteraceae; genus WGAL01. Next base: position 12,878 of record DYLK01000005.1, read on the forward strand.
GTGGGTAAAACTAAATCTAAAAAAAGTAGTCTCGGAAGATGGAAATATTCGATTTTTCAATTCATCTGTGCAAGATATTTCAGAACAAGTTTTGGCTGAATTTGAACATCAAAAAATGATTGACGCACTACAAATGGCAAAAGCTGAAAGTGATAATAATATGAAGAAAATTCTAAAATATTCGCAAAGTCGAGCAAAATTTTTAGCAAAAATCAATCACGAAATCCGAACTCCAGTAAACACAATATCAGGTTATTTAGCGTTAATTGAAGAAGGAATTTACGAGAATGAAAATGACTTGCGAAAATTAGCAAAAGAAGCAAAATTGGCATCAGATTCACTTTTGGAAATAATAAATCACAACCTTGATATTTACAATATCGAAAACAGAAAATTACTTTTGGATAAAAATGAGTTTTTCTTCAAAGAAGAAATCGAAAAAGCAATTTCATTAATAAAACCGTTAACCAGAAAAGATGTACAATTAATTTATTCAATAGATGAAAGAATTCCTGAAAAATTAATTGGTGATGAAACTCGTTTTCGTCAGATTTTGATTAATTTATTGCAGAATTCATCAAAATTCACAGAACATGGAAAAATCAGACTTGCGGCAAAATTGGAAAACTTACGAAGTGATTCAGTTGTAATTTCATTTCGTGTAACTGACACGGGAAAGGGAATCCCAGCCGACAAATTGACGGGAATATTTAATAAAGATTTTCAAATTGATGAAAATGATATTAAAAACAAAGGAACTGGATTAGGTTTGCAAATTTGTAAAGAAATAATTGAAATGATGAAAGGGAAAATTGAAATACAAAGTATCGAAGGAAAAGGAACAGTTGTTGATTTTTTGATTCAATTTGCGATTCCAGAAAAAATTGATAAAAAAGAAGTTCGAGAAAATGAGGAAAAAACAAATCGAATTGATACAGAAGATGAAATTTTACTTAAAGCTCAGAAAATTTTAGAACTTAGAAAATCATTTGAACAAAAAAAGGCATTACAAAGTAATTCTGAATTAAAAGAAGAAGAAATTCGAAGTGAAAAAGTAATTGTGGGAGAAGAAAACTTTGTAAAAAATGATGTTGTGCAAAATCGGAAAACAGAAGAAATAATAGCAAAACAGTCTAAAAATGAACAATTTTTGCAAGAAGAAGAACGAAAAGAGATCGGAGAAATTTCGAATTCTGAATCAACTGATGAAAAATCTGAAGAAATAAATTCACCCAATCAATCAAAGAATGAATTTGTCGTAAAAGAAGGTCAAAAAGCAATTCTACTTGTCGAAGATAATCTTGCTAATCAGAAAATGGAAACAACAGTCCTTTCTGAATTAGGATATTCAGTTTTGCCCGTTTCAAACGGATTTGAAGCAATTGAAGAATTTAAGCATCGAAAATTCGATTTAATTTTAATGGACATTGTAATGCCAGAAATGGATGGCGTTGAAACAGCAAAAAGAATTAGAGAAATTAGCGATTGGGGTTCGAAAATTCCTATAATTGCAGTTACTGCACACGCATCAGTAAAAGATAGAGAGCGATGTATTCAGAATGGAATGAATGATTACATCTCAAAACCAATTAAAATTCAATTTCTAAAAATGATTATTGATGAATGGCTTTTCCGTTGGAAGTAATTATTTCAAGTAAGAATTACAATTAAGTGGTAAAAATGATTGATTTAAGAAAGGGAAAACGCATCATTTTAATAATAAATTCAAAGACGGAATGAAGATGAAAATCTAAAATATTCAACTCCAAATTTTCATATCTAACAACTTTCTTTTTATAAAAAATATTTTTTGTATTATCTCTCAATTTGTCTAATAAATTTCTTAAAAAACTAAAAATATTAAAAAAATACTTTTTCATCTTATTATTTTCTAATAAATTTACAAACAAGATTTTTTGTATTAATATTATTTATTCTATTAAAGGCGAACAAATGAGAAATTCATTTCTAACGGTTGTGATTTTTGCTGTTGTTGTCTCGGCAACATATTTCTACTTAAAATCACCAGATATCGTTCAAACAAAATTAGAAGTTCTTAAAGAAAATTATTCAAAAACACGAGACAAAAAACCTGTAGATCACTCAAAATTTGAGGTTTTACAGAAACAATTCAGTTCTCCTCAAGAAGTTGTGAAAACTTGTATGAGTTGCCACAACGAAGTTCACAAGGAATTGTTAGATTCGCCACACTTCAGATGGCAAAGACCAGTTTATGAAAACGGACGTGGAGTAACTTATCTTGGGAAAGCCAATGCAATTAATAATTTTTGTATTGGAGTTCAAGGAAGCGAAGTAAGTTGCAATAAATGTCATGCAAGTTTTGGTGAAGATGAAGCAATGCTTGCAATGGACGGCAATGCTGAAAATATTGATTGTCTCGTTTGTCATGATAATTCAGCAACATATTTGAAAGGGAACAATATGAATGGTTATCCTGACAAATCTGTCGATTTATCATTAGTTGCAAAAAGTGTTGGAACTCCGACACGTGATAATTGTGGAGTTTGTCACTTTTTTGGTGGTGGTGGAAATAACGTAAAACACGGTGATTTGGAAAAAGCACAATTTCATACAACAAAGGAAATTGATGTTCACATGGCTGATAATGGTGGAAATTTAATTTGTATTGATTGCCACACTACAGAAAATCACAACATCAAAGGAAGATTATTCACAATTGAATCAAGTAATACAAATAGAGTTAGTTGCACAGATTGCCATACTGAATTGCCTCACGAAAGTATGGTACTAAATGAACATACAGTTAAAGTTGCTTGTCAAACATGCCATATTCCTACATACGCAAAAGTAAATTCTGTTAATACAGATTGGGATTGGTCAACTGCTGGTAAATTAGATAAAGATGGAAAACCATTTGAAGTAGAAGATTCACTTGGCGACCATATTTATAAATCCATAAAAGGTACTTTCAAATATGCGAGAAACAAAAAGCCAGATTATATTTGGTTTAATGGCACAGCAGAGCATTACTTGCTTGGAGATAAAATATCTGAAAAAGAAACACTTCTTGTAATGAATAAAATGAACGGGAGTTATAATGATGAATTTTCTCAGATAATTCCAGTAAATATTCATTATACAAAACAACCTTTTGACCCAGTAACAAGAATGCTAATTCAACCAAAGCTTGCAGCACTTAAAAAGGGTGAAGGTGCTTATTGGCAAGATTTTGATTGGATAAAAGCATCTGAAAAAGGAATGGAAGCAGCTGGATTACCATTTAGTGGTAAATTAGATTGGTTTAATACTGTTTCATATTGGCCTATAAATCACATGGTTGCGCCTAAAGAAAATTCTCTTCAATGCGTTGATTGTCATAATTCTGAAAATAGTCGTTTAGCAGGATTGAATGATTTTTATATGCCAGCAAGAGACAAATATGAACTTGTTGATACACTTGGCAATTTAATGATTTTATTAACAATTGCTGGTGTGTTAGCACACGGTTCATTGCGTTTTTACTTTGCAAAAAAACAGAAATAGAAGGAAATGAAAATGAAAGAAGTTTTAATTTATAAAGGTTATGAAAGATTCTGGCATTGGTCACAAGCCGCTTTAATCATTTTTTTAGCTGTTACAGGATTCGAAGTTCACGGCAGTTATACATTTTTTGGATATGAAAATGCGGTTGTTTATCATAGATATGCTGCTCTTGGATTAATTGTTTTAATTCTATTTACAGCATTTTGGCATTTTATTACTGGAGAATGGAAACAATACAAACCAACTCCGCAATTTGTTAAAGAACAAATTGAATATTATCTCTTAGGTATTTTCAAAAATGCTCCACATCCAACAAAAAAAACTGTACTTAGCAAATTGAATCCATTGCAAAAACTAGCTTATTTTGGGTTAATGGTAGTCATTATTCCATTGTTAGTTATAACAGGAATTTTATATTTATTTTACAGAATGCCAAGTGCAGCAAATATGAATCCATTGAATTTGACAAATTTAGAACCAATAGCAATATTGCATACAATTGGTGCTTATTTGCTAGTAATGTTCGTAATCGGACATCTTTATTTAATTACAACTGGTCATACTATTTTCACTAATCTTAAAGCAATGATTACTGGCTACGAGGAAATAGAAGAAGACGATGACCATCATAAAAAAGAGGAGAAAAAGGTTTAGAAATGGAAGAAAAAACAAAATATTCGAATCCATATTTGATGGGATTTTTATTAGGACTTTTAATTGTCTTTACAATTTACTTAAATGGAAATGGAGTTGGTGCAAGTGGTGCTTTCAAAAATGTTGTAGTTGGCACTATGAACGGAATTGCTCCTGAAAGTTCATCTCAATTGCAATATATTAAAGAATTCAACGCAAGTCATACAGAATCACCTTGGAAAGGCTGGTTAGTATTCGAAGTAATTGGCGTCGTAATTGGTGGATTTATTTCTGGTCTTGTTTCAAACAGACTTAAATTTAAGTTCGATAAAGGGAAAAATGTTACATCAAAAGTAAGACTAATTACAGCCTTAATTGGTGGAATGCTTTTCGGAATTGGTTCACAATTTGGACGTGGTTGCACAAGCGGTGCTGGATTAGATGGAATGGCAGTATTTTCTGTTGCTGGCTTTCTTGTTACAATGATGATTTTCGGAACGGGTTTTGCACTTGCTCCGTTATTCAAAAAACTTTGGTTATAATTAAATTTTTGGAGATAAATTATGGGACCTTTATTCCCTGAAGCAAATTTTAATTTAGTATTAGCACTGATTATTGGTTTCATTTTCGGTGTTTTACTTGAACAAGCTGGATTCTCATCAAACAAAAAATTGGTTGGAATTTTCTACGGCTATGATTTTACAGTTTGGCGAGTATTTTTTACTGCTGCTATAACTGCAATGGTTGGAGTTCTTACTCTATCTCATTTTAATTTATTAGATATTAATGCAATTTATATTAGTCCAATGTATTTGTGGTCAGTTATCGCTGGTGGCATAATCATGGGATTTGGTTTTATTGTTGGTGGTTATTGCCCTGGGACTAGTCTTTGTGCTGCCTCTATCGGTAAACTTGACGCTTGGGTTTTTGTACTTGGAGTTGCACTTGGTATATTTGTATTTATATTAGGATACCCAATGGTTGAAGGAATTTATCTTGGTTCTTTTATGGGCACTCCTCAAATATTCGATTTGCTTAATATCTCAATGGGATTGTTCACGTTCATTATTGTGATTTTTGCTTTCTTAAGTTATTGGGGTGTTGGAATTCTCGAACGTAAAAAAAACAAAGGTGAAAGCTACGAACTAACTTCAAAATCTGGATTTTTTAAGATATTTGCAGTCGCTGTAGTTGTTGCATTTCTATCTTTATTTATGGCACCACACAAACAAACTCTTTTAGCAGAATTTAATTCAGTAGATTTTGGCAAAGATGCGAATATTAATTTGATCTCTTCAGATGAAGTTGCAGTTAGATTATTAAAAAATGATAATTCTCTTCAATTTATTGATTTGCGATTACCAAACGAATTTACCAAACTTGCTTTGCCTTATGCATTAAATGCTACTCCCGAAGATTTTTTCCTTCCACGAGTGTCAGATTTTATCAATCAAAAGCAAAAAATAACAATTATTTATGGCAGCGATGAAAAATTAGCAAAAAAAGTAGCTGTTTTAGCAGAAAAGATTGGATATAATCCAAATAAAATATTGGTTTTAAAAGGCGGATTTGATGAATTTATGAAAGATATTATAAATTTTGAAATGCCAAAAGAACAACCAAATTCAAAAATTGTGCAAACTACATATTTATTCAGACATGAATACAATGGTAGAATTAAGGAAATTCTTGAAAATTCAAAACCAAAACAAATAGTTCTACCGAAATCAAAAAGAGCATTAGGCGGTTGCGGTTGATTAACAAACTTTTATGTTAACAAAAAAAGCTCGAGAAATCGGGCTTTTTTATTAAAAGAATGTTAAATCAGAAAATGTCAAATATTTTTGTCTAAACCCGCTAATCTTTCCATTTCGTTTTGATTAAAAATGAATTTATAAAATTGATTGGCAGTAAAAATATCTGAAGAAAATCAAAAAAAAGGGCAGTTGCAATTGTATTTTTCAAATTGAAGATGTTGGAATACTTAAAATATACCATTCTATCCATAATTAATTTTATTACAAAAGGAATAAAAACTAAATTGGATTTTTCGACGAATAGTAGCAAAGGTGAGAATAATAGAATTGAATTTAGTAAGTGCCAAAATAGAATAAATAATTTCTGTTTGAGCAAATAATTATGAGAAGTGGAAACATGTCGAGCTTTTTTTACGAAAAGTTCTTTCCAACTTAAAGATACATGTGAATTTACTACACTTTCTTCATTTTGAACAAATCCTATTTTTACTTTATTTTTTATTGCTTGCCGAAGCAACAAATCATCGTCTCCAGTTTCTTTTTCCATTGTTTCGTAGTAGCCACCAAGTTTGAAAAAGATATCTTTTTTTATTGCTAAATTTCTGCCAATTGCTGAAGTTGGAATCCCAATTTCAACTGAAATTAAATTTAAAATGTTATTCTTATAATTCTCATAAGTAGCATATTTTGAACTAAATTCTGAAGTAGGGAAAAGTGGTGCAAAGCCTATAATAAAATCAAAATTATTGAATGAATTAGAAATGGAATTTAGCCAATTTTTATTTGGTTGGGAATCTGCATCTGTAAATACAAGATGAGAAAAATTGGAATTCTCAATTGCTAATTGCAAAGCACCTTTTTTACGTGGTAGAACTTTGTTATTGGCTTTCAAAAGACGGAAATTTGATTTGTTTGAAATCAATTCAGTTGCAATCTTAAAACTTGAATCTGTGGAATTATCATCAATTAGAATTATTTCAAACATCGAATTTGGATATTCAACCTTTTTTAATGAATCTATTAATATTGGGAGATTTTCTGCTTCATTTTTGAATGCAATAATTACTGAAAAATCCTTATTTTCGCTTTCGAAATTCTTGGATTTAGATCTGAAGAACAGTTTTGATAGAATTCCAACATAAATCGAAGTCAATGAAAATAACAATATTTGTAACTCAAACATTAGAGGTCTTTTAATGGTTTATTTAAAATTATTTTTATTAATCATATTATTCCAAATTAACATTGTTTCTCAAGATATTTCATCATTTTTCAAAGAACGTGGTGAAATTAAATTAAAATTTCAATTTATGGATAAAGCCGAATTGAATACAATCAGTAAGATAATTTCTATAGATGAAATTGATTTTCAAAACCACACTGCAATTGCATATTCAAATCAAAAGCAACTAACTAAGTTTATTGAACTCGGTTATGATTTTTCTCCAATTTTATATGAACAACCAAAAGGAATACTAACTACAAATAATATAGAAGAAGCAATGGAATGGGATGTTTATCCAACTTATGAAACTTATGTAAGCATAATGCAACAATTTGCAACAGATTATCCATCACTTTGTCAAGTTTATTCACTTGGGACTTCTACTGAAGGAAGAGAAATGTTATTTGCAAAAATTTCGGATAATGTAAGTCAAACAGAAGCAGAACCACAGTTTTTTTATACTTCAACAATGCACGGTGATGAAACAACAGGCTACATTCTTATGTTGCACTTAATTGATTATTTGTTAGAAAATTATCGAACCAATGCAACTGTTAGGAATTTAGTGAATAATCTTGAAATATGGATTAATCCTTTAGCAAATCCAGATGGAACTTATGCAGGTGGAAATAATACTGTTTTGGGGGCTACAAGATATAATGCAAATTGGGTAGATTTAAATAGAAACTTTCCTGACCCGCAAGATGGAATACATCCAGATGGGGAAGTTTATCAAGCCGAAACTTTATTGATGATGGAATTTGCTGAAAATCATGATTTTGTAATGTCGGCTAATTTCCACGGTGGTTCAGAAGTTATTAATTATCCTTGGGATACTTGGTACGAACGTCATCCTGACGATAATTGGTGGCAATTTGTTTCACACGAATACGCAGATACAGCGCAAGAATATTCTCCTTCGGGATATATGAGTGATTTTAATGATGGAATTACAAATGGTTATGATTGGTATGAAATTGCAGGAGGAAGACAAGATTTCATGAATTATTTTCATCATTGCCGAGAAATGACAGCAGAAATTTCTAATATTAAATTAGTAGATGAATCACAATTGCTACCACATTGGGAATATAATTACCGTTCATTATTAAACTATATGGAACAATCTTTAATGGGAATACAAGGAATAATTAGAGATTCTGTAACAAATGAACCAATTGTCGCAAAGATTACTGTAATAAATCACGATGAAGATAGCAGCGAAGTTTATTCCAACGCAATGGGAAGATTTTCACGCCCAATTTATGCTGGAAATTATTCTATAAAAATAGAAGCTTCTGGTTATTATACTAAAATTATTAATGGAATAGAAGTTGCAAATAATGAACAAAATTATTTAGAGATTAATTTAATTCCAACTTACGTAGCCGTTGAAGATGAAAACAAACCTCTTGAATTTAAATTATTACAGAATTATCCAAATCCAATTTCAAAAAATGCAAATCAATCAAATACAAAAATCAAATTTGTAATTCCATTTTCTGCCAATAATGAAATCACACCTATAAAAGTTGTTGTTTTCAATACACTTGGTGAAAAAATTCGAGAATTAGTAAACAACTCGCTTTCTGCCGGAGAATATGAAGTAAATTTTAATGTGAGCAATTTACCAAGTGGAGTTTATTTCTATCAGTTACAAAGTGGACAATATTTTGACACAAAAAAGATAATTATTTGCGACTAAAACTGATTTTATTGAGAAGTTAAATGGAATCAACAAATTTATATAAAGATGAATTCATTAAGATTATCCAAGAAAAAGATAAGTTGAAAACCAAAAAGTAATTAGCTAAAAAATTCACAATAATATTTAATAAAAATTGAATATTTAGTTGATATTTTCTAAATTAGACATTATATCTTAAAATAAAAAAAAGAGAAAATAATGGCAAAAATATCATTAAAAGGAAATCCGATAAATACAATCGGTAATTTACCAGAAGTTGGAAATGTTGTTCCAGATTTCAAGTTAGTTGGTTCTGATTTATCAGTAAAAACAAAAGCAGATTTTGCTGGAAAAAAAGTAATTTATAATATTTTTCCTAGTTTGGATACTGATGTTTGTGCAACTTCGGTTCGTAAATTTAACCAACAAGCAAGTAATTTAGAAAATACAGTTGTACTTTGTGTCTCTATGGATTTACCATTTGCTCACAAACGTTTTTGTGCAACAGAAGGGATTGAAAATGTTGTAAATTTAAGCGCTTTTAGGAAAGAAGGTTTTGAAAAAGATTTCGGTGTTGAAATTATTGATGGACCACTTGCTGGAGTTTTATCGAGAGCAGTTGTTGTAACAGACGAAAATGGCGTTGTAATTTACAACGAACAAGTTCCTGAAATTGTTCAAGAACCAAATTACGAAGCCGCATTAAAATCTTTACTTTAAAAGCAAATTATTTCTAGTTAAATAAGCCCAATTTTTGGGCTTATTATATTTTAAAGAACAAATAATGAATTGGAAAATATAGCTAGTAAAACCTAAAAAATTCATTAGAATTGTCTTCTTCTTTGTTTATATTTGGAATAAGAAACTAAATGGAGATTTTATGGAAATATTAACTGAACTATCAATTTTAGTAATAATAGGAATTGTAATCTTATTTTTTCTATTCTTTTATTTTGTACCTATTAATTTGTTTATTACAGCTTACTTTTCTGGAGTAAAAGTTAAAATAATGCGAGATTTAGTTGGAATGCGTTTCAGAAAAGTTCCACCTGTAGTTATAGTTCGTAGTTTAATTACAGCAACAAAAGCAGGCTTGCATCTTACAAATGATCAACTTGAAGCACATTACCTCGCTGGCGGAAATGTTCTGAATGTTGTAAATGCATTAATTTCAGCTAATAAAGCAAATCTTGATTTAAGTTTTGAAAGAGCAGCTGCAATTGATTTAGCAGGTCGTGATGTTTTAGAAGCTGTTAAAATGTCAGTTATTCCCAAAGTTATTGAAACGCCAATGGTTTCGGCTGTTGCGAAAGATGGAATTCAGTTGAAAGCTGTTGCAAGAATTACAGTTCGTGCAAATATTGAAAGATTAGTTGGCGGTGCGGGAGAAGCAACAATTTTAGCTCGAGTTGGAGAAGGAATTGTTTCAACAATCGGTTCAAGTGATTCTCATAAAGCAGTATTAGAAAATCCTGATAGAATTTCAAAAGTAGTACTTCAAAAAGGATTAGATTCTGGAACAGCGTTCGAAATTCTTTCAATTGATATTGCTGATGTTGATGTTGGGACAAACATCGGTGCAATTTTACAAGCTGACCAAGCCGAAGCTGATTTGAAAGTTGCTCGAGCAAAAGCTGAAGAAAGAAGAGCAGCTGCAGTTGCTTTAGAACAAGAAAACAAAGCTGAAATTGCTAAAATGAAAGCAAAAGTTGTCGAAGCAGAATCTGAAGTGCCAAAAGCAATATCAGATGCGTTTAGAAATGGAAATCTTGGGGTAATGGATTATTATAACTTAAGAAATGTGCAAGCAGATACAGATATGCGAAAATCAATTTCAGAATCAGACGAATCTAAAAAGGATGATAAATAAAAATGGATAACATTTTTGATATCCTAATTACAATATTTATAATTTTCAGTTTTATCAGCGGAATATTCACAAAGAAAAAGAATATTCCGCAAACTGAAGAAGTTGAGTACGGAACTGATAAACCAAAAAAAATACCAAAAAAGAAAGATGGAAGAGAGTTTTTGGAAGAAATTCTTGGTATAAAATTACCTGATATTGAAAATTCTGAAAGTGATAAACAATCTGAAAAATACTCGGCTGGTTATAATAATGATGCAACTTGGAATCCCGAAGACGATTTTAAGGAAGTAATTGTTAATAATGAAACTAAAAAATCGACTGTCAAAGACAGAAATATTGAAAAAAATAAATACAATTATGAACCTTCCGAAAATAAAACGCAACCTATTCCACAAAAAAGTATTTTAAGTTCAATTTTATTTACTGAGAAAATTGAAGTAAATGAGAGAGCAATTGATATTAAAAATCAACTTTTAACTAAAAAATCTATAAAAAATTCAATTTTGCTTTCCGAAATTCTTCAAAAACCTAAAGCTTTACGCCGCTAATGCAAAAAAAATTTATACTCAAAAAAAATGGGCTTCGTGGTAAATATTCACAAGTTCAAGAAAATCATTTTACAATCAATTATGAACTAGAATTAAATGAAAGTCAATATCAAGCAGTTGTTGCAACTGATGGGACTTTTCTCGTAATTGCTGGAGCTGGCACCGGGAAAACTCGTACACTCGTATTTCGAGTTGCAAGATTGATTGAAATGGGTGTTGACCCAAAATCAATTTTGTTACTAACTTTTACTCGCAAAGCCGCTAAAGAAATGATGAACAGAGCTTCACAAATTTTGGACGATAGAGCAGAAAAGGTAAATGGTGGCACTTTCCATTCTTTTGCAAACTTAACTTTACGGAAATATGGTTCAGTTGTCGGGTTAAATCAAAATTTTTTGATTCTTGATCAGGGAGATAGTGAAGATACAATCAATTTAATTCGCTCGCAGATGAAATTAGGCGACGAGAAAAAGCGATTCCCAACAAAAGCAACACTTTTAAAAATATATTCACTTTCTACCAATACTGAAAGAACGATTCTTGATATTCTTGAGGAAGATTATCCACATTTTTTAGAATTTTCTGACAAAATTGAAGAAATTAGAAAGCAATATGAAATATTCAAAAAGAAACACCAAAGTTTAGATTATGATGATTTATTAATTTATTTGAATAAATTTCTAATATCAGAATCTCCAATTGTTGAACATTTTTTGCAAAATATTGAATACATAATGGTTGATGAATATCAAGATACCAATAAAATTCAAGCAGAGATAATCAAAAATCTTGCAAAATTTAAACAAAATATTATGGTCGTTGGCGATGATTCTCAATCAATATATAGATTTCGCGGGGCAGATTTTCGTAATATTATGGAATTTCCAGAATTATTTGAAAACACTGAAATTATTAAACTTGAGGAAAATTATAGAAGTACGCAAGGTATATTAGATGTTGCAAATAAAGTAATTACAAATAGTTACAGAAGTTATAGCAAAAATTTATTTACACGAAAAACAAGTGATGAACTGCCAATATTAGTTTCAGCTCGCAATGAAAAACAGCAATCTCAATTTATTGTGGAAAATATTCTTGATTTACGCGAGCAAGGAATTCCATTAAACGAGATTGCAATTCTTTTTCGAGCATCTACAAATTCTTTTGATTTGGAACTTGAACTAACAAAATATGGAATTCCATTCGTTAAATATGGTGGCATGAAGTTAATTGAATCAGCACATATCAAAGATATTTTGGCATTTATCAGAATTGCAGAAAATCCAAAAGATTTAGTCAGTTGGTTTCGTGTTTTAACTTTGCACGAAGGTGTTGGGCAAAAAAAAGCTCAGCAAATGATTGAAGTTATTGGAAATCTTGAAATAAATTTTGAAGCTGACATTATAAAATTTGATGATAAAAATTTCAACAAATTTGAAAATCTCTTACAGTTATTCTATCAATTAAAAAATAAGAAAAAAACGCCAGCTGAAATGGTTGAAATAGTTTATACTTATTATGAACCAATATTCAGAGAAAAATATAACGATTTTAACAAACGTAAGAAAGATATAGAGATTTTTGCCAACATTGCAGCAAATTACCGTTCAGTAGAATCGTTTTTAGCAGAAATGGCACTTGATCCACCAAAAGATTCAGTTGTAGATGTTGAAGCCGAAAATAATGATAACGAATACGTCGTTTTATCAACTATACATTCAGCCAAAGGATTGGAATGGAATTCTGTATTTGTGATTCATGCAGTTGAAGGTCTTTTCCCGTCATCTCAGTCGTTGAATAATCCTGAAGCAATTGATGAAGAAAGAAGATTAATGTATGTTGCAGTAACACGGGCAAAGAAAAATCTGTTTGTGATTTATCCAATGCAATTATTTGACAGATTTGCTGGATTTACTTTTTCTAAACCTTCACGTTTTATTACAGAATTGACAGAAGATATTGTCGAAAATTGGGTTGTTGAAGAAGAATAAAATTAAAAGGCATTAGCTTCGTTAATACAAAAATAATAATCATTTATCTAACAATTTGAGATGTAAAAGGTGAAGGGATATAAGAATCTAATTATTTGAATTTACGATTTTCTTAAATATTTCTAAATCAGTAGCAGTTGTTATCTTGAAGTTGAATTCCGAGCCTTCAACTAAATGAATATCAAAACCAGCATTTTTAACTAACGAAGAATCATCAGTTGCAATAAAATTAGTATTCTCACAAAAAATAAAAGATTCTTTTAAGATTTTAAAAGAGAAAATTTGTGGTGTTTGTACGTAAAAAACATTTTCACGAGGAATGTATTTTTCTGCGATAGAATTTCCGATTAGCAACGTGTCCTTTGCTTTTATTGCCACAATTGCAGATTGATGAATTTTAGCTTTTTCAATTGCATTTTTAAGAATTAATTTCGGTAATAAAGGTCTGGCGGCATCGTGAATTAGAATTAAATCAGAATCTTCTGCAGTAATAGAAAAAAGGGCGTTAGCAACGGACTTTTGTCTTGTTTCTCCGCCCTTTACAACTTTTGAAATTTTTGTAAATCCGTAATTATCCTTTATTTGTCGAATTTGGTCGAAATATTCAGTTTGGGCTGAAATAATAATTTCATCGATTAAACCACAATTTTGAAAAATATCAATTGTGTAGGCAATTATTTCCTTTCCAAATACTTTTAAATATTGCTTCGGAATTTGTTCACCAAGTCTTAAACCATTTCCAGCAGCAGGAATAATTACAATATTTTTCATTATAAAATAAGCATTGCATCGCCATAACTATAAAAGCGATATTTTTCTTTAACAGCTTTTTTATAAGCATCCATTACAAAATCATAACCTCCGAAAGCAGCAACTAACATAATTAGCGTTGATGCGGGTTGGTGGAAATTTGTTATTAATTTTTTTGTAATATAGAAATCATAAGGTGGATAAATGAATTTATCTGTCCAACCTCTATTTGGTTTTAGATAACCTTCAGCAGTTACACTACTTTCCAAAGCGCGACAAGTACTTGTTCCAACAACAAAAATATTTTTCTTTGCTTTAATTGCTTCAGTAACTATTTCAGCAGTTTCTTGTGGTACTTCAAAAAATTCAGAATCCATTCTATGTTTTGTTAAATCTTCAACTTCAACTGTACGAAAAGTGCCAATTCCAATATGAAGTAAAACTGGAACAACTTTTATTCCTTTTTTCTTGATTTTCTTTAGTAATTCTTTTGTAAAATGTAAACCTGCAGTTGGAGCTGCAACGGAACCAAAAGTAGTAGCATAAACTGTTTGGTAATTCTCTTTGTCTTCAGAAATTGGATCTCTTTTAATATATGGTGGCAAAGGAGTTGTGCCATTTTTTTCAATGGCTTCGAAAATATTACCAGCATCTTTATTAAAGCGAACTGTTCTTCCTCGTGAAGTCGTGTTATCAATTACTTCGCACCAGAGTTCATCGTTAAAATAAATTCTATTTCCAATTCTAACTTTTCTTGCAGGATCAACAATTACGTCCCAAATATTTTCATCTTTATTTAGTTCACGTAAAACAAAAACTTCAATTTTAGCATTTGTTCTTTCTTTATTCCCATACAATCTGGCTTGCATTACTTTTGATTCATTTATAACTAATACGTCTCCTTTTGACATATAATCTATAATATCTTCAAAAGTTTTATTCTCAATTTCCTGAGTTTTTCTGTTAAGAACCATCATCCTTGATTTGTCTCGTTCTTCAACTGGGAATTTAGCTATCAAGTTTGTTGGAATTTTATATTGATAATCTGATAATTTCATTTGTTCTCCTATCATCATCTAACACATAATTATCTATATATATATGTTTTGATTGAAGAAAATCAACGGGATCTTCAAATTAATGAAGACCCCGAAAGTTAATTAATACTTACTATTTTTTCTTTAAATCACGAATTGCGGCACGAGCTGCTGCTAATTTTGCAATTGGCACTCGGAAAGGTGAGCAACTTACGTAATTCAAACCAGCTCTGTGGCAGAATTCCACAGATTCAGGTTCGCCACCGTGTTCTCCGCATATTCCAACTTTTAAGTCTGGTCGAACAGAACGACCTTTTTGTGTTCCAATTTCAACTAATTGTCCAACACCTTCTTGGTCCAAACTTTCGAAAGGATCTCGTGGAAGAATTTCTTTTTCGATATACATAGGTAAAAATTTACCAGAATCATCTCTTGAAAGTCCAAAGGTTGTTTGAGTTAAATCGTTTGTTCCAAAGCTAAAGAATTCAGCAACTTCAGCAATTTTATTTGCGGTTAAAGCAGCTCTTGGAAGTTCAATCATTGTCCCAACCATGTATGCAACTTTCTTCCCTTTTTCTGCAAAAACTTGTTCTGCCACTTTTCTTACGATAGCTGCTTGTCCTTTTAATTCATTAACGTGTCCAACAAGTGGAATCATAATTTCTGGTTTTACTTTGATTCCCTTATTCGCAACATTAACAGCAGCTTCAAGAATAGCACGAGCTTGCATTTCTGTAATTTCTGGGAAAGCTGTTCCAAGTCGGCAACCTCTAAAACCAAGCATTGGGTTAAATTCGTGTAAACTTTCAATTTTTTCTTTGATTTTCTTTACAGAAACTCCCATTGTCGTAGCCATTTCTTCAATGTCTTTCTTTTCTTGAGGTAAGAATTCATGAAGTGGCGGATCCAAAGTTCTAATTGTAACAGGCAAACCTTTCATAACTTCAAAAATACCTTCAAAATCAGAACGTTGAAGTTCGAGTAATTTGGCTAATGCTACTTTTCTTCCTTCTAAAGTATCAGAAAGAATCATTTCTCGCACGGCAACTATTCTATCTCCGCCAAAAAACATGTGTTCTGTTCTTGTTAATCCAATTCCTTCAGCACCAAAAGCAATTGCATTTGCAGATTGATCTGGTTGGTCAGCATTTGTTCTAATTCCAAGTTTTCTAAATTGGTCAGCCCAAGTCATTAAATCTTTATATGTTTTGTAAACATCAGATTTTTTTGAATCTAATTCTTTTGTGATTAAAACTTGAACAACTTCAGAAGGTTTTGTATTGATTTGTCCAGAGATAACTTCTCCAGTAGTTCCATCTATAGAAATGAAATCACCTTCTTTTAAAACGATATCTTTTCCTTCAACAGTCATTGTACCTTTTTGGTAATCAATACTTAAGGCACCAGCACCAGCAACGCAAACTTTACCCATTTGACGGGCAACAAGTGCTGCGTGCGAAGTCATTCCACCTTTGGCAGTTAGGATTCCTTCGGATGCGTTCATACCTTTAATATCTTCGGGTGATGTTTCATTTCTTACTAAAATAACTTTTTCGCCTTTTGCTTTCATTTCGGCTGCATCTTGTGCTGAAAAAGCAATTCTACCTGAAGCTGCACCGGGTCCAGCATTCAAACCTTTTGTCAAAAGTTTGCCATTTTTAATTAAGTTTGACTTTTCTTCATTATCAAAAATAGGGCGGAGCAGTTGGTTTAATTGTTCAGGTTCAATTCGCATTAATGCTTCTTCTTTCGAAATTAATTTTTCGCGAACCATATCTACAGCAATTTTTACTGCTGCAAAACCTGTACGTTTACCAACACGTGTTTGTAACATCCAAAGTTTGCCTTGTTGAATTGTAAACTCAATGTCCATCATATCTTTATAATGTTTTTCTAATTTTAAGCGGATTTCATCAAGTTCTTTGTAAACAACGGGATTTTTCTTTTTCAAATCAGATATTGGTTGTGGAGTTCTAATTCCAGCAACAACATCTTCTCCTTGAGCATTCATTAAATATTCGCCGTAGAAATAATTATCGCCAGTAGCAGCGTCTCTTGTAAATGCTACACCAGTACCAGAATCTTCACCCATATTTCCAAAAACCATTGATTGAACGTTCACAGCAGTTCCCCAAGATGCAGGAATATTATTCAATTTTCGGTAAATAATAGCTCGTTCATTATTCCAAGAACCAAAAACTGCTCCAATTGCTCCCCAAAGTTGAACTTTAGGATCTTCAGGAAAATCATTTCCAGTTTTATTTTTTATTGCAGTTTTAAATTCTGATACTAGTTCTTTAAGGTCTTCAGTTTTGAATTCGGTATCGAATTTTATTCCAAGTTTATGTTTTTTCTTTTCTATAATTACTTCAAAAGGATCTTCATCAGTTTTTGATTCAGGTTTCAAACCCAAAACAACATCGCCGTACATTTGTACAAATCTTCTGTAAGAATCATACACAAAACGAGGATTGTTAGTTTTTGCTATTAATCCTTCAACAGTTAAATCATTTAGACCAAGATTTAATATTGTATCCATCATTCCTGGCATTGATGCTCGTGCACCACTTCTAACAGAAACAAGCAATGGATTTTTATTATCACCGAATTTAGCACCCATTACTTTTTCAATTTTTGCCAAAGATTCATTTACTTCCGCTTCCAAAGTTTTAGGATATGTTTGTTTGTGTTCATAGAAATATGTACAAACCTCTGTTGTAATTGTAAAGCCAGCTGGAACTGGAATACCAATATTAACCATTTCTGCTAAGTTTGCACCTTTACCACCAAGTAGGTTTTTCATTTCAGCTTTACCTTCAGCTTTTTTACCTCCAAAGAAATATACATACTTTGGAGATTTTGCTTTTACTGCTTTTTTGGAATCAGCTTTTTTAGCCATTTTTTCCTCCGTTTATTAATTGATTTTATTTAATAATAATATTTTGAACTTTTCTTGTTCTTCTAATTGAAGACTAATTTTTGAGTAAAATATGTCAATATCATCCAACTCTTTTGAAAAATTCACCAATTTAACAGCATCTTTTTCAGTTGTAATTACAGAGTATGAATTTGTTTCGTAGAATTGCTTTCGGATGTATTGAACTTCTTTATTTGTATAGAATTTATGGTCTTTGAAAATGAGTTGATTTGTTACATCTATATTTACTTTGTTTAATGATGTAAAAAACGATTCTGGTTTTGCAATTCCAGAAACAAGCAAACTTTTTTGTCCTACAAAATCTTGGGCAGTGTAATCTTTTTTCGTTTTAATGTCAATAAATCCTTCTAAAAAGTAATTTGCATAAAACACAGGTTTTGATTCAAGAAATTCTTCCAAATTTTGAGGTATATT
The DNA here is from genome assembly GCA_020722065.1 of Melioribacter roseus. GTDB lineage: Bacteria > Bacteroidota > Ignavibacteria > Ignavibacteriales > Melioribacteraceae > WGAL01. The sequence goes on from DYLK01000005.1 coordinate 31,253, forward strand.
TTTCTTTGGACTGAATTTTCTATTGATTATTACAACATCAGCTCTGTGAATTGAATCAAACGATTCTCGCATCATTCCAGATGGTAAATACATTTTATCTAAAGAATTCTCGGAAAGAATAAATTCTTGGTCGAGTAAAAGAATATTTACATCTCGCCAAATCCAGCGATGTTGAAATGCGTCATCTAAAATTAGTACTTTATTCTGAAATTTATCGTAGAGTAATTTTGCTCCTAAAACTCTATTTTCAGAAACCGCAGTTGGGACTGAAACTGAATTGGAAGTAAGAATTATTTCATCACCACATTCTTTTGCCGTGCAAACAAAATCATTCCCATCATAAACTAATCGAAATCCTTTGGATTTTCTTCCGTAACCTCTACTTAAAATTGCGTTTGAAATACCCATTTCTGAAAGCAATTTTGAAATGGAAATTACAGTTGGGGTTTTGCCTGTTCCACCTAATGTTAAATTCCCGACTGAAATTACCTTTGATTGAACTTTTTTTGATTTGAAAATTCCTAAATCGAAAAGTGAATTCCTTGCAGAAATTACAATTGAATACAAAACCGAAAAGGGAAGTAATATAATTTTAATAATTGTTAGCAATTTTCATCAATCTTTCTTTGTTCAGATAAAAATCTTTCATTTAATTGTTTTATAAATAAATCAGTTTCATCATAATTTAGATTAGCATCAATATTAATTGGTTCACTTATTTCTAATTTAATTTTTGAAAAAGGTTTTGGAATTTGAAATTTGTCCCAACTTTTTAGAAACCAACTTTTTTCAGCACAAACTGAAATCAAAAAAATTGGTTTATTCATTTTTTTCGCTAAAACTACTGTACCTGGCTTCATTTTATAAATTGGTCCTGTTGGTCCGTCTGGTGTAATTGCAACAGAAAAACCATTTTCTATACTTTCTTCAAGTAATTTTAACGCTTCTTTTCCACCAATGTGCGATGAACCACGAATTATTTTATAATTCCAATTTTCAAGAATCCGTGACAAAATTTCACCGTCTTTACTTAAACTGACAAGTGCTGAAATATGAAATTTACGAAGGAAAAACCAAGGAATTAACATTTTTCCGTGCCAAAAAGCTGCAATAAATTGATTACCGTTTTTTGCATAATTTTCAAGTACATTAGCATTTTTCACTTGAATTTTGTATGTAAGCAAAACTATATTAATTACAATTGGTAGCAATCTATTTCCCAAAAAATGTAATATTTTCTTTTTAATTGATTTCACACTAAACCTTGCAAAATGCTTTCGGCTAAATTTGTGGCATTTGGGACGTCAAGTTTTTCTTCAATTATTTTCAGATTGTTTTTCAGAGATTGCAATTTTTCGGGATTTTCAAATAAATCTGAAATGAAATTGACTAACTTTTCGCTTTTTAAGTCATTTTGAATAAATTCAGTAATAATTAATTTTTCGGCAACAATATTTACTAACGAAATTGTTTCCATTTTTATCAAAAATTTAGCAATTAAATATGTAATAAAACTTGTTTTATAAACAGAAACGTAAGGAAGTTGAAATAATCCAGCTTCAAGTGTTGAAGTTCCAGATTTGATAATCCCAAATTTGGAATATTTCTGAAGTTCATAATTTTTATTAGAAATTAGCTTAATTCCAGAATCTCGTATGAATTTGGAATAATTTTCTATGGAAATATTTGAAGCTGCAGCAACAACAATTTGTAAATTGTATTTTTTTGATAAAATATCAGCCGCTTTCAGAATTTCTTCAAAGATTAGTTCTATTTCGTGTTTCCTGCTTCCTGGCATCAGAAGAAGAATTTCTTTATTTATATCAAGATTATATTGTTCAAAAAAATCTTCTTTTGATTGGAATTCGTAATTCTTTATTCTTTTAATTAATGGATGTCCGACAAATTCAGCAACAATTCCAAATTTTTGGAAAAATTTAACTTCAAATGGAAATAGCACAAACAATCTATCAATTATTGTTTTCATTTTCTTCGCTCTACCTTGTCCCCAAGCCCAAAGTTGTGGCGAAATGTAATAGAATACTTTAACTTTATACTTTTTTAGAGTTTTTGCAAAATTCAGATTAAACCCTGGATAATCAATCAGAATTGCATTTTTAATTTGGTTAGTTTTAACAAAATTGAGCAGAATTTTCTTTGATTTCATAATAAACGGCAAATGTTTGATAACTTCAGTAACTCCTAGAAAAGAAAAATCTTTAATGTTGAAAATAGCATTTAAGCCAGCTTCAATCATTTTATTTCCACCAACTCCATAAAATTCCAAATTTGGATTTTTGGCTAACATCTCAGAAATTAGAGAAGAACCGTGTAAATCGCCTGAATCTTCACCAGCAATTATTAGAATTTTATTATTTGTCGAAATATTATTCATTTAACCTTGTTCGTAAACTTCTTTTCGTTTTAGGAACGCTTGATGACGTTTTTTAAGATTCTTTTTGCTTATTAATTCTTCTAATTTTCGCTGAACATCATTAAAATTTTTGTATGGAAAAAAGCTAATTCTATTTTTCTCACAATAACGTAAAAGAGTTTTTTTTGCGAAAACATAATCGCAAAATTCAACTGGACAAACATCTGAAAATCCATCGCCAACATAAATTGTATAATCTTCATCTGCGGAATTGTTGATTATGTGATTACGTTTGCAATTAGCACATTTTTGGCAATTTTCATCTCGAAAAGGGAATTGTGGTTTGCAAGAATTCCCTTCGAATTTTGCAATATTTGAAAAAGTTGGGAGATATTGTAATTGATATTTCTTCAAAATTCGATTGATATAATAATCAAGTCCATCGCTTAAAACGAAAACATCAATCTCATTTTGCTTGCAAAACGCAAGAAAACTTTGTAAATAGAAATCAATTTCTACTGAATCTATAAATTCGTTTAGTAATTCTAAATCAATATTATCCAGCATTAAGCAAAGCATTTCCCAAGTTTGAGTTGATGTAATTTCACCATTTAGCCATTTTTTTACTATTGCAAATGCTTTTTCTTTATCTGTAAAACGAACAAATATTTCTTCACCGACATCGAAATTTGTTATAGTTCCGTCAAAATCAAGGAATACTTTATATTTTCGAGTTACTTCTTCGGTCATTAATTTACGCCAAGTTTTTCATCAAATTTAATTCCAGCTAATTTCGAAATTCCATCTTCACCCATTGTAACTCCATAAATTGCATCAGAAAAAACCATAGTTTCTTTATTGTGAGTTACAATTATAAATTGTGTATTTTCACTGAATTTTCGTATTAGTTTAGTGAATCGATCAATATTCGCATCATCAAGTGGAGCATCAACTTCATCTAAAATACAGAAAGGTGATGGTTTTACTAGATAGAATGCAAATAATAATGCTGTAGCCGTAAGAGTTTTCTCGCCACCAGAAAGTAACTCAATTGATGTTGGTCGTTTCCCTTTTGGTTTGGCTGTAATGTTAATTCTTGCTTCCAAAGGATCATCATTTTCTTCCATAATCAAATCTGCTTCGTCCCCTGGGTCAAATAGTGTTTGGAAAATATTCTTGAAATTCTGTCTGATTTGCTCGAAAGTTTCTAAAAATTGTTGTTGTGCAGTCTCGTTTATCTCATTTATTGTTGACACTAAATCTTTTTCAGATTCTATCAAATCGGTCTTTTGTTGAACAAGAAATTCGTAACGTTCTTTTTGTTCTTCATATTCAGCATAAGCCAAAGTATTAATTGGTCCCAAACCCTTAATTTTTTCTCTGAGATTGGAAATATCTTGTTTTGTTTTTGTAAAGTCGAAAGATTCGACGTCTTCAAATTCCTTTTTCTCAAGTTCAATTGAATATTCTTCTCTAATATGTGTTTGAAGTGATTCGAATTCAAAAGATAATTTGTTTATTTCCAAATCGTACGTGTGAATTTTATCAGAAAAATTTGTTCGTTCATTACGGAATTTTTGCACTTGAGTTTCCAATTCGGTTTGATTTTGACGAACTAAAGCTAATTTCTCTTCGATTTCTTTTCTCGATTCGTAAAGGGAATTTCGTTCACCTTTTATTTCATCCAATTCAAGAGTTCTTTCTTCAATTCTACTTTTTAATTCAGCAATTTCTATTTCACTTTGTTGAATATTTTCTTTTCTCTTTTTAAGAGTATCTTCAATTTTTCTTAGATTTGCACGAATTTGCTCGATTTTGTTATGCTCATTTCTCAGCAAACCTTTCGCTTTTTCAAGTTCAATTGATTTATCATTTTTAGCCTGAAGTAGAATATTAAAATTTTCTTCGAATTTGCTATAATCTGTCTGCAATTTCGTAATTTCAACTAAAATTTCCGACTTCTGCTTTTCTAAAATCTCGGCAGTTTGTTTCAGTTCTTCGATTACTAAGTTAGAATTTTCAATTTCGTGCAATTCAGTTGAAATTTGAGTTTCACTATTTTGAATTTGTTCTGAAAATTTTTCTCTTTCAGATTCCAAACGAGCGATTTGCTTTTCGATATTCACAATTTCTAACGAAACTCTTTTACCTTTTTCGCTTATCATGTCCAAATCAATTGAATCGAATTCTGCTTGAAGTTTATTCTTTTCAGAAACAACTTTTTCCAATTCAATTTTTCTATTCTCAGATTCTTTCTGTAAATCGAGAACAAGTTGCTTCCTTCCGAAAAGTGTATCATCTAATTTTGGCAAAGACCCAGCATCAATAATTCCATCTGCCTGAATTAAATCGCCATCCAGAGTAACAAAAGTGAATTCAGGGAATTTTTTAGTCATTTCAATTGCGGTAGAAATTGTGGAAACAATAGCTGTTTTAAATAGAATTTTTTTAAAATAAGGATACCATCTTTCTTCGGTTTGAACGTGATTTATTGTCCAATCGACAAATCCTTTTTCTTTTTCCAATAATTTTATTTTTCGAGTGTCGAAATAATCTGAGAATTTTTCGAAAATTGATTTTTTCTGATTTGAAAAATTTCCTAATAAAAAGAAAGATGCTTTTCCTAAATCTTGCGTTTTTAGATAATCTATTGCCTTGTTTAAGGAATCTAAATTTTCAATTAAAAGGTTGTTTAACACTTTTTTAAGTGCTGCTTCTAAAGCATAGCGGAATTTATCGTCAGTTTTTCCAACATCTGCAAAAAGTGTTTTATCTTTTTCATTCCATTCATTGTTGCTAATTAGAAATTTGGAACCTTTTGAAACGCCTTCAAGATTCTCAATCAAATTATTAACGAAATCTATTTTATCTTCCAAAGCAGTTATAAAACTACGCTGATTTGTCTCTTTTTCAAATAATTCTTGAATTCGCAAACCGAGATTTTCTTTTTCATTTTTGAAAGTAACATATTCTTTTTCGCGTTCTGCAAGAAGATTTTCGGCAAGAATTTTGGATTCGTTAAGTTCATCAATTAAACCAACGGTTTTAGCAATTTCATCTGTCCATTCTTGGATTTTGGTGTTTAATATTTCAACTCTTTTTTGTGTTGATTCCACATTTTTGTGTAATGAAAGTATTTCATTATTCTTCTGATTTAATGAAATTTCATAGTTTTTTAATATCTCTTCTCTAGATTTTAAGAAATTTTGCTTTTCAGAGAGTATATCTTTGTTTTTTTCTACTTCAGATAATTTTTGTTCAAATTCTGATTTGTTTAAGTCAATAATTTGTTCAAATTTTAGAATATTTTGGTAGGAATCATCAACATTAAATTGATTTTCTTCATTCTGAAAATTCAATTCTTCTATTTCAGATTTGTATCTTTCTATATTTTGGGAAAGAGATTTATTCCTTTCAGAAGCTACAGAAATTTCTTGTTGAAACTGATGAAATTGTTCGTTTATTTTCCCAATTTCAGTTTGCTTCATTCTCAAACTTCGTTCAATTTCGATAACGTTATCGCGAATTGATATTAATTTTAATTCAATTTCATGAATTTGCGAATCAGTTAATTCTCGATTTTGCTTCAAAATCTCAATTTCAGAAGTTAATTCCTCAATTCTTGAAATCAAGATTGCAAATCTTCTTTCAGAATAATTTAGCTCTTTTTCTCTAAGTTCAGTTTGAAGAATATTAAATTTATCAGCTTTTTTAGCTTGTCTTTCTAACGCAACCACGTTTTTCTGCACTTCGGAAATAATGTCGTTTACACGAGTTAAGTCTGATTTTACTTCTTCAAGTTTTTTAAGTGAAATCTTTCTTCTGTTTTTATATTTGTTAACTCCTGCAGCTTCTTCAAACATTTTTCTTCTTTCGCCGGTTTTATCATTTAGAATTCCTTCAACCATTTTCAATTCGATAACTGAATAAGCGTTTGTAGCCATTCCTGTATCCATAAAAAGGTTTGTGATATCTTTTAAACGACAAACATTTTTGTTGAGAAGATATTCACTTTCGCCCGAACGGAAAATTCGGCGTGTTATTGTTACTTCGGAATAATCAGTAGGAAGAGTATTATCATCATTTACAAAAGTTATTGAAACTTCACTCATTCCCAATGGTTTTTTTGTTTTAGTTCCATTGAAGATTACATTTTCCATTTTATCGCTGCGTAAAGTACTGCTTTTCTGTTCGCCTAAAACCCAACGAATTGCGTCAACTGTATTTGTTTTACCGCAACCATTTGGACCAACAATTCCGGTAACACCTTTATCAAAATGAAGTACTGTTTTGTTGGCAAAAGATTTAAATCCAAAAAGTTCTAATCGAGAAATGTACAAAACAAGCTCCTAAAAATACTTGATGTTGGATATTTGTGTGATGAAAAAGTCCCAAGTATTGAATGAAATGTGGTAATATAAGAAAACACTTCCCCAAAAAATTATAAAAGAAGCAAAAGTAATAAAATATGCTGTTCGTGGAAAAACATCAAAGATAACATAAATTCCTTTGACATATCTAAAAAGTAACCAAAACCAATAGATAACTAAGAAGATATAGATATATTCATTAATAACATTAAGATTTAATATTTTCAGAAGAAGTAATTCGAGAACTAAAAGGATTGTTACTGGCATAAATGCCCAAGTTGTAGTATAAAATATACTTGCAACAAACACTTTTGTTCTATTAAAAAAGCCGAAAAAACGTGCAAGTAAAATTAAAAATACAAGTTTTAATATTACAAGAATGAAAACAATGTAAAAAGAGCTAATTGGATTCCAAGCTAAATAACTAATAAAATCGAGTAGGGAATTATCTGAAAAAGATAAAATTAAACGTTCGAGAGACAAGTTGCCACGCAAGAAAAATAGAATATTTATAATTAGCAACGAAGTTGTTGCGGCTACAATGAAAAACATAAAGTAAGAATGAAATCCAAGTAGAAGTCTTTGGTCGCGAATATCAGAAAAGAAATTGTACGTTCGAAGTAAAGCCCGCATTGTATCTTCTCGGAATTTTCGGCGAAGGTTGACTGTAATTCCCATTAAAATAGCTAAGAAAAGTGGGACAAGAATAAAAATTAACGGTGTTTTAGTATTTGCAGTTCCAAGTGGAATTATAACTCTCTTTTCTAAATTTAATCTATTCTCAATTACGGTGTATGAAGTTCTATTTACTTTTCGATTTATTCCCAAAATACCAATTTTATATAAATTTCTATCAGAATAGGAAGAATAAAGAGAATTGTAATCACCTGAATAATCAACTAAAGTATTGAAAAACACTCCAAGATTTCTGTTCTTTTCTATTAGTGTTAAAATTTCGTCAAAAAATTTACCTTGTGCTTCGTAGGAATTTTCCCATAAATAACCTTTTTTGCTGCCTTCAAAAACTGGATATTCGGCGGTTATGAACAAATTTTTCTTAAAATCTTGTGGAATTGCTTTCATTTCAGAATAAAATTCAACATTCACAAAATCGAGATTTAATTCAGAAGTAGGGAAATCCAAAAAAGATGCGGAAGAAAGTTTTCCATACGAATTAATTTTATTTGAAAATTTTTCTACGAAATTCAGTAAACTTGTTGAATTTGGGTTCAGAGAACTCGCAATATTCACAACAAAAACATTCTCATATTTTGATATGTAACTCAATAAATCATCAGAAAAATTCTCAAATCTTGCAGTAAATACTTCATCAGATACATAATTCACAGGAAGCATATTTACGGGAATATCAACTGCTACGAAAAAGTTAAGTTTTTGGCAAATATCTAAAATTTGTGGAGTTGGAATGGAATTATTAAATCTTATTGTATTAAAACCTAGTCTTTTTGCAATTTTTAAGTCGTTTTCTACAACCTTTAATGATAATTTTGGGTTGCTTTGTGTAGAAAAAGGAGTATAATTAACGCCAAATATTTTTTGTGGAACTCCATTTACAAAAAGTTGATTTTCTTTTTTATAAAAATCTAAAAGTAGTATTTCAGTTGAAAAATCATCAATCTTGTTACCATTTTCTAAAATTGAGACTGAAAGAGTAACTCGTTGAAAAACTTTTGAAACAGGGACATTAATTGGAAAATTCACTTGAAAAGTTGACTTTTGTTTATCAGATAATTGAATAACTTGAGAAGAGATTAATGTTTTGTTTTCGCTAAATAATTGAATATCAACAATTTGCGTCGATTTTGTCTTACTAGCATCAAGCCAAAAAGACAAATTCTGTCTCTCAAAATTAAACTTAGATTTTGTGATTTGAACATTAGTTTTGGGAATTAATTCTAAATATACACCACTTAAAATTCCCTTAAATTGATTCGGAAACATAAAACTTTGCTTCAGTGGAATTGTCGTTTTTGAATTAATCTCAGAATTTACATTCAATGAAAATATATTATTTTGCTTGGAAGTAAGAATTTCCTTTGGAACTAAAAAGCGGTTAGGAATTATAGAAAATGGATTTTTGTAAACTGCTTGTTCATTTATTCTTAGATCAAAGTTGTTGGAAATATTTTCTGTAACAAAATAAATATCATAATTTTTTATCTGATTTTCTGTTAATGAAACACCTTTTTCAAAAATCAAATATTCAGTATTCGAAAATTTAACTGGTAAATTTGTTCTTGCAGAATTTTCTGATTCTGGGACAAATATTTTCCAATTTGAGAGTAAAGGTATTATTTGGCGAGAAGTAGAATTTAGATTTAAACTTGAATAGTAATTTTTTAAGTAATCATTATTTATTGATTCAATGTGGATAGAACTAAAAACATTATTAAATGTTAAAAACAGCAAAAACGAAACAATAATTTTATTCAATTAAAAACCTCAACGATTCGAAAAATGAATTACAAAGATAATAAATCAATGAAGCGTTGGCAAGCTAAAATATGATAAATGAAGAACTTATAATTGATTAAGTATTAAAAAATATTCTTTAATAATTTATTCTAATTCTATTATACCAATTGCAAAATATCTTTATAGAATTTACTTTTACTAAATCGTAATTTTAAATTAATGGAGAATTAATGTATGATTTAGAAAAATACTTCTTAAAATTTAGAAACAACATTATTGGAATTAATCAGGAATTTAATTCACCATTTGGAAAACAAAAAATTATTTATGCTGATTGGGTAGCAAGTGGAAGATTTTATGCCCCAATTGAAAAAAAACTTATGAACGATTTTGCTCCCTTTGTAGCAAATACACACACAGAAACTACGACTACTAGCTCAATTATGACGGCAGCCTATGAAAATGCTCGGAAAATAATTAAAAAACATGTAAATGCTAACGAAAATGATGTTTTACTTTTTGCTGGTTTTGGAATGACTTCAGCAATAAACAAGTTCCATAGAATACTTGGAATTCGTTTTCCAGAACAAATTCGCGACAGGGTTGTATTTTCTAAAAATGAAAAACCATTAGTGATTTTAACTCACATGGAACACCATTCCAACCAAACATCTTGGCTCGAAACAATTGCTGATGTTCGCGTTCTAAATCCAGATAAAAATGGTTTGATTAATTTGAATAATCTTGAAGAAGTTTTGAAACAATTTGTAAACAGACAAGTAAAAATCGGGTCATTCACAGCTGCGTCAAATGTTACTGGAATTGAGCTACCTATCCATAAAATGGCAAAAATAATGCATAAATATGGTGGATTTTGTTTTGTAGATTATGCCATGTCCGCTCCATACGTAAAAATTGATATGCATCCAGATAATGAAGATGAGAAGCTTGATGCAATTTTTTTCTCACCACACAAATTTTTAGGTGGACCAGCATCATCTGGCGTTATTTTATTTGATAAAAAGTTTTATTCGCGACAAATACCTGATCATCCTGGCGGAGGAACAGTTGATTGGACAAATCCGTGGGGAGAACGTAAATACACTGATGATATCGAAAAAAGGGAAGATGGAGGAACACCAGGTTTTATTCAAGCAATTCGTGCTTCTTTGGCTATAAAATTAAAGGAAGAGATGGGTATAGAAAATATTAGAAATCGAGAAGAAGAACTTCTTGAAATTGCCTTTAAAAGGATAAAAAAAATACCTCAAATACACATTTTAGCTCAAAATTCAATTAAAAGATTAGGGGTTATTTCATTTTATGTGGAAGGTTTTCATTTTAATCTATTTGTAAAAATATTGAATGATAAGTTTGGAATTCAAACACGCGGTGGATGTTCGTGTGCTGGAACTTATGGGCATTATTTGTTAAATATCGATCCAACGCGCTCTCACGAAATTACAAACGAAATTAATCAAGGAAATTTATTACATAAACCTGGATGGGTTCGACTTTCACTTCATCCAACAATGACTAATTCGGAACTAAATTATATCTTGGATTCTATGGAAGAAATTATAAAAAACAGAACAGGATTAACTGAAAAATATGTTTATAATACACATACAAATGAATTTGTACATAAATCTTTTTTAGATGAAACGAATTTGATAATTGAAAATCTTTTTAATATCTCTAAAAACTAATGCTAAATGGCACTGGAATGATTGTTAATAAAAACATCAAAATTGCGAAATATCCTAAAATTTTTCTTTTTAAATCGAGATTATAAAAAAACATTACTGGTGGATGTTTTATTTTAATAAAAAAATAAAGAACAATACCCCAGAATAACCAACCACTCCAAACAAGTGGAAAAGAAGTTCCCAAAAATTCATTTGCAAAACCTAATGTCCCACTTATAAATAATAAGATAAGGAAAATGCTTCCAATTGCTTCTTGAATTTTATGACCAAACATTGAATAAATAATATGTCCTCCGTCTAATTGTCCTACTGGCATTAGATTCATTGAAGTTATCAATAACCCAAACCAACCTGTAATTAAAAAAGGATAATGATACATTTCACTCATAGGTGGCACAAAAGTATTAGGATTTGTAAAAAGACTTTGAAGTAAAAAATAAAGAATAGTATTTCCAAACTCCAAATGAAGCGAATTCGCAGCATAATTTTGTGAAAAATAGTTAGGATGTATCGATAGAAGATATTCAATTCCTGGTAAGTTTGAAAAACCATATATCAAAACCAAAATACTAGCAAAAAAGCCAGAAATTGGTCCGAAAATTCCAATATCAAATAATTTGATATTATCAGAAAATTTCTCTTCAATTTTAATTACCGCTCCCATTGTCCCAAAATTGAGAAAACCACCAATTGGTGGAAATGGAATATAATAAGGCAAAGTCGTTCTAACTTTGTGATATTTAGCTGCAAAATAATGACCAAATTCGTGAAAAGTTATGATAAATAAAATTGAAATTGAGTAAGGTAAACCTTTTGAAATTAATTCAGAAAATTGATATGGTGGAATTGAGGAAGTTGACCATTGAGTTCCAGCAAAAATTGTTGTTAAAATTGTAAAGAAGAAAAGAGAAATATTTATCCAAATTCTATTTTTAACTTTTATAGAGTTTTTAGTAAAAATTCTATTTATGAAATTATTCATCTTAATTAATCTTAAATTTAAGTGGTAAAATATTAAAAAAATAATTAATGATAAATTTTTCGTTTTATCAAGCGTTAGTAAATAATAAGAAATACTTAAATTGATATTCAAATTTTGAATAAGAAATATGAAATTAAAAGAAAAAGACTTTGAATTATTTTTGGAAGAATTGAAAAATCTTGCAACCCAAATGGGAGCAAAAGTAAGGTATGAACGTGGTGATTTTGCGGGAGGTTTTTGCCTGCTAAAAGAAAACAATGTAATTGTAATAAATAAGCTATCTACTTTACAAAAAAAGGTAACAATTTTGGCAGCAGCTTTAAAAGAATTGGGAGTTGATGATTTTTATCTTCCTCCCAAATTAAGAGAATTTATTGATGAAATGGATGGTAACAGATGAAAATTCTTGTGATAAATGGTCCTAACTTAAATATGTTAGAAAAAAGAAATTCGCAGCAATATGGAGAATTATCCTTAGTTGAAATTGAAAATACAATTTCAACTAAATTTCCAGAGCATATTTTTAGATTTTACCAATCAAATCACGAAGGCGAAATTATTGATTTAATTCACTTCTCTGAAGAAGAATATGACGGAATTATCATCAATCCTGGTGGTTATGCTCATACTTCAATTGCCATAAGAGATGCATTAGAAATTGTAAAAATTCCTAAAATTGAAGTGCATCTTTCAAATTTAAGCAAAAGGGAAGATTTCAGACAAAAGCTCGTTACTGCTTCAGCTTGTAATGGATATATTTCAGGATTCAAGGAAAATGGTTATTTAGCAGCTGTTTTTTTAATTGAAGAAATCTTGAAAGATGTTATATAATTCATTATATAACTAACATTTATAAGAAATAATTAAAATAATTTATTAATTAAAATTCTTAGTTTGCTAGTTACTTTAATTTTAGCTATTTTTTAATAAAAAAATGTAAAGAAATGAAAGATTCAGGAATTAAAAAACTGTACTATTCGATTAGCGAAGTAAGCAAATTAACACAGATAGAACAATACACTCTACGTTACTGGGAAAATGAATTTCCACAATTAAAACCAAGTAAAAATCGCGCCGGAAATCGTATTTATACAAATCAAGATATTAGTTTAATTTTACAAATAAAGGAATTACTTAAAGATAAAAAATACACATTTGAGGGGGCACGTAGCATTCTTGTTGAAAATAATTTAGGAAAAGTCTCTGAAAGTCAAATATATTTAAATTCAATTGAAAATCATAAAGAAGAAAAACAAAATTTAGAGAAAACAGATAATTACAAAAAATTAACTCCCATTCAGAAAGACCTTTACGAAATAAAAGAAATTTTGCTACTTTTGAAATCAAAAATATAATCATTTCGGAACGTGGCGCAGTCCGGTTAGCGTACTAGACTGGGGGTCTAGGGGTCGCGGGTTCAAATCCCGCCGTTCCGACAAACTCAATTAAAAATTATGTTAAAATCATTAGAAATTAAATCAGATAAGCCAAAATCATTCTGTGGTGTTTTTGGTTGTTTTGGAAGTGAAACAGCAAGTTTAGATACTTATTATGGATTATTTTCACTTCAACACAGAGGACAAGAATCTGCTGGAATAGTTACTGCTGAAAATATTGACAAAACAAAAAAAGTGAAATTTAATTTTCATAAAGATTTTGGCTTAGTTTCTGAAGTCTTTCATGATAGTAATGTCTTTGCTACAAAACTTAAAGGAAAAGCAGCAATTGGACATAATCGGTATTCAACCACAGGCTCTTCAATTTCAAAAAAAAATATTCAACCTTTTGTTGTTAACTATAGAAACGGACATTTAGCAATTGCTCATAACGGAAATCTGACAAATGCAAAAGAAATTAGAGATAGATTAGTTTCAGAAGGGGCAATATTCCAATCAACCAGTGATTCTGAAGTAATATTACATTTAATTGCACGTTCAAAAAGAGAAAATCAAATTGACCAAATAATTGAAGCATTACAACAAGTTGAAGGAGCATATTCAATTACTATTTTAGTTGATAATATGCTTATCGCGGCAAGAGACAAACACGGATTTAAACCACTTAGCATCGGAAAACTTAACGGATCGTTTTATGTGGCATCTGAAACTTGTGCTTTTGATATTAATAAAGCTGAATATATTCGTGATGTTGCTCCAGGTGAATTGATAGTTATAGATGAAGAAGTATTAAATAATAAACAAATTAAATCTTTTCAAATATTTGGTGGAAATGGAGAAATTCCAAAGCATTGTATCTTTGAATTTATCTATTTTTCGCGTCCAGATAGCATGATTTTTGGAACAAGTGTTGATAAAATAAGAAGGAAATTGGGAAAAACACTAGCAATTAAGCATCCTGTTTTTGATCCAGATGGGGACAAAGTTATTGTAATTAGTGTGCCAGATAGTTCAAATACAACAGCAATCGGTTATCAGCAAGCATTAGAAAAATTAGGTATCGATTCAAAGTATGAAATTGGTCTTATTCGCAGTCATTATGTTGGAAGAACTTTTATTCAACCAGCTCAATCAAAAAGGGAATTGGGAGTTCGAAGTAAATTTAATATAGTAAAAGGCGTTTTACAAGGTAAAACTATTGTTGTAGTTGATGATTCAATCGTTCGTGGAACAACAAGTAAACAACTCATTAATTTAATTCGTGAAGCAAAGCCAAAATCAATTCACCTCAGAATTTCTTCTTCACCAATTCACTATCCATGTTATTATGGAATGGATTTCCCATCAAAAGATGAATTAATTGCTAATAAATTTCCAACTGTTGATGCTATTGCAGAATATATTGGTGTTGATACACTTAAATTTATGACTAATGAGGAAATGTTAGAAGCAATGGTTGATCATGCTCCAGAACATTTCTGTACAGCTTGTTTTTCAGGTAAATATCCAACAATTGTAAATAGTAATTTTTTCAAAGAAGAGTATGATGAAGAAGTTTAAGATAATTTTCATCTTACTAATAATTTTTTCGATTAATTATGGACAAGATAGATATTTACTTAAATTTGATAAAAAAAGTAAAATTCAACTGCGGGAATTAAAACAAATTATTCAAAATAATATTAGCAATAATGTTGTAAATAATGTGAATAAACAACTTATTGAATTTAAGTTTAATAAACATCTATCAGATTACGGAAAATATTTTTTTCTTGAAACAAATAAAAATATAAATC
Source organism: Melioribacter roseus (assembly GCA_020722065.1). Classification (GTDB taxonomy): domain Bacteria; phylum Bacteroidota; class Ignavibacteria; order Ignavibacteriales; family Melioribacteraceae; genus WGAL01. Next base: position 46,317 of record DYLK01000005.1, read on the forward strand.
TTTCAGAAATTGAACATTCATTGTCAAAAAATACAGAATTACTCAGTGTCGAGAAATTAACTGAGTTTCAAACACATGAAATTATTCCTAATGATATTGAATATATAAATCAATGGGGATTGGAAAAAGCAAAATTTCATTTAGCTTGGGAGCACGAAGTTGGAAATAATGACATTAAAATTGGGCTAGTAGATACTGGCATTGATTACTTACATGAAGATTTACAGAATTGTATTGATTATAATTATGGAGAATTTGGTATAGATATTAATGGTAATAATAAAGAATCTAACGGAATTGATGATGATAATAATGGTTTTATTGATGATTATTTAGGTTGGAACTTTGTTGATAATTCATTAAACGGGAGTAATCCTACTGATGACCAAGGGCACGGAACTTCAGTTGCTGGAGTAATTGGAGCTTCAAGCAATAATGGAATTGGTATTACTGGGATTAACTGGAATTCCAAAATTATAATTGCTAAAGCATTTAATAAATATGGTTATGGTAAAGAGGAAGATGTTTCTGCGGCTTTATTATATTCATTTATTCGCGGAGCTCGAATAATAAATATGAGTTTTGGCGATGTATCGTATTCAATATTATTTAAAGATGTAATTGATTTTTTGATTAATAATAATGTTTTATTGGTAGCGAGTGCTGGAAATAGTGGGTCAGATAATCCGCATTATCCGTCAGCTTTTCCTTTTGTGATTTCAGTCGGAGCTTCAGATATTAACGATAATTTGTCTTCATTTTCAAATTTCGGAAATACAATAGATTTACTTGCTCCGGGATCTGAAATTTTAACTACTTCGATTCAAGATGATGTAAAATATAATTTAGTGAGCGGTACTTCAATTGCAGCTCCTTTTGTAACAGGTTTAGCATCTCTGCTTCTTTCGAGGAAAAATAATTTATCAATAAACGATTTAACACAAATACTTAAAACCACTGCCGATGATTTATATTCTGAAGGTTTTGATTATTACTCAGGAAGTGGAAGAATAAACGCATTGAAAGCTGTATTAGCAAATTCTCTACAAAAAATTCAAATTAATTATCCTTTAAATACCTCTGCTTTTTCTGATACAACCTTTTCGGTAATTATAACTGTAATTTCTCCTAATTTTAAAAATTATGAAATTCAACTTAGTCAATCAAGTGAAACTGAAAATTGGGAAACAATTTTTAGTTCGAATTACCAAATTATTGATTCTAATGTTTGTGATATTAATACTACACTTTTGAGCGAAGGGTTATATACTATCAAGCTAGTTGTATTTAATTATGATGGAACTTCAAGTGAAGAAAGAGTGCAGTTTGAAATAATTAAATCTGCTCCAATGACAGAATGGTATTTATTTTCAACAGCTTTTGAAAATGGAAATCCTACGATTTCATTTAATTTAGGTTTTAACCAGTTTTGTACTTCGGAAGTATTATTTGATGTTTTTCCTTTTGACAATCAATTTGAAAAATTTTATTTAGACAATCTTTCAAGAAATATTGGTGATTATAAAGATGTACATTCGGGTTCTTTGCCAAATATACTTGATGGGAGCAGTAAAATTAAATTCAAAATATTTTCAAAAAACCGTGCAAACCTTACAAATTATTTCCCAGAAAATAATTATGAAATATTTGAATTAGGAAAAACTCCACTAAACCTAATTCCAAGTGAAACAAGTTCAAAGATTTATGGAGATATTTACCCTAAATTTTATATTAAAGATTCTACTCCATATCTTTTAGTTAATGAATATGATTCTTTCAATGATTTAAAAATATATGAATTTAATGAAATTAGAGAATTAACTTTAGTAAAAACAGTCGGGAATCGAAGAATTCCAAGAATTATTTATGATATAAATTCAGATGGGAAAAATGAAATAATTAGTTTTTCGTACCCGAATCTGTACATTGATTCTGAAATGGAGCAGAACTCAATTAATTGGGAAAATGTAATATCTTTTAATATTATTCCTAATATTTTACTAATTGCTGATATTGATTTTGATAATAAATTAGAAATTGTTTCAACTCTACAAGATTCATTAATTCAAATATTCGAAATAGATTCTTCATTTAAATTGAATATTGAAGCAACTTTGAAAAATAAAACGCAATATTTTGATATAAATAACTCTCCAAATAAAATTATCACTAATGAAACTTCACTTGTTAATGGAGCATTCTATCTTATTGATTATGAAGGAGATATACTTAAGATAGAGTCTGATGTTCCAAATACTTATTCCATAAATTCAGTAGCAAATTTTCCAATTTTATTTGAAGAAGCAATCATTAAAAATGATTTTGAAAACAATTTATATGTGCAAGGAATAGTAAATTCTGAAATTTTTACTCAAAATCAAGGATTTCTATTAAAATATGCATTAGAAGATACTCTGCAACTTATTGATATTAAATCATTAATAGATAATCGAGAAACATCTTTAACAACAAATAATACTTTACAAATTGTTGATTCACTTATTCTTTCATCAATATTTAATGATTTCTATTTAATAAGCACCAAAACAGATGTTATTTTAGATTATACTGATAATAAAAACACTAATGCTCCTACAAAATTTCTTTTGAGTGATTCATTAAATGGCACACTTTTTTTTACAAAACCTGATGAACTTTCTAATAAACAGCAAGTAGTAAAATTAGATGATAACACAACAGAATTACCTCTTGTCAAGGAATTATTTTCTGATGATTCTAATTTTGTAAGTATAACTTTAGACAAAATAACTGAAAATACTAAGTTGTATAAATCATTAGATTCATTAAATTTTGTCCACATAACTAATTTAACACAAACAACTTACATAGATTCAAATGTAAGTTATGGTAAAATATGGTATAAAATATCAGTAATTAATCAACTTGGGAATGAAATATTCAGTAAACCATTCGAAGTTTTTGTCCACCAAAAAGTAAAAATTATGCAGGTAAAACAACTTACCAAGAATTCGGTAGAAATTAAGTTTTCAGATAAAATCAATACCAATTATCATTATGCTCCTGAACATTATTTCAAAATAAATAATGATATTTTCCCAACTTCACTAATTCCAAATAGTCAAAACTCAATTTTATTAAACTTTGAAATTGACTTAACTTTGGGGACAACATACCAATTAACCACAGAAAATATTTATGATTTTTGGAATTCTCCAATTGAAGATTCTACGTTTTTGTTTGAAGGCAACTATGTTCCAGCCGAAAAGCAATTTTTTATATCAAATTTTACACAAGATAAAAATTCTAATGTTGTGTCTATTTCTTTTAATTTACCTTTTGATGAGAGCACAATCCTTGATTTGGGAAACTATTCAATTACGCCCCAAAATAAGATTTTACGAATAGATCTAAAAAGTCAGAATCAAATTGAAATTGAATTTGAGAATCAAATTGGTCTGGGAGCATCAGCATATCAATTAGAAATCTCAAATATTTATTCAACTGTTGAGACAGGCAGTATCAAATTGAATAATGACGAGGGAAATAAAATTTACTTAGTATCTACAGAAAATAATCTTGAAAATGAATATGTTTATCCAAATCCTATTAATTTATCTATACATAATAAGATGGTTTTTGGTAATCTTACAAAACATTTTGGAATTAGTATTTACGACATAAATATGAATTTGATTAAAAAAATTAATAATCCCGAGACTCTTGGATATTATATTTGGGACTTAAAAAATCAGAAGAACGAAATAATTTCTTCTGGTGTGTATATTTATAAAGTAAATTCAATGAACGATCAAGGTGAAATAATTGAAACAAAAACAAATAAATTTGCAATTGTAAAATGAAATATTCATCAAAAGAAATCTTTACCACTTCGAATTTTGTGTCATTATTAAGAATATTGCTATTTTTCCCGATTTTTTACACCCTGCAAAGAATTGAAGTTGATAGTATTTACAGAATTTATTCTGTTTTGCTATTCATTTTAGCATTTATAACTGATATTTTGGATGGATTTATAGCGAGAAAGTTTAATCAAATTAGTGAAGTTGGTAAAATAATCGATCCGCTTGCAGACAAAATATTAGTCGCATTGATAATAATTCAATTGTATTTACAATCTGAAATTACAACCGAATATTTTATAATCATTTTATTACGAGATTTGATAATATTTATTGGTGGCATTTATGTTTCAAAAAGGTTGCATTACGTGCTACCGTCCAACATTGTTGGTAAAATTACGGTTTTTTTAATAGCTACATATTTGCTTTTAACTATTCTTAACGGACTATATAACTTAACTTTCATTAGAGAAATATTTTATTATTTGGGAATTATAATGAGTTTTGTTTCTGTCATTGTTTATTCAAATAGAGCAATTGTTCTAATTAAAAACGAGAAAAAATAATGGGATTTGGTGAAAATTTTAACTTCAGAAAGTTGAAAGACGGACTGAAAAAGACAAAAGATAAACTATTCAATTCAATAAGTGAAACCTTACAAGGTAAAGCAATTTTAGATGAAAAAGTTTATGAAGAATTAGAAGAAATATTAGTAACAAGCGATATTGGTTATGATGTTTCAATGCAAATTATTGATAGAACACGCGAAGGAATGCTAACTGAAAAAGATAGAAGCTACGAAAAAGTAATTGAAATTTTAGAAAAACAATTATCAAAAGTTTTATCAAAATATGAAGATAAGGTAACAATTTCGGATAAAATTAAAGCAAATAAACCTTATGTAATGCTAATAATTGGTGTAAATGGAGCGGGAAAAACCACAACGGTAGCAAAATTAGCCCATAATTTTAAGAAAGATGGTTTGAAAGTTGTTATCGGTTCAGCTGATACTTTTAGAGCAGCTGCAAATGAACAACTTGAAATTTGGGCAAACCGCGTTGGAGTTGAAGTATTTCAAAAAGAAAAGGGAAGCGATCCATCGGCAGTAGCTTTCGAAACTTTAGAATACGCAATTAATGAAAATTCTGATGTTGTTATAATTGATACTGCGGGTAGATTGCATACAAAATCAAATTTAATGGAAGAATTATCTAAAATAAAACGTGTTTTACAAAAAGTAATTCCGTCTGCTCCGCATGATGTGTTTCTTGTGATTGACGGAAATACTGGTCAGAATGGTTTAGTTCAGGCGAAGGAATTTTCAAAATATGCTGAATTGTCAGGTTTGATAATTACAAAATTAGATGGAACAGCAAAGGGTGGAATAATATTTCAGATTTGCTCCGAACTTAAAATACCTTTAAAATACATTGGAGTTGGTGAATCTGTTGAGGATCTTCAATCTTTTAATCCTTCAGAGTTTGCAAAAGCATTTTTTGAGTAATTATGAATGATTATTTTTTTCTTGTAAATCCAAAAGCTGGTAAAGGCAAAGCTGGCAAATCGTACAAAATTGTTGAACAATTTCTCCGAAAATCTGAGAGTTCATTCAAAACACATCTTTCGAAATCACGACAAGATACATTGGAAACACTTTCAAAAGAAAGTAATAATTTCAAAAATCTTATTGTTGCTGGTGGCGATGGGACAGTGAATAGTACTGTAAATTGGTTGAACAGGCACGAACAAAAAATTCTTGCATTGCCAGCGGGTTCTGGGAATGATTTCACATCAATGTTGTGGAAAAAGAAAAAACTTCATGAGATTCTTGAAATTCATTTTAATGGAAATAGTAGAATAATCAAATCTAACCATATCAAAGTAAATATGATTGAAGAAGGTGGGAACGAAGTTAACTTTATGTATATTAATACTTTAGGTGTTGGTTTTGATTCATACGTTGCTAAAATTAATCAGAATCAAAAAACACTTTCAGGATTGTTGTCTTATATTTTTGCCGTATTTAAAGGACTAAGTAGTTTTGAAAAAATATCTGCATCTATTAAAATTGATGGAAAAGAAATGAATTTGCCAAAAGATCAAACTATTATTACAATTGGGAATAATAAAACGAGCGGTGGAGGATTTTATCTTAATCCAAAAGCTGAAATTGATGATGATTTGCTTGACATTGCGACAATAACAAGATTAGACAAACTTCAGATTGTGAAAAAATTACCATATACGTTGATTAATAAAACGGAAAGAATTCCAGAATTTATAGAAATGAGTGGTAAAAGTGTTGAAATTTCACTTTCAAAACCATTTATTGTACATGCTGATGGCGAAATTTTTTCGGAAAATGCAAAGAAAATTAACATTTCAATTTGCAAAGAGAATTTACAATTTTACGGTATTTGAGATAAATTTTCAACCTGGAGGCCAATTCATTTTCCTTCCACCTAATAAATGCATGTGCAAATGGTAAACTTCTTGTCCACCGTTTTTACCGCAATTAATTACTAATCTGAAACCATCTGACGAAATTCCTTCGTTTTCGGCAATAATATTTGCTGCATCGTACATATTTGCAAGCAATTCTGCATGTTTTTTCCCAGAAATTTCTCTTACAGTTGGAATTTCTTCTTTTGGGATTATAAGAATATGAACTGGTGCTTGCGGATTAATATCACGAAAAGCAAGTAGAGTTTCGTTCTCAAAAACAATTTGAGCTGGAATTTCTCTACTGATTATTTTAGAAAATATTGTATTACCCATTGTTGTCAACCTTTTTATCTAAACCGTATTTTTTAAGTTTGTTGTATAAATGACTTCTCTGAATATCCATTGCTTCTGCTGTTTTGCTTATGTTCCAATTGTTCAAAATTAATTGTTTTTCAATAAAAATTTTCTCGGTTTTTTCTTTAAATTCAGCAAAAGTATTAGAAACATCATACAAGTTATGTATTTCAAATTCTTCAATAGGGAGGAGATTTTGTATTAAATCGACAGTAACTTTCTGTTCAGAAACCATAATTAATATCCGTTCAATTAGATTCCTTAACTGACGAACATTTCCAGTCAACTTCAGATTTTTAATAACCTCAATTGCATTTTGATGGAATATTTTTTCTTGTAAACCATTCTTTTTTGAAAGAACTTTATTGAAATAATTGATTAAAAGTGGGATATCGTCCTTTCTTTCTCGGAGCGGTGGAACGTAAATTGGGATAACATTCAATCTGTGGAATAAATCTTCTCTGAAATTTCCGTTCTTAATTTCATCTGCCAAATTCTTGTTTGTGGCTGCAATTACTCTAACATCAATTTGTATGTTTTCAGTATCACCAACCCGCTGAATTTTAGATTCTTCTAACGCCCGCAACACTTTTGATTGTGCATCTAAACTCATATCACCAATTTCATCAAGAAAAAGCGTCCCACCATCAGCTTGTTCAAATTTGCCTATGTGGTCAGAAATTGCACTTGTAAACGAGCCTTTTTTATGCCCAAATAATTCAGATTCAATTAGTTCTTTTGGAATTGCAGCACAATTTACTTCTACAAACGGTTTGTCGTTTCTCTTACTTTTTTGATAAATTGATTTTGCAACAAGTTCTTTTCCCGTTCCATTTTCACCAGTTATTAAAACTCTTACATCAGTTGGAGCCACTCGGCTAATTATTCCCATAATATTTTTCATTGCGGAACTTTCGCCAATCATTGTAATTTCGTTATTTGAATTAGTTTTTAACTGGATGTTTTCTTTTAATAGATTATTCTGATTAATTCCATTCCTTACACTGATTAATAATTTATTGCGGTCAATTGGTTTTTCAAGAAAATCGAAAGCACCAAGTTTTGTCGCTTGAATAGCATTTTCAAGTGAACTATAAGCAGATATCATTAAAACTGGAGTATGAATTTGTTTTTGAGCAAGCCAATCAAGAAATTGAAAACCATTCATCTCTGGCATTTGAATATCAAGTAGTATTAGTGAAAAATCAGAGAAAAGTAATTTTTCTTGGGCATCAAAAGGATTATTAACAAACTGAACATGATAATTTTCATATTCAAGTATCATTTTTATGCTTTCACAGATTTCAATTTCATCATCAATTATTAAAACAGATTTCATATTTGCCTTGATATTTTCAATAATAAGTTCACTAAAAATAGTAAGAATATGATAAAGTTAGCATGGAAATCTTAAAACGAAGTATCCTAAAACAGAAAATCCTTGCAACTTATTTAGTTACAAGGATTTTATTTTGTGGGACCTAAAGGATTCGAACCTTTGACCCTCTGCTTGTAAGGCAGATGCTCTGAACCAACTGAGCTAAGGTCCCTTTTTTTATCTCAAAAATTGAGAGCGAAAATATAAAGTATCAGTTTGAATTATGCAAACAAAATTTAGAGCGAACGACGGGATTCGAACCCGCGACATTCAGCTTGGGAAGCTGACACTCTACCAACTGAGTTACGTTCGCAAAATACTTTAAATTTTGAATAATCCAAAATACAAAATTTTATTAAATTTAAGTATAAAATAGCTGATTAAATTACATTTAAGTTTGCTCATATTTTAGATAAGAATTTTTGGTTGTAGTTTATAGTAACAGAGAGAAAATTCCAAATGAAGAACAAAGAAAAGGTAATTTTTGATGTTGGGACAAAAACTTATGTTAAATATGTGAGAAACACAAAGATTTTTAACTAGATTTAAAGAAGATTTAAGTGATTCAAATAAATATAGTTTGTAATAAAACTATTTTAATACTTCACAAAAAGTGAGATATTATGCAAGCAAAAGAAACAAAACTTCAAGATATAATCGAAGGGACAAAACAATATATCTTACCGTTATTCCAAAGAAGTTATAGTTGGGATAAAAAAGAGTGGGAAATTTTATGGGAAGATTTATGCGAATTATCCGAAATAGAAAATCCACGCTCTCACTTTATTGGTTCAATTGTTAATATGCCAACTACTTCTGTTCCAGAAGGTGTTTCAAAGTATATGCTGATCGATGGACAACAACGAATTACAACAGTTTTCATTATTCTTGCTTTACTTCGTGACTTAGCTAAACAGAATGATGAAATAGAATTTGCAGAAGAAATCAACAATACGTTATTAGTAAATCCTTACAAACGAGGAACTGATTATTATAAACTGATGCCAACGCAAATTGACCGTGAAGAATTCCAAAAGCTTATTCAAAATCAGTTGGATGGTAACGAATCACAAATAAAAAAAGCTTATAATTATTTTGATAGCAAACTCAAAAGAAACCCGATTGGGAAAGACCAACTGAAAAAACTAATAACAAATTATCTTTCAATTGTTAGTATAGTATTAGATAATGACGATAATCCATACTTAGTATTCGAAAGTCTAAATGCAAAAGGTAGACCACTCACTCAAGCGGATTTAATCAAAAACTATTTCTTTATGAGAATTCATTATGATCAACAAAATGAAGTTTATACTCGTTATTGGCAACCGATGGAATCACGTCTTGGTGATAAATTAACTGATTATATTCGTCATTATTTGATGATGGATGGGTCAATTGTTAAACAAAACGATGTATATCATTCCCTTAAAGAAAAGGTAGATCAAAATAATGCAATCGAATACTTAAAAAATCTTTCCAATACTTCTATTTATTATCAAAAATTGATTGCTCCAGAAAACGAAACTGATATTTCAATCAGAAAGTATCTGGTAAGATTAAACAGAATTGAAGTAACAACCGCTTATCCATTACTCCTAAATTTCTATAAATCTTTCGCATCTAATTCTATAGATTCAGCACAATTTACTGAATTATTGAAATTACTTGAAAATTATCTTATTAGACGATTTATTTGTGGACTACCTACTAATCAACTCAATAAAGTATTCCCAACTGTGATAATCTCGTTAAATACAAATTTCCAAGGTCGATTCATTAAAGGGATAAAATCAATCCTTTCAACTAAAGGATACCCAAAAAATTCTGCTTTCCGCAAAAGTATACTTGAATCAAAACTATACGGTGGTGGAGATAGGTCAATTAAAACTAAACTCATATTGGAATCAATTGAAGAATCTTTTGCACACAGAGAAGCAGTCCCATTTAACAATTTATCGATAGAACACATTATGCCTCAAACTTTATCTGAATGGTGGCAACATTATCTAGGAGAGGAATGGGAAATTGTTCATGAACTTCAATTACATAATATTGGAAATCTTACATTAACTGGTTACAATTCGGAATTGTCAAATGATGATTTTCACTCAAAAAAGAAATTATATGCAGATAGCCATTTAGAGATTAATAAATACTTTGCAAATATAACTGATTGGAAAAAGTTAGATATAGAAAGACGAGCAAGAACACTTTCCGAAATTATGATAAATATTTGGTCATATTTTGGGACTGATGATCCCGAAGGAATTGAGGTTCAAGATGTCACTGGAACAAATCCGCAAGTATTAACAATTATGGGACAATATTTTTCTGTAAATAATTGGCGTGATGTTTTGGAAAACACTTTAAATGTTTTGGCTGATGTAGATCCAGATACTTTTGAATTGTTAATCAATGAATATCCTCGTTTTCTTAACAAAGACAAAAGTAAATTACGTGCTATCCGTGAACTTAAAAACGGTTGTTTCGTTGAAGTAAATCTTTCGGCAAAAAGTGTTGAAAAATTTTGTCGTCAGACAATTGAATTTTTTGATTTAAGTCCCGATGATTGGAAAATACAAGTAGCGTAGAGCTAATCAACTTCTTAACTTATCTAAAATATTGGTTAAGCTGAATTAAAATCTTTGGCTTTGAGTTTTCTCTATTTTCTTTCTAATTGAAAACGAAAATTAACATTATTCTTAGCAGTAACGACAGGAAATCCGTAATTCGATAATTCATTTGATTTTCTTATCTTTGCAAGTCTAAAAATTACAAAGGTTTATGAAAAAGAAAAGAATACTAAGCGGAATGCGTCCGACAGGGAAATTGCATATTGGTCATTATGTTGGAGCTTTAGAAAATTGGATTGAATTACAAAAAAAATATGAAAGTTATCACTTAATAGCAGATTATCACGTATTAACTACAAATTTAGATTCATTAAATATTTATGAAAATACATTAGAAATGGTAATGGATTGGCTTGCGGCTGGAATTAACCCAGAAACTACGCCGATGTTTCGTCAATCTAAAATAAAAGAGCATTCAGAATTATTTTTAATTTTTTCGATGCTAATAACCAAAGCAAGATTGGAACGAAATCCCACTTTGAAAGAACAAGTCCGCGATTTGAATATTGAAAACATAATTTTCGGACATCTCGGTTATCCAATTTTGCAAAGTGCTGATATTCTTCTTTATAAAGGCGAACTTGTTCCAGTTGGCGAAGATCAAGTCCCGCATGTAGAAATTACACGAGAAATTGCTCGAAAATTCAATAATCAATATGGAATTGTTTTCCCAGAAAGTGAACCACTTTTAACCAAATTTTCTCGTTTGCCAGGATTGGATGGACAAGCAAAAATGAGTAAATCACTCGGAAATACAATTTTGATGAGTGATAATAAAGAAGAAATAACTACAAAAATTCGAAAAGCTGTAACTGATCCACAAAAAATACGAAGAAACGACCCAGGACATCCTGAAGTTTGTACAATTTTCACATATCACAAAAAGTTTAACACGGAAGAAATATCAGAAATTGAAACAAATTGCAAATCTGGTGCTTTAGGTTGTGTAGATTGCAAACTAAAATGTTCAACAAAAATTGATGAATTCCTTTCTCCAATGCGAGAAAAAAGAATTATTTATGAAAACGACAAGCAAAAGGTTGTTGAAATTTTGCACGAAGGCGAAAAAATAGCCAGTAAAGTTGCAAAAGCGACAATGGACGAAGTTAGACAAGTGATGAAATTAGGCTAAAGTGTATAAAATTAAACTTGAGCAGTTTGAAGGTCCATTAGATTTACTTCTTTTCTTCATCAAAAGAGATGAATTGGATATTTACGATATTCCAATTTCATATATCACAAAAAATTTTATTGAATACATCAATCTGATGGAAGAATTAAATCTTGAAATTGCTGGTGATTTTATTCTAATGGCCGCAACATTAATGCAAATAAAAGTGAAAATGTTATTGCCGCGTGAAAAAAATCCAAAAGGCGAGGAAATTGACCCGCGTGAAGAATTAGTTCAAAAACTTTTGGAATACAAGCGTTATAAAGAAATGTCAGAAGAATTTTCAATACTTGAAAGCGAGCAGAGAAAAGTATTTTATCGTGGATATTTTGAGGAAGATGAAAAACAAAAAATGGATGACCTCGGGACTTTACTAAAAAACATAACACTTTTCGATCTTGCAAGAGCATTCAAAAAAGCGATAGATTCCAAACCAATTGCACCAATTCATACTATTGAGAAAATTAACATCACTATTGAAGAACAAATGAATTTCGTTCTCAATAAAATTGGTTCGAATAGAAGCATTTCATTTTTAGTGCTTGTCGAAGAAATTACGCATAGAATAATTGTAGTTGTAACTTTTATTGCCGTTCTCGAAATGGTGAAACTTGGCAAAATCGATTTACACGAATCAGAAAATTTTAATGATTTTGAGATATTTAAGCTAAATGGATAAAGAATATAAATCTATAATTGAAGCAATAATATTTGCTTCTGACGAACCGATTAAAGAAAAAGACATTTTAACTGTTCTAAAAGAAATTGACGGAGAAGATATCCGTTTAAAACTTGGTGAATTAAAATCGCTCGTTGACGAATTAAATGAAGAATATACAGCAAATAATCGTTCTTTTAGAATCCGAGCAATTGCGGGTGGATTTACATTTGCAACTAACGTTGAATATTCAAAATATGTTGGATATTTAACAACAGAAAAAAGTAAAAGAAGATTAAGCCAATCAGCTTTAGAAACACTTGCACTTGTTGCTTATAAACAACCAATTACAAAACCTGAAGTAGAATCGTTACGTGGCGTAAATTCTGATTATATGCTAACAACTTTGCTCGAAAAAAATCTAATAAAAATTGATGGAAGAGCCGAGACAATTGGTCGTCCGCTTTTATACACAACAACAGATGAATTCCTAAAATATTTTGGGTTAAATTCACTTGCCGATTTACCAAAACCACGAGAAATAGACGATATTATGAAAGATGCAGATTTTTTGGAACAACGCCGTCAGTTAATGTTGAACCAAATTGAAGAAGAAATGGAAGAAGGAATAGAAAAAAATGATGAGACTGAATAAATTTTTAGCAGAAAGTGGAGTTGCTTCACGGCGAAAAGCTGATGAATTAATTGTTCAAGGAAGAGTAGATGTAAACTTAAAAACTATTTCTGAATTAGGTTACGAGATTGATGAGACCAAAGACGTTGTTATGGTTGATGGAGAAAAAGTAAAGATTGAACCGAAAGTATATTATCTTCTTAATAAACCAAAAGGATATGTTACTACAACATCTGATGAAAGACATCGTCCAACGGTTGTACAGTTAATCAAAACAAATAAGGCAATATTTCCCGTTGGAAGGTTAGATTTTAACACAACAGGTATTTTATTGCTAACTAACGATGGCGAGTTCGCTAATAAACTTACTCATCCATCTTTTAAAGCCGAAAGAATTTACACAGCAAAATTAAATTATGATTTAGATGAAAAGCACGTTGAAAAGCTATTAAACGGAATTATGGTTGATGGAAGGAAAAGTAAATTCACAATTTGCGAAGTACTTGGGAAAAACAATAGAACGAAAATTAAAGTTGGTACGTTAGAAGGAAGAAATCACTTTGTAAAAAAAATGTTCGAAACACTTGGTTACAAAGTCCTTGAACTAAATCGCGAAAGTTTCGGGAAATTCAAACTCGGAACTTTACCATTAGGACATTACATAGAATTAACAAAATCTGAAATAGATAGAATAATTTCAAAATAGGAGAATTAGTGGAAAATCAAAATACACAAGAAGTAAATGATTTGATTTTAAGACGACTCGAAGAACTTGAAGAATTAAAGAAAAGAGGCGTAAATCCTTTTGGATATGAATTTTACACAGACAGCAATTCCGAACAAATAAAACAGAATTTCGACCAACTTGAAGGAAAAGATGTAAGTATTGCTGGCAGAATTATGGCAATTCGCAAAATGGGGAAAGCATCTTTTGTCCATTTGCAAGATAGTTACGGAAAAATTCAATTTTATTTGCGATTGGATGACGTTGGCGAGGAATCTTATTCCAATTTTAAGCTATTTGATATTGGTGATATTATTGGGATTTCTGGATTTGTGTTCAAAACTAAAACTGGTGAAATTTCTGTACATGCTAAATCAATTCAACTGCTTGCAAAATCAATTCGACCAATTCCAATAGCAAAAGAATCAATCGATGAACAAGGAAATAAGGTAATTCACGACCAATTTGCTGATAAAGAAATGCGTTATCGACAAAGATACGTCGATTTAATTGTAAATCCAGAAGTGAAAGACACATTCAAAAAACGAAGTAAAATTATTTCCGAAATCAGAAAATATCTTGATAAAAATAATTTTCTTGAAGTTGAAACTCCAATTCTTCAACCACTTTATGGCGGAGCAGCCGCAAGACCATTTATCACTCATCACAATACGTTAGATACAACTCTTTACATGAGAATTGCTGACGAACTTTACTTAAAAAGACTGATTGTTGGTGGTTTTGATGCTGTTTATGAAATATCAAAAGATTTTAGAAATGAAGGAATGGATAGAACACACAATCCCGAATTTACAATGATGGAACTTTACATTGCTTATAAAGATTATAATTGGATGATGGTTTTTGTCGAAGAAATGTTCAAACACATTGCCGAAAAAGTTTTTGGTACAACAATATTTCAGATTGAAGGGAATAAAATAGATTTTGGAAAACCTTGGAATAGAATCTCAATGGTTGATGAATTGCAAAAAGTTACTGGTTTGGATGTTCTTTCTGCAACTAAAGATGAATTGAAAGCGGAATTATTAAAACATCAAATTAAACCTGAAGATGGCGATAGCAAAGGGAAATTGATTGACCAACTATTTGAAGTTACAATTCAGAATAATCTTATTCAGCCAACATTCATCACTGATTATCCTGTTGAACTTTCTCCACTTGCCAAAAAACACAGAAATCGGGAAGGATTAGTCGAACGATTTGAAGGTTTTGTTGTTGGAAGAGAAATTTGTAATGCGTTTTCAGAATTAAATGACCCAATCGATCAAAAGGAACGTTTTGAAGAGCAATCAAAAGCACGCGATGAAGGTGATGAAGAAGCTCATCAAGTAGATTATGATTTTGTTAGAGCTTTAGAATATGGAATGCCACCAACAGCTGGTTTAGGCGTTGGAATTGACAGATTAGTAATGTTGTTTACAAATCAAAGTTCAATCCGAGATGTAATTCTATTTCCACAAATGAAAGCGGAAAAATAATCTTGCGATTTATTCTCACTTTTACAATATTTTTTTTAATCAACTCGGTTTTTGCTCAAAATCGAGTTGATAGTTTATCTAACTCAATAACATATTTAAACAGAGATTTTCAGTTAAGTAAATTGAATTTGCAAAACATTCCAAACGTTGAAAAAGTCCCGGAATTTCAAAAAGAATTAGATTGGGGTTATCTCGCTTTGGGAAGTGGAATTACTCTCGCCGCTGGTTTGGGAGTACATTTTTATCAAGCAAATGCTTGGTGGCAAGACCAAAGTGCTGAATTTCACGTTGTGAATGATTGGAAATATGCTCGCGGAATTGATAAATTCGGGCATTTTTATGCAACTCAATTGCTTGCTCACGGATTTAGTACTTACCTTGAAACAACAAATCTTTCTGAAGAACATAACGCAATACTAAGTTCAAGTTTAGCCTTTTTGTTTGAAATTTATGTCGAAATTGAAGATGGCTACGGTCCCAATTGGGGATTTTCTCCAGGTGATGCAACAATGGATTTTCTTGGAGCAAGTTACTATTCGGCACAATATTATTTCCCTTTACTTAATAATTTTCAGCCACGAATAAGCTATTATCCAACAAAAAAAGTTCTTGAAGGAAACACAAATGCAATAATTATTGATGATTACGAAGGACAAACTTTTTGGATTGCAACTCGGATTGAAAAATTACTACCCAAAAACTACAGAGATTTTTGGCCTAATTGGCTTATGCTTTCTGTTGGAACTTCAGCACGGAATCTTGATGGCGCTGGCGGTGGAATTAATGAATTTTACTTGGCTTTAGATTATGACCCGCTTGAATTACCAATTCACGGGAAATTTGCTAATTTTATTAAAAATTCGTTAAATTACGTGCATTTCCCAATGCCTGGAATTCGTATTTCACCAAATTTTGCAGGATTTGCAATTGTTTATTAATCAAAAAATAAAGTATTCATTTATAATTCCCACTTTGAATGAAGAAAAACTGATTGGGGATTTACTTTCATCCTTGAAAGATTACCAAAAAACTTCAAATTATCCTTTCGAAATAATTATTTCAGATGGCGGAAGCAAAGACAAAACAACCGAAATCGCTCGAAAATACACAAACAAAGTGTTTATTCATTCTGAAAATTGCCGACAAAAAATTTCAGAAGGAAGAAATGTTGGGGCTCAAAATGCTGATGGCGAAATTCTAATTTTCATCAATTGTGATGTGAGAATTGAAAATTATGATAAATTTTTCGAAATAATTGAACGAAAATTTATAAATCAAAATTTTATCGCACTAACATTTGCAGTAAAAGTTTTTCCAGAAGAAGAGAAATTATCTGACAAAATATTTTTATCATTTTATAATCGATATTTTCACTTACTTAATTATTTGGGAATGGGAATGGGTAGGGGAGAATGCCAAATTGTTAAAAAACAAGACTTTATCGCAATTGGCGGTTACGACGAAAATAAAGTTGCGGGTGAAGATTTTGACCTTTTTATGAGATTACGCCGAAAAGGTAAAATTCTATTTTATCAAAAGTTTAAAATATTTGAATCGCCACGGAGATATCGCAAATTTGGACATTGGCGAATTCTACTTTCTTGGTTTATAAATGCAATTGCCGTACTTTTGTTTAATAAATCAATTTCGAAGCAATGGGAAGAAGTAAGATGAGAAAAATTGTATTTCTATTTTTGGTTGTTGCCCAAATTTCATATTCACAAGTGAATTTTGTCCCAGTTGACCACAAAATATACTCTTTTTTAGAAAGGATGTCGGTCGCAAATTTTATTACTAATTACAATTCATTTGAAATTCCAAAAAGTGGAAAAGAAATTGGCAGTTATTTATCAGAAATTGATAAGACAAAATTAAGTGCGATTGACAAAGCTAAATTAGATGATTTTTTAGATGAATTCCAACTTGAGATTACGGGTGAAACTAATAATATTCAATCAATTATTGAAAATCCGAATTCTTCATTAACACGTAAAACAAGATTTTTTTATTTCAATTCAGATAATTCCAACAATAATTTATATGTCAAATTACTCGGCGAAACAAAATTCATCTCACAAATTGATGATAAAAAGGTAGTTTCCGCCACTCCATTCAAATTTGGAGGAGAAATTGGAGGTACGTTTTCCAACAATTTTGGATTCCAAATTCAAGGAATAAATGGCTCGTTTTTCGGGGAAAAATCAATTTTGTTAAAAGATTCTGAATATAATGATAATTATAAATTCAATTTACCAGATTCACAAGCTGGTAGCAGTTTTTATGATGAAACTCGTGGGAGTTTAATATATCAGGATCAAAATTTTATTTTTAGATTTGGAAGAGACCGAATTAAACTTGGTTATGGAAATGAAAAATCGGTTTTAGGTGAAAATGCTCCAATTTTTGATTTCGCACAAATGCAAATAAAATACAATATTTTCAACTTTTCTTATTTACACGCAAAGCTAATCCAAGATGAAAATCCACAAAATGAGACGAAAAGAGATGTTTTGGAAAAATATTTCGTATTTCATCGGCTTTCAGCTCAAATCACAAAAAACACAAATTTCAGTTTAGGAGAACTTGCAATTTATAGCAACCGTGGAATAGATTTAAGTTATGTTAATCCGTTTGTATTCTTCAAAAGTATTGAACATTACAATCAAGATAGAGATAATACAATTCTATTTACTGATATAAAAATTGACAATTTATTAAATTTTATGTCATTTTACGGTTCACTTTTTGTTGATGATATGGATTTTGGCAAAATTGGAAGTGGTTGGTACGGTAATAAAACAATGTGGGATTTTGGCATTTCTTTCATTCCATCGGTTTTTGAAAGTGATTTCTTTTCGGCACAATATATTCATATCGAGCCCTATTTTTACACTCATCATCTTTTTGGCAATAATTTCACTCATTTTGATAAACTTCTCAACGACAATTTAATGCCAAACAGCGAACTTTTTGGATTACTTTACCAATTTTCTGTAACTCGTGATTTAGATTTTGAGATAAATTATAAATTTTATCAAAATGGGAAAAATACATTAGATGAAAATGGAGAAGTTGAAGAGAATGTTGGTGGAGATATCAATTTTGGACATCGAACTGAAGATGCAACTAAAATCCATTTTTTACAAGGTGATGTTTTAACAAGAAATTCTATCAAAATTACCTCATTGTATAATTTTTTAAGATATTACGAATTCCTAATTTCAGCAGAATATTTTAATGAAGATTTTCTAATTGAGAATTCAAATTATGTAGAATTGCGTACTTCATTAAAAATACTTTTATAATGTGATTTTTATCAATTGATTATCAAAATAGAATTATTATTTTTTATTGAAAATATTTTTTGTTATGGACCAAAATTTTAAATACTTAAACAAAGAACACTTTTTATACTCCTATAAAGAATTTTCTCCAAAAATCCATTCATCGGTTTTTGTTGGACCTGGAGTGAAAATTGTTGGGAATGTAGAGATTGGGGAAAATTCTTCAATCTGGCATAATTCAGTTATTCGTGGCGATGTAAATTGGGTAAAAATTGGAAAAATGACAAATATACAAGATTTATCTATGTTACATGTAACCGTAAATGAATTCCCATTAAGTATTGGAAATAAAGTTACAATTGGACATGCTGTTAAGTTACACGGTTGTACAATTGAAGATTTGACATTAATCGGAATTGGGGCAGTTGTTTTAGATGGTGCGATTGTAAAAGAAAATTCAATTGTGGCAGCTGGTTCAGTTGTACGTCCAAATTTCATTGTGCCAAGCGGAGTTTTAGTTGCTGGCGTTCCCGCCAAAATTGTGAGAGATTTGACTAAAGATGAAATTGATTATTTCGAAATATCTGCACAGCATTATATTGATTATACAGAAATAACAATGCAATCTTTTAGAGAGAAACAAAATGAAAATTAAATTTTGGGGTGTACGCGGTTCTGTTCCAGTGTCAGATAGAAAATTTTCCAAATTTGGTGGAAATACAACTTGCATAGAAATAATTAACGAACAAATCCCAGATGAAATTACAATTATTGATGCAGGAACTGGTATTTTCCCACTTGGGAATGATATTCAGAAACGAAAAGAAATTAAGAGGATAAACATACTTTTCACTCACTATCATTGGGACCATATACAAGGTTTGCCATTTTTTGCTCCACTTAACAACAAAGATTGTAAGATTACGATATATTACAATAATGGAACAATTTCAGAAGGGAAAGAACTTTTCACAAAACAAATGATTTCTCCCTTTTTCCCCATAAGTTTTGAGGATGCAATAAAACATGAGCTAAATTTTGTAAATATATCAAAGAAAAGTTCTTTTACTATTAATGGAATAAATTATTCAAAAATTCAAAATCATCATTCTGAAGGTACTTTTTCATATAAAATGGAACACAACGGGAAAACTGCAGTATTTATGACAGACAACGAAATTTATTGCAAAGAAGATGAATTCCATCCAAATATTGATTCAATTTCTGAATTAAATAAAGAATTATTACAATTTTGTTCAAATTCAGATGTATTGATTCACGATTCGCAGTTTTTTGAACATGGTTTTTCTAATTATTTAGGTTGGGGTCATTCGAATAATGCATCAGTTACATACTTTTCGCATATAGCAAAAGTTAAGAAATTATTTCTTTTCCACTTTGATCCACATTTGGATGATAAACAACTTGAATTAATGCTAAGTTTTAGCAAAAAAATCGCAAAAACTCAATTAAAATCCAAAACAAAGGTTTTTGCTTCAAAGGAAAGATTGGAAATTTCACTCTAATTTTTTATATTCACCATTGAATTTATAGAGGAAATCTTGGTGAAATCTTTGCAAATAAGCACAACAACTAAGTTCAAAATCGATAAACGGAAAATCCACCAAATAATAAAATATTTAGCTAATTATTTCAAGTTTGAAATTATAAATCTCGAGATACATTTTGTTAATTCTCAATCTATTTTGGCTATTAATACTGAATACTTAAATCACAATTACGTTACGGATATTGTTACACTCGATTATTCACAGAATCCGAAGGAGATTGATGCTGAACTTTATATTTCTTACGAAGTTGCTAATGAAAATGCTCTTATTTATAATAATTCATTAAATGTTGAAATCATTAGATTAATTGTACATGGAATTTTACATCTTCAAGATTATAATGACACAGATGCAATTTCAAAGAAAAAAATGAAAAAAATTGAAAATAAACTAGTAAGTGAACTTTTTGCTATAGAATTAATTAAGGAATAAGTTGAATAAAGAAATATTAAATATTTTACTAACGATTATTGAAGAACTTCAAATAAGAAAAAATTTGGACGAAGTTATTGATATTTTAAATAACTCCAAAAAATTTGATGAAAAGCAAGTTTATGCTGCATTTAGTATTTTATTTGAAAAAATGATTCATCTTAAAGCTGAAAGTTTATTAAATCCACCTACTGGTTATAGATTTTTGGATGAAACTGAACTGAATCATATCGGGATGGAAAAATATAATTATTTGCTAAAACTTATGAATTTGGGAATTATTAATTCTATAGACTTTGAAAATATTATTAACGCAATGATGTTTATTCCAGAAGTTGAATTTGACAAAAATGAATTTAAAATTTTAATTTTAGCCTCGATAGCAAACAATAACCAAAATCCAGATTTAGGTCAATTCCCAAATTCACAATCCGCACTTTTTATTTCAGATAAAATTAATTAGCGTGTTGATATCCAATTTAAAAAAATATTCTGAAGATTATCTATTAGAGTTAGTTGGAGTTAAAAGAGCTTCACTTAAAACAATAGAAGCATATAAAATAGACATTCTTCAATTTATTAAGTTCATTGAAAAAAATAGTGTAACCCAATATTCTCAAATTAATGAAAGATTTATTCGTAGATACCTTTTTTATCTAAATGATCAAAAGATGAAAACCACTTCTGTTCGTAGAAAATTAAGTGCCTTACGAAGATTCTTTAACTATTTGTTAAAAAGGGAATTTATTGAAAAAAATTCATTCGTAAATATTAGTTCCCCCAAAAAGGCAAGAAAATTACCTAATACATTATCTGAAAAGATGTTTTACGAAATTATTGCTCAAATAGAGAAAGAAAATTCCGATAATAAATCAGAAGTTATACTTATGTTTGAGTTACTTTATGGAGATGCTTTGAGAGTATCAGAATTGTGCAATTTGAATATTTCAGATATAGATTTTGCAAATAATCACATCAGAATTTTTGGGAAAGGTTCTAAAACAAGATTTGTTCCAATAAGTAGAAAAATTCGTGAAAAATTGATAACTCAAATTAAACAAAGAAATTCCAACAAAAATTCACCACTTTTTGTAACAAAAAAAGGTTTGAGAGTAACACCACGACAAATTCAATTCTTGGTTAAACATTATGTAAAAGATTCTACTTCATCTGAAAAACAAACTCCGCACACTTTTCGTCATAGTGCAGCAACTCACATGTTAGATAATGGGGCGGATTTACTTGCAGTAAAAGAATTACTTGGTCATGAAAATTTATCCACAACTCAAATCTATACACACGTAAGTGTTGAACATTTGAAAAAAGTATATAAACAATCACATCCAAAATCATAGGAGAGAAGTTATGAATATCCAAATAACCTCGAGAAAATTCAAAGCTTCAGAATCATTGAAAGAATACATTACTTCTGAAGTAAACTCTCTAACCAAAATTTATGATACTATTATGGCAGCTGAAGTTATTCTTAGCTACACACACTTAAAAGATAGTATCAAAAAAGTTGAGTTAATTTATCAAATTCCAGGGAAAACTCTCAATGTATCAGAAGAATCAGATGATTTCAAGAAATCAGTAGCAAATGCTATTAGCAAAGCCAAAAGGCAAATCAGAAAATACAAATCAATTCAGATAGAACACTAATGAAAATAGATAAAAAAAGTATTGCACAAAAAGAATCAATTTCAGTTGAATTCTTCTATAATAATACTAAAAAATTATTTAATATGAAGTTGCTTACACCTCCAGAAATTGGAATGACAAAGCAAATTCGTGAACCAAATTTACACAGACCCGGTTTAGCATTAGCCGGGTTTGTTGATTTGTTTACATATAACCGAGTTCAATTAATTGGGAATACTGAAAATCGGTATTGCAACAAACTTTCGGAAGAAAAGAGATTCTCAACTTTACAAAAACTTTTAACTTTTGATATACCTTGTTTTGTAATTACAAACGGGAACCAACCTTGTCAAGAACTTATAGACTTAGCAATTGAACGAGATATTGCAGTTTTCCAAATGTCTTCAAATTCTACTAAATCAGCTTATTTTATTAGTGATTTTTTAGAAGACCAATTTTCAAAAAGAATTACAATTCATGGTTCTTTTGTTGACGTTTATGGAGTAGGAATTTTGATTGTTGGAAAATCTGGGATAGGGAAAAGTGAAGTCGCTTTAGATTTAGTAGAAAGAGGACACAGATTAGTTGCAGATGATATTGTGATTTTTACAAAAAAAGGAGAAAATATCTTAATTGGAGCTGGTACTGATCTTATCAAACATTCAATGGAAATACGTGGAATAGGAATACTTGACGTGGAAAGGATGTTTGGAGTTCGTTCAATTCGCTTTCAAAAAAGATTAGAAGTTGTAATTGAATTAGAAGTTTGGGATGAAAAAGAAGTTTATACACGGACTGGTCTTGATAAAATGGAAGTTATTATTGATGATGTTAAGATTTTGTATGTAAAATTACCTATCTTTCCTGGGAAAAATATTACAGTTATTGCTGAAACAATAGCAATGAATTACTTACTTAAACATTACGGATTTGACGCGGCAGAAGAATTGCAGAATAGATTACATAATAAAATTCGTGATAAACAACAGAAAGGTGAACGAATTGTTAATTATTTTGAACATGACTTTGAGTAGTCAATTTTAATCCAAAATAATTTTGTGAGCACTATTTTTTTTACTATTTTCGCAAGTCATGAAAAGATATTATTATTTCTCGCATACTAAACTAAAATTTGAAGAAATTAAGAAGTTCAAAGGTAAAGTAGCAATTGGTTTACTAATTGCCTCAATATTTTTTGGAGCAGTAATTTCTACAAGTATTTATTTCGTTTTTCGTTTGAATAATCCTGAAATGCAAATAGAATATCTTAAAAAGCAAAACAAACTTCTTGTTGATAAATTAGAAACATACGAAGAAAAGATTCTTCAATTTGATGAAGAATTTAATAATTTACAAAAAACAAATAAACAATTACGATTACGTGCCAATCTTGAACCTTTAGATGAAATTGATTACGAAGTTGGAATCGGAGGAAGCCGTTCAGAGAATTATTCTGAATTTTCTTCTGTTGATGTTGCAGATTTAGTTAGCAATCTTGATAATTTGGTTAACTCACTTTCACATAAACTAACTATTGAAAAGAAAAATTATAATGAAATTGTGAGCAAATTTGAATTTGACAACGAACTTTATGATGCAATTCCTGCAATCGCTCCAATTAATGCTCAATATGGCGATCGGTTCGGATTACGTTTTCATCCAATACTTAAAATCACAAGAATGCATAACGGTCTTGATTTTATTGCAGATGTTGGGACAAATGTTTATGCACCTGGAAATGCAATTGTTACATTTGCTGGGCAAAAAGAAGGTTATGGTAATACATTGATTTTAAATCATGGTTTTGGATATACAACAGTTTATGCGCATTTGAACTCAATTGATGTAAAAGAAGGACAAAAGGTAAAAAGGGGAGATTTAATTGCAACTTCTGGAAATAGTGGTCAATTAACAACAGGACCTCATCTTCACTACGAAGTTAGACACAATGGAATTGCATTAAATCCAAGAAATTTTATTTACGATGATATTAAATTATTTGATTATTTATCAATTCGAAAAAATTCAGAGGTTACTAAAAGATGATTTGGACTGTAGAATTAGCTGCTTATTTAGATGATGCTCCTTGGCCTGCAACAAAAGAGGAATTAATAGATTTTGCTGACAGAATTGGAGCTCCCTATGAAGTAATTGAAAACCTTAATGAACTTGAAGACGATGGAGAAATTTACGAAACAATAGAAGATATTTGGCCTGATTATCCATCCGATGAAGAGTTTTTTTTCGACGAAGACGAATATTCTTGATAATATCTTGAAGTACGAACTATTTAAGAATATTCCAGGAAACAAAAACAATAAAATAAAACTCCAAAAACTATTTAATACCAACATTAAACCGAATGGATTGTTGTTTTCTGGGCAACATGGAATTGGAAAATTTGCTTTTGCTATTGATATTGCAAGATATTTAAATGTTTATACTTCCGAAAATTCACAAAAAATTATTGGGCTTGTTAATCAATTTGTAAAACCTTATATAAATTATATTTTCCCAATTCCAAATAAGCAATCTGATGATGATGGGGACAAGAAAAACATCCCCGAAAACATTTTGAAACTAATCAAAACACAAATAACAAAGAAATCTGAAAATCCTTTCCACCCAATTTCTTTTAAAGAAAAGACTAATATTTCAATTGATACAATTCGAGACTTAAAAAAAGATTTGTCTATTACAAGAAATGAAAATGGGACTAATGTTGTAATTATTGATTATGCCGAACAAATGTCTGTCGAAGCGCAGAATAGTTTACTCAAAATTTTAGAAGAACCTCCAGAATCTACGTTATTTATCATTTTAGTTGAAGATAAAAATAAAATTGTAAGTACAATTTTATCACGTTGTTGGGTTTTTGATTTTAATCCACTTTCTGATGAAGAATTATTTAATATTTTAACAAATAATTTTCAGATTGAAATAGAAAAAGCAAATTCAGTAATTCCATTTTCTAAGGGTTCTTATGTTTCTTCCCTTGATTTATTACAATTAAAAAATATTGACTTGTCTGATTTATTAACAAATTTCTTTAGATTTGCTATCACAAAAAAATATTTTACAGCTTTCAATTATTTAACACAGATTTATGAAAACGTGAACGAAAAGTTAGATTTTGTTATATATTTATTAAAAATATGGTTAAATGATGCTGAAAAAAATATGTTAAATTATAATCAATATACTTTCTCAAATCTGTATGAGACCTATTCAAAGATGAATAGCAGCCAAACTAAATATAATTTTTATGTTGTTCAACAAAATCTTGATAAATACATTTCATACACAAAAGCTAACATTAATTCAAAGATTCTATTTATGAATTTAATCTTTGAAATATCAACAATAAGTAATAGGTAAAAATGATACATATAGATTTATCCTTCCAAAAAAATGCTACTAAAACTACTAAAGATAAGGAAATTTTAGAAAGCAAAGTTAACGATCATTTTAAGTATAAAATATTCGATCTGTTTACAAATTCCATTATAAATAGCGATGCTTGCTCTAATTGCAAAGTTAGCATAAATCAATTCCACACTTGGGATGAAAGAAATATTATTGAAGTAGAATCTGAAGGAATTTGGGGAAGTCATTTCTGCGAAATTCCAGAATCTTTTGAAAAAAATGTTCGAGTTGGCGAATATTTAATAGAAACCGATGGAACTTCATTTGACATTTGCAAAGTGAAGGAAGTAGGGAAGTTAGTAAATATGAAAAGAAATCTCTTCAATTTATCAAATGAATTTATCCCCATTGTTTCGAGATTAGTTAGTAAAAAAGATTTGGAAAAAAAAGAAGAAAATGAAAGGGAAGCCAAAGAATCAAAAACAATTTTTAGAGAATTAGCTGCAAAATATCAATTAGAGATGAAACTTGTTAAAGTACATTTTCAATTTGATAGGAAAAAATTGTACTTTTTTTATACTGCCGATGGAAGAGTAGATTTTAGATTATTAGCAAAAGATTTAGCCAATCATTTTAAAACAAGAATTGAATTGCGACAAATTGGTGTTCGTGATGAAGCCCAAATTGTTGGTGGACTTGGTACTTGTGGAAGAGTTTATTGCTGTTCTACTTTTTTAAACAATTTTAAGAAAATTCAAACAAATATGATAAATGATCAAAATATCTGCACAAATTCATCAAAATTAACTGGACCTTGTACTAAATTGAAATGCTGTCTTTCATTTGAGATGGTTGAAAACAATTAACTACAAAAAGGAGATCGTATGAATTACGACGAAAAAATAACAAATGTTTCTATTTTGGGGGCTGCAGGCAAAATGGGAAGTGGAATTCTTTTATTAACTGCAGTTGAAATTACAGATTTGAGTTTCAAAAAAGAAAATCAAGACAAAGTATTTGTTCTAAACGCAATTGATATCTCGAACAAGGCACTATCAGGATTAATTGAATACGTTAGAGTTCAAGTGAGAAAAATTGCGGAAAAAAAAATCAATCAACTTCGGGAAATGTATAAAGATAATTCTGAACTTGTTAATAATTCCCAAATAATTGACGACTACATTGGCAAAGTATTGGCTAATATTAGAACAACAACAAGAATGGAATCTGCTTACGACTCCGAAATAATATTTGAAGCTGTAAATGAAAATCCCGAATTGAAAATTAAATTATTCACACAAATTGATAATAATTCAAAAAATCTACCATGGTTTTTCACAAACACTTCGTCAGTACCAATTTCATATCTTAATGAAAAAGCAAAACTCGGTGGTAGAATAATTGGTTTCCATTTTTATAATCCGCCAGCAATTCAAAAGTTGGTTGAATTGATAAATTCAGAAGCGACACTACCAGAAATCACTGAATTTGCTCAAATTTATGCCAAAAATTTGAAAAAGTTTGTCGTAAATTCAAATGATATTGCTGGATTTATTGGAAATGGACATTTTATGCGAGATGCACTTTTCGGAATAAAAATGGTTGAGGAATTACAAGAAAAATACGGTTTTGCAAAATCAGTTTACATCGTCAATAAAATAACGCAAGATTATATGATTCGTCCAATGGGAATTTTTCAACTTATCGATTATGTCGGAATTGATGTTTGTGTTTATATTATGAATGTTATGAACCCATATTTTGTTGATGAAGAAATACATAGCGAATTATTAGACAAACTATTTGAAATGAATATTCGAGGTGGACAAAAT
The DNA here is from genome assembly GCA_020722065.1 of Melioribacter roseus. Classification (GTDB taxonomy): domain Bacteria; phylum Bacteroidota; class Ignavibacteria; order Ignavibacteriales; family Melioribacteraceae; genus WGAL01. Next base: position 73,784 of record DYLK01000005.1, read on the forward strand.
TCTGATGGAACTCAAAAAGATGGATTTTTCAAATATCAAAAAGGAAAAATGACAAGAATATTTGATTTATCAAGCAATACTTATATTAATATTGAAGATGTAATTCTTGCAGATGAAATTCTTGGACCACTTCCTGAAAAACATCTTACTTGGAAAAAAGCTGTTAAAATCAAGGAAAATGAAAATCTGATTTCTGAACATTTTTCTAATTTGAAAAATACTAATACTTTGGGAGCCGAATTGACTGTTAAATATATGAAAGCAACTAAAGCAATCGGAGAAAAACTTGTAACACTTAATGTTGCAAAAACTGAAAAAGATGTTAATGATGTTATGAAAACTGGGTTTTTCCATGTTTATGGACCAATTAACAATTATTTAGATTAGGAGATTTGATGAAAAAGAAAATATATTTAACTGCTGGATACAACACAATTTCAATGGGAACTGGAAGAAAAGAATTTAATCCAAAATACTCAAGACCTGGAATTGAACACTATATTAAAGAAGCTGGACAATCAACTATAAAAATGATTAACGGAGCCGAAAATATAGATGAAATTGTCATTAGTAATTTTGCCTCCTCTTTATATAATAATCAAGGAAATTTGCCAGGTTATGCTCCATTTATAGATGAGAAATTAAAATATAAACCCTCTACACGAGTTGAAGGAGCATGTGGGTCAGGTGGATTAGCACTTGCAACAGCAATCAAATTTTTATTTTCTGGTGAATCTGAAGTTATTTTAGCACTTGGTTTTGAAGTTCAGAATACAATGAAAGCTGTTTATGGAGCTGATGTTTTAGCAACTGCTGGTTGGTGGGGTCATCGAAAAGAGGGACATGCACATTTTTTCCCTGGACAATTTAGCGACCGTGCAGGAGCTTATTATGAAAAATACGGTAAAGAGATAACAAGAAAAGCAATGGTTAAATGGTATCAGAATGCTATCGAAAATGCTCGTTTGGATAGTACTGCACAAGAATTTCATAATTCTGATACAGATTTAGAGAAAACAGCCTCTATTGAACCTAATAAAAAGAATTTTGTTGAACATTTAACAGTATTTGATTGTTCTAAAGTATCTGATGGAGCTTCAGCAATAGCTTTAATGACAGAAGAAGGATTAAAAAGATGTAATATTCCAAAATCTGACACAATAGAAGTAGTTTCATTCGCTCAAGCTGAAGATAATATTACAACAAAACCAGAAGATCCAACAAAGTTACTTACAACGCAAAAAGCAGTTCAAAAAGCATTATTAAAAGCTGGTATTTCAAAAGATGAAATTGGTACGGTTGAAGCACATGATTGTTTTTCAATTGCTGGAATAATGGCTATTGAAGCAATCGGTTTTGCTGAATTTGGAAAAGGTCCAGAATTTGTAATTAGTGGCAAAACTTCTAGAGATGGTCAAGTACCATTCAATACTACTGGAGGTTTAATTGGTTGGGGACATCCTGTTGGAGCAACAGGAATTCATCAAGCAGTTACAATTTGGCAGCAATTAACGGGAAATGCTGGAAATTCACAGATTAAAATAAATCAAAATAAACCTTATGGAATGACAATTAATATGGGTGGTGATGATAAAACTGTAACATGCATAATATACAAGAAATCTGAATAAATTATATTTTTAGTAAAGCCTTATACTTAAATAAGATAAGGCTTTTTATTTACATTAATAATACGCATAATATATATTATGTAAAGTTGTTCTTTGGTTTTTAATTTCAATTTCAACACATTCTATCTTCTGATTTTTATTATTTTGATTTTTTAGTTAGAAAAAGGCAAGAATCATCTTGCCTTTTAAGGTAAGTTTATTTAGATATTTTAAGTCTGTTAATTGCTCGAGCTAATGATAATTCTGCACGTTTTACGTCAATATCATTTGATAATTTATTCTTTAGTCTTTCTTCAGCTCGTTCTTTAGATTTATTAGCTCGGTTTTTATCTATTTCATCTTCAAATTCAGCTGAGTTAGCAAGTACTACTACTGAATTATTTTTAACCTCAACACTTCCCCCAGAAGTTGCTAATTTTCTTTTGTTTCCGTTGGCATCTTCAATTTTAATTATTCCAATTGACAATGAACTTAAAATTGCAGCATGATTATATAATACTTGAAAATTCCCTTCTGTCCCAGGTAAAGTAATACTTTTAACTTCTCCCTTAAATATTGGTTTTGAAGGTGATACTATTTCGATATTTAACAGTTTTTCTTTCATTATGAATTCATTTTTTTAGCTTTTTCAACGGCTTCTTCTATTGTTCCTACATACATAAATGCTGCTTCAGGTAATTCATCGTGCTTACCATCTAAAATTTCCTTAAAGCTGCGAATTGTATCTTCTAATTTCACATATTTTCCAGCCATGCCTGTGAATTGTTCTGCTACGTGAAATGGCTGGCTCAAAAATCTTTCAATTCTTCTTGCACGTTTTACGATAATTTTATCTTCTTCTGAAAGTTCATCCATACCAAGAATATTTATAATATCTTGTAAATCACGATAAGCTTGTAATATTTCTTTTACTTGCTTAGCAACAATATAATGTTCTTCCCCAATTATTGATGGTTCAAGTATTCTTGAAGTAGAATCTAGTGGGTCAACAGCGGGATAAATTCCTAATTCTGAAATTCTTCTGCTAAGTACAGTTGTTGCATCAAGATGTGAAAATGCTGTTGCTGGAGCAGGATCTGTTAAATCGTCCGCTGGAACATAAATTGCTTGAACTGATGTAATTGATCCATCAGAAGTAGAAGTAATTCTTTCTTGCAATTCACCCATTTCTGATGCCAAATTTGGCTGATAACCAACTGCAGAAGGCATTCGTCCGAGTAAAGCACTAACTTCAGAACCAGCTTGTGTAAAACGGAAAATGTTATCAATAAACAAAAGCACATCACGCTTTTCAACATCTCTAAAATATTCTGCTATTGTCAACCCTGTCAAACCAACTCTCAAACGTGCTCCTGGTGGTTCGTTCATCTGTCCAAAAACTAATGCTGTTTTATCAAGTACGCCTGATTCTTTCATTTCGAGCCACAAGTCATTTCCTTCTCGTGTTCTTTCACCAACTCCAGTAAAAACAGAATATCCACCATGTTGTTTGGCAATATTGTGAATTAATTCCATAATAATAACTGTTTTGCCAACACCAGCTCCACCAAAAAGACCTGTTTTTCCACCTTTTGAATATGGTTCAAGTAAATCTATAACTTTTATTCCTGTTTCAAACATTTCTTGTGAAGTTGTAATTGTTTTAAATTCGGGTGCATGTTTATGTATTGCAGCTTTCTGTTTCGTTTTAATTTCACCTAAACCGTCAATCCCCTCGCCTATTACACTTATTAATCGACCAAGTGTTTCTGGTCCAACTGGTATTGAAATTGGTTGTCCTGTATCTATTGCTTTCATTCCTCGTACCAAACCATCAGTAGAATCCATCGCTATTGTTCTAACTCTGTTTTCTCCGAGATGTTGTTGCACTTCAAGAACAAGAATTTCATCTTTTCCGTCAAGATTTGTTCTTGGAACGTGAATTGCATTATAAATTGCGGGAAGTTTATCTTCCTCAAAATCGATATCAACTACTGGTCCAATAACCTGTACGATAATTCCATCAGAATTTAACATTTTTCACCTTGATTTCTCTAAAATTTTAAGTTACAAACTTAACTATTAAAGTCTATTTTTACAATTCTTTTTTGGTTGTTCTTACAATAAACATTAATTTTACTCGTTAAATAAAGAGGATTTATGAAATTCAGATTTCTATTATTATTTGTTTTATTCGGTTTTTTTACATTTAATGCACAAAAAAAGGATTTTTCAATTGAAGATGTTGTACTAAATTCGTACTCAACTCTTGCTCCAGAAAATCTTCAAAAATTAAATTGGTTTACGGATATTAATAGATATTTTTGGATTGAAAAAGACGTAATTATATTTGAAGATGTTGATGGGAAAAAAGATAAACTAACCCTTGATAAAATCAACCAAATATTAATTTCTAAAGGTTTTGAGAAATTGAATTCTTTACATAGCTTGTATTCCCTTTCTAAAGAGGAAGTATCATTTTCAGAGCCAAATAGATTTGTCAAAATTCAATTAAATTCAGGAAATGTTGCCGAAATTAAATTCTCAAATCACGAATTTGATTCTTGGGAAATATCTAAAAATCAGCAATTTGCTGTAGCTAATCTGAAAAATAATATTTGGTTTGTCGATCAATTCAACTCATTTCCCATAACAAATGAAGAAAATCCTGATATAATTTCTGGACAAACAGTTAGCAGAAATGAATTTGGCATATCTGGTGGAATCTTTTTTTCACCAAATAATCAAAAAATTGCTTTTTACCAAAAAGATGTTTCAAATGTTACTGATTACCCAATTGTAGATTTTACTGATGTTGCTAATAGACCTGCTAAATTACACAATATCAAATATCCAATGAATGGAATGCCGAGTGAAATTCTAAAAATTGGAGTTTTTGATGTAAAGACAAAAAATGTAATCTATCTGAATACAAATGGTGAAAAGGAACAATATCTGACTTCGGTTACTTGGAGTCCAGATGAGAAATATTTGTTTGTTGCACATCTAAATCGATTACAAAATCATCTTAAATTATTTAGATACAATGCTTCAACGGGTGAACAAGAAAAATTACTTTTCGAAGAAAAGTCTGATAAATATGTTGAACCCGAAAATACACTTTACTTTTTGCCAGGTTCAAATGATAAATTTCTTTGGTTTTCTGAAAGAAACAACTGGAATCATTTGTACTTATACGATATTGATGGAAACTTGATTAAACAAGTTACAAATGGCAATTGGATTGTTCAGTCAATTGATAAAATGATAAGTAACAATGAGTTTGTAATTACTGCCACAAAAGATTCTCCAATCGAAAAAAACCAGTATTTAGTGAATATTAGAAATGGAAATATTAGTAAGATTGTAAAAGAAAATGGCACTCATAATTTACTTTTTTCAGAAAATGGAAAGTATTTTATTGATAAATTTTCTTCATTTACCATACCAAAAGAAATAACACTAAATAAATTATCTGGAGAAATTGTTAAGATTCTTTTGAAATCAAAAAATCCGTTAGAAAACTACAATTTGGGAAAACAAAAAATATTTACATTAAAAGCTTCTGATGGAACAGACTTATTCTCAAGATTAATTTACCCCGTAAATTTTGATTCCACAAAAAAATATCCAGTTATTTTCTATGTTTATGGTGGACCTCACGTTCAATTAATTCAAAATACTTTCACTTTTGGCAGATATGATTTGTGGTTTCATCTAATGGCACAAAAGGGATATTTCATTTTTACAATTGATAATCGCGGTTCAGATAATCGTGGTTTGCTGTTTGAACAAGCAACTTGGCACAGAAACGGTTCAATCGAAGTTGAAGATCAGCTAGTTGGTGTAAATTATCTAAAATCTCTTCCATATATTGATTCAGAAAGATTTGGCGTTTTTGGTTGGAGTTACGGTGGGTTTATGACAACATCGCTCATGTTGCGTAGTAATAATGCTTTTAAAGTTGGTGTTGCTGGCGGAGCTGTAATAGATTGGCGTTTTTATGAAATTATGTATGGCGAGCGTTATATGGGAACAGAGGCAACAAATAAAGCTGGAATGGAAGAAACAAGTTTGTTGAATTATATTCCTAATTTGAATGGTAAACTTTTACTAGTCCATGGTACTTCGGACGATGTTGTCGTTTGGCAACAAACTCTTTCATTTTTGGCTAAAGCAACAACGTTAAATAAACGAGTTGATTATTATCCTTATATCGGTTCAAAACATGGAGTTGGTGGAAAAGATGCTATCAACTTGTATCAAAAAATAACTGAATACTTTTTAGAAAACTTATAGAGATATATTTTATGGCACAAATTAATTCTGAAATTGGAAAATTAGAAGAAGTAATAATTCATACTCCCGGTTCTGAAGTTGAAAACATGACACCTGAAAATGCAGAAAGAGCATTATATAGCGATATTCTTAATCCTACAATTGCAGAAAAAGAATATGGAAAATTTCGTGATGTGTTGAATAAAGTTAGTAAAACATACGAAGTTATGGATTTACTTGAAGAGGTTTTATCGCACAAAAAAGCAAAAGAAAAACTAATAAGTGACATTATTACACTAGAAAATAAGATAGAATTAGAAGATCATCTTTATAAAATTTCGAACAAAGAACTTGCCCGACAACTGATTGAAGGTGTTCCTATTTCAAGAAATACTTATTCAAGATATGTTAGCGATGATAGATTTTCACTAGCACCACTACATAATTTCTTCTTCACCCGAGATGCTTCAATGGCTTTTGGTGAAAATGTTTTAATTGGAAGTATGTCTAGTGCAGTACGCGAACGCGAAGCAATGATAATGAAATGTATTTTTGATTATCATCCAGATTTGATGAGCAAAACAATCAGATTAAAACCGCATACGGAAAATCAAAAATTTTCAATTGAAGGTGGAGATTTCCTTATTCCACGAGAAAATGTATTTTTAATTGGAAATAGTTCGCGAACAACTGCAACAGCAATAGATTCTTTTATAGATTTTATTGCTAATACACGAAACGATAAAATTAGAATGATAATTCAAGAATTACCACCAAAACCCGAATCATTTATCCATCTTGATATGGTTTTTACATTTTTAGACAAAGACTTTGCTTTAGTTTATGAACCTGTTATTTACAATCAACACGATTACCGAACAACACTTGTCTCAATTGAAAATGGAAAAGTAACCTTCCGAGATATTAAAAATGTAATGTCAGGCTTAAAAACTGTTGGAATTGAAGTTGATACAATTGCTTGCGGCGGTGAAGATGATTTGTGGATTCAAGAACGCGAACAATGGCATAGTGGAACAAATTTCTTCTGTTTTGAACCAGGAAAAGTAATTGGTTATGGACGTAATCAATATACATTAGAAGAAATGAACAATGAAGGTTTTGAAATTGTTCATTCAACAGAATTCCTAAAACAAGATTTTGATCATACTAAATATAAGAAGCTTGTGGTTACTATCGATGGTGCGGAATTAGCACGTGGTGGTGGAGGAAGTAGATGTATGACAATGCCTTTTACTCGGCAGGAAGTAGATTGGTAGTAAATTTTAAGGAAAAAGTATAGAAAGTATAGTTTATATTTTTAAATAAAAAAGTTCCTCCTGAATTTAGAAGGAACTTTTTTGTAGAAAATCATTATTACAATTAAAATTTATAATTTTTTGGAATTACTACAATTCCTGTTTCAGAAACAGTAAATTTTTTTGCATCTTCTTCAGTATCAAATCCAATTTCAATTCCAGCTGGAACTTGTACATTTTTGTCAATTATTGCACGACGAATTTTGGCATGTCTTCCTATATCACAATTATCAAAAATTATTGAATCTGTAACGTAAGCATAACTATTTACTCGAACATTTGACCCAATAATCGATCTTTCCACTAAACCACCAGAAATAATTGTCCCGTCATTTACTATTGAATTTAATGCTCTACCGATTCTTTCACCTTCATGCGAAACAGTTTTTGCTGGAGGAAATTGCAATTGTTTTGTTCTCATTGGCCAATCAAAATCATAAAAATTGAATAATGGTTGTACCGAAATTAAATCCATACTTGCAGCATAGTAACTATCGATAGTTCCAACATCTACCCAATATGGAGTTTCCTTTTTATTCTCATCAACAAATCTATATGAACGAACGTTATAACCTTCTTGGATCATATATGGAATTACGTGTTTCCCAAAATCATCATCAGGAAGATTTGCGGCTTTCATCTTATCGAATACTTCAATCAATTTTGTGGTGTTAAAGATATAAATTCCCATATTGACAAATGTAAAACCAGGTTTGTCTGGTGCTTCTGGTGGATTTGATGGTTTTTCAACAAAATTTATAACTTTATAATTTTCATCGATATCTAAAACCCCAAATCTATTTGCTTGATCTTGTGGCACATACATCGATGCAATTGATAAGTCAGCTTCTTTTTCCATGTGATATTCGACCATTTTCAGATAATCCATTTTGTAAATGTGGTCACCTGAAAGAATTAACACATTTTTTGCTCGAGTTGGAGATATTAAATTCATATTTTGAAGAATTGCATTAGCCGTTCCCGTGTACCAATTGTTCCCAATTTTTTGTTGTGGTGGAACTGAATATACATATTCCCCCAATTCACTATTAAAAATATTCCAACCTTCATATAAATGCTGATTAAGTGAGTCAGATTTATATTGAGTAAGTACGTAAATTTTTCGTAAACCAGAATTCAAACAATTTGATAGTGTAAAATCAATGATTCGATATTTTCCACCAAATGGAACTGATGGTTTTGTTCTATATTTTGTTAATGGGCTTAATCTTTCCCCTTGCCCACCAGCAAGAATCATTGTAATTGTTGCTCTAATTAAAGATGAACCTTTGAATGCCATTACAAACCTCTATAAATTGTTTCTTCAAAAATAATTGAAATTTGTGATTTCAAATAAAATAAAATTAAATATTAAAATATTGAAAAAACTATGGATAATTAAAATTCAGCGGGAATTTCTTAAATTGAGTTCATTATTTTTACAAATAAAAGAAGAGTTTTTTTTGGACAAAAAAGTAATTTTTATTTCTGATGTACATTTGGGATTAGAGAATAAAATGCGTGAAAATTATAAGGAAGAAATTCTTGTTGATTTTATAAGTAAATTGGAAAATGTTTCGCATTTTATAATTCTTGGTGATTTGTTTGATTATTGGTTCGAATACAAAAAAGTTGTTCAAAAAGGATATTATCAATTATTTACTGCTCTAAAAAAATTATCAGAAAAAGGGACGAAAATTATTTATCTAATTGGAAATCACGATTTTATGCACTTGAATTTTTTCCAAACTGAATTTGGGACTGAACTAATTGAAAATTCGAAAGAAATTATGTTTTTTGGGAAAAAATTCTATCTTGCTCACGGAGATGGACTCAATCCAAATGATAAAGGTTATCTTTTTCTAAAAAAGATTTTTAGAAACAAATTTGCTCAGAAAGTTTTTAGCTATTTACATCCAGATTTTGCATTAAAATTAGTTAGTAAAACAAGTAAAAAAAGTAGAGATTATACTTCAAGAATTGATTTGAATGAAAATGAAGAATTGATTAAGTTTGCGAAAAATAAAATTGATTCTGGGTTTGATTTTGTTCTTTTAGGGCATTCGCACAAACAAACATTCTTCCAATACAAAAGCGGTTTTTATATAAATCTTGGAACTTGGTTAATAGAGCCTAATTACGGAATTTATGATGGTGAAAAATTTGAAATTATTAAGTTGGAAATAAAATGAAAGATTTGATGAAGAAAAACAAGAATAAATTTATTAGCAAAAAAATTATTATTTCTTCAGTAGGAATATTTTTGATTATAGCATTTGTTTTTATTCAATATGTTATTTCAGAATTACCTTCTGTGGAACAATTGGAAAGTCCTGAACAAGAACTTTCGAGCAATGTTTTTAGCGAAGATGGAAAAATTATCGGTCAATTTTTCATTCAAAACCGAGTTGAGACAGAATTCGATTCTATACCACCGGTTATAATTCAAGCACTAATTGCTACTGAAGACAGAAAATTCTATGATCATTGGGGCGTTGACGCACAAAGATTTGTTCAAGCAATGATAAAAAGTCTTTTCCTTGGTAAAAAACAAGGTGGAAGTACAGTAACTCAACAACTTGCAAAAAATTTGTATAAGTTCAAAACTTCTGATGAATCTTTGTTTGAAACTGGAATACGAAAAATAAGGGAATGGATAACCGCTGTACAAATTGAAAAAAACTATACAAAACAAGAAATTCTTACAATGTATTTTAACAACTCTTATTTTGGCAATGGTGCTTATGGAATCGAAACCGCTTCTGCTATTTATTTCAACAAAAAGCCGATGAAGTTAACTATTCCAGAAGCTGCTTTGCTAATTGCTCAGTTGAAATCCCCCGCATATTATAATCCCGTAACCCATTTTGAGGCAGCAACTAACAGAAGAAATCTTATTTTGCATAATATGTACGTTGTCGATTTTATTACAGAAGCTGAGTACGAACGATTTATAAAGCAACCAATTAAAATCTCGATGGAAAAAATTAAACGAGGTTTTAAAAGCGAATTTGCACCTCATTTTGTTGAAATGATTCGACAAAACGTTTCAAAATTAGCCAAATCAAAAGATTTGAATCTATATAAAGATGGATTAAATATTCACACAACTTTAGATAGTAGAATGCAACAACTGGCTCGAGAAGCAGTTGATGAACACTTAAATGAATTTCAAAGACAATTTGATAAAAGTTGGAATTGGAAATATCACCAAGAATTATATAACACAATTTTAGAAGAAGAAATTAAAAAAACGCCTGAATATCGTTCTGGAAAAAATGAACAAGAAAAGACAAAAATTTATCATTCATTAAAGAACAATAAAAGTTTTGCAGATTCAGTAATGCGCCAAAAAACAAAAATTCAAGTTGCTTTGATTGCAATTGACCAACGAACTGGAAAAATTAAAGCATTAATTGGCGGAAGAGATAATAACGATTATTACGGATTAAATCGAGCAACTCAAATAAAACGACAACCTGGCTCAAGTTTTAAACCAATAATTTATGCTACTGCAATTGAGAATGGTTTATATCCTGCCTACCCTATTCTTAATCAAAGATTCGATTATAACGGTTGGTCCCCAAGTAATTATTCAAATGACGTTGGTGGATTTATGACTTTACGCGATGGTTTGAAGTTATCTAAAAATATTGTTACTGCACGACTAATTGTTGAAGGACATGTGAAACTTTGGCAAATTGGAAATCTTGCAAAAAGATTAGGAATTAAAAGCAAATTGGAACTTTATCCTGCTATTTCACTTGGAGCAACTGAAGTTACACCGCTCGAAATGGTGAATGTTTTCTCAACTTTTGCAAATCATGGAATTTATATCGAACCATTTTCAATTGATAGAGTTACAGATAAAAATGGAATAATTCTTACGCAAAATACTCCAAAAACTCACGAAGCACTTTCCGAAACAAATAATTATATTATTACAAACATGTTGCAATCTGTTGTTGAAAGTGGTACTGGGGCTGGAATTAGAAGTAGATTCCAATTCCTTGAAACTTCTGCAGGAAAAACTGGAACAACACAAAATTGGGCTGATGCTTGGTTTATTGGATTTACAAAAGACATTGTCGCAGGTGTTTGGGTTGGTTTTGACGACCACCGAATTACTCTTGAAGTTGTTCGAGGAGATGGAGCAAAATCAGCTCTACCGATTTGGGCTTTGTTTATGAAAAAAATCTACAATGAATTCAAATTCACAAACAGCGGTTCAAACTTTGTTATGCCTTCAAATGGTTCTGTAATTTATGCTGATTTTTGTAAAGAATCTATTTATGAATATGGAAATCCAAAATTAAGCTCAAGTGATTGTAAACAAGGAGTAATTACTGATTTAATAAAAGTAGATGATTTACCACAACCTTTTAATGCTGCTGAAGACACAGAAATAAAAAACGATCCTAATTTAGTGCCTAGAAATGAGGAAAATTTAGATAATTCAGGAGGTAATTGATTGTTGCACAAGCTAGTAAATTATAAAATTGCAGTATTTTTTAGAAAAATACTGCAATAGAAAAAACTAAAATCAAATAAAAAAATAAATTGATTAATATCGCCCATAATTTTGATTTAAGTAAAAATAATTGACTTCTGAAGAATAAAAACATACTCCAAAATAGAAATAATCCTTCAAAACTTAGAATAAAGTATGCTGGAAATGGTTTAATATTCCAAGGTAATGGATTGAATGTAAACCAAAACTCGCCAAATAAACCTAATTTAACTAATAGAAGTACGAAGAAAGACAAAATCCAAGGTGTAAAAGAATAAATTATTAAAGCCAAATTATCCTTTATCCTTGTATAATAATTAAATTTGAGCAATAAGTGTTTGCTTGCAATTGCCCAAATCAGAATAGAAAACAACAAAATTCCCAAAACTGCGGCGTAGAATTTTAAATAATTGTCAGTTAATTCTGTCTGATAATTTATAAAATTGAAAAATATTGAAATCCATGAAAATAATGCCCAAGCGAAAATCGGCAAAATTGCCCAAATTCCATTCTTTTTCCGTGTGAAAATAATATCTCTTATCGTTCTATTTGGTTCAACAAAAAGCGACCAAATTGTTTTCCAAATATCAATTGTATTAATTCTATCGCGAATAAATGCTCCACAATTTGAACAAACTTCAGCATAAATTGGATTTTTTTCAGAACAATTAGGACAAGTTGTTGAATTATTAATTTTTTCAAATTTCACAATTTTACTCGCAAGTTGATTACTGTTGATTTTGTTTGATAATCACTTGTAACGTATGAAAAATCAAATAGATGTGCATCAATATATGCATCAACAATATTTAATAAATATGTTAATCCCATAAATAAAGCGTACATATCTCTTTGATCTCGATAAAATTCTCGCGATTGAAAATCGGAATAATCTTTTGAAGTTTGATATAAATCATCATATTTGTTGAATTCTTTGTTGTTCAAAACCCAACTTGAAATAAAAATTGCTGAAGTTCCCCAAATAATTGGAATTTTAAGATACGATTCATTGTAAAATTGTCCCCAACCTGGTAAAATTGCACTTCGTAACATTGCAGAAGTTGGATTTTTCTTCATCTCGAATGGAGTTTGGTCGGTAATCTCAAAATTCTTTTGCTCAACTTTTGTCGAATCTGTAACAATTTGAGCAGAATTTGCTGTAAAAAGAATAAGGACAAGTGAGATTATATTAAAGTAAAATCTTATCATTTTAATAATTCAAACAATTCAAAAAGTCTATCCAATTCATCATTTGAATAAAAATTAATTTCAATTGAGCCAGAGCCATCTTTTTTCTGCTTGCAACTAACTTTTGTGGCAAAAATTGAACGCAATTTCCCTTCCAAATCTTCTCGAATAATAATGTCTCTTTCCGAAGGTTGCAACTTTTCAGTTTCATTTTTTTTAGGTTCTCTTTTCCCTTCTGAAAGTTCTCTTACTAATTTTTCGACTTGACGAACAGAAAGATTATTTCGCTTGATTTTATTAAAAATTGACAATCTATCTTCTTCGTTTGAAACATTAATTAAAGCTCTTGCATGCCCAAAAGTGATTTCATTCTGCGATATGCTATCTTGAATAATTTGCGGGAGTTTAAGTAATCTGATTGAATTTGTTATTGCTGAACGAGTTTTACCAACTTTTTGTGCAATTTCTTCTTGAGATAAATTACATTCTATTACTAATCTTTGATATGCTTTTGCTACTTCTAATGGATTTAATTCTTCTCTTTGGATATTTTCAATTAAAGCAAGTGCTAACATTCCTTCAATTGTATCAACTTTAATAATGTAAGCGGGAATATCCTTAAATCCGATTTCTTTACAAGCTCTAAATCTTCTTTCGCCCGAAATTAATTCATAATTACCTTCTACTCTTCTTACAGTTATCGGTTGAATTAATCCATTTTCCAAAATTGAATTTTTGAGCTCATTTAATGCTTCGGGTTCAAACTCGGTTCGAGGTTGATATTGATTTGGGACAATTTTGTGAATTGGGATTTTTGCAAGTATGTCAAAATCTTTCCCGTTATCAATCCCAATTTCCTTATTTGAAATTGTTAGCGGTTCTTCAATTCCCTCTTTTGCTTTCGGATTTATTAAAGCATCAAGTCCACGTCCCAACTTAATATTTGATTTATTCAACATCTTGTAATTCCTCTTTATTCCTATTATTATTAATGAATTCTGTTGCCAATGCAATATAATTTTGGGAACCTGAAGAAGTTGCATCATATAACATAACTGGCTTTTCAAAACTTGGAGCTTCAGAAAGTCTTACATTTCGATGTATAATCGTTTTAAACACACGTTTTCCGAAGTATTTTACTACTTCTTCAGCAACTTGTTGAGAAAGTTTAAGCCTTTGGTCATACATTGTTAATAAAACACCTTCAATAAATAAATCTTTATTAAAATTTTTCTTAACGATATTTATTGTGTTTAATAACTGTCCCAAACCTTCCAAAGCAAAATATTCTGTTTGAACTGGTATAATTACAGAATCTGAAGCTGTTAGAGCGTTCAAAGTTAATAACCCAAGCGAAGGTGGACAATCAATAAATATAAAATCATAAGAATCTTTAACAGAATCTATGAATTGTTTAAGCAAATATTCTCGATTCTCAATTCCAACCATTTCAACTTCTGCCCCAACAAGATTAATACTTGCAGGAATCAAATCAAGAAATGTTAAATATGTTTTTTGAATTACTTCATTTTTTTCAGCCAAACCACTTATTGCTTCATAAATAGATTTTTCAACATTATGAAAACCCAAGCCTGAAGATGAATTTGCTTGCGGGTCAATATCAATAAGCAAAGTTTTTTTCTCAAATGCTGAAACTGAAGCAGATAAATTGATTGAAGTTGTTGTTTTTCCAACTCCACCTTTTTGATTTGTAATAGCTACTACTTTTCCCATAAAGCCTGCAATTGTATTTCTTCTCCAAAATTTAAGACTTTGGCGGAATAACCTTTTTCTTCTACTTTGGATTTGAAAGTTTGTGGATCTGAATTAATTACTGAAAATGTATTATAATGAATTGGAATTACGCATTTTGGATTTACAAATTCAACCGATTTGACCGCATCTTCAATTCCCATCGTAAAATTATCTCCAATTGGAGCAAGCATATAATCTATTTTATTCATTTCACCAATTAATTTCATATCATAAAATAAGGCTGTATCGCCAGTGTGATAAATCGTAATTCCATCAATTGTAAGTAAAATTCCAGCAGGTTCGCCAGCGTAAAACCCTTCTGGTGTGCTTGAACCGTGATGAGCAATTGTAAATTTCACTCTACCAAATTCAAAATTGTAACTTCCGCCGATGTGCATGTTGTGAGCTTTTACACCTTTCCCCGCAACGTAATTAGCGAGTTCGTTTACAGCAATTACAAGAGAATTACTTTTCTTAGCAATTTTGATTGTATCGCCAAGATGATCGCCGTGTGCGTGCGTAAGAATTATATAATCAGCAAATATTTCATCTGAAGTAACCGGCGATGTCGGATTTCCATCAAGAAATGGGTCAATTAATATTATTTTATTTGAATCAGTTGTAATCTGAAAAGCGGAATGGGAAAAATATCGCAACTTCATATTTCCTCCAAAAAGTTTTATTTTGCGAAACAATTATATGAATAACACTTTAATAAATCCAATTATTGCCTGTATTGATTTCATTTTACTTTGATTGTCGTTGTAAATTGTTGCAATATCAACAAAACCAATTAAGGCTTTTTGTCTGCCTGCCTTAACAAGCATTTCGCTTTCAGCTTCAAATCCAGAAAAATTTGGTAAAATTTTCTGAAGAATTGATCTTTTGAAAATTCTGAAACCAGATTGGCTATCTAATATTTTCGTACCAATTTTTTTTGAAAGTAAAAATGATGTTAAAAAATTACTCATTCTTCTGTGAATTGGCATTGTTTTAAGATTGTGTAATCTGTTGCCAATTACAATATCATAACCTGATATTTTTTGGATAAATTTTAGTATTTCTTCTGGTTGATGTTGTAAATCTCCATCCAAAGTTAAGATAAAGTCAAATTCAGATTGAATCGCGTTCTCAAAACCAGTTCTTAACGCTTTTCCCTTTCCGTAATTAAATTTATGACTGATAATTTTAACGTTTTCAAGGTTTTTTATTTTTTCAATTGAATTATCTGTACTACCATCATCAACCACTATTACTGTATTTACAAATTGTAGTGTTTCTTTGACAACTTGATAAATGTATTTTCCCTCATTATAAACAGGAATAACAGCACAAATTTTATTTTCTAATTTCTTCAAATAACTGCTTAATTTTTGATGATTTTGTTAAATGCAATTTCTCAGTAAGCAATTTTCGTAATTTATCTTTTGAAAGTCCACGAATTAACTTGCCATTTTCGGCAACCGAAATACTTCCAGTTTCTTCTGAAACGACAATTACAAGAACATCAGCTTGTTCAGTAATACCAAGTGCGGCTTTGTGTCGCATTCCCAATTGAACTCCATCAACTACAGAAATATTGGAAAGTGGCAAGGTACATCTTGCGGCTTTTATTTGGTCGCCACCAATTACAACTGCTCCATCGTGCAAAGGCGAACGTGGGAAAAATATATTTTTAAGTAAATCTTTTGAAACAATTGCATGAATTGGTTGCCCAGTTTCGATAATTGCTTTTGCTTCAGCATCTTTCTCAAATACGATTAAAGCTCCGTGTTGAACTTGTGCCATTTCAAAAACTGATTGTGTAATTTCATCTGCCAAATCAACTTCATTTTTATTTTTTTGCGAGCGAAAAATCTGAAGTAACTTTGTTTTGCTTAAAGCAACTAAAAATCTTCTAATTTCTGGTTGAAATAGTACGATGAATGCAAAAACCCAAATATCTGTAACAAGTCGTAAAATCCAAGTCATTGTTCTCATACCAGAAACTTGAGCAACAAATGAAAGAGAAATAATAAAAATTAAACCGCTAAATATTTGCGATGCAACTGTTCCTTTTATCATTTTGTAAATTTGATAAATTATAAAAGAAACAAGCGAAATGTCCAACAAATCGATTAACGTAATTGAAATAAAGCCAATTTTAATTATTTCAATCATAAACAGAAGTAATATTTGGATATTTATAGAATTGGAATAATTTTTTCATTTCCGTAACATTTTGAACGTTATGAGTTCGGATAATTCTTGCTCCATTCAAAACCGCCATATATTCTGAAATTGAAGTAGCATTTTCTCGCGAATTTATATCAAGATTCAAAGATTTTCCTAGAAAAGATTTCTTTGATAAACCTACCATTATTGGCTTTCCTAATGTTTTGAATTCATCTAATCTTTCTATTAATTTGAAATTATCTGAGACGCGCTTTCCAAAACCAATTCCCGGGTCAATAATAACTTTCTCTAGTTCCAACTCGTTTAATAAATCTAACTTTCTTGCTAAGAAATTATATATTTCAGAAACTGGTTCTTCATAAAACGGGTTATTCTGCATATTTTGTGGATTTCCTTTGATATGCATTAAAATATAAGTAGCATTAAAATTGTAAACAACTTCCAAAATTCTTTCATCAAACGAAAAAGCACTGATGTCATTTACAATTGTTGCACCAGCCTGCAAAGCAGCGTGTGCGACTTCTGCTTTTGTTGTATCAATTGAAATTGGAATATTTTTTTCCAATCTATGAATTTCTTCAATTACTGGAATTACACGCTTAATTTCTTCATCAATACTCACCTTTTCGGCACCTGGACGTGAAGATTCACCACCAATATCAATAATTTCCGTTCCTAAATTTATCATTTCAATTGCGTGTTCAATTGCTTTTGAATGATTTAAATATTTTCCACCATCTGAAAAAGAATCGGGTGTTACATTCAAAATTCCCATTGTTAAAGGATATGTTAATTCATATTTTACGTTGTTCAAAATCAAGAATTGATTCTCAAAATTGAAATAATTATCAATTTGTCTGATAATTTGGACTGACAATTCTGGGTTTTCAACCGAAATTCCATTTGCGAAATCATTCAATTCTTCAATTCTACCTGGAATTAGTAATTTATCTTCAACTTGAAAAATGTGAAAATCGTAAAATGAAGTAAAATATGTTTCATTGCAATTAGTTAAAAGAATTGCAAAAATTCCGCTTTGATTATAAGAATTATTTAATCCAAAGTATTTTGAGAAAAATTCCCAAGCTGATTGTTTTGATAGATTTAGTAATTGAACTTGCATAATTTATTTTGTTATAACCAAATTTACAGGATCACCAGAATTTAAAAGTGTTTCTTCACTTGGATTTTGGTCAATTACTGTGTTTGGAAGTAGTTTGCTGGATTTTTTGTAAGTAATTTCTCCAACAGAAAGATTACTACTTTTCAGAATAGATTCTGCTTCTCGATAACTTTTTGCAATTAAACCTGGAACTCGCACCATTCCCATACTCGGACCAACGCTTATTTCTATATCAATTCGTGAACCTTTTTTAATCATAACGCCAGGATGATATGCTTGCGAAATTACAGTATTGCTTGGCAATTCTGATTCAGTTTGCACAATTTCACCTACTTTAAATTGCAATCTTTCCAAGATAATAGAAGCATCACGTAAAGTTCTTCCTATAATATTGGGTACTTTTACTTGTAGTTCGCCACTACTTACCCAATAATAAATATGTCTGCCTTCTTTTACCGACTTTCCCGCTTCTGGTTTTTGCATTACAACCATATCTTTCGGTATTTTCCCGTCGTACTTTTCACCTTGTTTTATTGGAATTAAATCTTGGTCTGTAAGTATATCTATTGCTTGCGAACGAGATTTCCCAACAATATTAGGCACTTCAACTTCAGGGACGCTTACCATCAAAGGCATAAAAATGGAATCTATAAAAATTATGACTCCAGTAAAAATGATGAGTACTATTGTACTCCAAACCGATAATTTTATTATTGAATTTTTCATTATATCAATATATTGAATCAGAATTTTTTTGACAAACATATTTTCATTACTGCATTTTTTTTTATAACTTTTCATTCATTTTGTTAATTCATAATAACCAAACGGAGAATATATGTTCAAAAATCACCCGAAAGGGTTACCAGTTCTTTTCTTTACAGAAATGTGGGAAAGATTTGGTTTCTACACAATGATTGCAATTTTTGTTTTTTATTTGCAAGCTAATTTTGGTTGGGATCAAGCAACAGTTACAAACATTTATGGCATTTTTTTAGCGGGAGTTTATTTTACTCCAATTTTTGGCGGTTGGATTGCTGATAATGTACTTGGTTACGGTAAAACAATTACAATTGGTGCTATAACTATGGGAATTGGATATGCCGTTCTGGCAATTCCAACAAATCAAGTTATACTACCTATGCTTGGTTTATCAATTATTGCAATTGGTAACGGACTTTTTAAAGCTAACATTTCAGTATTAGTTGGGAATTTGTATTCTCATTCAGAAAACTCACTGAAAGATTCTGGTTTTAATATTTTTTATATGGGAATTAATATTGGTGCGTTTTATGCTCCATTTGCCGCTGCGGGGATTAAAAATTATTTAATGGAAAGCTATGGAGCAACTTTATCACAAGGTTACAACGGTGGCTTTGCAATAGCTGCCATTGGAATGGTAATCTCATTAATAATTTTTACCGTTTTCAAAAAATATTATCAAGATGGTGATTATCAATCTAAAAACGTTGTTAATCACGAAAGAGATTTACAACTTACTCCAAAACAAGAAAAAGATAGAGTTTTAGCACTTTTAACTGTTTTTGGAATTGTAATTTTCTTCTGGATGGCTTTCCATCAAAATGGAGCGGCTCTTTCTCTTTTTGCTCGCGATTATACTAATTCACAAGTACAAAAATCAATTTACTTATTGTTTGATGTAATTGCACTACACGGAATTTTGGCTATCATACTCGGAACTGCTAATGCTTTAAAAAAATCCGCTACAGCCAAAGTTAGAATTATTTCATTATTTTTTGTTGTACTTGGGGCTTCTGTGGTTTATTATAAATATCTAACCTTACCAGAAAATGGTACAATCTCCCCAGAACAATTCCAAGCATTTAATCCGATGTTTATTGTTTTAATGACGCCAGTTGTAGTTGGTTACTTTGCTTTCTTAAATAAACGTGGAAAAGAACCATCTTCACCAGCTAAAATTGGTATTGGAATGTTTTTATCGGCTATTGCTTATTCTATAATGGTACTCGCCTCAATTGGAATGCCAGCAGTCCATACATTAAATGCTGGAGTTTCGCCCAATACAGTTTCTCCTTTCTTTTTAATATCTACATATTTTGTCCTAACAATGGCTGAATTACATTTATCGCCAATGGGACTTTCATTTGTATCAAAAGTTGCACCTCCGCGTATGAAAGGTTTATTGATGGGCGGTTGGTTTGGAGCTACAGCAATTGGAAATTATTTTGCTGGGTTTATTGGTCGATTTTATCAACATTGGGAATTATGGCAATTCTTCACTTTATTGATAATTTTTTCTCTTCTTGCTGCATTAATGGTTGTTTTTACCCTTAAAAAATTGAATCAAGCAATTAATAACTAACCTATTTTTCTAACTATCCGCAAAGGAATTTTTTCCCTTTCGGATAGTTCTTGTTTTTAATAAATCTTAATAGTAATCAGTTATGAGTGAAGAGTAATCAGATTGATTGGTTGTGGTAGGTTAACAAAATAGTTTAAGTTTATGAAATTTTGGATAAGAAAGGTGAACTCCACCTTCTATTTTGAGTTCATCTAAAAATTTGTCTTTGAGTTTTAATCATAATAATCCATTAATCTGTTTAATCTGCGATCCAGACATTTTCAATTTGTAATTGTAAGACGAGGACGTCTGACCTACCGATAGGGAATGATTTTCTCTATGTCATACTGAGCGAATGCGAAGTATCTTGAGAAAGTGATTAAAGATTTTTCACTATTTTCTGAGTATTAGTCGGGCGATTCGCATAAATCATTCTCCCCTCGCTTTAATCAACTAATTCTGCATGTTTTTCAGCATGGTATGAACTTCGCACAAGTGGCGCTGATTCAACTGCCAAGAAACCGAGAGTTTTTCCATAATTTCTATATTCAGCAAATTCTTCTAATGAAACATATCTATCAACTGGAAGATGTTCTTTTGTTGGCTGTAAGTATTGTCCGATTGTCATAATATCGCAACCATTTCCTTTTAGATCTCTCATAATTCCAAAAACTTCTTCTTTTGTTTCGCCGATCCCGACCATAATTCCACTTTTTGTACGCAAACCTTTGGACTTAAACCATTTTATCAATTCCAAACTTCGTGCATATTTTGCTTGTGGTCTTACTGCGTGATATAATCTATTAACAGTTTCAAGATTGTGATTTAAAATATTTGGCGGATTTTTCATTATTATTTCAAAAGCTGATTCTTCACCTTTGAAATCTGGAATCAGAATTTCGATTGTGGTTTTAGGTGATAATTCCCTAATTAACCGAATTGATTCGGAAAATATTTCCGCCCCACCATTTTTTAATTCATCACGATTTACGGAAGTAATTACTGCATGTTTCAAACCAAGTTCAACAACTGATTCTGCAACTCTGCGAGGTTCATCTCTATCCAAATGTGATGGAATTCCCATTTTCACATTGCAAAATCCACAACTTCTCGTGCAAGTATCGCCTAAAATCATAAATGTAGCAGTTCTGTGACTCCAACATTCTGCCAAATTTGGACAGCGAGCCTCTTCACAAACTGTGTTTAAGTGCGATTTTTTCATCAGATTTAGAACTTCAGTATAGTTTTTCCCACTTGGTAAACGTACTTTTAACCAATCTGGTCTTTTCCCTAAATCGCCAATTTCCTTTTCTTTAGCTTCTTTAAATTCTTTTTGATGTTGATTTATTTTCATAAAACTTTGCCTTTCGATAATAATCTTTTATGTAAAATTAAGATTTTTTGTCCAATTAAAGAATTACATTTTGATAACCATTTATGCAAAATTTTGCAAATGTCTTCCTTCTCCATTATTATCAAAAACGAATAATGCAATAAGGAATTAGAAACCAAAAAAAAATTATGCGAATTTCATGTTCTAAAAAACTTAAATAATACAACTTTGTGTTTTTTATTTTTTTTTTGCTTTCTTTGTATAAAAACTTTAATTTTTGCAATTCAAAAATCAAAGTTAGTTATTATGCCTACTGATTCAATAATGTTAACAGAGTTCGGGAAAATTCTAATTTTCATGATACTCTCGGTTGTTTTTGTTGCGATTGGACTTTTTGCCGCAAAACTTATAAGACCCTCAAGACCTACTAAAGAAAAATCTACAATTTATGAATGTGGAGAAGAAACTGTAGGTTCTCCATACGTAAAATTCAATATCCGTTTTTATGTTGTTGCTCTTATTTTCATCATTTTTGATGTGGAAGTTGTTCTTCTTTTCCCTTGGGCATTAGCATATAAAAATTTCGGAGTACCAGGATTCTTAGTTGGAATTTCTTTTTTAATAATTCTTGTACTTGGAATGGCTTACGAATGGCGAAAAGGAGATTTGGAATGGGACAGACCTCGACCAAATATCCCTAATTTAATTAACGATAAAGCTGGATTTGATAAATAATATAGAAGATTGGTAAAACAATGGGATTATTAGATAAAGAATTTAATGATGGTAATATAGTAATAACAAAAACTGAAGATCTGCTAAATTGGGCGAGACTTTCTTCGCTTTGGCAATTATCTTTTGGTTTAGCTTGTTGTGCTATCGAGATGATGGCTGCTTCGGCATCGCATTACGATTTAGATAGATTTGGTATTATACCACGTCCTACACCAAGACAAGCTGATGTTATTATTATTTCAGGAACCGTAACTCTAAAAATGGCAAGTAGAGTTAAAAGACTTTACGAACAAATGCCCGATCCAAAATATGTTGTTTCGATGGGAAGTTGTTCAAATAGTGGAGGTCCATATTGGAATTATGGTTACCACGTATTAAAAGGAGTAGATAGAGTAATTCCTGTTGATGTTTATGTGCCCGGTTGTCCACCTCGCCCAGAAGCATTATTGGAAGGATTATTAAAACTACAAGAAAAAATTAGACATGAAAAACTAACAAAGCAAACAGCATGAAAACTTCAGAAGAAATATATAATATATTAAAAGAAAAATTTGGTGAAGAAGTAATTCTAAATTTTAATACTGCTGAACCAATAGATGCGATAATTGAAGTAAATCCATCTAAAATTAACGAAGTTTCTAAGTTCCTACGTGATAGTGAAGAATTAAAATTTGATACATTAATGCTTTTATCTGGAGTTGATGACGCAAACGGGACAAAAGTAAAAGATGAAAATGAAATAGAAACTATCCAAGGTGGCACATTATCGGTTTATTATCACTGCCATAGTATGGAAATAGGACATAAAGTGACACTTCGCGTTTCAACTCCAAGAGAAAATCCTCAAGTTCAATCAGTTGAAAGAATTTGGAGAGCTGCTGATTGGCATGAACGTGAAGCATTTGATATGTTCGGAATTAAATTCCTTAATCATCATGATTTAAGAAGAATTTTAATGCCCGACGATTGGGGTGAAAGATACCCATTAAGAAAAGATTATGTAGATCCAGAATATTATAATGGCATTAAAATTCCTTATTAAAAAAGGTAGAAAATGGCTGTAAAAACAGAAGAATTAGTATTAAATATGGGTCCTCAACATCCTTCAACTCACGGGGTGTTAAGACTTTTAGTTGAACTCGACGGTGAACTTGTTACTGATGTAAAACCAATTATTGGTTATTTGCACCGTTGTTTTGAAAAACATTGTGAGCACCTTACTTATCCGCAAATAATTCCATATACTGATAGAATGGATTATCTTGCTTCGATGTACAACAATTTTGGTTATGTTACTGCTGTAGAAAAACTTGCTGGTATTCAAGTCCCTGAAAGAGTAGAATATATTCGAGTAATTATGGGTGAATTGCAAAGAATTGCTTCGCATCTAATTGCTCTTGGAACTTACGGTTTGGATATTGGAGCGTTTACTCCTTTTCTATTCTTATTCCGCGACCGTGAGAAGATTTTAGACTTATTTGAAATGACTTGTGGAGCTCGCCTTCTATATAATTATATGTGGGTTGGCGGTGTTTCACACGATATTCCTTCCGATTTTGTGCCCGCAGTTAAAAAATTTATCAAAGAATTCCGCCCAACAATTGTTGAATTAAATGATTTATTAACTTACAATAAGATATTTGTAGAAAGAACTGCAAATATTGGAATATTACCTGCTGAAACTGCAATAAATTATGGAATTACTGGTCCAAACTTACGAGCTTCAGGTGTTAAATGGGATTTACGCAAAAATGATACTTATTCCATTTATAATAAATTTGATTTTGAAATACCAGTTGGTGAAGGCAAAGTAGGCACCGTAGGTGATTCGTGGGATAGATATTATGTACGGGTCCTTGAAGTTGAACAAAGTTTGAGAATTATTGAACAAGCAATCGATAACATACCTGATGGCGATGTATTCGAAGCAGTACCAAAACGAATCAAAATGCCAAAAGGTAATGTTTATCATAGAGTTGAAAATCCAAAAGGTGAACTTGGTTACTTTATAATGAGCGACGGTAAAAATAATCCTACTCGAGTTAAAGTACGTCCACCATCTTTTGTAAATCTTGCCGTTTTAGGTGAATTAAGTAGAGGTCATTTAGTGGCGGACTTAATTGCAATTTTAGGAAGTTTAGACATAGTACTTGGAGAAATAGATAGATAATGTATAATTTTTTAACAGATTTACTTGGTAATGAAATATTAGCTTACGCTTTAGGCTCTACAATACCTCTTTTATTTATCTTGGTATTTGTGATTTTTGCCGTACTTGGTGAACGAAAAGTTGCTGGTCACATGCAAGATAGACTTGGACCGATGCGTGTTGGTTGGCATGGTATCTTGCAAACAGTTGCTGATTTGGTAAAATTATTGCAAAAAGAAGATATAATGGCAAAAGGAGCTGATAAAGTATTATTCAATTTAGCACCCGCATTAGTATTTTTGGGAAGTTATGCAGCCTATGTTGCAATTCCTTTTTCAAGTCAATATATTGGCTCAAGTGCTGAGGTTGGTATTTTCTTTATTACTGCTGTTTCTGGTTTAGTTGTTGCTGGATTAATTTTAGCTGGTTGGTCATCTGATAATAAATATTCACTTTATGGGGCAATACGTTCGGCTGCTCAAATTGTTAGCTACGAAATACCCTCTGCCATTGTGATTTTAACAATGGTAATGCTTGCTGGAACTTTAAGTTTAATGGAATTCAGCGATATGCAAACGGAATACTTCTGGAATTGGTGGATTTTTGGCGGACCTATTGAAGGTTGGGTTAAATTTTTATTAATACCTTTTACTTTTGCAGGATTTCTTTTATTCTATATAAGTTCACTTGCAGAAGTAAATAGAACGCCTTTTGATATGCCCGAAGCAGAATCAGAATTAGTTTCTGGCTACCACACTGAATATTCAGGAATGAAGTTTGCAATGTTCTTTTTAGCCGAATATGCCAATATGTTTGCTGTTTCTGCAATTGCTGTAACATTATTCTTTGGAGGTTATCAATCTCCTTTTGGTTATTTGGGTAATATTATAAATATACCTGCATTAATTCCTTTCGAGCAATTCTTCTGGTTCGCTTTTAAGGGAATTCTCTTAGTTTTTGTTCAAATGTGGTTAAGATGGACTTTACCAAGAGTTCGTGTTGACCAATTAATGGTAATTTGCTGGAAATACTTAATTCCTTACGCAGTTGCTAATTTAATTATAGTTGGATTGTTAACATTATTATTATAGACTTGAAGAATTATGAAACAATATCTTAAAAATACTTGGGAAGCACTTTGGACGATATTAATCGGTATGAAAATTACTTGGCAACATTTATTTGTGCCTGCAGTAACTATTCAATATCCAGATGAACACAGATATATCCCCGATAGAGCGAGAAACAGACTTTATGTAAATATTGATGATTGCATTGGCTGTATGCAATGTGAACGTGCTTGTCCCGTAAATTGTATTAATATCGAGACAGTAAAATCTGTTCCTACTGATGAACTCGGCTTAACTTCAAAAGGTACCAAAAAAGCACTTTGGGTAACTAAATTTGAAATCGATTTCGCAAAATGTATGTACTGTCAATTGTGCGTTTTCCCTTGCCCAACTGAATGTATTACAATGACAAAGGCATACGAATTTTCTGAACAATATCGTGAAGATTTAGTTTATAATTTTTCTAACTTATCTATTACAGACATTGCTCAAAAACAAATTAATTATGATAAGTTTTTAGCAGAAAAAGAAGCTGAAAAACTTGCTTTGGCAAAAGCTAAAGAAGAAGCTGCAGCTAAAGCAAAAGCCGAAAACGAAAATCAAGTAAATAAAAATAACTTAACTTCAAACGAAGAGAACAATAAATAATATGGAATTATACGATATAATATTTTACTTCTTTGCTGCAATGATTCTGGTAAGCGGTTTCGTTGTAGTTGGTTCAAAAAATATAGTTTATTCGGCTTATTCGCTACTTTTTGTATTAGTTGGAATAGCTGCATTCTATATTCTTTTGGGTGCTGATTTTCTTGGAGTGGTTCAACTGATGGTTTACGTCGGTGGAATCTTGATCTTACTTCTTTTTGGTATTATGCTTACTAATAAAGTTAAAGGCGTTGAAATCAAATCAGATAGCAATTTTGTTATTCCTTCATTAATCACAATTGCTGTTTTTACTGCCTTTTTACTTTTTGTTATTACAGAAACCAATTGGTTAGAAATCACACCAGAATTTGTTCAAACAACTGTAAAATCTCTCGGAATTGAGTTAATACAAAATTATTCACTCGTATTCGAAATTCTTGCAGTAGTACTTTTAATTGCTCTAATTGGAGCAGCAACCTTAGCACGTAACGACAACAAGGAGAATTAAATTGCCTCACGTTGGATTAACACATTTTTTAGTCATTAGTTCTATCTTATTCTCATTAGGGTTATATGCAGTTATTGTACGTAAAAATGCAATCCTTGTGCTTATGGGAATTGAATTAATGCTGAATTCAGCAAACATTAATTTTGTTGCATTCGCTCATTTTGGTAATCTTGGTTTGGATGGACAGATGATGGCATTATTTGTTATTGTTTTGGCAGCTGCCGAAGCCGCTATTGCTCTTGCCATTGTTCTGAACATTTACAAAACATTTTTACATATCAATGTTGATGAAGTTGATAAACTTAAAGAATAGGAAATTATGCCAGGTTCAAATTTAATATCGTTATCACTCATAATTTTATTCCTGCCATTAATTGGTTTTATTACCGTTTTACTTTTTGGGAAAAGATTTTCGAAACTATACAATTTAGAAATAGGGATACTTGCTACAAACCTTATACTTACAATTTTTGTGATGTTTCAAAAATTGATGTATTTCCCAGAAAAAATTGCTAATCGCTTCACTTGGATTAACTTTGGGAATGTACCTTTTGTTGGTGAACTTAAAGTAGAATTAGGAATAGAATTAACAAACGTTACCGTCCTTATGCTTTTTGTAGTAAACTTGATTAGTTTTCTTGTTCACGTTTATTCTACAAAATATATGGAAGGTGACATTCGCTTTTCTAGATATTATTCATATCTCGGAATTTTCACTTTCTCCATGCTCGGGATTGTTCTTGCCGATAACTTCTTGATGATGTATATCTTTTGGGAACTTGTGGGACTTTCATCCTACTTACTTATTGGTTTTTGGTATGAAAAAGATTCAGCTGCAGATGCTGGGAAAAAAGCTTTTCTAACAAACAGAATTGGTGATATGGGAATGTGGCTTGGTATTCTGATACTTTTCACTAACTATCACACTTTTACTTTCGACATTATTTTTGAAGCAATTAATGCTGGAAATATTCCTTTTGCTGATAATGGATGGTTAACTGCTGCAGGTATTTTAATCTTTATGGGTGCTATAGGAAAATCTGCACAATTCCCTCTCCATGTTTGGCTACCTGATGCAATGGAAGGTCCGACACCAGTTTCTGCTTTAATTCACGCCGCTACAATGGTTGCTGCTGGTGTTTATATGATTGTTAAAGTATTTGCAATTTTTACAGCAGATGCTCTTTTAGTAATTGCAGTTATTGGTGCTTTAACATCATTCATATCAGCAACAATTGCATTAACTCAAAATGATATCAAAAAAGTTTTAGCTTATTCTACCGTTTCTCAGCTTGGCTACATGGTTATGGCAGTTGGAGTTGGTGCTTATCATTACGCTTTCTTTCACCTTGTAACACACGCATTTTTTAAAGCTTTGTTATTCCTTGGTTCAGGTTCAGTTATTTACGCGATGCACCACGAACAAGATATGCGTAAAATGGGTGGTCTGAAAAAGAAAATGCCAATTACTTATTACACATTTTTAATTGCAACTCTTGCTATTTCAGGTGTCCCATTTTTCAGTGGCTTTTTAAGTAAAGATGGAATTCTTGCAGGGACTTATGCATTCGGAAGTTTGACTGGGCATTGGTTAATTCCAGTGCTTGGATTTTTAGTTGCTGGAATGACTGCTTTTTATATGTTTAGATTAGTATTAATGACATTCCACGGAGAACCACGTGACCATCATAAATATGACCACGCACACGAAAGTCCTTGGGCAATGACAATTCCATTAATTACTCTTGCAGTTTTGTCCTTCTGGATTACATACACTCCAAATCCTGTAAGTTCAGATGCAGGTTGGTTTCTAAATAAAATTGAAAACCAATCTACAGTTGTACCACAAGATACAAGATTTGAATTTATGCAAACCGAAGATGTCCCTAATGAAGAAAATCATAATAATCATACAGAACAAGCAGTAATCCATTCAGAACATTATATGCATGCCATGCACGAAGCTCATTATCCAGCAATGATTTTATCTTTAGTTTTAGCTTCGCTTGGAATTTTATTTGCTTTTGTGGTTTACTATTGGAACAAAGTTAGTGCTGATAAAATGGCAAATGCTGTTCCTTTCCTATACAAATTTTCATTAAATAAGTGGTTTTTTGATGAATTCTATCATTCCACATTCATTCGAGGAACTATAGAAACTTCAAAAGGTTTGTCAGTATTTGATGGAAAAGTTATTGATGGAGCAGTAAATGGTTCAGCAACAATAACTCGTGGATTTTCTAAAATATCTGGTCTTTTCGATCAATATGTAGTAGATGGATTAGTAAATTTGACAGCTTTTAAGATAGGTTTCTTTGGATTTATTTTCAAGAAAACTCAAACTGGTAGAGTTCAAAACTATATTCTACTTGCAATTTTAAGTTTAATAGTTCTATTTATAATTTTTTTACCGTTTTTCTAAAATTTGAATAATAAATAAAAGGTTAGTATAAAAAGATGGATTTTCCGATTTTAACCCTTATCACATTTCTCCCTATCATTGGGATGATTGTTATTCTGTTCCTAAAGAGCGAACAAAAAGATGCAATTCGTTATACTGCATTAATCTCTACTGCTCTACAATTACTTTTGGCAGTCTTTTTATTGATGAATTTCAATTACCAAGCAGTTGGAATTAATGATGAATCTTCTTTTCAATTTGTTGAAAAAGTAAGATGGATTACTATTCCAAATATTTCTTGGCTTGGTACAATTAAAATTGATTACTTCCTTGGGATTGATGGTTTAAGTATCTTAATGGTATTTTTAACAGCTTTTGTGTCATTTATTGCTACAATTTCTTCTTGGAATATTCCAAAGCAAATTAAAGGATATATGGCAATGTTTCTATTGCTTGATACTGGAATGATGGGAGTTTTCGTTGCTCTTGATTTCTTCCTTTTCTATGTATTTTGGGAAGTTATGCTTCTCCCAATGTACTTTTTAATTGGTATTTGGGGTGGTCCTCGAAAAGAATATGCAGCAATTAAGTTCTTTATCTATACTTTATTTGGTAGTATTTTTATACTTCTTACTATGATTGGCTTGTATTTTAGTGCTACTGAAATGGTTGATGGCGTAAGATTACATACTTTCAATTTAATAGAACTTACAAAAGCCGCTTCATATTCTGCTGATGGAATTTTATCATCAGCTAACCCAAACAACTATCGCTTTATTGCCTACATTCTTCTTTTTATTGGATTTGCA
The DNA here is from genome assembly GCA_020722065.1 of Melioribacter roseus. Taxonomy (GTDB): domain Bacteria; phylum Bacteroidota; class Ignavibacteria; order Ignavibacteriales; family Melioribacteraceae; genus WGAL01. Next base: position 103,712 of record DYLK01000005.1, read on the forward strand.
ATAAAAATTCCAATGTTCCCTTTCCACACTTGGTTGCCCGATGCACACGTTGAAGCACCAACACCAATTTCTGTAATTCTTGCTGGAATTCTTCTAAAACTTGGGACTTATGGAATCCTACGAATTAATTATTCAATTTTTCCAGAAATAACAGTTCAACTTGCTTGGTGGATTGGTTTATTTGGAGTAATAAATATTATTTATGGTGCATTAGTTGCACTTGCTCAAAAGGATTTCAAAAAACTTATTGCATATTCATCCATTTCACACATGGGTTACGTTTTACTTGGAATGGCTTCGCTTTCGGTTACTGGAATTTCCGGTGCTATTTTCCAAATGTTTAACCATGGAACTATTACATCAATGCTATTCTTGATTGTTGGGGTTATTTATGATAGAGCTCATACACGTGGACTTGAAGAGTTTGGTGGTTTAGCAAACAAAATGCCGGTTTATACAGGTTTTGTTTCAGTAGCTTTCTTTGCAGCTATTGGTTTGCCTGGCTTAAGCGGTTTTATTTCTGAATCGTTAGTTTTCATTGGTGCGTTTGGTTATGGCACAACAAGAATTCTAACAATTGTGGCTTTATTGGGTATTTTGCTTGGAGCTGCTTATATGCTTTGGACTTTGCAAAGACTTTTCTTTGGGAAATTCAACGAAAAATGGCAAGCATTAACTGATATTAACTCTCGCGAGTACATAATGTTTATTCCATTAACAATAGTAATTATTTATCTTGGTATTCAACCATCATTGGCATTAGATTTTATGAACACTTCTGTTAAAGCATTTGTTCAATTTATTAACACTGCTGGATTTTAGAAAGATATAAGGAAATTGATATAAATTATGGATTTATCTTATTTTATAACTTCATTAACAACAATACAGCCTGAGTTAATGGTTTCAGCCACACTTTTGGTCGTACTTGTTTTTGATTTGATTTTTAAGCAAAAGAAAACCTTTATCCCATATATTGCTTTAGCTGGGTTAGTAGCTACTTTCTTTTTTCTAATAAATCAATTCGGAATTTCACAAACAGCATTTATTACATCAGCAGAAAAACAATATGGAATATTTTCACTTGATCCTTTTGGAACTTTCTTTAAATTTATTATTGTTGTTTCATCTTTCCTTGTAATTTTGATGTCAATCTCTTCTTCCGAAATCAAAAATGTTAATTCCCGATCTGGTGAATATTACACATTAATTTTCGGGATGATTCTTGGAATGATGTTCCTTGCCTCAGCAAACGATTTGATTTTGATTTATATTTCTTTGGAATTATTATCATTATCGTCTTACGTTCTTGCAGGTTTCCTCAAAAAAGAAAGAAGACCATCTGAAGCTGCAATGAAATATTTGCTCTTTGGAGCAATTTCTTCTGCAATTATGCTCTTCGGCATGTCTTTATTTTATGGATTATTTGCAACCACCAATTTGAATGTAATTGCTTCTTTAGGAAGCGTAAGTGGAATGGAAACAATAACTTTAACCATTTCAACTATTTTCATTTTTGCTGGAATTGGTTATAAAATCTCATCTGTTCCTTTTCATTTCTGGACACCAGATGTTTACGAAGGAGCTCCAATTCCGATTACAGCTTATTTATCAGTTGCAAGTAAGTCTGCTGGTTTTGCTCTTCTTGTAAGATTTGTTAGAGTTGGTTTTACAAATACTACTTTAGAAAACGGTTTTTGGATACTTTTAGAAGGTTTTGATTGGCAATTATTCCTAACTATTATCGCAATTGCTACAATGACGATAGGTAACTTAATTGCTTTATGGCAAGATAATCTCAAAAGAATGTTAGCTTATTCAAGTATTGCACACGCTGGTTATCTTATAGCTGCTTTAGTAGCTTTTAATAACGAAAGTTTATTAGCAATACTTGTCTATTTTGTATTCTATTTACTGATGAATTTCGGAGCTTTCTATGTAGTTATGGTCGTTAAAAATAAACATAACACTGAAGATATTAATGATTATGACGGATTTGGGACTACTTCTCCATTCCTTGCAGTAGTAATGTCATTTTTCTTATTTTCACTTGCTGGTGTTCCTCCTTTCGCTGGATTTATCGGGAAACTTTATATTTTTATTGCTTTAGTTGATGCAAAATTACTTGTACTTGCTATTATTGCTTTGCTAAACTCAACAGTTTCAGTTTACTATTATATGCGAGTTTTGAAACACATGTTTTTAACTAAAAAAACAGATAATTCTAAAACTGTCGAAGTTGATCTTTTTGATAAAGTAGTTTTATTAGCTTTAGCAATTCCAACTTTGGTATTGGGACTTTATTTTAGCGGTGTTGTTAATTTAGCTCAAAATTCAATTAATATCTTAGGGTTTTAATACATGAAAAAAGATTACGCTTCAGAATTGTTTAATAATAAAGATACCTTTTTTAGGTTTATGTCAAATAAATATCCTGTAAAATATAAATCAAATATATTTTTAAGAGATGTTCAATTTGCTGTTAAAGATTATTATGATATCAAAAAGGAGAAATTATCATATACTCAAACTGAAACTATAGCTAAAAGTTTGATGAATAAGTTGGAATCTGAAAACCTTGCTTCTAAATTAACACATCAATCTTGGTATTTCCTTTTCTCTCCTCAAGAATAGATATTTACTAACAATTTTTCTTATAAAAAAAGCCACTAACAAGTGGCTTTTTTAGTTTTAGTAATAATACAAAATATTACTTTAATAAAACCATTTTCTTCGTATCATGAAAATTTCCTGCAGAAATAGAATAAAAATAAACACCTGAAACTAAATCAGAAGCATCATAATTGATATTATAAACTCCACTTGGTTGAATTTCATTTACTAGACTTTTTACTTTCTCTCCTAAAATATTGTAAATATTCAATTCAACTCTGCTTTCTTCCATAATTTTATAAGAAATAACAGTAGTGGGATTAAATGGATTTGGATAATTTTGGAAGAGTTTATATTCATTTGGTTCAAGGTTCTCGTTATGAATTCCTACTGCGGGATCAACATAAATTCTTGAAATAGAATTTGCATCTATAGTTTCACCATTTGTTGAAAGAAGATTATTTACTTTAATATAATAATATAAACCTTCTGGATAATTTTCATCCATTGTAATTTGAACAAAATGATTATCTCCATTATAGCCAACAGAAGCTGAAACAATCGTATTTAATGATTTCATTAATTTATAATTTGCAATGTTTTGTGCAGATGTAGCGTCAACTTCTCTTGTGAATTTAACAATAAATTTTGCAGGTGCAATAGCTTGAGCATATTCTATTATAAAATCATTTGGTTTATAAATTCTATTTGCAAATTCAGGATGATCAATAAAAGGATTTCTATTATGTTGATAAGATTGAATTACATCATTTCTGTGGCGTTCAAAAGCACTTGGTGGTTCTGAAGCATTCCATTGCAACATTGTGCTCAGTTTTCCAAGTATTGGTTGACTAGATGTATTGGTATAATCAACTAATTGTAAATCTAATGCTGGTGAACTATATCTTGTAGCTGAATAAAGTACTATTCTTGCAATATCGCCTTTCCTTGTATCACCAACTTCCCAAGAATCTGAATCAGATCGGCAATCTGTTTGATAAGTTCCGCCATCGTAATAAATATTTCCTCCGTTATCAAAATCTTTATTTCCCCGAGCCGAATTTGTGGAAATATCAGCTGGTTTTAGATGGTGAATATCGGTATAAGCAGTATCTCCATCATTTGGGAAACCATGCGAATTTGGCCAAACGTGTTCCCTATTCCACCCACTTCCTCCATCATATTCTGAAGGTCCGTCCATAATGTATTGTGTATAAATAAGAATTACATTATTTGAATTTGTTGTATCAGCATCAGAAACGCGTAAAATACTCCAAACGTCAGTTGAAGAAGATGTATATGGAAATCTTATATGTCTTCTTGTTAATTTGTGAAGTTCATGTTCTAATTCTGAACCGAAAAGATTGTTGGTAGTTTGGTAATCATTCTGAGCAAAAGAAACCGTGAACAGAATGAAAAATAATATTAGTTTTTTCATTTATCTCTCGTGTATTAATCTTTAAAAAGCTAAAGTAAATATAATAAAGGAAGATTGAATTATTATGAACAATTAGAATTAGAAAGTTTGATAAAATAATAATTGTGCTAAGATTTTCTACTTGGGCAATATTCGGCGATTTTACAAATACTACATTGAGGGCGACGTGCAATGCAGACTTTCCTTCCGTGTTGAATTAACCAGTGTGTAAAATTTATCCAATCGTTTTCTGGTAGAATTTTCTTTAAATCTAATTCAATTTTATCTGGATTTGTGCTTTTTGTTAAATCAAGCAAATTTGAAATACGTTTTACGTGTGTATCAACTGCAAGTGCTGGTATTCCGAAAGCATTTCCAATAACTACACTTGCTGTTTTTCTTCCGACACCAGGTAAATTGCAAAGCGCATCAAAATCTATTGGAACTTGTGAATTATACTCTTCTACAAGAATTTTACAACAGTTTTGAATATTTCTGGCTTTATTTTTATAAAATCCAGTTGAAAATATATCTTTTTCCAATTCTATAACTTCAACTGAATAATAATCAATTGGTGATTTATATTTTTTAAAGAGATTTTTTGTAACGATATTTACTCTTTCATCAGTGCATTGAGCAGATAAAATTGTAGCAATTAATAATTCAAATGGATTAGAATAATTTAATTGTGGTTTTGTATTTGGGTACTCTTTTTTAAGTATTTCGATAATCTTAGATAATCTATCTTTTTTTCTATTCATTTTAGTTAAAAAATATTTTTATTTGAATTATTTAAAAAAATCAATGTAAAAGTACAATTTATTATTAAATTAATATTACTTTATGTCGATTATAACATCATATTGCTAAATTTTAATTACAATAAAAAAAATCATTCTATTAAATCTATTAAATGGAGTTAATATGCTTAAACAAATGAAGAAAATAGTTTTTCTATTTTTAATTTTTTTAGGAGCTTATAACATCAAATATGCTCAAGCTGATGCTTATTTAGCAACCGCAGAAGTTATGCCAGCACCAATTGGAGGACTACCAGCAATTTATTCAAAAGTAAAATACCCTGAAATTGCTAAACAAGCAGGAATACAAGGAACAGTTTATGTGATGGCATTAGTAAACGAAAATGGTGGTGTTGACGATGTTGTCGTTCTAAAAGCGATTGGTGGCGGATGTGCAGAAGCAGCAGTTGCCGCTGTAAAAAAAGCAAAATTTACACCTGGAGAAATTAAAGGGAAAAAAGTAAAAGTTAAAGTAGCCTTACCAATCATTTTCAAACTTAAGTAAGAGAAAATTACATGAATGCGATAATGGATATTTTCAAAAACTTGAAACTTACAAGAAAAATTCAATTTGGATTTTTAATTGTAGCTTCTATCTCAACTCTTTTAGCAGTTAACGATTTTTTTCAATTTCAACAATTAGGACAACTAGGACAAAATATTTTTAAAGATTATATAACACCATCTGAAAAAGCAAATCTTATAATTGATGATATAAATGAAATTCAGAAATGGATGCTCAAATTTTCCAATCCTAAGTTTGATGAAAAATTTAATGAAGGACTTCAGATTGTAAATGAAAAAAAAACAAATATTTCTTCAAAATTAGACGAATTATTAAAAGAATACAAAGGAACTGAACTCGAGAAACTTCTACAAAGTATTAAAATTAATTGGGGAAACTACGATATTATGGTAGTTGATGGAATAATTAGTAGCACATCAATGAAATTATATGATATGTCGGCAGAAATAGCCACAACTATGGGAGAAAGTGAAAGTCAAAATCTAAACAACGAAATAAAAGTCTTTCAGAATAAAATGAAAGAAAAAGTTGAAATTCTTAAACAAAATGGTGAGATACAAGTTGTAAATTCAACAATATTTTTAATTGTAGGAATGATTGTAGGAACATTATCCTTTCTATTTGTATTTTTTGTTTTGGGACCTTCAATTACAAAACCAATTATAAAACTTAAAGTTATTATTGAAGAGTATTCAATTGGTAAATTTGATAGCGAAATAGGAATTAATCAAAAAGATGAAGTTGGTGAATTAGCTCTAATGTTAAGAAATTTAAGAACTGCACAAGATGAAAAAATTCACGCCGCAAAAGAAATAGCACAAGGTAATTTTGTTAGAGTAAATCCATCTTCAGAATATGATGAACTTGCACACGCATTTAATTCCGAAGTAGAAATAATTGAAAAAATAATTGCACAAGTAAATTCAATTAGTTCAAAAAACGAAGTTGAGGGTGATTTGAAAGCACGTCTTCCAGAAAATCAGTTTGTTGGCGGATGGAAGCAAATTGCAAATTCAATAGATAATATGCTCGATACAATATTAAAGCCTATTAGCGAAGCAAGTCAAGTTTTATCAAAAATGGCTGAAGGTGATTTCACCAGAAAAATGGCAGGAAATTACAAAGGCGATTATTTAACAATAAAAAATGATGTTAATAAAGTTTCCGATTCGATGAATAATGCGCTAAGTAAATTCTTTGAAAGCGTAAATTATTTTTCTCGTAGTGTTACAGAAATTGGTGAAAACAGTTCACAACTTGCCCGTGGGGCTAAAGATCAAAGCATACAATCAGCCGATGTTGCAAGTGCCGTAGAAGAAATGACGAAAACTATTTTAGAAAACTCAAGAAGTATAAATTTAATTGAACAAAAAACTCGACAAGCAGAACAAAAAGCTAAAGAAGGTGGAAATGCAGTTGAAAATACAGTAAAAGGTATTGAACAAGTAGCTGAAATTGTATTAAACGCATCTGAAACTATGAAACAACTTGGAGAAAGCAGCCAAAAAATTACTGAAGTGTTAAAAGTAATTTATGATATCGCAGATCAAACAAATCTCCTTGCACTAAATGCTGCAATTGAAGCCGCAAGAGCTGGTGAACAAGGAAGGGGTTTTGCTGTTGTTGCAGATGAAGTAAGAAAATTAGCTGAACGTACTCAAAATGCAACAAAAGAAATTGGTTCTATGATTTCAGAAATTCAAAATAGAACCAATTCTGCAATTATTGCAATAAATAAAAGCACCCAAGTAGTTGAAGATGATAAAAGTCTTGCTCATCAAGCTGGTAGTTTATTACAAGAAATAATTGATAATTCCAACCAAATTGCCGATCTAATAACTCAATTAGCTACTGCAATTGAAGAACAATCATCTACTAGTGAAGAAATAAGTAAAAATATAACAACAATTGCAAGCGTCGCTGAAGAATCGGCTCAAAATACTTCGATTATAACAAATTCCTCTGAAGAATTATATAATTCAACAAATCAGCTTCAAGAATTGATAGCTCATTTTAAAATTGATAATACAATCTCAGAGAAATATTTAATTTAATTTTACCGAAGGGTATGAGAAAAAAGGTAACCTATCGCATTCGGGTTGCCTTTTTTTTATTTTAAAATATTAAAATTTGGAGAATAAATGGAAAGATTAAAAAATAAGATTGTTTTTATTACAGGCGCTTCTTCTGGAATAGGTAAATCAACTGCAATTGAATTTGCAAAAAATGGAGCAAATTTAATAATCACTGCTCGAAGAATTGAAAGAATAAATGAATTAGCTGATTTTATCCGAAAGGAATATGCTGTTAAAGTACTCCCCTTTCAATTGGATGTAAGAAACTACAAATTAGTTAAAAATGTAATTTCTAATTTACCTTCTGAATGGCAAAATATTGATATTCTTGTAAACAACGCTGGAATGGGAAGAGGCTTAAATAAACTTTATGAAGATGATGTTAATGGTTGGGAAGAAATGATTGATACGAATATTAAAGGATTACTTTATGTATCTCGTGAAATTATTCCTTTAATGGTTAAAAATCAAAACGGACATGTAATAAATATCGGGTCAATTGCTGGTCATGAGGCTTATGGTGGCGGAGCAGTTTATTGTGCAACTAAACATAGTGTTACAGCAATAACCCGCTCAATGAGAATTGAATTGTTAGATAAGGGAATTAGAGTTTCAACAATCGACCCCGGAATGGTTGAAACAGAATTTAGTTTGGTGCGTTTCTATGGTGATTCTGAAAAAGCTAAGAATGTTTATAAAGGCTTAACACCACTTTCTGCCGATGATATTGCTGAAGCTGTTATATTTTGTGCAACAAGACCAAAACATGCAAATATTAACGAAATGATTATTATGCCGAGTCAACAAGCAAATGCTTTTATCAACTTTCGGAAAGGCTAATATTCAATCAAATATTTTACATCATAATTTCTAATTGAATCTAATCCATTTAGAAAACTAAGGTTAATAATAAACGATATTTGACTAACTTCTGCTCCGAATGATTCTATCAATTTAATTGCTGCGTTTATTGTTCCACCAGTTGCAAGCAAATCATCGTGAATTAGAATTTTATCTGTTGGTAGAATAGCATCTTCGTGTATTTGAATTTTATCTATTCCATATTCAAGTTGATATTCCATTGTTCGCGTTTTTGATGGAAGTTTACCAGGTTTTCGAATTGGGACAAAACCAACACCTAATTTTTCAGATAGAGCTCCACCTAAAATAAAACCACGAGATTCAATGCCAACTACTTTAGTTATCTCTTTGTTTTTAGCGAAGTTATATAATCCTTCTAATGCATAATTGAATGCTTTTGGTTCAATTAATAATGTAGTAATATCTTTAAAAAGAATACCTTCTATTGGAAAATCTTTAACATCTCTAATGTATTTTTTTAAATCCATTTTGAACTCCTAAAATAAATATACAATATTTGTGATAATCAATCCTACAACAACTCCCGCAATTAATTGCATTGGAGTGTGAACTTTTAGAATTAAACGTGAAATAAAAACAAGAAAAATGATAAATATAAATGGTAGCGAAAACTTGCTCCCAGAATAGAGTAAATAAGCAAAAGGAATTGATACACCCAAAGCATGTGCACTAATTTTCCAGTAAAAATTTATAGGAATTATAATTAATGATGAAAAAAGGTAAACTAACCACATTTTAGCTGCATTCGCAAAATTTCCAGTTAATTCCAAAACAAAATAAGCAAATAGCGAAAATAAAATGCCTACAATGTAAGGAATTGTCCTTTGTGATTTATCTGTAGCGTCATCGTTTATAATTTTTCCTTTTCTTCGCATAAAAACGAAAAATAAAATCGGAAGAATAAATCCAAAAATTGCTGAACTAATAATAATTACTATTCTGTTAGGCTCGTTTGAAATATCGAATAAATACCAAAAAATGAACAAATTCATAACTGGTGGAATAAATATGTACGAAATTATTTTAGCTAATAATATTTTGTTCAATTTGATCATTTTTATCTAAATACTCTTTATAATCTAAAAAAGTGTCTTCTATTTGTGAATATTGAGTTAGAGTCATCAATTTTTGTCTGATTTTTGATGCTCCAAAAAAACCTTTCAAATATCCAGAATAGAATTTTCGAAAAGAGATTGCCGCTCTTTCCCCTTTTAATGAAATCTCATATCTTAAATGTTTAAGTGCTATTTCAAATATTTCATTATGTGTAAATTTCGTTTTGACTTCTCCATATTTTAAGATTTCTTGTCCTTCTTTGAAAATCCATGGCTGACCAATTGCACCTCGAGCAATCATAAAGCCATCAGCATTTGTTTCTGAAATTGCTCGCATTAAATCAGAAGAATCCATTATTCCACCGTTTAGTATAACTGGAATTTCAACCACTTCTTTTATTTTATCTACCCAAAACCAGGCAGCTTCTCCAGAATGACCTTGAACTCGTGTTCTGCAATGAATAGTAAGCAATTTAGCACCAGCATCTTGGATTCTTTTTGCAACATCGCAAATTTGAATTGAATCATCATCCCAACCTAAACGTGTTTTAACAGTTACTGGAGTTTCAACTGAATTAACAATTTCTCTTACCATTTTTTCCATATAAATTGGATCTTTCAGTAAGCCTGCTCCAGCACCACGATTTGCTACTTTTTTTACCCAGCAACCAGCGTTAATGTCAATTACTGTTGGATTTAGACTTTCTGCAATTTTGGCAGATTCTATCATTGGTTGGATTTCACCACCGTAAATTTGAATTCCAATTGGTCTTTCAGCTTCATCAAAATTCATTTTTTCACGTGTTTTTTTACTATTTCGTGTCAAACCGTCTGCATTTACAAACTCGGTGTAAACAATGTCAGCCCCTAGTTCTTTGCAAATTAATCGGAATGCTGAATTGGTAACATCTTCCATTGGTGCAAGTAAAAGTGGTTTATTAAAATGAATATTCGATAAACTAAACATCTGTTTCTTCTTTGAATATTTTGTTAAAGATTAATAATGTGATTAAAGTAACCAAAGCTCCAGTATAAAATGGGAAAGAAAAACTAACATATTCAAAACTCCATCCGCCCCAAAGTGGTCCTAAAACTCTTGCAAATGCTGAAATTGATTGACTTACTCCAAGTACCTCACCTTGCTTATGCTCCGGTGCATATTTAGATATCATACTTGAAAGAATTGGTTGAAGAAGTCCGGTTCCAATAGACATAATTGCAATGATAACAGCGACACCAATAAAGTTAATCCCATGTGGAATTAACAAAAGTCCAATTCCCATTAAAAATATACCCCACGAAAGCAATTCCTTTTCTCTAAAATTTTTTGAGAGTATTTTCAAACCACGAACTTGAATTAAAGCGCCTACAAGTCCTGAAATTCCAAATAATATTCCATTTTGTTGATCAGAGAATCCATAGTATTTAAAACCTATTAATGCAAATGTGCCATAAATATTAGCAATTGCAAAAATTAAACTTGAAAAAAGAAATATTAAAAATCCCACTTTTTGAATTTTAAGAACAGAAACCGCGCTTTTCCAATCAAATAGTTTAATTCTAATTTTGTCAGATTTGGCAACCCATTTTGTTTCAGGTAAATAAATAAAAGCGACTAAAAATGCTAAAAATGAAAACGATGCCGAAACATATCCTATTATTGAATATCCAAATTCTGATAAAAATCCACCAATTAATGGACCAAAAACGAAACCAAGTCCAAATGCTCCGCCAATCATTCCCATCCCTTTCGAACGATTTTCTTTAGTAGTGATATCCGCAATATACGCTTGTGCAACACCAATATTACTTCCTCCAATTCCTGCAAGCATTCTTGAAATGATTAGCAAAAAGAAGGAATCAGTTATTGAAAAAATTAAATAAGAAAAGGAAGTTAGTAGTAATGAACTTACAATGATTAGTTTTCTACCGATTTTATCTGATAAACTTCCTAAAATTGGATTGAAAATAAACTGCATTAATGAAAAAATAGCTACAATCACTCCGATTTGGAATTCAGAGATACCAATTTCTTTTGTAGCAAAAGTTGGAAGTATTGGAATTAAAACACCAAACCCAAGTAAATCAATAAATACAGTAATAAAAATTATTGATAATGTCTTTTTGTTGGTCATTTTATATCTGTTTCTCCAGATAAGATTCTTTTAGAATCGTCAAAACTTTGTTCCATTAATTTAATTTTCTCACTATCAAAAATTAAGGAATTCTCTTGCAATTCTGGAATAATTAGAAAATCAACCTCTTTTTTATCAGTTTTTCCTTTATAAACCCAAGTTGGAATGTAATACAGATCTTCTACATAAGTAATATTAGTTTTATTATTCTTCACAATAGAAAAATTTAGAATTACTCCCGAATCTGAAAAACGCCACTGCTGATTTGAAATAAAATTTCCTAAAGAAAATGCTACAAAGCCGTTTTCCAACTTACTCTTTGAGGTAAAAACAATTGGTTGAAGTACATGTGGATGACTTCCAATCACTATATCAGCCCCGTTATCGAATGCAAAATTTACAAATTCCTTTTGATAACTTGAAGGACTTTTTTCATATTCATTCCCAAAATGAAAGTAAACTAAAATCACATCAAGATTTTTCTTCTTTAATTCACCAAGTTCTTCTTTCAAAAATTTTTTCGAGATTTCGTTCACTTCCCATTCAGAATTTTTTGGCAGACTAAACCCATTTGTTCCGTATGTTGCCGCTAAAATTCCAAGTTTAATCCCATTTTTTTCAATTATTTGATATCTTTTTTCCCCCTTCTTCTGACTTCCGATACTAGTTATTCCCGCTTTCTTTATGATTTCTAACGTTCGGCGAACACCCAACTCAGATTGATCAATCGCATGATTATTTGTTGTAAAAAGATAATCAAAACCTGTTGCTTTCAATTCATAAACAAATTCATCAGGTGTGTTAAAAGTTGGATAGCCTTGATATTTTATCTTTTTACCAGCAGTTACTGTTTCCAAATTTCCAAAAGTAATATCTGATTGCGAAAGCAAACCTTTCACATTTTCGTAAACAGAAGTAAATTCATAAGTGTTTGTTTCTTCAATAAATGCAGAATTTATTTGAGGTCCATGACACATTAAATCACCAACAAATGTTAATGTAAGTTTTGAATTTAATGAGTCTTCAGGGAAAAGTGAATTTGGATTTAAGATTTGGGAGAATAAAGTTGTGCTAAAAAATAATAAAAAAAAGAGCTGTTTAAACAACATTTTATAAATCATCTTTTTAAACAGCTCCAAAATAATTATTTCGCTTTGCTTTCTTTTATTTGTTGAATTTCATTTCGCATATCTTGCGCCATTTTTTTCAACTCATTTAAGCCTTTACGAACTCGTGTACCAGCTGCTGATTGTCCTTTTACGTAGAACTTTTCAACATCAGCTTCCATAGATTTTAAGTGTTCAAGAATAACTTTGTACTTGTCACTCATATTTAACCTCCTGTATTTTAGTTAATTTTTAAGTTTTCAAACATAATTTCAGCAATATCTTTAACTTTTACGTCATCGGATTTACCATTAGCTTTAACGCCATCATTCATCATCGTCATACAAAAAGGACATGCAGACGCAACAGTTTCAGCACCTGTGGAAATTGCTTCAGCTGCTCTGTTTTCATTAATACGAGTTCCTTCTTTTTCTTCTAAAAACATTCTTCCACCACCAGCTCCGCAACAAAATCCTGAATCGCGATTTCTTTCCATTTCTACAATTTCAATTCCGCCAATTTTACTAATCGTACGTGGTTCATCGTAAATATTGTTATATCTTCCCAAATAGCAAGAATCATGATAAGTGATTTTTTCAGATTCTTTTTTATCCTCAAATTCCAATTTCCCTTCTGATACTAATTTATTTAATAATTCAGAATGATGGAGGACTTCGAAATTACCTCCAAATTGAGGATATTCATTTTTAATTGAATTGAAACAATGCGGACAAGCGGTTACAATTTTCTTAACACCATAAGCATTTAGTGTTTCAATATTTTCTTTCATTAACATTTGTGCAAGATACTCATTCCCCAATCTTCGTGCAGTATCTCCATTACATTTCTCTTCTGTTCCAAGTATTCGAAAATCAACTCCCGCATTTTGCATTAATTTAGCAAAAGCTTGAGATACTTTCTGATAACGTGGATCGTAAGAGCCTGCACAACCAACCCAGAATAAATATTCTCCATTAGCATCTTCAGATAAAGTTTTTATGTTCAAACCTTCAGCCCATTTTGCTCTATCTTGCGGATTATATGCCCACGGGGTAAAATTAGTCTCAAGATTTTTAAAAACTGGATTTAATTCAGATGGAAATTCTGATTCCATTAAAACAAGATTTCTTCTCATATCTACAATTGCTGGAACATGTTCATTCATTACAGGACATTCGTAAACGCAAGCACTGCAAGTTGTACAAGCCCATAATTCTTCATGAGAAATATAACCTCCAACCAATTTTTTTCCATTCGCGGTATTTTCTGTATCATTTGAAATTAACAGAGGAGCTTTTTCTTCTGTTCTGTGGCGAATATCAACAATTATTTTCTTTGGTGAGAGCAATTTGCCTGTATTTGCTGCTGGACAAACGGCTTCACATCTTCCACATTCAGTACAAGTAAAACCATCAAGCATTTGCTTCCAAGAAAGATGTTCAATATCAGCAACACCAAACTGATCAGCATTTTCATCTTCAAGATCTATTGGTTTAATTTCAAATCTTTTATGACCTAAATTTGATAAATAAACGTTTGGAATTGCTGTATAAACGTGAAAATGTTTAGAGTATGGCAAATAATTCATAAATCCAAATACTGCTAAAATGTGCATCCACCAAAATATTTCGTACCAAATTGATGCTGTTTCTTTGTTGAAAATTCCAGCTAAATAGAAAGAAATAGGACTAATTTGGGTTGCATCGAGTATAAAATTTTCTTTTGCAATTTGTGCACTAGTTTCTCCGAACATACTGATTACAACAAGTGAAATCATAGAAAGAACAATAATTGCATCTTTTTTTTCTTTTTTACCACCTTGTAGTCTTGGAACTTTAATGGCAAATCTTCGGATAAATGAAAGTGCTATTGCAGAAAGCACTAATAGACCAAAAATATCTTTTGATGCTGTAATAAATTTGTTAAATCCACCTAGAATATTCCAAGTGAAGTTTGAGTAAAATCCTTGAATTATTCCTTCTAATACTGCAAAAAGAAATAAAATAAAACCCCAAAAAATCAGAAAATGAAGAATTCCTGCTTTTGGGTCACGAAGTAATTTAGATTGTCCGAAAGCAATTTTAATTACATTAAGTATTCTTTCATTTGGATTATCAAAACGATTATCTTCCTTACCAACCAAAAGATAGCTGATAATTCTTTTTAGGTTGTAAGCAAGAAAACCGAATGAAATGAAGAATACAACGACGAAGATGAAGTTTTTTAATTCCATTGTACCTTATATAATTATTGGTTAAAATTAACCTTGTCTTGTGCGGTAGGAATAAAAAATAGCAATAGCTAATATAGTTTTTGCAAAGCCCCAAACTGAGAAACCTAATGCTCCAATTGTAAATGAAGTCTTTAAATCTCCATTAAAGAAAAGTGATAAATAAAGTGAACCAAATATTAAAATCAACATTGTTCCGAAAAACATTGTTAATGAAATGGCTACTAAGTTTTTTGAATTTTGGATAAACAATCCAACCAAAAATGCAACTATTGGAAAAGACCATAAATATCCACCAGTTAATCCAAATAATATTGGAAATCCGCCAGAAAAATTAGCGAAAACTGGAATCCCAAATGCACCCATAAATAAATATGTTAATTGTGCAAGTCCTCCATTAATCGGACCTAAAAATGCTCCAGATAATAAAACAAGTAAAGTTTGCAAAGTAAATGGAACTGGTTGTGTTGGGATTGAAATTTGTGCAGAAATTGCTGTGAGTACGGAAAAAGAAATTACACGTACAAAATCGGAATTTTTAACAAAAGAATAAAATTCGCTTAATTGGATATTTCGTAAGATTTGTTTTACTTGTAGCATTTTTCACCAATAATTAAGATTTAACATAAAACTAATAAGCAAATATCTTTCTTTGCTTTGCAAAAGTCAAGCATTCATTGGTGATTTATCAATTCAAAGTCTATTTTTTTTAACCAACCTTTTTTACCATCAACAAGTTTAATTTCAGACCAATCGCTCAGGTTATCTACAATTAAAACTTTAAGTCCTTCGTGTATTACAAAAGTTGCTTTACTTTCATCATTTGGGGAAGATTTTACAGTTACTTCACTATTTGTAATTATTGCGTAATTCTCGTTAGAAACTAAATCTACTTTGCTTACATAAAGTATTATAAAAAAAGCAATTAACAAGGTTGATGAGAATATTCCTAGTAAAGAAAGACGTTTACTAAATTCTGTTTGAAATCTGAATAAATAGATAAATGCGAACAATGTTAGTACAAAAAGTGAAAGTAAGAAAAGGATAGTATTTACAGAGAAAAGAGAAATCAACCATTTCCAAAATGAGAACAAGAAAAAATCGGGGAGAACATCAATTCTATCCTGAATTCTACTATTTGCAATTTCTAAATTGTATTTAACATCTTCATTTTGAGTATCAAGCATAAAAGCACGTTCGAAATACAAAATTGCTTTTCCGTAAATTCCTTGTTTGAAATAAGAATTCCCTAAATTAAAGTACAATTCAAAACTTTCATAACCAGATTTTTCTATTTTTGAAAATAATTCAATTGCTGTCTGATAATCTTTTTTCATGTAGGCTGAATTTCCTTTTTGAAACCATTTTTGCAAATTTGTTTCTTGAGCAAAGGAAATAGTAACAAAAATCGAAAGAAAAATTAAAATCTTTTTCATTATTTGGTATCCTTTCTGAATTGTGCATCCAAATCAAGAATTAATTTCACGGAATTTTCATACAATTTGTTCATTTCATCATAATTCTGCTGCGAAATGGCAAATCGCATAAATTCTGCATTTTCAATTATTCTTCTGAATTCTACAATCACTTCTTCAGTGAAATTCATATTTCTTAATTTATCTTCAACTTTCGAAATTGAAAAATCAGATTTTGGCATTTTCAGCTTAATTTCCAAATACTCATAAATTGATTCGGATAAATGGGCTAAAAATTCTGTGTAATTATTGTTTTGCAAAGATTTTTTTGCAGTTTCTAATCGTTTTCTAGCAGCTTTATCTGCTTTTTTGAAATTTATTAAATCAATATTTTCTAATTGAGCTTCTTCTTTCAATTTGTAGATTACAATTGCTATAAATCCCAAAATTGATAATAAATTCCAAATTATAAAGAAAGTTGGAAGCAAATTAATTGGTTCTATTCGTTCAAAATCAGTTTGAGTTTTAATAAATCGTAAATCTTTATCTAAAAGCTGAATTTCTTCTTTTGTATAATTTGATAAACCATTTTGCGGAAAATTGCCAGAACCTTTTTTAATATGAATTTTAAACGGTCCAAATGTTTTTGTTATATATTTTCCAGAAGCGGGATTGAAGTAAGAGAATTGTATTGCATCGATTATTCTTTCACCTGAAGACCGCGAAATTAAAAGATATTCTGCTGTTTTCTTTCCAGAAATTCTATCTCTTTTACTAATATTTTCTGTTGTTTTCGGGTCGTAAACTTCAAAACCATCAGGAATTTGCAACTTTGGCATTTCTGCTAAAACAATATTTCCACTGCCACTAAGTGATAAATTAATGGCTATTGGTTCATTTGCTTCGACTTCATTTTTAACTAAATTGGCAGAAAAGTCGAAATTCCCTACTGCACCAGAAAAACTTGATGGTTGTCCCGCAGGCAATTCCTTTGAGTTTATCATAATACTATTTGAAGCGACTTCCCTTTCAATTCTTTCAGTTCTATTAAAGAATGGGTCATTAAAAAAATCGTCAAACGAATTATTTCTTCTTGTTTGTCTTTTCTGAACGATAACTGGAATCTTCAACTTAAATGGAGTGATTGTCAATTTTCCGCTTTTTGTTGGGAAAAGTGAAACTTTCTTGATTGTTGCAACTTGAAATCTTTCGCCATTATACATTTCATAATTCAAAGCCAAAGTAGATGGCATATCGAGTTCTTCTGTCCAAAAATCAGGATATTTTGGGAATTTTGAAACTTGTGGCGATGAAATACTTAATCTTGTGTAAAGTTTGTAAACAACAACAATTTCTTCGCCTTTATAAACATTAGTTTTTGAAGGAATTGCTCGAATAAACAAATTTTTACTAATATCTTCATCGGTAATTCCACTCGAAGAAGATTCACTTTTAGATTCTTTACTAACTTTTATTTTTAATTTCTTTGTTCGTAAAACTTGTCCTTTATAATTTATCGAACTTTCCGAAATCTGATATTCGCCCATTTTTTTTGCCACAAGAATAAAAGAATAAGTTAGTGACGAAGACATATTTCCATTTATAATTTGGATACTTGATGAACGATTTGGACCACTTAAAATTGTTAATCCGCCAAAATCTGGTTGTCTGAAATCCTTTAAACTTTGCGAATCGCCACCTTCGAATGTAAATGATACTTCAAATCTTTCATTTTGTGCAACGACTGATTTTTCTGTCGAAGCTTCAAAAGTTTGAGCCCAATTGACAGAAAATAGTAATAAATATATTAAAAATAGTAATTTCAGAGTTTTCATCTTTTACCAATCTTTTTCGGTTTGAATAGGTTTTCCTACTTTCTTACGTAATTTCTTTTGCAAATCTTTTTCGTTGTTTTTTAATGCTGATAAAATTTGTTCTGCTTGCTTTTTATTTATCTGATTTTTCTGGTTCTGCTGTTCATTTTGTTTATCATTTTGCTTGTTTTTATCGTTATCATTTTGGTTTTGGTCGTTTTTCTTGTCTTTATCTTGATTTTTATCTTTGTTCTTATCGTTCTGATTTTGCTTATTATCTTGATTTTTATCTTTATTATCTTTGTTCTGATTCTTATCGTTCTTGTTTTGCTGATTATCTTTATTTTTCTTAATCTGCTTCAAAGCATAAGAAAGATTGTACTTTGTTTCCTCATCATGTGGATTTTCTTTCAAAGCTGAAATATATGATTTTACTGCATCTTCATATTTTTGATTTTGTGCTGCGATATTTCCCATATTGTGCAGTACCATACTTTTTTGTTCACCTGTTTTTGCTAAAGAAAGAGCTTTTTGATATGATTTTATAGCTTCATCGTATTCCTTTTTCTTGTAATGAGCATCACCAAGATTGAAATATCCTTCAAACAAACTGCCATCTTCGTTAATTGCTTTTTTGAATTTAATTTCAGAATTGTTAAAATCGTTTTTGTTATAAGAATCTATTCCATCGTTTATCAAACTTCTTTTTGATTGGGCATAATTCCCCGAAAACAGCAATATTAATCCAAAAAGCAATATTTTTATATTAATTCTTTTCATTTTCATCATCAATTTTTTGAAGAAACTTGAATTTTTTGGAAGTTAAAACTAACTCGGCAATCAACAATAACAAAGCTGGGAAAAGCATAAGGTAAAATCTGTCTTCATAATCTGTAATTTGTTTTGTCCCAAATTCTTTTCTTTCAATTCCCATTAAATCAGCATAAATTTCTTCTAATTCGTTTTCACCAGTTTGGCCACTATAAAATTTTCCATCAGTTTTTGTGGAAATATCAACAAGAGTTGATTCATCCAATTTTGTCATTACTATTTCGCCGTTATTATCTTCTTTGAAACCAACATTATTCCCAGAATTATCCAAAATTGGAATTGGAACTCCATCTTTTGAACCAAGTCCAATCGAATAAATTGGCACATTTTTGTCATTTGCAATTGAAATTGCTGATTCAATATCACCTTCATGATCTTCACCATCAGTAATCATTATAATTGCTTTCTTTGTTGGTGATTCTTTTTTGAATGAGTTCAAAGCCAAATTTATTGCTTCGCCAATATTTGTGCCTTGTTGTGGAACTGAATTAAAATCAACTGCGGAAAGGAATAAATTTGCAGCTGAATAATCTGTTGTTAAAGGAAATTGGACGTAAGCTCTTCCAGCAAAAATGATTAATCCAATTCTATCGCCTTGCAATTTTGAAATTAGATTTTGTATATCAAATTTTGCTTTTTCTAACCGATTTGGACGAATATCTTCGGCTGCCATACTGTTTGAAACATCAAGTAAAATGTAAACATCAATTCCAACTTGTTTTACTTCTTCGATTTTCGTTCCAATTTGTGGATTTGCAATTGCAAGAATTAAAAATAGAAATGAAAAAAACATTAAACCACTTTTCAAAAAGTATTTTAATCTACTTTTAGCTGGTGAAAGTGATTTCAATATTTTTTCATCAGCAAAGTTCTTCATCAGTTTTTTTCGAATGATAAAATCGTAGTAAATTGCTATCACAAAAGGAATTAGCAATAGAAGTAGGTATAAATATTCGGGATTTGCAAATCTTAACATTATGGATTTACTCTCAAATAAAATTTTTGTAACAAAAACTCAAACAAAAGAAGAATTAGTGCTAATTCGGCAAAAATGTAGAATTTTTCGCTTGCATTTCTATATGAAACGATGTCGATTTTACTTCGCTCTAATTTATCAATTTCTTTATAGATTTCTTCCAATTTACGGTTGTTTGTTGCTCGGAAATATTTCCCATTAGTTATTCCAGCAATTGTTGATAAAACTTGTTCATCTATTTCAACTGGAACTTGTTGATACTGAATTCCAAAAGGAGTTTGCACAGGATATGGTGCCGTTCCGCGAGTTCCCAAACCGATTGTATAAATTCGTATTCCGAATTCTTTTGCAATTTGAGCTGCTGTAATTGGGTCAACTTCGCCACTATTATTTACACCGTCAGTGAGTAAAATCAGAACTTTACTTTTCGATTTAGAATCTTTTAATCTATTTACACCATTTGCAATTGCTGAGCCAATAGCAGTTCCATCTTCAAGCATTCCACTTTGAACATCTCTCAAAAGTCCCAAAAGGACAGAATAATCGATTGTTAACGGACATTGAGTAAAACTTTCGCGGGAGAATATCACAAGTCCGATTCTGTCATTTTTCCTTTCTGCAATAAATTCACCAATAACATTTTTAGCGGCTTCCAATCTGTTCGGTTTCAAATCTTCTGCTAACATACTTCCTGAAATATCAAGCAACATCGAAATGTCGATTCCTTCTGAATTAACCGTTTCCCCGCTCGAAAATTTCTGAGGTCGCGATAAAGCAATAAATATTAAACTAATTGCTAAAATTCTTAAAATAAAAGGAAGATGAATAAATTTTTCTTTAAATGTTGGTTTTAACTCAGAAAAAACGCTTGTTAATTGCGAAAATGCAATTGTAGGCTCTAATTTTCTTAACTTTTTAATGTAGAGGAAAATTAAAATTCCGACAACAAACGGAAGAATTATCAAAAATATTGGAAAAGCAAAAGTTAGTCCAAACATTATTTTACTTCTCCGATTTCAATTTCTTTTGGTTTCAGATTTTCAATTATTTCGAAAGCTTGCTTAGTCATAGTTTCATTTATATAAGGCAAAGGCTGAAATTTTGCAAATTTCACCATATCGGCGTTGCTCAAAAATTCTGTAATTATTTTAATTTGTTCTGAATTTAGATTTCTATTTTCTAATTCTCGAATTGTTTCTTGCGATGTTATTTCTAACGAATTGAACTTAAATTCGGCTTCAAAATATTCTCGTATTATTTCTGTAATTTCGCTATGGAATTCTTTTATCTTTCCATTTTGCCATAATCTTTTGGCAACAAGCTCATTTAACTTATTAATTGCAATCTGAAATGGAGGCAGAATAATTATCTTTTCCGCTTCTACTTTCTCTTTTTTTAAATACTTTTTCCAAACAAAGTATCCAATCAGAGATAGAATTGCAATTACAAAAACCCAAATAAAAATTGTTAATAAATCTAATGGCAAAGCAATTGGAGGTTTTACATCTTTAATTTCTTTTGATAAATCTACTTGTACAGCATTTACGATAATTCGCAATGGATTTGTCTTTAATTCAGCAATTCTCTCGTGTTTTTGATTGTAAATTATTACAGGGATTGGTTTTAAGTAAGTATCAATTGAATCGTAACCAGCAATATAAAAATGATAAGTTTCCTTTTTTCTGCCATTTTCAATAGATTTTTCAACATTTCCCTTTTTAACTAAAACAAGCGGCGAAAGACTATCGGCAAACTCTGGAATTTCAGTTATTGATTTTTCGGGTGAAGTGATTTCTATTTTGAAATCGATGAAATCACCAATTTTATATTTTGTGGAATCGGTTTTTGCCGAAACAGTAATATTCTGAGCTTGCAGAAAAAAAGGAACTAAAAATAAAATCGCAAAATACTTTTTCATCAAATCTGTGCTTCTCTTTTCTTGAAAAATTTAACTAATGGTGGAATGTAAGATTCATTTGTTTGAATTTTGATGGAATCAATTCCGCCTAACTTGAAAATTCGGTTAATCTCATTTTCTCTTTTTAGATTCTTCTCAAAAATAAATTTCTGAACAAAATCATCTGATAAATCAATAAATCTTGTTTGATTAGTTTCTAAATCTAAGAATTTCACTAAGCCAATTTTTGGCAAATCTTTTTCGCGAATATCTTCAAGAATAATTCCCACCAAATCGTGTTTTCTTGCCACAATTTTAATGATTTTCTCATAATCTTTTGCAATAAAATCAGAAATAAGGAAGGAAATACTGCGTTTTTTAATTGTTGAATTAAAATATTCTAATGCTAACTTGATATCAGTTTTATTCCCTTCTGGTTTATAAGATAGAATTTCTCGGATAATTCTTAAAACGTGCGAACGACCTTTTTTGGGCGGGACAAATTTCTCAATTCTATCAGAAAAAAGAATTAATCCAACTTTATCGTTGTTTTTCATAGCAGAAAATGCAAGAATTGAAGAAATTTCAGCCGAAATACGTTGTTTACTTTTTTCGGCACTACCAAAAGCAAGCGAACCGCTAACATCAACTATCAACATAATTGTAAGTTCACGTTCTTCTTCAAAAATTTTAACAAATGGATGACTGAATCTTGCGGTTACATTCCAATCAATCGAACGAATATCATCACCGTGTTGATATTCTCGTACTTCGGCAAATTCCATTCCTCTTCCTTTGAATGCAGAATGATATTCACCCGAAAATACTTCGTTAACCAAACCTTTCGTTTTGATTTCAATTCGTCTAACTAATTGAATAAGTTCTTTTGTTTCCATCTTTTAAGGAACTTCAACTTGATTTAATATTTCTGAAATTATGGTTTCTGAGTTGATTTCTTCGGCTTCAGCTTCGTAAGTAACTGCAACTCTATGGCGTAAAATGTCATAAGAAAGAGTTCTTACATCTTCAGGGATTACATAACCTCGTCGGTTAATAAATGCCATTGCTTTTGCCCCTTGAGCTAAACTAATAGTTGCTCTTGGCGAAGCACCATATTGAATTAGATTTTTAAGATTATTTAATCCATATTTTTCTGGATTTCTTGTTGCAAAGATTATATCGAGAATATACTTTTCAATTTTTTCGTCCATATAAATCATCTCAACAGATTTTCTTGCATTGATAATTTGGTCTGGTTTGATAATCTGATTAACTTTTGGAGATTCTGAAACAAGGTGCGATTTCATTATTTTATGTTCATCTTCAATAGAAGGATAAGTAATTTTCACTTTCAACATAAATCTATCAACTTGAGCTTCAGGCAAAGGATATGTTCCTTCTTGCTCAATTGGATTTTGTGTTGCAAGTACTAAAAATGGTTCTTCTAATTTGAAAGTGTTTTCTCCAATTGTAACTTGTCTTTCTTGCATTGCTTCAAGCAAAGCAGATTGCACTTTTGCTGGAGCTCGGTTAATTTCATCAGCAAGAATAAAATTTGAGAAAATTGGACCTTTTTTGATTGTGAAATTCCCTTCTTTTTGATTATAAATAAGAGTTCCAATCAAATCGGCTGGTAATAAATCTGGGGTGAATTGAATTCTTTGGAATTTTGAGTCCATTGATTGAGCTAATGTTTTTATTGCCAAAGTTTTCGCAAGTCCTGGTACACCTTCTAATAAAATGTGTCCATTAGAAAGCAAACCAACAACTAATCTTTCGAGCATATCTTTTTGCCCGATTATAACTTTTCTTATTTCACTAAAAAGAAGATCGACAAATAAGCTATCTTCTTTAATTTTTTCATTTAATTGTGTTATATCCACGTAAAAACTCCCGTTTTTGAAAGTGATTTAACTTAATGGGAAACTATTTGTTCCAAAATTTGAAGTGCAAATATAAAAAATATTTCCAAGGATAAATTATCTAGGTGAATTGTGAGTGAGCAGTGAACAGTAAAGAGTGAATTATGGTAAACTTAAGATGAACTTAACTTTTGTCTTTG
>DYLK01000062.1 GCA_020722065.1 Melioribacter roseus
CACATCCGTCCAAAATAAATTTTTAGAAAAGAAAAATGGGAATGTTAACCAATGATAGGTTATTTTTATATTGTCAAACACAAAAAACACAGTCCCATGATAAAGATATCTCTTTTCTCTCAAATAATCAAATTGATTCCAAGATCAATTTTCTTCGATATAATAAAAGAGCATGAAAGCGACAAGTATTCCAAGGGCATTGATAGCTGGACGCATTTGATCAGCATGCTTTTCTGCCATTTAGGGCATGCAAATTCGGTTCGGGACATATCCAATGGTTTGAGAAGCATTACAGGTAACATTAACCACTTAGGATGCAAGAAAGCCCCTTCCAAATCTTCAGTTTCTTATGTAAATGAACATAGAGATTACAAGATTTTTCAGCAGCTTTATTATACCCTGGCAGAATACCTGAAAATGCAGGCCAAATTTACCAGACAAGGTTTGGCTCATATCCAACGCAAAATATATTTATTGGATGCAAGCGTAATCTCACTGTCTTTATCACTTTACGATTGGGCACAGTTCAGAACCAGAAAAGGAGCAGTTAAACTCCATCTTTTATTGGATTATGACGGTTGCCTGCCTGCATTTGCTGATTTGACTGATGGAAAAACACATGAAATAACAGTTGCAAGACAAATGCAATTACCTTCAAACAGCATACTGGTATTTGATATGGGCTATTATGATTTTTCCTGGTGGTATAATTTGGACAGCAATAACATCTGGTTTGTTACAAGAGCAAAAGACAACCTTGATTATGAAATTATAGAAGACTTTGATGTTACAAGCGAAAAAGACGAAAATGTGCTTCAGGACTCAAATATTCGTCTTAAAGGGACGGTAAGCCAAAAGCAATATCCTAAAATGCTAAGATTTGTAAGGTATTGGGACGAAATAAATCAAAACGAATTGGTTTTTTTGACCAATAATCGTTCTTGGACAGCAACAACAGTAGCGAGAATATATAAAGAACGATGGAATATTGAATCATTCTTTAAAATGATCAAACAGAACCTGAAAATCAAATCATTTGTAGGGACAAGTGAAAATGCAGTTCAAATACAAATCTGGACCGCCTTAATCGCTATACTGTTGCTTACATTCCTGAAAACAAAAGCCAAATACCAATGGCATATGTCAAATCTGATCACATTTATCAGATTAAATCTCTTTGTGAAGATTGACTTGTGGTTGTGGCTGGACAAACCATTTATTGAGAAACAAAAATTACCGGAAAACCAGCTTTTTCTATTTTCAGGATAGGGGTCGTTTTTAAAATCATTCAAATATCCGTCCTAAATTACTGATCTTCAAAAACGATTTATTAAACTTTTATTTATTTTGGACAGCTGTG
>DYLK01000063.1 GCA_020722065.1 Melioribacter roseus
TATCATTTATAAATTACAATAATTTTTAATAATAGATAAAAACTTAGAAAAGTCAGACAGCCTGTTATTGACAATTTCTACCAAGATACTTAATTCCAAAGAAAGATAATCATGACTGAGACGATTTCTAAAACCAGCCATCTGAATCAATTGATTTTTATCAGTTTCATCTATAACATTTTTATTAAAAAGAATTTCTGCAATATCGGAATAAGATTCCCATTGAGAATCGAAATCTGCCGCTGTAATATGGGCAAGGATGTCGAATAAATTTTGTATTGTTAAATAAACTCCTCTCTCAACTATCCATAAGAGGTCCAAATCAGATTGTAAGTCCGAAAACGAAATTCCCTTATGTTTCTCTAAGTTCTCGATACTTCGGATCATATCAGCAAGATGCTTCTTTACTCTTTCTAAGTCAGGCATATTGTTTAATTTTTTTTACGAGATAATAAGTTTTGATTTTCCTTATATTCTCTGTATCTACAAACATTTTGCGAGATTTGTTTTCGAAGTAAATCCTATTGAACTTATCTTTATCGAATAGCAGTATCCCCGTATTAATTATACGGTTAGTAATAAGAAGCGGTGCATTGTTGAGAACAACTAAATCAATTTTATCAGTATGCAACAACTTCATAAGTTTAGCAACGAGTGAACTTTCATACCCATACTGATATTTCATTAAATCATTCTTATCAAAATTATCGGAAAGATAAACAGCAACGTCTATATCGTGATAGTACTCCTTTGCGACAAAAGAACCAAAAATGTAGGCGAATATTATTTCTTCCGTTTCATGGAGGTATTCAGCAATTATATCTTTTATTTGTTCTTTATCTTGTTCCATATATCCTTAAACTAACTCACACTTAAATTGTGCAAATTCGTGGATGCCCATCTTTAGTGCAGGTTCTTCGCATTTAACCGAATAGCATTCAATCATCCAATCCCTCAATCATCCAATCAAATTTTTTAAAGCTCCGCCCCGTGAGTCCCATCTTCTCACATATTAGGGCTATTTTCTAAAACAACTAAAAAATATCAATTTGAATATTAGCAAAAAATAAGAGAAAATAAAACTTTGAATCGTTTTATGTGAGTCAAATCACAAACAAAAACTTCATAATATTTAGAATTTTTAAATTGAAAAATGTGCTTCCATTATTAAAAGATAGTAAATCTTGCTCTTAATTTTTTTTAATTACTGAAAATTAAAATAGAAATATTTCATAAATATTACAAATTACACAACTAAGAAATCCGTGCCTACTTCATGTAACGGATAGCGGTATAAAACGTTGCTGATTGCGGGCTACTTTCCTTCAGAAATA
>DYLK01000064.1 GCA_020722065.1 Melioribacter roseus
TCCGCCGTCTTGTTGGGTGGATCCGCACTTGCACTGAGCTTGCCGAAGTGTGCTATTTGTCAATTAGCTCTTCTCATTAAAAGCCATTCTTTAAAGAAAGGATCTTCAATTTCGTACGATGAATTTATTTTAACAACAAATCCATTTTGTATTAGTTTTTTTAACGAACTAAAAACCGTACTTGACGCCCCTAACATATATTTAGTTCTTATTTCATCAGTTAATGGCGATTTTCTTTCATACGCTAATGCAATAATAATCTTCATTTCGGTTTTATTTAATAAACCCCAAAGTCTTTCATAATCATTATCGTGGGTAATTACCGAATTTAATATAACCTCTTTGATATCTTCACTATTGTTTTTAATTAAATTTTCCCAAACATTAAAAGCTAATTGCTGAGTATAATATGGATGCAGTTTGGTAAATTCCAAAATTTCTTTACTTAAACCACTACCGTTATTTTTAATTTTTTCAAAACGTTCTGTCAGAAAATCGAAGAACTCTTCATAAGGTATTTTGTCAAGCTGCATTAAATATCCAAAATGATAAAAGGGGGATTTCTTTTTTTCGAATATCTCTTTCATCAATGATTCTTGACTTCCCAGCATAACATAATTTACCATTTTATGGTGTTGTAATATTGCTCTTAATTTTTTATCAAGATTTTTATCTATTTTATTTATCTCTTGAAATTCATCAAATATCACTACTATCTTTTTTTCCTTTGTGCTTAACTTTTCAATTAAATTTAGTGCGTCTTCTAGTATAACTGAACTCGACATTGTTGGATTAAATGAAAAATCGACTTCATTTGATAAAGGATTAAGAGAAATATTAGGAATTATTCTAAAGCTCTTAAAAAAATGTTTTATTTTTTCGAATGGATAGTACTTAAGGGTTTTTTGAAGCAGTTGTGAAGTAAAATCTTCAATGTTTGTTATTAGTTGTAAATCCAAAAAAATGTATGGACGCTCCAATGCTTTTATTGCTTTGCTTATTAAACTGGTTTTTCCATATCTACGAGGACTTATTAGTATTAAATGATTCTCGCTTGATAAAATTGAATGTATTTTACCTATCTCTTCTTTTCGATTTGTGAAGAACTCATCATCTACTACTGTGCCAAACTTAAAAGGATTCGTGTTCATATCTTGCGATTATTTTCGTTACGATTATTCTCGGACTAAAAATACGCCTTTGTTTAATATATAGCAAACTAATAAACTTTTTTTTCAAATTCATATTTTTCTACAGATACTGCTTTTTTTGGACTTGCCCAAAAACAAAAAA
>DYLK01000065.1 GCA_020722065.1 Melioribacter roseus
ATGGCAGAACAAGATTTTATAAAAGCAGGATTTACGGTTGTTGGAACAGAAAACAACGAAAACAAATTGTTGAGTTTTCTGAAAGAGAACTACCCTAACGTAATAAGTGACACCGAAATAAATTTAGAAGAACTAAAAAGCGTTTTGGGTTTACCAATTGACGAAAAGGTAAACGGTTACGGATTGAACTTTGTAGGTAGGAACTTTGCCCGAGCTAAATATGCTCAAAAGACAGATAAAGAATTACGTCTCAATACCACATTAAGCAAAAATATTGACACAACACAAAATTTGGTGCTAAAAGGCGACAACCTCGACAGTCTAAAAATTCTAAAAAATCACTACAGCGGTCAAATCAAATGTATCTATATAGACCCACCATACAATACAGATAAAGACGAGTTTGTTTACCCTGACAAATTCGATAAAGAAGAAGCCGAAGTTTTAGGACTTGCTAATTTGAGCGAAAGCGATTATGCAAGAATGGATTTTAGCTTCAAAACCAAAAAGAGCCATAATGGCTGGTTAGCATTTATGTATCCTCGCCTTTTATTAGCAAGAGACCTTTTGAGTAAAGACGGAGTTATTTTTATAAGTATTGACGACAACGAGCAAGCCAACTTAAAATTGATTTGTGATGATATCTTTGGTGAGGAATGTTTTGTATCTACTATGGTAGTTAATCGTGCGAGTGAAATAGCAACAGAGAACACAATTCAAAAACACGAATATTTGCATTGCTATACAAAGAATGCAACCGAATTTAAAGTAACAGGTATTCCTAAATATTCTATATCACGTGGCACAGTTGGTAATGAAGGGCAGACAATGCCTGTGATAACTTTTCCTAAAGGATTAAAATGCTATGGTATTGCAGATGGCACTTACAACAAGACACGAAAAATTGCCGGGAGTAATGAAAACATAGAAAATTTAGACCCAATCATAGTTGAGAATGAAACACTTATGAGTGAGGTAAGGATGAAAGCAAAATGGCGTAGTTCAAACGATATGAGGAATTTTTTTAACAACAACTGCCAGCCTACACAAGCAAAGATAAATGGTGTAATAGAAGAAATATATTTTGAAAATGATAGATTTAATCCGCAAATAAAAAAGGCGACATTTGAAAAAATTCCCTCCCTATTTTTAGATAACAAAAGAGGCAGTAAATATTTAGATGATTTAGGATTAGGTGGTTTATTTGACAACCCTAAAGACCTAAATTACATTTTAAGGTTGATAAATATTGTAACTGATAATAATTCTACAATTCTCGATTTCTT
>DYLK01000021.1 GCA_020722065.1 Melioribacter roseus
AGTACTTGGGTTAAATGGATTTGGGTAGTTTTGATACAATGCAAATTTTTCTGGGATTTCAGTTTCATCTGAATTTTCAACATAAGGTTTGCCAATATCAACCAAATTAAAATCATCTAAATACCAACCAAGCTTTTCGATGCTTGAATCTGAACCAAAATCAAATCTAAATTGAACGACATCTCCAGTATTCAAAATATTATTCAAAGTAAAAACTTCTTCTTTCCAAGTTGATGTTTCCCCTGTAAAAGCGGGTTCACCACCTAATGGATTTTCCCAACCAGTGCTAATTTCATCATCATAGCCATCAACTGGAGTTATGATTGCAAACGCACCATTATTGACAGACATTTTAACATTTCCACCATCAAAACCACTTTCAATTTGATACCAATGCCAAAAAGTAAGTTGCGGATTGTCGCCAAAAACCGTGTAACTTTCTGTTAATAATGAAGATAAAGTTAAATCAGAATAATTTCCCTGTAAAACAGTTCCCCAAACATTTGAGCCGCTGTGTGTTCCAGTAGTTGCATTTGGAATTCCCCATTGCCATTCGTTATCATAAGTGAAATTCCCGTTATCAAGTTCAAAATCTTCTGAAATTAATTCAAAAGCACCAATTTCGAATTCAAATGTTCCATTTTCTGGAAGATTAACAATATTTGGAATATTCGCAAGGTCGGTAACAACAATTCGATATTGAATTAAATCTCCAATACTCACTTGATTGCTTTCAATTGGAAGAGTTCCAACAAAGTTCGAGTTTTTGGTTGAATTGAATTCAAAAGAAATTTCGTCGCCAGAATTTATTGAACAATAACCAACTACGCTTAAAATACCGATGTTGTCTGTTGCGTTCACCGAAATTTGAATTGGGAATTGAGATAAAGCGACAACTGAAATTGGGGTATGCGACACTTCTGGTTTAATAGTGTCCGCAGCAACTGTAAACGAAAAATATTCACTTGGAGCATTTATTGGGAGATAACTTGGGATATTTGATGAATTACTTCCTTTTAGATAATAATTTATAGTTGAATTTTCAAAACTTGGTAAAATTGCACTATAAGTTGAACCAGAGACATAAGTAAATTGAACAGAATCTTTTGTTTGAAAATTATCTGTTGAATAAACAACAAAAAGTGAACTCTCTTCTACTCCAAGATTTGAAGAAAAATCTGCCAAAATCTCATTTATTCTGTTTGGATCTTCTGTGTCGGTTAGTGGTGTGTGAATAATCTGAACTCGGAAATAATTCACGGCAGCAAGTGCATTCAAAATTCCCCAGCCGTATTCTCTATTTGGGGAAGCACTATTATCTGCAGTTTCACGAAGTGCATCGCGAACTTGCATTGGAGTTAGAGTTGGATTTGCTCCAACAACCAAAGCCGCAACTCCAGCTGAAAGCGGACAACTGAATGAAGTTCCACTTGAAGTAGTATAACTATTTGAACTATATGGACTTGCCACATAAACACTTGCACCCATTGCCATAACATCTGGTTTGATTCTTCCATCAATAGTATTTCCAACACTGCTGAAAGATGTTCTTTCTCCATCCGAATAAACAGCACCAACTGCTATAACGCTATCACCATCCGAAGGAGCTCCAAGTGTGTTGTGCGAATCATATCCTTCATTTCCTGCAGAATTTACAACAACAATTCCACGTTTTACAGCCAAATCTGCCCCAATTGTAATTGTTGCAGTATTTCCATCCATATCTTCCCAAGTATAACCTGGATAAGGTGAGTCCATTGAAATATAGCCCAAAGAAGTTGAAGTTACATCAACACCAATTGAATCTGCCCATTCAAGTGCTGCAATCCAATTATCTTCTTCGGCGGGAGTTTCAGAATCAGTATTTTCTGTTTTTGCAAGAATAAAGCTAGCGCCGTAAGCAGGTCCGATTAGTTCCCCGTTTGCAAAACCTCCAATTGTCGATAAAGTTTCAGTTCCATGTGAACCTTCGCCCATATCATCTTCGTCATCAACATTATTATCATTATTCACAAAATCATAAGAAGCGATAATATTCATATTGTTAAATGCTACGTGTTCGAGATTGTTGAAACCAGCATCAAAAACTCCAACCACAACTCCTTGTGCGGAAAATCCCAATTGATGAACAGCTGGCACATTTATTTGTTGTAATTGTGTATAAGAAGAACCATAATCCAAATCAAAAGTGCCTTTTGGGACAGTTTTTAGCGGTTGAGATGATGAAGATTTTTCAACATCTCTTTTATTCTTAAATAATTTTACTATATCAATTTTCTTTACAAAATCGAGTTTGGCAATTTCTTCAACTTGTGATTTTGTTAAATAAGCAGTAACTGCATTAAACCATTTTATTCGATGATGAATTTTTATGCCTTTTTCGGTCAATTTAGAAATGTAATTTTGATTGATTGGCAAATCGTAATTATCAATCCAAGGATTTCCGCCTCCAACTTTTGCACGGCGTTGTAATGATTTTTTACTTACAACTTGTTCTGGATTTGAGAAATATTTCAGATTATCTGAACCTTTGTCTGTTAGATAAATCCAAACTTTTACTTCATTATTTTTTGAGTAATTTAAATAATTGCGGAGATTTTCTGTGATTTTTACTTCTTGCGACCAAATAACTGAAATCATTAAGAAGTAAAATAATGCTATTCTTTTCATAAAAGACCTTAAATGTAAATTGTTAAAAATTTTGTTTTTTCATTTTTTTACAACAAATTGCTTGCAATTTCTGCAAGCTCCGAGCGTTCTCCTTTTTCAAGATTTACGTGTGCGTAAAGTTTTTGTCCTTTGAATTTATCAATTAAGTAGGAAAGTCCGTTTGATAAAGTATCCAAATATGGATGATCTATTTGATAAATATCGCCAGTGAAGACGATTTTAGTTCCTTCACCAGCACGAGTAATTATGGTTTTAATTTCATGTGGAGTTAAATTTTGTGCTTCATCAACAATGAAGAAAATTCGTTGCAAACTTCTTCCTCTAATAAAACTCAAAGGCTCAATAACGAGTTTATTATCTTTAACCATATTGTTTATTGTTATACTTTGAATATCAGTTTCTTGGAATTGATCTTGAATAACTTTAAGATTATCCCAAAGCGGTTGCATGTATGGACCAATTTTGCTTTCAACATCGCCAGGTAAAAAACCAATATCTTTGTTGCTCAAAGGAATAATTGGTCTGCTAATATAAATTTGACGGTAATATTTTCTGACGTGCAACGCACTTGCCAAAGCTAAAAGTGTTTTACCCGTTCCAGCTTTACCAGTTAATGAAACAAGTGGAATCGAGTTGTTAATTAAAGATTGAATTGCAAAAGTTTGTTCGGCATTTCTTGGTTTGATCCCGTAAACTGATTCTTTGTCAATTCTATTTATAAGTTGCATATTGTTATCTATTTGGCTTAAAACAGAACGATTCTGATTTCTAATAATCAGAAATTTATTAGGAACAACTTCTTGTTTGGAATTTTTTGCAAATTCATCAATTGTAATTGCATAAGGAAGTTCATAGAATTTTTTAAGCACTTCGTCTTCAAAATTTTCTATTGTTTCTTTTCCAGTGTAAAGTTCATCAAGGCTACCAACTCGGTCTGTTGTGTAATCTTCAGCTTCAACGCCAATAGCTTTGGCTTTCATTCTGAGATTTACATCTTTTGTTACCAGAATAATTCTCTCCTTATCAGAAGATAATTTTTTTAATTCAGTACATACAGTTAAAACCCGATGGTCAGTCGTATCTTCGCGAAAAGCAGAACGAATTTCTTCAGATAAACCTTTTGTGATTACAATTCTAACCTTCCCTTTTCCTTTCCCGAGTGAAATTCCACCATTAAAAATGTTGTTTCCACTTATTTTATCAAGAGTTCTTGCAAATTCTCGAGCATTTAGATTTATTACTTGCGTCCCTTTCTTGAAATGGTCAATTTCTTCTATAACGGCAAGCGGAATTATTATATTATTTTCTTCAAATTGATTAATGCAAGTTGGGTCATGAAGAATAACATTTGTATCTAAAACGAATGTTTTAGGAAATTTTTTAGGTGCCATAAAAAACTCTTGTTATAATTTAAGATATGTAAAGATAATAAATTCGAGTTTCTCAAAAAATAAAAAGGCTATATATTGTAGCTTTTAAAGTAGCTAAAAATTATTTTTTACTTTTCTATAAATTTTTTGAATGATTATCTTTACAAGCAATGAAAATAATAATTTTACTTTTACTACCAATTTTTATCTCTGCTCAAGATAAATTGCTTATTCCTATGGATTTTTCGCAAGAAAACCATTTGAAAGCCTACGGAATTACCTTTAATTGGGTTGCTGAAAATAACATTGCCGATTGGTTGCTAAATTATAAAGGTGGCTCATTCATTTTTGATTATTCAGAAAATTTAGCACAAATTTGCAGAATAAAAGGCGTTACTTTTCAACAAATTAGTCAAAATGAAGCAATTGATATTTATACTTTCGTTCAAGATGAAAATCAAAATATGGAAGTCATTCGACTTGAAAAATCCCCCAAAATTGCAGTTTATGTCCCACCAAATTTTCAACCGTGGGACGATGCTGTAACTCTGGCATTAGAATATGCCGAAGTGAAGTATGACAAAATTTGGGCAACAGAAATTCTAACGAACAAACTTGAAAATTACGATTGGCTTCATCTTCATCACGAAGATTTTACGGGACAATACGGAAAATTTTATTCAGCTTTTCGAACTGCTCCTTGGTATATTGAACAACAAAATATGTACGAATCCGAAGCAAAATCGCTTGGATTTTCAAAAGTTAGCGAAATGGAAAAAGCAGTTGTTCGTGAAATAAAAAATTTTGTTGGAAATGGTGGATTTCTATTTGCAATGTGTTCTGCAACTGATACTTATGATATTGCACTTGCAACTCAGGAAATTGATATTGCCGATTGGATGTATGACGGCGATGGAATTGACTCTGATATTTCTTCTAAATTGAACTATGAAAACACTTTCGCTTTTACAGATTTTAAGATTGAAGAAAATCCCCTTGTTTATGAATATAGTGATATTGATATTCAACAAATTGAAATTGGTTCCGAACAAAACGATTATTTCACTTTGTTTGATTTTTCAGCAAAATTTGACCCAGTTCCAACAATGTTAACACAAAATCATATAAATGTTATTCACGGATTTATGGGGCAAACAACAATGTTCCGAAAGGAATTAATCAAAAAATCTGTAACAATTCTTGCTGAACGCGAAGGAACAAATCAAGTTCGTTATATACATGGAAGTTTTGGACGAGGAACTTTTACTTTTTATGGTGGACACGACCCCGAAGATTACAGGCACGCCGTTGGAGATCCGCAAACAGAACTTTCGTTATTCAAAAATTCACCAGGATACCGATTAATCTTAAATAATATTCTTTTCCCAGCAGCAAAAAAGAAAAAACAAAAAACCTAAAAAGGAATTCAATGAAAACTATTCAATTTGAAAATCAGAAAATTAATGTTGGAAAAATCGTTTGCGTTGGCAGAAATTATGTTGAACACGCAAAAGAACTTGGAAATGAAGTCCCAACTTTTCCAATAATATTTCTTAAACCAGCGTCAAATTTAATTTTTAGCACAGAAAAAATTCAACATCCCGATTATTCCCACGAAATGCATCACGAAGTTGAACTTGTATTATTAATTGGTGAAAACATAAAGGACGCCGATGAAAATCAAGCGAAATCAGCAATTATGGGTTTTGCAGTTGGATTGGACATGACTTTACGTGATATTCAGGATGAATTGAAAAAGAAGGGTCATCCTTGGACACTTGCTAAATGTTTCGACGGTTCGGCTGTTGTCTCTGATTTTATATCTGCTCAAAAATATCAATACAAAGGAAATGAAAAAATTAGCTTATCCGTGAATAATGAATTACGTCAAAATTCCACACTTAATTTGATGATTTTCAATATTGTGGAAATTGTAAAATATATTTCATCAAAAATGACACTCGAAAAAGGCGATTTAATCTTTACAGGAACACCAAGCGGAGTTAGTAAAGTAAAAATTAGTGATAAACTTGTCGGTGAAATAGAAAATATTGGTAAATTAGAAACCGAAATTATATAGAATATTAACTAAACCTAAGAGGTATAAATGCTCAATATTAATAAAATCAGTGAATTACTTGGAAGTGATTCTGAATATCTTTTAAACCATAAAGCCATTTTCCCGGCTGAAAGTTTAACTCTTCCTTCATCAACTTTTGTTGATGATGTTTTTATGTATTCTGATAGAAATATCAATGTGTTAAAAAATCTACAATGGATGTTTAATACTGGAAGATTAGCTAAAACTGGCTACCTTTCGATTCTGCCTGTTGATCAAGGAATTGAACACACTGCGGGCGCATCTTTTGCCCCAAATCCAGCATATTTTGATCCTGAAAACATCGTAAAATTAGCAATCGAAGGTGGAGCAAATGGAGTTGCTTCAACACTTGGAGTTTTGGGAATGGTCGGAAGAAAATATGCTCATAAAATTCCATTCATTGTAAAAATTAATCACAATGAATTATTAACTTATCCAACAAAATATGACCAAATTATGTTTGCAAGCGTAGAACAAGCTTGGGATATGGGTGCAGCGGCAATTGGTGCAACAATTTATTTCGGTTCTGAAGAAAGTAGCCGTCAGATAGTTGAAGTTAGCGAAGCTTTCCAATACGCACACGAACTTGGAATGGCAACAATTCTTTGGTGCTATTTACGTAATTCAGCTTTTAAGACAAAGGAAAAAGATTATCATGTTGCTTCAGATACAACTGCACAAGCAAATCACCTTGGAGCAACTATTCAAGCAGACATAGTGAAACAAAAGCAACCAGAAAACAATGGTGGTTTCAAAGCTATTGGTTTTGGAAAAACACATCCAAAAATGTATTCAGAATTAAATTCTGACCATCCAATTGATTTAACAAGATACCAAGTAATAAATTCATACATGGGAAAAGTTGGGTTAATAAATAGTGGTGGAGCTTCTGGTGAAAACGATTTAGCACAAGCAGTTGCAACTGCAGTTATCAATAAACGTGCTGGTGGAATGGGATTAATTTCTGGTAGAAAAGCATTCCAAAAACCAATGAAAGAAGGCATTGAACTTCTCAATGCTATTCAAGATGTTTACTTAACAAAAGAAGTTACTATTGCTTAATTTAATGTTAATCAATAGTTATATGCACAAATTATATTCTAGACTTTTTGCTTATTAATTGGTATTTTATACACGAAATATTTAATAAAATACCTTGAGAAAAAATGAAAACAAATCATAAAATAATTATTGGTGATTCACGCAAAATGCAAGAACTTGAAGATGAGTCTGTCCATCTAATTATTACTTCACCACCTTACTGGCAATTAAAAGATTATGGTTCCGAAGCACAACTTGGCTATAATGACAGTTATGAAAATTACATAAACAATTTAAACTTAGTTTGGAGTGAATCATATCGAGTTCTACATAAAGGTTGCAGATTATGCGTAAATATAGGTGATCAATTTGCACGTGCAGTTTATTACGGGCGTTATAAAGTAATCCCGATAAGAACAGAAATAATAAAATTCTGTGAAACTAAGGGATTTGATTATATGGGTGCAATCATCTGGCAAAAAGTTACAACGTCAAATACGACTGGTGGCGCAACTATTATGGGTTCTTTCCCATATCCACGAAATGGAATTTTAAAAATAGATTATGAGTTTATACTATTGTTTAAAAAGCCTGGTAACCCACCTAAGCCCGATAAAGAATTTAAATTAAAATCTGCAATGACTAAGGAAGAATGGAATACATATTTTCAAGGTCATTGGAATTTTGGAGGAGTTCGACAAGATAATCATTTGGCTATGTTTCCTGAAGAATTACCGAAAAGATTAATCAAAATGTTTTCATTTGTCGGAGATACAGTATTAGACCCATTTCTGGGGAGTGGAACAACTTCACTATCAGCCAGAAATCTTGATAGGAATTCAGTTGGTTATGAGATTAATTCTGAATTTATTCCAATTATTAAAGAAAAACTTTCACTTAACAAGAAAGATATTTTTGACGAGAGTACTTACAATTTTGTTTATCAAGTAAAACAGAATTTAAATTTTGAAAAAGAAATAGAAAATCTACCATATAAATTTAAAGATCCTCATAACTTCGATAAGAAAATAGATCCTAAAAAACTTCAATTCGGTTCTAAACTTGATAACAATGGAAGTAAAAGAGAAGACTATTTTTCAGTCAAAGAGGTTATAAGTCCTGAATTAATAATGTTAAATAATGATTTAATTGTGCGGTTGATTGGAGTTAAAGAGAATGTTGAAATTAATGGCCAAGCTAAAGAATACTTAATATCTAAAACTAAAGGTCAAAAAATTTTCTTAAAATATGATAAGCAAAAGTACGATGAGAAAAATAGACTTTTATGCTATCTCTATTTAAAGAATAAGACCTTTATTAATGCTCATCTTATTAAGGAAAAGCTTGCACTAGTTGATACTTCTATCAATTTCAAATACAAAGACAAATTTCTTCAGATAATAGGAAATCAGAATGGCTAAAGAGTGGATTTTAAATAGTGTTATGAATCGTTTTCAACTGAACTTTAAAAGAAATGTAGGTCCAACTTCGGAATCAATCCGCAAGTGTGCACCTAAAACCGTTGAAGAATGGCAAGAATATTATTTTAGAAATGTGAAACCTAAAGATCATATTACTGAGCTAGGTAAAAAACTTTATGTGAAAATAACAGAAGTTGTTCAAGCTGAACTTGATGATATTACAGAACAAGACTGTATTGACTATATGATTAATCTAGTTATTAATCGAACTTTCGATGGATATATGACTGAAATAGAGACAATATATGGTCAACTTGAAAAAATAATAGAAATCAAAATTGAACCTGCACCCGATGAATGGGATTGTTTATTCAATGTTGATTTTTATATCAAAATCAATGAAAAATATTTAGGACTTCAAATTAAGCCAGTGAACGAAGGTATACAATTACCTGAAATTTATAAAGAAAGAGCAATCCAAGAAGAAACTCACCTTAAATTTACTGAAGTATTTGGCGGAAAAGTATTTTATGTCTTCTCAACAAAAATAAATGGTAAAAAAGAAATAGTTAATAAAGAAATTATTGATGAAATCAAAAAGGAAGTTGAAAGACTAAAAAATTTATAAAGTGCATATAACAAGCCAATCAACCCGACCACCTTTTCGCATTTGGTGTTTTCTAATATTCTTGGCTTGGTTTTTCCGTTACAAGTTTGTTGTTCAAAGCAGTTCTATTAAATAACATTGTTGCAAACTGCACTTGCAAAGAAAGATAAGTGCAGTTTGCTAAATCTTTGGCTTTGTCCTTTTAATCTGCATTGCTGTTCTGGGCGGCGGGTTATCGGCAACGTCGTTATGAGTTATCATTGAAATTTAAATAGCTTTAACTTTTAACTCTAAACTTTTAACTAAAAAGACGGTTTTTTAACCGTCTTTTTTTTATAAAAAAAATTTTGAGGCGACGACCGGATTCGAACCGGTGATCAAGGTTTTGCAGACCACTGCCTTACCACTTGGCTACGTCGCCAAAAAAAAGAACAATAACAAAAAAATCCACCGAAGTGGATTTTTGCGGGGCCGACGAGGCTCGAACTCGCGACCTCCTGCGTGACAGGCAGGCGTTCTAACCAACTGAACTACAACCCCATATCAATTTCATAAAGAAACGAATGCAAACTTAAAACATTTTATTTCTTTTAGCAAATAGTTTTTAAAAATCTTCGGTGCAAAAATTTACTCCAACTGCTTTTGCTGCTTGAACAGCTTGACAGTCTGGGCTTACTACTTTTTGCTTACTTATTGCGTCTTCAATTGCAACACTACTAATAAGCGAACCTTTTAAAGCAACCATCCTTCCAAACTTCTTTTTCATTACTAATTCAATAGCATAAGTACCAAATTTAGTTGAAAGTATTCTATCATAAGGAGTTGGACTTCCTCCTCGCTGCAAATGTCCAAGAACTGTATATCTTGTTTCCAAGCCTGTATTTTCTTCAATTTTTTTAGCAACTAATTCGGCTATACCACCAAGTTGAATTGGGTCAGTTCGTTTTTTATCTGTTCCCTTAATAACTAAATTTCCACCTTTTGGTTTTGCTCCTTCTGCTACACAAACAATACTGAATCTTTTACCAAGCATGTGTCTTTGAATTACTTTTTCATAAACAATATCCCAAGAAAACGGGAATTCTGGCAACAAAATAATATCTGCTCCGCCAGCTAATCCGCCATTTAGTGCAATCCAACCTGCATATCTTCCCATTGTTTCGAGAACTATTACTCTGTGATGCGAAGAGGCTGTTGTGTGTAATCTATCTAAGGCTTCTGCAACAACAAAAACTGCTGAATCATGCCCAAAAGTTACATCAGTTGCTTCGAGATCATTATCAATCGTTTTGGGAACTCCGACAATATTCAATCCCATTTCACCAAGTTTTTTGGCGATATGCATTGTTCCATCTCCACCGATTGCAATTAACGCATCTAATCCCCAAGCTTCGTAATTTTGAATAACATTTTTTGATCTATCAAAAATTTGTATTTCATCGCCAACTTTTTCGGGCCAATGAAAAGGGTCGCCTTTGTTGGAAGAACCAAGTATTGTTCCTCCTTGTGTTAAAATTCCAGAAACATCTTTGTTGTAAATTAAATTACCTTTTCCTTCGACAAAACCTTCAAATCCATCATGAATTCCCCAAACGTGCATTCCTTCATCGTGGGCAGGTTTTGTAACTCCACGAATCACAGCATTTAAGCCTGGACAATCGCCTCCACCTGTTAAAATCCCAATTCTTTTAATTGTATTACTTTTAGCCATTTGTTTTCCAAATAAATTAATTCTTATGTTTCAAGATAATCGATTTTCTAAACTATTTTTAAAAAATTTTTGAAATGACTCTTACAAATTCGTACCAGATTTTGTTTCCCATATTTATTTGCTAAATTTTGAGCAACTTTTGTGGTTTCATCATTCCCGCCTTTTGGCAAGTCTATTCCTTTATTTTTCAAATTTTCAAACCAAATCACTACTTCGGAGCGTGCAATAATTGAAGCTGCTGCAACTGCTATATATTTTTCAGCTTTTGTTTCTTGAATTGTCGTTACGTCTTCTCGCTTTAATTCCAAATTTCGTTTGCTGAATTTGTCAGTGATTACAAAATTTGAGTTAAATTTTTCAATCAATTTATTTGCTACATCTGAATGTAATTTTATCAAAATCTTGTTGATATTCTTTACTTTGGAATATTCAACATTATATTCTGCGGGCAAAAGAATATTGTATTGATAATTCTCTGGGAATGCCTCGTCAATCATTCTTCTAATTTGCTGAATTTGTAAATCACTTAATAATTTGCTGTCTTTTACTCCAATTTTTTGAAGATGTTTACTAATTTCTGGGGTTGTAAAAAAACCTGCGACAACTATTGGACCGAAAAAATCACCCTTGCCCGATTCATCAGTACCTATGTACGAATTTGCAATTTCTATCGACTTTTCTTCAAAAAACTTTTCTTGTGAAAATATTTCATCCGAAATTATTCTATATAAAGAAGATGTTTCTCTTCCTTGTAGAATTGTATTTACACCTTTTTTCCCAAAATATACTAATATTTTTACTTCAGATTGTAATTCTGAGACCTTTACTTCAAAATGATATTTTTTTTCAACAAGTGAAGTTATTCCCAATTCTGGAAATTTTTCCCGAATATTAAATATTTGACTTTCAAGTGTTTTTTTAGCAATATTTTTTATAGTTTGTTGCAATCTTCGTATTTTTCTCAATAAAAATTTGAGTTACAAATTTATGAATCAAAAACTAATTAATTTCAAACAAATCAAACCAAAACTCTTTTTTTCATTTTTCTTTTTCATTTCTACAATTTTCCCTCAAACTATTGCAACTGTTAATTCAATTGAAATTCCTTTCGAAGACTTTAAAAATCGATACGAAGATTATCTTATTGCCACTGGAATAAAAGATACTTACGCAAATAGAACCCAAATATTAAATAATATAATTACTGAAGTTCTTCTTTTTAATTATTCTGATAATCAAGCTATCTTGAATGATGAAGAATATCAACGCGAAAAAAAATGGATTGACAAGCAAACTCAACTTGCTTTTTTAATGGATCAAGAAATATTTGCCAAACTTACAGCATCTGAAGAAGAATTACGTGAAGCATTTTTAAAGATGAATCAGAAAGTCGAAGCCCGCCATCTTTATGCTAAAACTGAAGAAGAAGCGTGGGAATTGTATAATCTTCTGCAAAATGGTTCAAGTTTTGAATTGCTTGCAAAACAAGTTTTTTCTGATTCAATTCTGCGAAACAATGGTGGTTATTTGGGATATTTCACTTGGGGAGATTTTGACCCAAATTTTGAACAAGTTGCATATTCACTTCCGATTGGGGAAATTTCAAAACCCGTAGAAACTGAACAAGGTTTCAGCATAATTCGAGTTGAAAACCGCATTACAAACCCAATTATCCCAGAAAATGAATTTATTAACAAAAAAAAGCAGCTCGAGCGATTAGTAAAAATCAACAAAAAACGATCTGCACAAAAAGAATACTTAAATAATCTGATTGAATTGGATAAGATTCATATTAATGAAAATGCTTTAGAAAAATTGTATAATAATTTTAAGTTGAATACAAACGAAATTCAAATTGAAAATGAAGAAATTGTAGCAAATTATAAAGGGAAAACATTCACAAACAAGCAAATTTTAATTAGAATTAGTGAATTACCATATCACGAAAAGCTAAAAATTGAAAGTAAAAATGACCTAAAAATATTTATTAAAGGATTTTATTTGAATGATGAATTGCTGGGAATTTCATCCGAGAAAGGCTACGATAAAAATAAATATGTTACGAAAAAGAATAAAGTTCAGAACACAAACCTTTTTATGAAATACAAACAAGTCGAAATAGTCAAAAATGCTGATTTGAGCGATTCGACAATTCAAGAATTTTACAATCAATTCCAAGATTACTTTTCAACTAAAACACTTTATAACGTACGCGAAATCCTTGTAAAAGATAAATCTGAAGCTGATAAAATCTTATTAGAATTACAGATTGATAGAAACAAATTTGGCGAAATAGCAAAAAAGTATTCATTAAGAAAAGCAACAGCTGAGAAAAATGGCGAATTTGGATTTGCCCCAATTGAAAAATTTGGATTGCTTAAAAATGAAATTCACAATGCGAAAATTGGGGAATTAATCGGACCAATCGAAATTCAAGGTTATTTTGGAATTTTCGAATTAATCGATAAAATTGAAAGTAAACCAATTCCAATGAACGAAATTAAAAATCAAGTAGAATTGGCTGCTAAATTTTTCTATAGAAAGGAAATAATCAAAAATTTTTCAAAAAATCTGTTTGATAGCAATATGATAGATATTAATTTTAGCTTGTTGAAGGATTCAGTTTTTTTAAACTACAAATAAACAATAAAAGAACTCTACATTAATTCTTAACAAAAAACCATAATTCATA
Source organism: Melioribacter roseus (assembly GCA_020722065.1). Taxonomy (GTDB): domain Bacteria; phylum Bacteroidota; class Ignavibacteria; order Ignavibacteriales; family Melioribacteraceae; genus WGAL01. The sequence goes on from DYLK01000021.1 coordinate 13,614, forward strand.
TTTGGAGCATTCATGAATAAAATTACAATTGTGTTACTTGCTTTTTTTGTAAGCACTACGTTCATTTTAGCGGGTAGCACAGGCAAATTAACTGGAAAAGTGATTGACGAAAAGACGAAGGAACCTCTTCCTTTTGTTAATATCACTATCGAAGGTACGATGCTTGGTGCGGCATCGGATATTGATGGTAATTTCGTGATATTGAATATTTCTCCTGGTAAATACAAGGTGAAATTTCAATATGTCGGATATCAATCAAAATTAGTAGAAGGCGTTACGATTTCAATTGATTTAACAACCCGTTTGGATATTTCTTTAAGCGAAGAATCTGTTGAACTTGGCGAAGTAGTCGTTCAAGCTGATAGAAAGGGTTTGCAAAAAGATGTTACTTCATCGCAAGCATTAGTTTCTTCGGATGATATTGAAAACTTACCCGTTGCAGAACTAAATGATGTTCTGGAATTACAAGCTGGTGTAACAAAAGGAGCTGGTGGCGATTTTCACATTCGTGGCGGTAGAACTGAAGAAATAGCTTATAATGTAAACGGAATTTCAGTTACAGATAGTTACGATAATAGTCGTGGAATTGAGCTAGATAATAGTTCCGTTCAGGAATTACAAGTAATTTCGGGAACTTTTAACGCTGAATACGGAAACGCAATGTCGGGCGTAATCAATACCGTAACCAAAGAAGGGGGAAGCGATTTCCACGGTAATTTTGAAGTTTATGGTGGTGATTATGTTAGCAATTTTACAGATGTTTTCTGGAACGTTGACGCATTCAATCCAATTGGAAATGCTCAAGCAAGTTTAAGCGGTCCAATTTTGGGAAATGCATTAAATTTCTTTATCAATGGTAGATATAATTTTAGTGAAGGCTATCTTTATGGAAGAAGAGATTTTAATATAGACGGTTCACAAGGAGACGGTAAATATGTTGCTATGAATCCTAATTCGCGATATATGGGATTAGGAAATATCACTTATTTCCCAATAAAAGAACTGAAAATTAACATTGAAGCTCTTTATTCTAACCAAGAATATAAAGATTATAATCACGGATTTAAACTTAATCCAGATGGCGATGTAACAAAATATTCCGAAGCATTAACAACAACACTCAGTTTAACCCACACACTTTCATCACAATCTTTTTACACATTAAAAGTATCTTCTTTTAACAAAAACTTTAAAGAATATTTGTATGAAGACCCTTACGATTCAAGATATTTACATCCCGATTCTCTAAGCACAGTCGGTTATGCATTTATAAGTGCTGGAACAAATTTGCACAGATTCTATCGGGAAACAAATTCACTATTGGCTAAAATTGATTACACAAATCAGTTTAATCAAAATCATTTAGTAAAATTTGGGTTAGAAGGAAAAATTGATAAACTACAATTTGACGATTATTCACTCGAACCAAAAAAAATAGACGGCGTTCCCGTTGAGCCATTTGAACCTGCAATTCCTGAAGAAAGTTCAATCGCCCGCCAAAAATATGACGCATCTCCTATTTCGTTTGCGGCATATATTCAAGATAAAATTGAATTTGAACAAGTAATTATCAATTTTGGCGTTCGTTTTGACTATTTCAATTCACGTGGTAAAATTCTTGCCGATCCAACAGACCCAAATATTTATAATCCACTCCGAAGTTGGTTAGATACTTTATCTATCTCAGATAGAGAACAATATTTCTATAAAGATGCATCAGCAAAATATCAAATTGCTCCTCGTCTCGGAATTGCATACCCAATCAGTGATGTTGGTGTTTTCCATTTTTCTTATGGACAATTCTTCCAAGTTCCAACTTTCAACAGACTTTTTGACCGTGGTGATTATAAAGTTCCAGAAACCGGTTCAACTGGTTCACCATTTGGAAATCCTAATTTAAATCCACAACGTACAACAATGTACGAAATTGGCTTCCGTCAAAGTTTTATGGAAGATTTTCTAATCGATGCAACTTTATTCTACCGTGATATTCGTGATTATGTAACTTCAGGACCAATGATTGAAACTATGAACGGCGTTACATATTCTGTTTACACTAATAGAGATTATTCAAATGTTAAAGGATTTACTCTCTTCTTCCAAAAAAGATTTAGCAATTATTATTCATTCGATTTGAATTACACATTTCAATTTGCTGAAGGAAGCGCCTCGACACCTGAAGAAGATTTCTACTCACAACGAGATAATTCAGAACCAACACTTTATCTTCTTCCATTGGATTGGGATCAACGCCAAATGCTAAATGCCTCACTTTTTGTCGGAAACCAAACAATGGGTGCCTCACTTCTTGCAAGATATGGAACAGGTTTACCTTATACTCCAAGTGTAACTCAATTTACTGCCGATAGAGGTTTAAGTTCAGGATTCACAAAAAATAGTGCAAGAAGACCAGACCAATTTTCATTAGATTTGAAATTGCATTACAACCTTGAATTTGCAGGAAATACAGTTACATTTTTCGCAAGAATATTTAATTTACTCGATGCTCGCATTGTAACAAATGTATTTTCAGATACTGGTTTACCTGACGCAACAACCGAAGCACAAAGTTTAATTGGTGTTGTTGATCCAAACAGACCAAACACAATTGAAGACTATTTAACTCGACCTTGGAATTACGAGCAACCTCGTCAAATTCAAGTCGGTTTCAGTTATAATTTTTAGTGAAATTTTTTTGGAGAAATGATGAATAAATTTTTGAAAACAATACTTGTAGCATTTTTAATTGTTTTCCTTCCATTCGCAGTTTTTGGACAATACGTACCAGGAACTGAACGCGGTGATTCTGGAAAACGAGGAAATGCTCAAATGGAAGGAAACCAAATTAGAACAACAATTTTTAATTTCGGATGGACAGGCAGAACAGATGGTACTCTTCCTTTGGACGTTCAAACACCTTATGAATGGCCTAAAAATACAGGTCAAGTATATTTAGCTTTAACAGCCATTTTTGTAGGGGGAGAAGTTACAGACGAAAATGGTGAAATCATAAAAATTGTTGATATTCCCAACGGAAGAAATGCACCTGACGGAAGAAGTTGGAATTTTGAACCAGTACCAGGATATTATAATGAATCGAGAAGTGAACGCTCAATAGCCACAAGTGTTGATGAAACAACTTGGCCTGCATTCTGGCCCGATAAACAAAATGATGAAATTGACCCAGGTTGGGCAGGAAGTTGGAACGGTCTTGGTGGAAAAAACGATTTTCGTGCCGATCAAGAAATTTTTTACCGCTCTTCTGATGATAATTATGATAGATATGCAACATACTTCCCTGACACAACAGATTACACACGAAAAGGCTTAGGAATTTTACTTGATGTAAGAACTTTAGCTTGGTCACAAATTCTTGTTCAAGATGCAATTTACATTCTTCATAATGTAAAAAATGATGGGACAAAAGACATTCCCAAAGGAGCCATAACAGCTTGGCACGCAGATTTTGTTGGTGGAAATGGCGATTCTCAAGATGATTTTTCAGAATTTGATTTGCTACTTGACGTCGCATTCAGTTATGATAAAGACAACCGAGCTCCAGATTTTGGAAGTGATCCCGTGGGAATAGTTGCCCAAGCATTTTTGGAAACTCCAGGGAATTCCAGCGACCGCATTGATAACGACGGTGATGGTGAAGTAAATGGACCAAAAGTAAGCGAAGAGCTACTTGTAGGCGAAGATGCCGACAATTTAATTGATGATAATGAAAACGGTTTGATTGACGAAAACGAAACACACATTCCATTCGGAGTTCAAGTTGGAGTTACTTTCGCTGATAGAATTGACCAAAATAACAATGGCGAAGATGGAAGTCCTGTAGTTACTCAAGAAATGATTGATCTTGCTGCAACTGACCAATGGAAACGTTGGCCTATTTCTCCATTTTCTGATGCAATTCAAGATGGTCAAGTGCATTTATTAATGGTTGATGCAGATGATTTAGGAATGAAATTCTCTGATTTTATTGATAACAATAATAATGCAGAAGAAGGTAGTCCAACAATTACTCAAGAAATGATTGACCAAGCAAGCACAGACACTTATTTTCGTTACAAGTTAGATAATGGTATAATTCTTTATAATGTTACTCAATCTACACTTGGTTTAGCTTATGCTGATGGAATCGATAATAACGATAACGGTGCAATTGATGAAAACATTGATGAGCAAATTGACGAAATGGTTGACGAATCTCGCGAAAACGGAATTGATGAAGATGGTGATTGGAACGTTCTAACAGATGACGTTGGACTTGATGGTGTTGCTGGAACAAGCGATTTCGGCGAAAATGATGGAGTTCCAACTTCAGGAGCAAGATTTAATTTGCCAGGTGAACCAAATGTTGACGTTACTGATGTTTCAGAAACTGACCAAATTGGTATTACAAATGCTCAATACGAACCCGCTGGTGCTTATAATTTCAGCACAATTAGTGATGCTGAACTTTGGTTCAAATTTATGCGACCAGGACTTTTTTATGACCCACAAGAAGTTGTTGCTGGTGAATACGATTTATTCATTTCTTCAAGCTATTTCCCAATAAAATCTGGACAAACAGAACCAATTTCTGTTTCTGTAATTTTAGCAAATGGACCAGTTTCAGATCCCGACGCAGCATTACGTAAAGCCGAAATTGTTAGGAAAAAATTACGTGTTCAAGAAACCTATGAAAACGATTATCAATTTGCTAATGCTCCTTTTACCCCAAATGTTACTGCCATCCCTGGTGATAATCGTGTAACATTACATTGGGATGATATTGCTGAAACATCTTATGATGATTACATTGGCAAAATTGGTGGAGATGGAAATGACTTTGAAGGGTATAAAATCTATCGTGCACAAGATCCAGCATTCTTAGATCCGTATGTAATAACAAATGGATATGGAAACTTAGTTTTCAGAACACCAATTGCACAATTTGATTTAGTTGATTCTTATTCAGGTTTTGATTCTGTTGGAATTGACGGAGTACATTACTATCTTGGCGATAATTCTGGGTTAAAACATTCATTTGTTGATTCAACTGTAAAAAATGGTTTTACATATTATTATGCTGTTGTTTCTTACGATTTTGGTTATCCTGCTGGAAATATAATTCCTTCAGAATCACCGATTCGAATTAGCTTACAATCTGATGGAACAGTTAAAACAGGTCCGAACGTTGTGAAAGTAGTTCCAACGGCTCCTGCTGCTGGTTATGTTCCGCCAACACTTGGCGTTTTGGAACATACTACGGGAACAAGTACTGGACAAATCACTTCAGAAATCATAGACATTAATCAGATTTTAGATGGAAATGTTTATGAAATTACTTTTGAAGATACACTAAAAATTGCTAGTTCAGCTACTGTTCCAGATACTTTAACAACTAAAAATTTCACATTAGTTAATACTACTTCTGGAGATACTTTAATTAACCATAGTTCTGATATTTTAAGCGATGAACAACCTTTAACAGAAGGATTTAGACTTAGTTTTACTAACGAAGAAAGAGTTGAAATTAATACTAGTGAATCTGGCTGGACATCAGATAGTATTCAAACTTACATTTTTGAAAAATTCAAATCTTCAGTTGTTACAGATCCAAAAGGAAGTGAACGCCCGAACGATTACATTATTTCTTTTTATGACGAACCTGGAGCCGATACTTCAACAGCTTATAGATTATTTAATACAGATTGGCCATCTCAACCTGTTAATTTCAAAGTTTACAACATCAGCGATAAAAGATTTATTGATTTTGTATTCATTGATTTAGATACAAATGGCGGTCCCGGTACCTTTTCAGCTTTAAGGACAAAGAAAGACAGAATTATTTTCCTTGAACCTAATTCGAGTAACGAATTAATTATCACGTGGACCGCATATCTTTCTGGAGATACAACAGGGGCAAAACAAATTCCACAAGAAGGTGATTCTCTTATTGTTAAATTGAAAAAACCATTCTTATCTACAGATAAATATACATTTGTTGCTTCTGCTGGAACTATTGATAAATCAAAAGCAAAAGACGCTTTAGATGATATTAAAGTAGTTCCAAATCCTTACGTTGCTCAAGCAAGTTGGGAAGTGAAAAATCCTTTCAATAGCGGACGTGGCCCACGTTTATTACAATTTATTCACCTACCCGCTCAATGTACTATCAAAATATTTACAGTTAGCGGTGAACTTGTGAAAGAAATTGAACATAATACAGCTTTTGCTGATGGAACAGAATATTGGGATATGCTAACAAAAGATAATCTTGGTATTGCTTACGGAGTTTATGTTTTTTATGTAGATGCTCCGGGAATTGGAACAAAAATCGGCAAGTTTGCCGTTATTAAATAATTGAAAATTTTAGGAGAATACAAAGTGTTTAAGAAAAATATATTTCTCGGCTTTATTCTAAGTTTTCTGCTATTCAATTTCGGATTTTCGCAAACAATCTCGAAAACTGGAACAATGGCAGCAAAATTTTTAAGCGTTGGAGTTGGAGCCAAAGGAATTGCTATGGGAGGTGCCGTTACTGCTACAATGGATGACCCTTCTGCAATGTACTGGAATCCAGCTGGAATTGCCAATACACAAAAATTTAACGGACTTTTTACATTCACAAAATCATTTGCAGATATAAATCTAAACTACACTGCGGTTGCTTTCCCTGTTGAAAATTTCGGCGTTGTGGGAATAAATGTAACCTCAATTGATTATGGGACTATGGATGAAACAACTGAAAATTATCCAGATGGTACTGGTTTAACATTTACCGCTGCAAGTTATGCATTTGGTGTAACTTATGCCAATTACATAACTGAATTTTTTGCATTTGGAATAAATGTAAAATACATCCGTGAAAACATATCAAAATCAGCTTCTGATGGTTTAGCAGTTGATATTGGAACAAACTTCTTAACTCCATTTTGGGGATTAAAGTTTGCAACAAGTATTTCAAATTACGGAACAAAAATGCAAATGTCTGGCGAAGATTTATTAAAACGCTTCGATTCAGATGAAACTACTGGCGGGAATAACGAATCTGTTGATGTTTACCTTGCCACAGATTCTTTTGAACTTCCGCTTCGATTGCAACTTGGTTTAGCCAAAGATTTCAATTTTAGCGAAGATTACAGACTTACTCTCGCAACTGATGTAATTTATCCAAACGACAATTATCCTTGGATGAATGTTGGAGCAGAATTATCATTACTTGATGAAATTGTAAAAATCCGTGCTGGTTACGAAACATTATTTTTAGAGAAGACCCAAAAAGGTTTAACAGCTGGCTTTGGGATAAATTATGATGATTTTGGATTTTTTGGGATGAATTTTGATTATGCATATCAACAATTCAAAGATCTTGGTGACGTTCACTCATTTGGAGTTGGTTTAAGATTCTAATTCTTCCCCTTTTTTATTAACCTCTCTTGAAGCAATTTAGGAGAGGTTTTTTATTTTAAAATGTTCTAATTGTAAAATGATATAATTTTATTAATTACCTTTTCGATTTCAGAATCTGGGCAAGATGCTCCAGCTGTTAAAGCAATCTTCGGGAATTGATATTTAGATAAAAATTCTAAATCAACTTTCATCGTTTTTGTGTGAATATCAAAAAAATGGACCTCGCTTTTTGATTTAATTTCACTTTCGTTTTTGATAAAATAGGTTGGCATTTTTTCATCTAATATTTTAACAATATGCGTTGTGTTTGAACTATTGTAACCACCAACAACAATAGAAATATTTGCATCTGATTTTAACAATTCTTTGGTAGCAGTTTGATTATCATTTGTGGCGTAACATAAAGTATCGCGAGTATCAGCAAAATGCTCTGATATTTTTTCAATCCCAAACTTTTTAATCATAATTTCTCGTAAATATTCTGTAATTTCTAATGTTTCTTCAGCCAACATAGTTGTTTGGTTTACAACTCCAATTTTTATTAAATCATTATTTACATCGAAATTCTCAGAAATCTTGGTCCCAAATTTTTCATAAAACTCTTTTTCCGATTTACTTCCCAGAATAACTTCTGCAAGAAATTTTGCCTCATCTAAATTTAATATTGTTATTGCTTTTCCGTGAACTTCGGTATGAGAAAATGTTGCTCGTGTTTCTTCGTGTTGAGCTTTTCCGTGGATAATTGTTGTAAAATTATTTTGTGCTATTTCTCTACTTCTGTTCCAGACTTTCTCCACAAAAGGACAAGTTGTGTTATATTGCAAAGGATTTATTCCCTTTTCCTTAAGTATATTTTCTGTAAAAATTGTTGTCCCAAACGCTGGAATTATTACAATATCTTCCGAAGTAATTTCTTCCCAATCAATCAAATTTTTTCCATAAGTATCCTGAATAAATAGTATTCCATTTTCTTCTAAATCTTTATTTACTTCTGGATTATGTATCATCTCGCTAAGTAAAAATATCCGTTTACCTTGGTTTTCGTTCAAGGTTTTGTATGCTATTTCAATAGCATTTTCAACACCGAAACAAAATCCAAAATGTCTGGAAAGATAAAATGTAACGTTAGAATAATTGAGAATTGTAGGCGAAAAATCGCGTTTCATTCTGTCGTTTTGTTTACGTTCAAGTTTAATTTTTGTAATTAATTCACTTCTGAATTTATTGGGAACATCAAATTTTCGCATTTATAACTCGTTTTTGAAAAGGCAAATTTGCATAATTTTTAGTTATATTCACAATCTTAAAAATTTAGGTTAAAATGGATTTTATAGCAAAATTACAAGAAGTAAAGAACAGATTCGATAAAATTATGGTAGAATTATCAAGTCCAGATATACTATCTGACCAAAAAAAAATGATTGATTTAAGCAGAAAAAGAAGTGAGTTGCAAGAAATTGTACAAGCTTATGATGCTTATCAAAAAGTTGAACAAGATATCATAGGGAATCTCGAGATTATTGAAAATGAATCGGATGAAGAACTTGTTTCCCTCGCACAATCTGAATTAGAAGAACTTAAACAATCAAAAATCGATTTGGAGGAAAAAATAAAATTATTGCTAATTCCAAAAGACCCAAACGATGATAAAGATGTTATTCTTGAAATTCGTGCTGGTACAGGTGGAGATGAAGCTGGACTTTTTGCAAATGACTTGTTTCGAATGTACACTCGATTTTTTGAAAAAGTTGGATGGAAATACGAAATTATAGATATTAGTGATATGGGTGGTGTTGGTGGTATCAAAGAAGTTATTATGTCAATTACCGGAAATGGAGTTTATGGCGATTTGAAATTTGAAAGCGGAGTTCATCGTGTGCAACGTGTTCCCGCAACCGAAGCAAGTGGGCGTTTACATACTTCGGCGGCATCTGTTGCAGTTATGCCCGAAGCCGAAGATGTTCAAGTTGATGTCGATCCAAATGATTTGAAAATTGATGTTTACAGAAGTGGCGGGGCTGGCGGACAAAATGTTAATAAAGTTGAAACAGCTATCAGAATTACACATATTCCAACTGGAATTGTTGTTCAATGTCAAGATGAACGTTCCCAATTAAAAAATCGTCAGAAAGCAATGAAAGTGCTTAATGCCCGTTTGTATGATGCAAAATTACAGGAACAAAACAAAGAAATTGCCAACCAACGCAAAACGATGGTGAAAAGTGGCGATAGAAGCGAAAAAATCCGCACTTACAATTTCCCTCAAAATAGACTTACCGACCATAGAATTGGGCTGACTTTGTATAGTCTTTCAACAATAATGGAAGGAAATTTGGAAGAAATTATTGAAAAATTAAAATTGGCAGATAGGACTGAAAAACTAAAAACTGAAGATTAAGCCGTTTTTTGATTTTCACTTTTGTTGATGTGTATAATCTTTATCGTTTTATTTAATTTTTCTTCGCCAGAAAGCGTTTGTGAATTAACCCAATAATTTTCAGGAATTTGAATTGAATATGATGTTGGTGGAGTTTCTAATTTTTTAATAATATTTTTCTGCGATTTTATAACTGTGTTAATTATAAAACTTGTTGAAGAGTAAATGAAAGTTGATAAATTCTTTTTTGCAGATTGATTCGGAATAATTGCATCGGAGTTTTTTTCTTTTAAAAAAACAATAAAAGTTTGAATGAATAAATATAAATCTAATTTTACTGACTTATTATATTCATAAAGCAAATCAAGCTCTACTAAATTCTTAATCCCTTCACTTCTATCACCAAAAAGTTGCCAAAGTCCAGTTAATCCAGGTTTAGATTTGATATTTTTTCTCAAACCATAATAATAAGGTGATTGTTCTTTAAGTAATTTCAAATCAGAAATCATAAATGGGCGTGGTCCGATGAAACTCATTTCCCCAAATAAAATATTATAGAGTTGTGGAATTTCATCCAACCCAGTTTTTCGTAAAATTTTGGAGAATTTAGTAAGGTGATTTTGTTGTTGAGTTTTAAGAAATGCGTTTGTTTCTTCAGATGTTGATAAAAACTTTTTTAATGTTTTGAATTTTATGATGCGGAATTTTCCATTATTTAGTGTTATTCCTCTTTCTTGAAAAAATATTGGAAATTCTTGTAAATCTAAAATCAATCCTAAAAAAATAAAAAACTGTAATGGAATTGTTAATACAATTAGAATTAATGAAACTAATATATCGAAAACTCTTCGCAACTACTGAATTTCTCCAATTATTTTGCATTCAAAATTAAGTGTTTTTGACAAATGAAAAATGTGATTTACATCATCCTTTGCAACAATAGCAATTAAACCAATTCCAAGATTGAAAACATTTCGCATTTCTTCGTCAGAAATTTCGCCTTCTTTTTGAATTAATTTAAAAAGTGGTGGAATTTCCCACGAACTCCAATCTATCGCGATTTTATGTTGAACTGGAACAACGCGTTTTGTATTCCCAATTATTCCGCCACCTGTAATATGAGAAAAAGCTTTTATCTCCAAACTCTCTTTTAGATTATTTATTAATGATAAATATGATTTATGAACTCGAAGAAGTTCTTCCCCAAGTGAAAATTGCAAATCTGGAGATTTGTATTCTACAGAAAGTCGCTCAAAAAGTACATTCCGAGCAAGAGAATATCCGTTTGTATGCAATCCATTTGAAGGGAAACCAATTAGCACATCTCCTTTTGAGACAGAATTTCCATTAATTATTTTGGATTTCTCAACAATTCCTACAATTGTTCCAGACATATCGTAATCATTTTCCGCATAAATTCCTGGCATTTCAGCAGTTTCACCGCCTATCAGCGAGACTTCATTTTCTTTACAAGCTTTTGCAAAGCCACCAATAATTTCTTGCGAGATTTTTAGATTCAACTTTCCAAAAGCAAGATAATCTAAAAAATAAAGTGGTTTTGCTCCGCCAACCGCAATATCATTTACACAATGATTTACTAAGTCTTGCCCAACCGTGTTGTGAATGCCCATTTCTATTGCAATTTTTAACTTTGTTCCAACGCCATCAACACTTGAAACTAACACTGGCTCTCTGTAATCAGATAAATCCAAACTGTAAAATGCTCCAAAAGAACCAAGTCCAGTTAGAACATTTTTATTAAATGTTTGTTTTACAACATCTTTTATGTTATTTACCATTTGTTCGCCGGCTAAAATATCAACGCCGGAATCTTTGTATGATTTTGCCATATCGTTTTAATTTTCTATAATTAAGAAACTGAAGTTAAGGAAAAGCATCGTATTGTTCGCAAAAAAAGTTCATTTTTTGTAAGTTTGCAAAGCTAATTTAAAAGATTAATGTTAAAAGAAATATTAAAAGAACGCGAAAAATCAATTTTGCGATATGTTATTCACCAATATATTCTTACCGCAACTCCGGTAGGTTCGAGAAATATTGCAAAAAAATATGAGATCGGACTTTCGCCAGCAACAATCAGAAATATTATGGCTGATTTAGAAGATTTAGGATTTCTCAATCACCCGCACACTTCTGCTGGAAGAATTCCAACCGATTTGGGTTACAGATTTTACGTTGATTCGTTAATGCCAAGAATTTCTCTTGACCAAAATGAAAAAGACTTTATTGATGCCAATCTAAAAACCGCTGTTTCTGACAAAGATATTATTAAAACTACTGCCGAATTACTAAGCACAATCACACATCAAATCGCGTGTGTAACTTATCCGCAATTTGAGGAAGCAAAACTAAAAAAAATCCAGATTGTTCAACTTTCAACTTCTCGAATATTAATTGTAATTGAAATTTTCTCTGGTCTAGTTAGAACAATTACTTTGGAAATTAGCACAAAAATTGAAAAAAAGGAACTTCAGGTTGTTGAAAAATTGTTAAATCAGCGACTTTCAGAACTTACTTTTAAACAGATTAAAGAATCGTTCCCAGAACGTTTTCGCGATAAGATGAACACGTCTTTGCAACCAATTATTAGACTCTTTTTAGATTCTTCTGACAAAATATTTTCTGATAATAATGATGACGAAAAAGCTTACATTTACGGAGCAAAAGAAGCACTTTCTCACCCAGAATTTCTAGAAACAGGAAAATTTGGTAGCATTATTGAATTAATTGAAAATAAAGATGTAATTATTCATTTAATCCAAGAATCGAGTAACGACACTCTTTTTTCGACAAATATTTCCATTGGATTAGAACAAAAAGACAAAAATTTGGAAGATTATAGCCTCATCTCCAAAAAATATAAAGTTGGCGAAATTAACGGTTCTTTGGGAATTATCGGTCCGACAAGAATGGAATATTCCAAAACTGTTGCTGTAATTGAATATCTTGCAGAACAAATATCAAAAGAAATGAAAAGATTAAGTTTATAAATAAGAGAGATAAATATGAGCAAAAAAAACAATCAAAATGAAGAATTAGAAATGGAAAACGAATTGAATAAAACTGAAGAAATTGAAGAAACAGAAAAGACTGAAACATCTGAAGAAAACGTAGATTATAAAAAGCAAATTGAGCTACTAGAAGAAGATAGAACGAGAATGAGCGATTTGCTCAAGAGAAAAGCCGCCGAATTTGAGAACTATAAAAGAAGAACAGAAAATGATTTGTCCTTAATGTTCAAATATGCTGGCGAAGATTTGTTAAAAAAAATACTCCCTATTTATGATGATTTGGGACGCTCGCTTCAGCACGCAGAAGAAACAGAAGATTATAAATCATTAATTGATGGAATTAAATTGATTTACAGTAATTTTACAAAGCAACTTGAAGAAGTGGGAATCCAAAAAATTGATCCAAAAGGGGAACAATTTGATTTCAATTTTCACGAAGCTTTACTTCAACAGCCATCAACAGAAGTTCCAGCAGAAACCGTTTTGCAAGTTGTAGAAATCGGTTATTTGTATAAAGATAAAGTGATAAAACATGCAAAAGTAATTGTAAGTACCGAAGCAAATTAAAGGAAATCAAATGGCAAAAAGAGATTATTACGAAATACTTGGCGTAACCAAAAATGCTACAAAAGATGAAATTAAAAAAGCTTATAGAACTATGGCTATGAAATATCATCCAGATAGAAATCCCAATGATAAAGCAGCAGAAGAAAAATTTAAAGAAGCTGCAGAAGCTTACGAAGTTTTAAGTAATGATGAAAAGAAAGCAAGATACGACCAATACGGTCACGCTGGAATGGGAAGTAATGGTCAGGGTTATGGTGGTTTTTCTGATATTAATGATATTTTCAGCCATTTTTCTGATATTTTTGGTGGTAGTGGAAGCGGTTCCATTTTTGATGATTTTTTCAGTAGCGGACAATCGCAACGCGGGAGACGACAATCAACTGGAACACCAGGTTCTGACTTGAAAGTTACAATTAAACTTAAAATGGAAGAAATTGCAACCGGAACCACAAAAAAAGTAAAAATAAACAAATTTGTTACTTGTCCTTCTTGCAATGGAACGGGAGCAAAAGATAATAATTCTTTCCATACTTGTTCTGTTTGCAATGGAACGGGAGAAGTTCGTCAAGTATCTAGATCAATGTTTGGTCAATTTGTTAATATTACAAGTTGTAAAAATTGTAATGGAACCGGAAAAGTAATTTCATCATCTTGTTCAACTTGCAGAGGCGAAGGAAGAATTCAAAAAGAAGATATTATTAAAGTTAATGTTCCCGCTGGAGTTAGTGATGGAAATTATCTTACTTTACATGGACAAGGAAATGCAGGTAAAAATGGCGGACAAGCTGGCGATGTTATTGTCATTTTCCGTGAAGAACCACACGATTTTTTCAAACGTGTCGAAGACGATGTTGTTTATGAATTGTTTTTAAGCTATCCAGAAGCAGTCTTGGGAACGGAAGTTGAAGTTCCAACTTTAACAGGAAAAGTTAAATTAAAAATCCCGTCTGGAACTCAACCAGGTAAATTATTACGTATGAGGCACAAAGGAATTCAGCATTTAAACAGACACGGTTCTGGCGACCAATTAGTAAAAATCAATATTTGGATTCCTGAAAATATTAACAATTCTGAACGAAAATTGCTTGAAGATTTGATAAATCAACCAAATATCAAAGTGCCAACGCAAAACAGATGAAAAATTTAATCAGAAAGATTGGATTTACTGATTCTGAATTAAAAATTGTGCTTTTTCTTGTTTCTGCCATTTTTTTTGGACTTTTGCTCAATTTTTTAAATTATAAAGATGAAAGTAAACCAATCTATGATTATACGAAACAAGACAGCTTGTTTCATAATTACGATTCTTTGAAAATCCTTAATTCTTCAGTAATTGAAAAAAATTCAAAGAGTACCACAAACCCAATCACTAAAAATTTGCCAAAAAAAAGAAATAGATTTTCTGAAACAAATCCACTAAATATTAATTTGGCTACTCAAAAAGATTTGCAAGATTTACCTGGAATTGGTGAAAAAACGGCTATATTGATATTACAAAAAAGAAAAGATTTGATAAAATTTTCTAAAAAAGAAGATTTACTTAAAGTAAAAGGAATTGGTAAAAGTAAGTTTGATAAAATTAAAAATCTTATTTCAATAAATTAATATCTATTTCTTCTAATTATTTTAAAGAAACTCATTCTACATTAAATAAATCTTAAATAAATGAAATTGACAAACTCAAAAACTTGTATTGAATTTTCAAACAACCAACTAATTTCATTCCAATTTGACTTTTCTCAAGGTATGTTTGCTCCGAATAACATATTCGACAAACCAATTGAGGCAAATTTATTTTCAATAAAAAATGAAATTGAATTCATTAACAATTTGGAAGAATTATTTGAAAACACATCTATTGTCGGTGATGTTTTACTGATTCTACCCGCAAAATTATTCAATATTCTAACTTTCCCACTTGAAAAGAAATTACTAAAAGATGAAATCAAATTACAAGTTAACTTTGAAATAGAAATACATACTAATGAAAATCCTGATAAATTCATTAAAAATCACTTTTTAATCGGTAACAATTCAAATCCTGAAGTTGCTGTTTTTTATTTACAAAAAGATATAGTTTTAAGATTACACAAATTTGCCGCGCGAAATAATTGGAATCTAAAATTGATTGAACATCCAGCGGTTTCTGCTTGGAATTTTGCAAAAAGTTGCGAATCAAGTGAAAATGGGAATATTTTTATTTACCGTGATGATGAAACATTGGTTACAATTATTTCAAATTCCGGGAAAATAATGCAAATTAATTCTGAAAATGTTCGGCTTCATGAAATTAATCAAAGAGTAAATGAAAGACTACTTTTATCTCGAAAATTCTTCGAAAATTCGTCAGATTTTACCGCTTGCAGTTTTGAAAGAAACCAAAGTTTGATAGAAGAAGGTGTTTTTCAGCCGATGAAATCAAAAACTGAGAAAATAGGAAAACTAATTGATTTACAACATCTAAAAGCATATAACATAAATAACTTTTTCTCGTTACTTGGACTTTTATTTAGGAATAGTTGATGCGAATAATTTCTGGGCATTTACGTGGAAGAACAATAAAAGTGCCGAATTCGAAAGGAGTTCGCCCAACAACTGAAAAAAATCGTGAAGCAATTTTTAACTTTTTGCGTAACATTTTTGTGTTTGAAGAAGCCACAATTCTTGACATTTACGCTGGTTCGGGAGCATTAGGATTTGAAGCATTAAGTCAAGGAGCGAAAAAAGTTACATTTATCGAGCAAAATTATCGAATTTATCAGAATATAATTTTTAATGCGACTGAATTAGGCGTGTTAGAATCTGTTGAAATTGTGAAATCAGATGCAGTAAAATTCGTAAAACGCACTAATTCTAAATTTGATTTAATTTTAGCTGACCCACCATTTTTTAGGGATGATATTTACCTTGTTTTTGAAGAAATATTTAAGAGAAATTTACTAACCGAAAACGGTTTATTAATTATTGAACGCTCAATTCAAACAGAAATTGAAGATAAAAAAGTGTTTCAAAAAGAACCAATTAAGAAATTGGGTGATAGTTTAATTTATAAATTTGAAAATGGAGATTAGTTTTTTATGAAAAAGGTTATTTATCCTGGAATGTTTGATCCTGTTACAAATGGACATATCGATGTGATTCGCCGAGCAATTGACTTATTCGACAAAGTAATCGTTACTGTGGGAAAAAATCCAGCAAAAACTGGAATGTTTTCCGTTGACGAACGTGTTGAAATGTTAAAAACAAGTTTAATCGAATTCCCGAATGTTGAAGTAGTAGCTTTCGACGGTTTAATTGTAGATTATGCTCGGAAAATTGGAGTAGTTGGAATAATTAGAGGTTTGCGTGCAATTACAGATTTTGAATATGAATTCCAAATGGCACTAATGAACCGCAAACTTGCTGATGAAATTAAAACAATATTCTTAATGCCACACGAAAAATACACCTACTTGAACTCAACAATAATCCGAAATCTTGCAATGTTTGGTGGCGAAGTAGATAAATTTGTTCCTCCTATCGTACAACAAAAATTAAAAGAAAGATTTCCCGAACAATACGCAGCACGTAAATAATCAAAATAATAGAGAAAATTATGAAAAATTCAATCAGTAATTTCTTCTATCCAAATTCAGTTTGTGTTGTCGGAGCTTCTTCCAAAGAGAAAAGTATCGGCTATGAAATTCTAAAATCAATTAAAACATACAATTATTCAGGCAATGTTTTTCCAGTAAATCCCAAAGCAACCGAAATTTTAGGCTACAATTGCTTTTCATCTATTCAGCAAATTCAAGAAAAAATAGATTTGGCTTTTGTTGTTGTTGCAAAACAATTTGTGATGGATTCTGTAAAACAATTGATTGAAAAAAATGTGAAATCAATTGTTGTAGTAACGGCGGGTTTCAAAGAAACTGGCGAAGAAGGAAAACTTGCCGAGATGGAATTGCTTCAACTTGCAAGAAAACACAATGTAAGATTAGTTGGTCCGAATTGCATGGGAATTATCAACGCAAATTCTAAAATTAGATTAAATGCCACATTTGTTGCAGAAAAACCAGAATATGAAGCCGTTGGATTTCTTTCACAAAGTGGTGCGTTAGGGGCAGCAGTAATAAATTCCCTTCGTGAAACTGACATTAGATTTGCACATTTTATTAGCGTTGGGAATAAAGCGGACATCAACGAAATTGATTTGCTCGAATTCTGGGAAAATGATAAATCAATCAAAATTTCAACTTTTTATTTAGAAAGTTTTGTTGATGGTTTTTCGTTTATTGAATTTTTCATTTTAGGGAAATCAAACAAGCCTACTTTAATTCTGAAAGCAGGCAAATCACAAGCTGGAATGAAAGCAGCTTCATCGCACACGGGAGCTTTGGGCACAGAAGACAGAGTTGTAAATTCGGTGATGAAACAATTTGGAATTATTCGTTCAGATACAATTACCCAAATGTTTAATTCAGTCAAAGGATTTTTGAATTTTCCTAAACCGAAAGGAAATAGAATTGCAGTTGTAACAAATGCTGGTGGACCAGCAATATTGGCGGTTGATTCTCTCGAAAAAAATGGTCTCGTTCTTGCTGAATTATCACAAAAAACGATTGATAGATTAGGAAAAGTTGTACCGAAAGAAGGGGCAAAAGGAAATCCAATTGACTTACTTCCTGGTGGAACCTGGGAAATGTATAAATTGGCTAATGAAATTATTCTAAAAGATGAAAATGTGGACGCAATAATTTCAATTTTTGTTGAACCCGTAATGGTTGAACCACTTTCTGTAGTTGAATCCGTGAATTCTATCAAATCTAAGAAACCAATTTTTCAAGTTGTAATGCCGTTGCCAGAATTTTGGTCGAATTACAAACAAAATTCCCAATTTGGAAAGCCAATATTTAGAAATCCCGAAGAACCTGCAAAAATTATTTCAGATTTGCTTTTTTATTACGATAGAAAATTGAAAATCAACATTCACAAAGAAGAATATCAAAAACAAAGAATTCTTTTCAATTCCAAAATATTAAAAGGGAAAGATTTTCTTAATGATTTAGAATTACACAAGATTGCCAATAAATATAAACTTCCCATTTCTGATGGAATTATAATTCCCGATAAAGAAATCTTGACAACAAAAATTGAGAATTATCCAATTGTTATTAAAGGAATTAATTCGCAAACAACACATAAATCTGACTTTGGTGCGGTTGAATTGAACATAAAAAATGAAAAAGAATTGATTTCTGCCGTAAAATCCATAAAAGAAAGAATGCAAAAACATAACATAATTCCAGAATCATTTTTAATTCAACCTTTTCATAAGAGTAGATTTGAATTACTTATTGGCGGATTTCGTGATTCAAGTTTTGGTCCAGTGATAACATTTGGTTTTGGGGGGAAATATGTAAATTATTTTGAAGATTTTGCGATGCGTTCAGCATTCATAACATCTGATGAAATTAAAGAAATGATTTTTGAAACAAAAATAGGTACAATTCTTAAAGGAGTTCGTGGTGAATCGCCAATTAAGATTGAACATCTTATTTCCATAATTTCAAATACTTGCAAAATGTTACGAGAAAACAAAAATTTGCTGGAATTTGATATTAATCCACTGATTGTTACAGAAAACAACGAATTAGTAATTGTGGATTTTAGAATTAAAATAGGTTAAATCTTAAAAAAATAAAAGGATAAATAATGGCAACAAAAACTGCACACATAAAACAACTGAACGGAATAACTTTCGTAGGCAAAACTGATACAAATCATTGGATTCCAATGGACGGACCAGAAGATTTTGGCGGGAGCAACGCTGCAATTCGACCAAAAGAATTAATATTATTAAGTCTTGGCGGTTGCACCGCAAGCGATGTAATTGCTATTTTACAGAAAAAACGTGTAAAAATAGAAAAGTTTGAAATGAACATTTCCGCCGAAGAAACTGACGAACATCCAAAATATTATAAATCCATAAATCTTGAATATGTTTTTTATGGAAAAGGAATTAAGGAAGCAGATGTTATTAGAGCAATTGAACTTTCGCAAGAAAAGTATTGCGGAGTTACTTTTATGCTAAAATCCGTTGTCCAGATTACTCACAATTTCAGAATTGTTGAAACTGAATCTTAGCTTTTTTGAAAGAGCGACTTTTGTCGCTCTTTTTTTTTGTGGCAAATTCTTTTCAAATTACTTAAAATCAAACAAAACGAAATCTTGAATTAATATAAATATGTAACTTTGCATAATCTTTTTCACTTTTTGGAGTTCATTTGCAAATTTGGATAAAACATAAAGATACATTCCTTGTTATATTGAGTGGGATTTTGATGGGTTTTGCTTTTCCACCGCTCAGATTCTACCTTTTCTCGTTTGTCGGCTTAATTCCTCTTTTTTGGGTGATAAACAAACGAAATTCGTTACTTGAAATTAATAAAGCAATGTATTTATTCGCTTTCATTTTTAATTTAATAACTCTTTATTGGGTTGGAAGTTGGACAGAAGAAGCCGATAAATTTTTAATGATTTCCGGTGTCGCTCTGATGTTTTTTAATCCAATTTTATTCTTAATTCCATCAACAATTTTTTATTTCATCCAGAAAAAGATTGGGAAAACTTACGCCTTTTACTTACTACCTTTCTTTTGGGTAAGTTTTGAATATCTTTACACAGTAACAGAATTTCGTTTTCCTTGGCTTCTGATTGGGAATTCCCTTGCCTACTTTTCTTCATTTATTCAAATTGCGGATATTATCGGAACTTTCGGACTTTCGCTTGTAGTTCTTCTTTCAAATTCAATTTTCTTCCTAATTTATTATGATTATCAGAAAAAAAGAGAAGTTGATATAAAAAGATTAATCTTGCCGTTAGCATTTTACTTGTTTACAATTGGTTATTCTTACTATGCAGAAAATAAAATTTACGACACAAGCAAAAAAATTAAAGTTGGTTTGATACAACCAAATCTTAATCCGTGGGAAAAATGGGCTGGGAAAAATGTTTCTGAGCAAGTTGAAGAATATCTTTCGCTCTCAAAATCAGCAGTAAAAAAGGATGCAAAATTAATTATTTGGCCAGAATCAGCATTGCCTGTTTATTTATCTTCCAATAGATATCGAAATGAAAAAAGAAGAATTCACAAATTTGCCGACACAAACAAAATCTTTATTTTAACTGGAATGCCCGATTTCAATCTCTATTCTGGAAAAGAAGCTCCGCAATTCGCTAAAAAAATAGAAAATACAGGTTTGTCTTTTACTTCCTTTAATTCAGCTTATTTATTTTCACCGCAAAAAAGAGAAATTCAAGAATATCACAAAACTATGCTTGTTCCATTTGGCGAAAAAATTCCTTATGTAGAATATCTTCCTTTGCTTGGCGATTTATTTAAGTGGGAAGTTGGAATTTCAAGTTGGAATGTTGGCGAAGGTGCGAAAAATCTTGAAATAATCCGAGAAAAAGATGCAATTTCCGTTGGCACTGCAATTTGTATAGAATCAATCTACCCAAATTATGTTGCTGAATTCACAAAATTAGGAGCAGAATTATTGGTCGTAATTACAAATGATAGTTGGTATGGATATTCCAGCGGACCTTTTCAACATCAAGCATTTAGCGTTTTGCGAGCAATTGAAAATCGCAAATATATTGTTCGAGTTGCAAATGGTGGAATTAGTGCTGTAATAAATCCCAAAGGTGAAACTTTGAGAATTTCAGAATTATTTACAAAAGATGTATTAACGGCAGAAATTTATACAAACAACCAACAAACTTTTTTTGTTCAATTTCCGATGATGATTCCTTTGCTTAGTCTATCAATTACCTTTTTAGCAATTATATTTGTAATATTTGGTAAAACAATTATTAATAAAAATCCTTCCGGGGAGAATTATGAAAAAAATTAGTATTCTTTTATTCGTGTCAATTTTTTCACAAGTAATCTATTCACAAGAGTATAAAGTTGGCGATAACGAACTGCTTGCAATGCCAACTGCCTACACAATGCCTGCAGGAAATGCCTATTTTACAGATTATGAATTGATTTTACTCAATTACTCTTATGCAATTTCTGATAGAACACATCTTGGCATATTTACCCTTTTTCCATTTACAACTGATTTCATTGAAACCTTTTCAATTGGTGTGAAACAGAATTATTATCAAGACGAAGCCTTTGCCTTGGCGGCAACGCTTACTTTTACACCAAAAAATAGCTTTTTAACACTTGGAAATGTATTAAGTTATAAATTCAATAAAGCAAGTTTTCATCTTAATATAAACTATCTTAAATCTTATTCAAGTTTAGAAGATTTTGTTGAAAATGATAAATTTTTAGTTGGAATTGGTACAAAAATTAACACAAGCGAAAGAACAGCTTTTCTTATTGAATATTATTCTTCTTCTGAAATCTTATCATTCGAAGAAACTAGTGGCTTGATTAATTTGGGAATGAGAATTTCTTCAGAATATTTTAGCACTGATATTGGATTTTTTCGCCCAATACAAATGGAAGACGACTTGATTGGTTTTCCTTTCTTGAAATTTTCATATTATTTCCATTAGAAAATATAATTTATAAAGAAAAATTATTCTAACTTAATTTGGTTATACTTTCAATTACAAATTACTGTTTACTGCTCACTGACTTTGAGACTTTGAGATTGAATGATTGGTTGGTTGGTTGATTGATTACTGATTTTGTTACTTTGGAAATCTCTTGAATTTGTAATTGTCAGACGTCAATTTCCAACAGTCCCATAGTTGAAACTGTGGGCTAAACTAAACATCACTGATTACTGATTAATTTTTTCCTAAAATTGCTTATTACGTTCAAAAAGGATAATTTTGACTACTATTTTTTGAAAACTAAAAAATCTTTAAGAGGATTAAATGAAGATTCACGAATATCAAGCAAAAGAAATTTTAAAGAAGTATGGAGTTGCAACTCCAAAAGGAAAAGTTGCTTTTTCCGTTGAAGAAGCTTCTGAAGTAGCAAAAGAACTTGGTGGAAAGGTTTGGGTTGTAAAAGCTCAAATTCACGCTGGTGGACGAGGAAAAGGCGGCGGTGTTAAAGTAGCAAAAGGAATGCCTGAATTAAAAAAATATGCAAAACAAATTTTAGGAATGAATCTTATCACTCATCAAACTGGTCCTGAAGGAAAAGTTGTAAAAAGATTGTTGATTGAAGAAGGAATCGATATCGAAAAAGAACTTTACGCTGGAATTGTTTTAGATAGGGCACAATCTAAAAATGTATTTATGGTTTCTACTGAAGGCGGAATGGAAATCGAAAAAGTTGCTGCAGAATCTCCAGAAAAAATTCTTAAAGTAACAATTGACCCAATGACAGGAATGCAACCTTTCCACGCTCGCCAATTGGCTTTTGGACTTGGATTGGAAGGAAATCAATTCAAAAATGCAGTTAAATTTTTTATGGCTCTTTATAAAGCATACGAAGAATCTGACGCATCAATTGCAGAAATAAATCCATTAGTTGTTACAAAACAAGGTGATGTTTTAGCACTTGATGCAAAAATGAATTTTGATGATAACGCACTTTACCGTCATCCAGAAATTGTTCAATTTCGTGATTTAGAGGAAGAAGAACCGCTTGAAATCGAAGCAAGTAAATTCGGTTTGAATTACATAAAACTTGATGGAAACGTTGGCTGTATGGTTAATGGTGCGGGATTAGCAATGGCGACAATGGATATTATCAAACTTGCAGGCGGCGACCCAGCAAACTTTTTAGATGTTGGTGGAACAGCAAATAAAGAAACAGTTGCAAACGGTTTTAAAATTATTCTTTCTGACCCAAATGTTAAAGCAATTTTGATTAACATTTTCGGCGGAATTGTTCGTTGCGACCGCGTTGCTCAAGGTGTGATTGATGCTGTAAAAGAAGTTAAAGTTACAATCCCAATTGTTGTTCGTTTAGATGGAACAAACGCAGTTGAAGGCGCCAAACTTCTTAAAGATTCAGGATTAAAATTCTCTGTTGCTATGAATCTTAAACAAGCTGCAGAAAAGGTTACTGAAGTTTTAAAAGCTTAAAAATTATTTATTATTTGAATTAGCCCGAATTCATTTTCATGAAATTCGGGCTTTTCTATAGGTGCAGATATGAAAAAATTATTCTTCCTTTCTTTTTTATTACTTATTAATGGAAATTTTGCTCAAGATTCACTTTATTACAGAAATTTGAGATCTCAAGCAATCGCGGAATCGCTAATTCCAATTCGTCCAGGAAAACCAAATGAGTCCCCATTTTGGAACGAAAAATCGACAATGTTTATTTATGCACCTGCTTTCAATTTTAATAATTCAAGTTGGGTAATCCAAACTCCAGAATATTATAAATACACAGCATTTTCGTTTGAAAATAATACGGAATATACTTTTAATGCAAATTCACCTTTCCAATCAATTTCTCCAATTTGGGATAAAATTCCAGCGGGGGAAATTTATCTAAAAGTCGAGGCAATCAGCAAAGATGAGAACGTTTATAATCTTGCGGGAAATAGAATTTTTTACAAATCTGAACCATTTTCACCACCTTATCCAAATGCAAAATATGATTATCAAACTGCATTGGAAAAAGGATTAGCTTTTCAGATTAACCAAATTCACGTGCAAAATTGGTTGAAACAAGCAAAACCAGATCACGAAAATCACCAGCTTTATTGCTATTCTGCTTTGGAAATCGGAAGCGTTATAAATTCAATGATTTTATATCACAAACACTTTCCAAATGATGAAAAATCAATTAAAATTGCACAAAATGCTGCTGATTATCTAATTCAAAATTCTGAAAAAATAGGAAAACCACTCGAATATTTCCCACAAATTTATGAAGGAAGTGAACTTTCGGCAAATAGATTTAGCAACGAAATGATAATTACAGAACCTTCGTCAACCGCAACAAGTTATCTTGAACTTTATGAAATTACTAAAAATGAAAAGTATTTTAATGCAGCGGTAAATATTGCTAAAACATATCAAAAAAATCAGTTGGAAAACGGAACTTGGAATATCAGAATCGAAAAGGAAACTGGAAAACCAACTACAAACGAACTTTGCATTCCAATCAGAATTGTGAATTTTCTCGATATTTTGATTAATAAATATCAACTGAAAGAATTTGAGCAAGTTAAAGCAAAAGCGATAAATTGGATTTGGGAGAATCCGATGAAAACTTACAATTGGACTGGACAGTTTGAAGATGTTGAAGCTCAAAAAATGTATGCAAATCTAACAAAATATGAAGCCTCGTGGTTTGCTCAATATTTGTTCAAAAATTCAGATAAAGATAGTAATTACATAAAGTTAGGAAAAGAATTAGTGGCGTTTTGCGAAGACCAATTTGTCGTTTGGCAAAATCCTAAAATTTATGATACTTGGGGAAATTCATCAAAAAGTTGGCGAACGCCTTCTGTTTTAGAACAATATGCTTGCTACGTTCCCATTGATGCAAGTGCAGTGCAAATGATTGACACGTTTTTATCTGCATATTCGGCTACAAAAGAAAAAATTTACTACGAAAAAGCAATTGCTTTAGCAAATAGTATAGTAAATGCACAAGAAGAAAATGGAAAAATTGCAACATTTTGGGCAACTGGTTTTCACGAATTTTGGAACAACTGTATGGTTAGCGATTTGCAAATGCTTGATAGAATGTTAAAAATCAAATAAAATTAACTTTAATTGATTCTTATTTTTATGAATTTGTACGGAATTTCAGCCGAATGAGAATCGACATTATAAATTATCTTAAAATTTTTGGCTTCTTCTCTAAAAGGGAAAAATACAAATCCGCTACAATATTCTTCTGGAGCTAATGTTTTGGGATGCAAAACTTCTTCTTGCCAAAAAGTAATTGAATTTTTTGCATAATCCATTTGCTCATTATAATATATAGATTCTTCAATAATATTTTCTGAAGTATTAATTGCACTTTCGAAAGCTAATTCAGGATTGTCATCTGAAACTCCAACTATAATTCCAAAAATCCCTAAAATTAAATTAGCACCAATATTTATATTGTGAGCAGCATCTTGGTTTTCAATTGAATTTTGAATTTCCTTTATTTTATTTTCAGGATTTATGGCATTTTTTATTGAATATTGAGTATTAGGATTATCATAAACATAGAAAAAATCGTTTGGATTTACATAAATTGAATCGGAACTATTATTTGTAATTTCGGTGTAAAAAACAGCACCGTCTTCTGAGAATTCTTCGAAATGTGTTAAAATTGTTATAGTTGAATCTTCATAAGCAACAATATTTTTCCCATCTTCTTGCGAATATTCAATTCCATCTGGTTCTAAAGTTGAATAATATTGAGTTGTTGAACAAGCCGAAAATGATAGAATGATAATAATTAATGCAAAATACTTTTTCATAGTTCCTCCAAAAAGGATAGAAAAAATCAAAATTCAAGCCAAATATTTTCATTTATTTATTAAAAAAATCCGTTATCGGAAAATCCAATTGTATGTTTTTTGCACAATTTGTATAGTTATTAAGAATATCAAAAATTAACTTGGTATGAAATATGAGTAATTTATCATCAGAAAATTTGAAAAATCAATAAAAAAGGTTTAATTGCCAACTCATTTTTAAAAAATAAAGAAACTATGCAAAAGATTAGAAATATTGCGATTATCGCTCACGTTGACCACGGAAAGACAACACTTGTTGACCAACTCTTAAAACAAAGTAGAATTTTTAGGGAAAACCAAGTTGTTCAAGAAAGATTTTTAGATTCTAACGATCTCGAAAGAGAACGTGGAATTACAATCCTAGCAAAAAATATTAGTATTCCGTATAATGACACTAAAATTAATTTAATTGATACTCCAGGACACGCAGATTTTGGCGGTGAAGTTGAACGAGTTCTAAAAATGGCTGACGGCGTTTTGTTGTTAGTAGATTCATTTGAAGGACCAATGCCACAAACACGTTTTGTACTCGAAAAAGCTCTTCATCTTCATCTTAAACCAATTATTGTAATCAATAAAATCGATAGAGCAGATAATCGTCCAGCAGAAGTTTTGGATGAAATTTACGATTTATTTATAGATTTAGATGCAGATGAAAGCCAACTCGATTTTCCTGTAATTTATGCAAGCGGAAGAAATGGTTGGGGAGTAAAAAAATTATCTGACCCAAAAGTTGATTTAACGCCACTTTTAGATACAATTATTGAATATATTCCACAACCAATTTTTGAAGACGGCACAACTCAAATGCAAATTACTACATTAGATTATAGTGAATACGTTGGGAGAATTGGAATTGGAAGAGTTTTTCGAGGTATTTTAAAGAAAAATCAACCATTGAGCATAATAAAAAGGTCTGGAAAAATTTCACAAGCAGCTATTCGACAACTATTTATTTTTGAAGGTTTGTTGCGAAAAGAAGTGGACGAAGTTCCCGCAGGGGATATTTGTGCTATTGTTGGTGTTGAAAATATCGATATTGGAGACACAATTGCAGACGCCGAAAATCCAGAACCGCTTCCAATTATTGCAATTGATGAACCAACAATCAGTATGAATTTTACTGTAAATACTTCTCCTTTGTACGGAAAAGAAGGAAAATATGTAACATCCCGACATCTTTTTGAAAGATTACAAAAAGAGTTAAAAAGTAATGTTGCTTTACGAATTGAAGATACAGGTTCGCCAGATACTTATAAAGTTTCAGGACGCGGAATTTTACACCTTTCTGTTCTAATTGAAAATATGAGACGAGAAGGTTATGAAATAGCTGTTGGAGCTCCAAAAGTTATTTATAAAGAAATTGATGGCAAAAAGGCTGAACCAATAGAAATTCTTGTAATTGATGTTCCAAATGAAACCGCTGGAAAAGTGATAGAACTGGTAAGTCAGAAAAAAGGGGAAATGATAAAAATGGAAGCAAAAGG
Source organism: Melioribacter roseus (assembly GCA_020722065.1). Classification (GTDB taxonomy): domain Bacteria; phylum Bacteroidota; class Ignavibacteria; order Ignavibacteriales; family Melioribacteraceae; genus WGAL01. The sequence goes on from DYLK01000021.1 coordinate 40,915, forward strand.
AAATCTAACCAAATTAGAATTTCATATTCCTTCACGTGGTTTAATAGGTTTACGAAATAAAGTTTTAACAATTACTTCTGGCGAAGGAATTATTCACCATAGATTTTATCAATACGAATTTTTCAAAGGCTCAATTCCACAACGAAATTCTGGTTCTCTAATTGCAATGCACAGCGGACAAGCAACTGCTTATGCGATTGATTCACTTCAAGATCGTGGCAAATTTTTTATTGAACCAGGTGAAACTGTCTATATGGGACAAGTAGTTGGTGAATACAATAAAGATACAGACATTGAAGTTCACGTAACTCGTGAAAAAAAACTAACAAATATGCGAGCCTCTGGCTCTGATAAAGCCGCTAAGATTACTCCAGCAATTAAATTCTCACTCGAAGAAACTCTTGAGTACATAAAAGATGATGAATTAGTTGAAGTTACTCCGCTTTCAATTCGAATTAGAAAATCCATACTTGACCCCACTGAAAGAAGAAGATTTTTGAAAAAAGATTGACAAACATGAATTTTTAGTAATCAGTGTACAGAGTGATTGGATGATTTGAGGATGTTTTGGTAGCTCAGACGTCCTCGTCTGACAATTAAAAAAGTCTGAATCACAGATTAATC
>DYLK01000066.1 GCA_020722065.1 Melioribacter roseus
AAAAACGACATAATGATATTTATTTATACGACATAACAAGCAGTTATTTTGAAGGAACTCAAAATGTTCTGTCGGCATTTGGATACAATAGAGACGGTAAAAAAGGGAAAAAACAAATAACTATTGGTCTTATTACTGATAGCGAGGGCTTTCCTTTGAAAATTGAAGTGTTCAAAGGAAATGAACTTGATTATAAAACAGTTAATGGTCAGTTAATGGCTTTAAAAGAACAATTTGGTGCTAAAAATATAATTTTGGTAGGCGACAGAGGAATGCGTATTCGATTAAATTTAGAAAAACTCTCGGCAGATGAACGTCAGAGTATTTTTTACATAAGTGCTTTATCAAACAGTGAAATAAGGGCATTAATAAACGACAAAGTCATACAATTAGAGCTATTTTCAAGCGAATTAGTTGAAATAGAAGAAGCCGGTACTCGATACATTTTGTGTAATAATCCAATATTGCAAAAAGAAAAAAATCAAACAAGAGAAAACTTAAAATCAAGGTTTGAGCAAGAAATAAGTGCAATAAAAAAATCGTGGAAAAAACGCAGACAGCAAAATTTAGACAATTTAGAAAAAATAAAAAACGGTCATAAGAATAAAAAATTAGTAACTGTTTTTACTCAAAAAACGCTTGAAAATTACAAGTATAGAAGCACAAAAGCTTTGGAGCATTACAAGATGTCGAAGTTCTACACAATAACGATTACCAATGATGAATTTAAGATTGATTACGACCTCGATAAGTATCAAGAACAAAAGAGTTTAGACGGAAAATATGTAATAGAAACTACTGTTCCAAAAGAACAAATGACAAGCAAAGAAGTTAGAGAAAAATATAAAGAATTACAAAATGTAGAACATGCTTTTAGAGATTTAAAGACAGACAAATTAAATATCAGACCAATTTTTCATGTAAACGAGGCTCAAACAAGGGGACATGTTCTTGTGTCAATGTTTTCGTATGCCATTGTTAAAGAGTTGGAAACCGCTATTTATCCTTGGTTAAAGAATTACAATGAGAAAAATAATCGCAAATTGTTGTACGATGACATTTGTGATGAATTAAACAACATTAAAGTAAGTGAATTAGAAATAGGACATAAAATAAAGAAAATTTTAGTCCCTGAACTGGACGAAATTCAAAATGAAATGATAAAATTATTCAATATAAAAATAGAGGATATTATGAAAATGTAGCTACAGAAGTCAAAAAAAATCAGAAGCAAAGCCCTGTAAATCCACGCTTTTTAAAAGTAAGTTCCG
>DYLK01000022.1:0-35422 GCA_020722065.1 Melioribacter roseus
CTTACGGCATATACTTTCATCCGTTACCGGCAATTTAAACGAAAGACAATTTTATAAAGATAACTATGAATAAAAGAATGAAAATCAAGTTATTAGTAGGAATAATTATTGTTTTATTCCACTTTACAGCACAAGCTCAATACACAACTGATTATCCTTTCGATTCGGCTTGGGTTGTTGCCTTCAATGGTCCTGTTTTTAATATTGTAGATTTGGGAGCGATCCCCGACGACGAAATTAACGACAGCCCATATTTCAGAATGGCGGCCGATTCTATTCAACAATACGGAACAGGCAAGTTGATAATTCCCGCAGGTTTGTATATTGTAGGCGAGCAAAATATCAACCAAAACCCAGATACAAGCGAGCAATACTATCAAAATACTGAGATTTTTAATATTGCAGGAGTAAATAATATTATTATCGAAGGCGAAACTGGTGCAATCATTAGAATAGCTGACGGCTTGCATTATGGCTCATTCGACCCGCTTACAGGAGAAGTTTACAATAATTATCCTGATACGGTCGATTTTGTAAAACCTAATTATGTAGCCCAAGTCGGTGACATTTTTTTTATCGAAAATTCTACAAATATTCTAATCGATAATATTGAATTAGACGGGAATCTTCAAAATCTTATTGTAGGCGGTTATTGGGGCGATATTGGCATTCAATTGGAAGCATCTGGGATAAAATTATTAGGAAGTTCAAATATATTGATAAGAAATATCCACACGCATCATCACGGTTTAGACGGATTAGAGGTTGGATTTTATGACTTGACACCCTCGTCAAACCCAACCGTTACCGTTATTGAAAACACAATAAGCGAATATAACGGCAGACAAGGTTTATCTTGGGTAGGTGGTATTGGATTAACAGCATATAATTGCAAGTTTAATCATACAGGAAAAGCTAATATAAGCTCACCTCCTGGCGGTGGATTAGATATTGAAGCCGAAACTTCAGTATGCAGAGGCGGTAAATTTATAGATTGTGAATTTATTAATAACTCAGGCGAAGGGATGGTTTCACATTCTGGAGATGGTGGTTTCTCTACGTTTGAGAATTGCACCTTTTGGGGAACAACAAATTATCCGATTTGGGCAAATAGACCAGGATTAATATTCAACAATTGTAATATTTACGGAACTTTTCTTGTGGCTTTTGGAGATGTTGACCCCGAGATGGCAACCAAATTCAATAATTGCAATTTCGAAGATTTACTTCATCCCGAATTTGGTGTTTACGTTGACCCCGAACTTCCTTTTTTAATACACCTTTGGGAACCTGGCAATAATATATCTTTTTCAGATTGTCAGTTTATTGCAAATAATTGCAAATCGGTAAAAGTTACATTAGGCAATTTTTATTTCGACAATTGCACTTTCACACATCGTTACACTGAACTTGATGAGGCAGAACCTATTTGTGTTTTAGAAACTACGACAATTACAAACTCTTCATTTATTGACGATTTTCCGCAAGGATTTAACAAAACATATTGGGTGCAAACCGATAACACAAAGGTTGGAGAATGTGTGTTTATGACTGGCGAACACGTGAAATGGGAAGGTGTTAGCACCAATTATAATTGGATTTTCCCAGGGAATTATCCACGAACTAATGATATTGAAATAATTTCGCCCTCCATAAGCGACAGTTTAACGCCCGGAAATACTATAGAAATTGTTTGGACTTCTCAAAATTCAAGTGAATATGTAGGAATAGAACTTTACTACGAATGCGGATTTCATTCAAATATAATTGCCCAAACCGAAAATGACGGAAACTATCAATGGCTTGTTCCCGAAAATTTAGAAAACTCAAATCAATATCGCATAAAGGTCTTCGATTTAGCTTCTCTAAATAATTTTTGTTACTCTGACAGCTTGGTAATATTATCAGCTAATGAAATTCCAATTGGTACTAACAAAAACTTTTCTCTTTATCCAAACCCGACTACCCAAAACATAAATTTTAATATTGAAGACGATTATACATTTTATAATTCATTAGGTGAGAAAGTATCCTTTTTGAAAAAAATAAAATTGGTTGATGTGTCAAAATTCCCCGTTGGTGTATATTATGTTGTAAATTCAAAAGGGGAAACATTAAAGTTCATTAAGTTGTGAGAAAAAAACTATTTTTTATGTATTGTTGACCATAATAATTTTACAAAAAATGTAAATGATTATTTATCTGACATTAATCCCCGACATGAAATGTGAAAATTAGTAATGAAAATTGAAAATTTTCTCGCAGTTCAGATAACAATTTGATAGTAACAAATAACTTAATCTACAACTATTACTTTTTGCCTTAAGTAAAAGGAGAAATGAAAACTACAGATGAATGAAAAAAAACATTATCTTTTTTCGTATGGAACTTTACAATTAGAAAAAGTTCAGATTGAAAACTATGGTCGCCTCTTAATAGGGCAAAAAGATACATTATTTGGGTATAAACTTGATAAACTTAAAATTACTGACATAGAAGTCTTGAAAATAAGCGATAAAGAATTTCATCCAATAGCTGTAAAAACATATAGTCCAAATGATGTAGTAGAAGGAACTATTTTTGAAATTACCGAAGAAGAACTAATCGAGACAGATAAATATGAAGTAAGTGATTACAAACGAGTGCTAGAAACATTTGCATCAGGCAAAAAAGCATGGGTTTATGTCGCTAAATTAGATAAATCTTTTTCAACCATTGCAAACAATATTAAACAAGTACATAATAGAATAAATAATGCTTGCTTGAAAAGTGGGAGAAATAAAAATGAGATAAAATTGTTACTTGCAACAAAAACTGTAGGTTGTGATAGAATAAAAGAAGCGTTTGTAAGTGGAGAAACATTGATCGCCGAAAATAAAGTTCAAGAAATAAAGCAAAAATTTGATTGTTTACAAGAGTTTAATCACGAACAGCATTTCATTGGGCATTTACAAACAAATAAGGTTAAAGAAATTCTAAAATATAACATCAATTGTATTCAATCACTTGACCGTATGAGTTTAGCAGAAAAATTGCACAACCAACTACGTTTAGAAAATAGAACAATAGATATTTTTATTCAAGTAAACACCTCTAACGAAGAAAGTAAATTTGGTATTGCACCAGAAGAAGCGGTGAATTTTACAAAACAAGTTGCAAAGTTTAATACCTTAAAAATAAAAGGACTTATGACAATAGGTTTATTTAGTTCAGACGGTGATAAAGTTAGGCAATGTTTTAAAAGATTGAAAAGTATCCAAAAAGAAATTATTGCAGCTCAAATACCAAATGTAGAGATGAAAGAACTTTCAATGGGAATGAGCGGTGATTTAGAAATTGCTATTGAAGAAGGAGCAACAATTATTAGAATTGGAACAGCAATTTTTGGGGAAAGACAATATCCTGATAGTTATTATTGGAACGAAAATCGCACTATTGATTAGAAGATTTTTAGTAAATAGAGATTTTACAACAAAAAGCATTTATAGTAGCTAGTTGAGCTTTTTATTTTGTATCAAAGTTTATATAACTTGACACAAAACTACTTTGAATCGCTATACAGCACCATATACAAAACTATTATCTATACTTAAAACCGATAGTACAAAACTTAACTTAAATAAGTAGTGAGACACATGTTAAAATATATTACAAAAACAATTTGGATTTTATCAGTAGTTAGTTTACTTACAGATATGGCAAGCGAAATGCTCTATCCTATTATACCGATTTATCTTAAAACAATTGGTTTTTCAATTTTGCTAATCGGGATACTTGAAGGTTTTGCCGAAGCAACAGCGGGATTGAGTAAAGGTTATTTTGGTAAACTTTCGGACACATCGGCAAAACGAGTTCCATTTGTGCAAATTGGATATACTTTTAGTGCTATTTCTAAACCAATGATGGCAATTTTTACATTCCCACTATGGATATTCTTTGCACGAACTCTTGACCGTTTTGGAAAAGGTATTCGTACTGGTGCAAGAGACGCAATTCTTTCAGATGAAGCAACTCCACAAACAAAAGGACAAGTTTTTGGTTTCCACCGCTCAATGGATACTTTAGGAGCAGTAATTGGTCCCACATTAGCTTTACTTTATCTGTATTACTATCCGCAAGATTATAAGACACTTTTTTTTATCGCACTAATTCCAGGTTTATTTGCGGTCTTATCTACTTTATTCTTAAAAGAAAAAAAATTAGTGAAACAAAAAACACAAAGTTCAACGCCTTTTTTTTCATTCCTAAAATATTGGAAGGGGAGCCCAGCAGAATATAAAAAAGTGGTAATCGGACTTTTAATTTTTACACTTTTTAATAGTTCAGATGTTTTTCTTTTACTTAAAGCAAAACAAGCAGGATTTGATGATAAAATAATTATCGGAGTTTATATCTTTTACAATCTTATTTATGCTTTGTTTGCTTTTCCTATTGGTATAATTGCTGATAAAGTAGGACTAAAAACAATTTTTATTATCGGACTTTCTTTATTTGCGACTGTATATTTTGGTATTTCAGTAAATACAAATCTTTACTTTTTTTGGGGATTATTTTTTCTTTACGGAATTTATGCTTCTGCTACAGAAGGAATTTCAAAAGCATGGATTTCAAATATAACCGATAAAAAAGATACTGCAACAGCAATCGGTACTTTTGCGGGACTTCAAAGCATCTGCTCAATGTTGGCAAGTTCACTTACTGGATTGCTTTGGTTTCAGTTCAGTTCGACAGTTGCATTATTAACAACTGCGATAGTAACTTTGTTCGTAATGTTTTATTTTCTGAGAATTCCTAACCCAAGAATAATTAACACAAACACAAAATAATCATAACAACAAAAGTTTATGCAGATAATACTAAGATAAAACTAATTAAACAGACGAGTTTAAGACAATCTCTTTACCGAAAAAGGGAATTATAAAATTCCTAAATGTTTTTATTTTAGAATAGTTTTAGGAATTTCTTTATTATTACTTTCTGAAAACTATACACGTAAACGATATTTAGATACACTTAGATAAAAATTAAATTAGGGTTGCCACAGGAGTTCGTCGTTGTGAAAAATCAACTTTAATGGCACAATTTCAAGACTTGCTGCGTAAAGAAAACGGAAAAGTTTCCATTATTTCAATCAATTTGGATATACCCAAATCCCGTTTTTAGCAGAAAAAATTGGGAAGAGATTTACGATTACATAATAAAGTATCTCAAAAAGAACGCAACAAATTATGTGTTTATTGATGAAGTACAAAACGTTCCCGAATTTGAAAAAACCTTGGAAGGCTTGTACATACATTTAAGTATAGATTTGTACATTACAGGTTTAGACGGTTTTCATTCACAGACGGGAACGTCTGTGCTACCTAATAATGAAAGTAGAAAATCACAGACATCAACGTCTGAGAATGAACTTTAACTAAAAATTAGCAAACTCAAATTTCGATTTAATACTCTATTATATTGTTTTTTCGGTTCACATCTGGAATTTCTGAGCTGCCAAGTTCAATTTTTGCAACTTCGCCAAGTTTTTCAAATTTGAAAATTGATAAGTTTTTGTCTTTCCATTCAAGACTTGAAAATTCCTTTGTTTGTATTTTCTCGTTCTTGTAAGTTATTGTAATTTCAATTCTTGTTGGTAAATTTCCATCTTTTTTAATAGCCACAAAAATTTCATTTCCTTCAATTTTTACTTTATCAATTGACAAATCTGTTGTCCCAAATTCATAAAACCAAGGTTTCCAAAACCAAGATAAATCTTGTCCAAATGTTTTTTCAAAACTTGCGAAAAAGTCAGTTGGAATGGGATGTTTTCCTTGCCAAGTGTTCATATAATCAAAAATTGCTTTATGGAAAAGTTCTTTCCCAAATAGATGTTGCAATTCCATATAAGCCATTGCTGGTCGATGATAAAAATTCATTCGCGGATAACCACCTTTAACTGAAAAAGACGGCGTAACTAACGGAATATCCATCGAATTTCCCGATTCATACTCGAAACTTTTCACTATTCTTTCCCAATATTTCAATTTTGCATCTTTTTGATATTCTTCGATAATTTCTTTTGGGAAAAGTGTAGCCCAACCTTCGTCCATCCAAGAAAATCTGCGTTCATTTGTCCCCATAAAAAATGGGAAATATGTGTGCGAAATTTCGTGGAAAAGCAAACCAACAAAGCTGGAATACTCTTTTGGTGCTCCGTCATTTGCCATCATCGGAGTTTCCATTCCGCCATCAGAATCGCCATTTGTAACCGAAGTCATTGATGGATAAGGATATGGAAAACCTGGCAAAATTTCAGACATATATTTTATTGATTTTGCTGAAATTTCGGCAGCATCTTCCCAAAAAGGTGAACCTTCTCGATAAACTGCTTGAACAAATACATTTGGATTTTTTGGACTGTTATTTTTCAGATTTCTGCCGTCCCACAAATAATTATCAGAAATTGCGAATGAAAAATCGGGGACATTTTCTGCAATTACGTGCCAAATCAGATTTTCGCTATCTTTTGTGATATTTCCTTCTTTTCTATCTTCAGAAGTAATAATTCTGACAACTTCTTCGGAATTTTTAGCATTTTCGTACTTTTTTAGGATTTTATCAGAAAATAATTCTTTTGGATTTTGCAAAATTCCAGTTGACCACATCACAAAATTTTTGGGAAGTTTTAGTTTTACGTCAAAATTATTGATGTCGTTGTAAAACTCAACATTTCCTTGATAATCAATATTATCCCAGCCAAAAACATCGTCGTAAACTGCAATTTGTGGATACCAATAAGCAACAAACATTTCACCGCCACCAAAATTGCCCATTCTAATTTTTCGTTCACTTGGGACTACCATTTCCCATGAAATTTCGATTTCATTTTTACTTTTTGGAAGAATATAATTTTTAAGATTTACGAAAAGGTTTGTTGAACCGCGATTGATTTCCTTGCTTGTATCCGAAACATCAATTTTATGATTATTGATAACGATGTTTTTTATTAATGTTTCATCTAAAAATTTCCCATTTCCCCAAAAATTATCGCGAGTGGCTCCAGGTTTTTGAATGTCGTTTAAAAGTCGAATTACCAATCTTTTTAACGTATCTGGCGATTCATTGTGATAAACAATTTTTTCAGTTCCGATAATTGTCGAGTTAGAAAAATTGATTTCTGCTTCAATTTTGTAATCTGCATGATTTATCCAAAATTTTTCGCCTGGAATTCCGTTCAAAGTGCGAGTTTGCTTTTCAACGGCTTTTTTAATCTCATTTGGAATAAAAATTCCTTGTGCAAAAATGTTAATACTAAAAACTAAAACTGCAAAAGTTATAATTATGTTCATTTTATTTCCTTTTTTTACTTGATAATTCATATTCGTCAGAATATTTATAAATATGATAACCCGCCAAACCAACTGCCGCAGAAGTAGAAATCATTCCTAAAACTTTTTGGAATGATGAAAATTCTTTGTTAATTGATTTTTGATAGAAATCTCCGAATAAATTTTGTGTTTGAGTGGCTGAATATTTGGCTTGGAATTCCAAACTTGGTTCATAAAAAGAAGGTGAAAATGTTCCAGAATAAAGTTCGAAGTTGTTTTCGGGTAAATTCTGAAATTGTAAATTATATCTATTTTCAATTGAAAAGAAAATATTGCTTGGTTTTTCTTGCGGGTAAATTGCAAGGAAACTAACAAAAAATACTATTAACTCTTTAATTTTCAACTATTTATCAAACATTAATTTTTTATCATTTTCAGCAGCCTTTCTGACGAATTCCGTTGGAACAAGTTTCCAATTCCCAAATAAAGTTGGCTGAACAACTTTTTTCTCGATAATCCAATTCATCATCAAAAATCGCAAATCTCTATCAGTTGAAGACAAAATCCGCTTTGAAAGTTCTTCTTTTGGGATTTTTGCCCCGAAAGTCAAATGTCCGCCGCCACCATTTCCCCGATATGAATTTACTGCAACTTTGTAAATTTTGGTGAAATCAAACAATTCGCCATTTGCAAGTGATGTAATTTTAACTTTTTCCCATTTTGGTTTTGTTACGTCAATTACGTAATTGATTCCAGCCGCACTTTCGAAATTGTAAAACAAACCAGATAGTTTTGGCGAATTTGTCCTTTCAGAAAATATCAACTTTCCGTTTTCATCTTTTTCAAATTTTAGAAGATTGTCATTTTCATCTTTCATTAGGTTGAACCATTTTTCAGCAGAATATTCGAGAATATCTTTAATTTCCTTGCCAGAAAGTTGCATTGTGTAAAGGAAATTTTCGTAGTGATAGAGTTTGAATAAATCACGAATGTAAATTTTCCCAGAATCAATTGATGTATTCATATTCAACGGAGCAGCAAAAGAAATATCTGCATTTGTTAAATCAAGCTGAATTTTTTGAATTAAATCAACAAATTCCGATTCGCCAAACAAAGCATCTTGCGAGTTAATTTGCTTTGTAAATTCTCCGATTGGTTGATTTACCCATTTTTTAATTTCATCAAATTGCGGAGAAAATTTTTCCATAAATTCTTTATCTGCAACAAATTGCGAAGCATCAACCAAATTCCCTTTCAGATTTTTGATTGAAAAGGAATTCCCGTTTTTTTCTAATAAAATATCAACTGTTGCGAATGTGCGAGCCGAACTTGTTCCGCCAATCACCAAAACCGAATCGCCAAAATCATTTTGTATTTTGAAATTCCAACCGTGATGATCGTGTCCAACAAATACGACATCAAATCCTTTAACTTTTTGTGCTACAATATTCGAGGCATTTTCTTCGCCATAATTTGAATTCCCATTTTCATTTACGCCCGAATGGAAAAGTCCGATTAACAAATCTGGATTTTCCTTTTCTTCGATAATTTTTGTCCATTTTTCGGCAGTTGAAACCATATCGTCAAAAAACATATTTTCCCAAAGAATTTTTGGTAACCAATTTGGAATTGCTGGAGTAATCATTCCCAAAACGGCGATTTTCACATTTTCTTTTTCGAAGATTGTATAAGGTTGAAAATAAGGTTCGTTTGTTGTTTCGTTTATCGCATTTGCTGCAAGCCAAGGAAAATTAATTTGGTTTCGAAATCTATCATAAACAGAATGCCCTGTTTCGATATCGTGATTTCCAACACTTCCGACATCATATTTCATAAAATTCATAACTTCTGCAAAAAGATGAGGCGAAGTTGTGTTTACAAAATTGTAAAAATAAACATCGGGAGTTCCTTGTAAAATATCGCCATTATTTAGCAAAAGTACATTCTGATTATGATTTTCCCGTTCAGATTTTACATAAGAATAAACTTGAGCGAGCGAAAATTTGCTTGGTTGGTTATCTCGAAAACTAAATGGATAAATTGCTCCGTGACAATCAGTCGTTTCAATTAACTTAATATTTACATTTTGACCGAAAAGTGAAATTGCGGAAATTACAAGAAAAACGAGGAATTTTGATTTCATTTGTACTTTCTAATTATGATTTGTTATCCAAAATTAATGAAAATTGGGAAAGCTTGTATTTCTTTAAAATTAAAGAATCCGAACTAAACTTTCGCTCAATTCGGATTTTTATTGTTAAACAAGAAAATTAATTGTTAAACATCGTAATACATTGTAAACTCATAAGGATGAGGTTTTTGGGCAATTCCTTTAACTTCTTTTTCCATTTTGTAGTTTATCCAAGTTTCAATTACATCTTCTGTAAAGACATTGCCGCGGAGTAAATAATCGTGGTCAACTTCCAAAGCATGCAAAGCTGCAGCAAGCGATTCGGGAGTTGAAGGAACATTTTGCAATTCTTCGGCAGGCAAATCGTAAATATCTTTATCAAGCGGTTCACCTGGATTTATTTTATTTATCACGCCATCTAAACCAGCCATCAAAATTGCAGAAAATGCAAGATATGGATTTGATGATGGATCTGGGCAGCGGAATTCCACTCTTTTTGCTTTTGGACTTGAAGAATACATTGGAATACGAACAGCAGCACTTCTATTTCTTTGTGAATAAGCTAAATTAACTGGAGCTTCAAATCCTGGGACTAATCTTTTGTATGAATTTGTTGTTGGATTTGTAATTGCAAGCAAAGAAGATGTGTGTTTGAGAATTCCACCGATAAAGTGCAACGCCATTTCACTTAAACCTGCGTAACCGTTTCCCGCAAAAAGTGGATTTCCATCTTTCCACAATGAAACGTGAACGTGCATTCCGCTTCCGTTATCGCCTGAAATTGGTTTCGGCATAAAAGTTACAGTTTTGTTGTTTTGAAATGCAGTATTTTTAACAACATATTTAAACATCAAAAGTTGGTCAGCAGATTTCAAAAGTGGTTGAAATCTTATGTCAATTTCACATTGTCCGCCGCTTGCAACTTCGTGATGCTGAGCTTCAACTGGAACGCCAACTGAGAGCAAGTTCATAACCATTTCACTTCGCAAATCGATTAGCGAATCAACTGGCGGAACTGGAAAATATCCTTCTTTATAACGTGGTTTATTTGCGAGATTTGGATTTTCGATTCTGCCTGAATTCCACGCACCTTCTTTTGAATCAATATAAAAATAGGATGAATTTCCAGTTGTGTCATATCGAACATCATCAAACACAAAAAATTCTGCTTCTGGTCCAAAAAAAGCTGTATCTGCAATTCCTGTCGATTTTAGGAAATTAATCGCTTTTTCAGCAATATTTCTTGGACAACGTGAATATTTTTCTTTTGTTGCTGGTTCGTAAACATCGCAAATAAAACTAATTGTTGGGATTTTTATAAATGGATCAATAAACATTGTTGATGGATCTGGAATAATTAACATATCACTTTCGTTAATTTTTTTCCAACCACGAATTGAAGAGCCGTCGAATCCAAAGCCATTTTCGAACGAACTTTCATCAAACACATCAACTGGAACTGTTGTATGTTGCCACTGACCTGGAAAATCCATAAACTTTAGGTCAACAAATTTGATATCTTTCTCTTTAATCAGAGCAAAAGCATCGGCAATAAGTTTTTTGTTATTCATAATTTATCCTTTATTTTGATTTTAGTTGTTTCTTTTATTGTAGATAAAACGTAGCTTGTAATTGTTCTTACAACACCAGGCCAAGACTGAATTGTTGCAAGTAATTTTTCTAATTCGGATGTGTTTTTTACAACAATTTTTAAAATGTGCGAGCCTTCACCAAGAATTGCGTGACATTCTAATATTTCGGGCGTTGTGAGAGCTTTTTCTCTCAAATTTGCGTATTCTTTTGACGAATCCATAACTACATTTACGAATGCCATTATATCATATTGAAAAAATTGTCGATTAATTTTGGCGGAATATCCAATTATTATCCCATTTTCTTCTAATTTTTTCATCCTTTCGCTTAGTGAAGGTAAAGAAAGTCCAACTTTTTCAGCAAGTGAATTTCTTTTTATTCTTCCTTCATTTTGAAGAATTTCAATTATTTCTTTGTCAATATCATCAAGTTGCATAATAAATTAATTTGTTTTATAAATTTTTACTTAAAAAATAAGGCATTTTTATAAAAAAGCAAAAAAAATTTTTATTTTTTGTTAAATTTAATATAGAATTTTTTCACTAAATTTATTTGTCAATATTTAATAATAATTAATACTACTTGCAGGAGCTTTTTTAAAGCTCCTTTTTTTAATGAAAATTTATTATTGAAAATTTGTTTTTCTCAAATCAGTATTTTAGTTTTAAAAAAACTAATGGAGTTTAAATGGAATATTCGAGTAGTAACCTTAATTTCGATGAAAATGATAATTATGATGAATATGACGAAATTGAAATTTTGCAACAACTTGAAGCTGCCGTTGAACTTGTAAATAACGGTGAAATTCTTTTTAATATAAATCAACTTGAAGAAGCTGTTTTGTTAGCTCTTGAAAATGAATATCCTAATCAAGGTTTAATAATTGTAAATGCAGTTCTTGAAGTTGCTGGCTATAATTCAGATTTCTGGCAATATAAAGGCAAATTTCTAAATATGATTGGAGAATACGAAGATTCGTATTTTGCATTCGAAAAATCACTTGAATTAAATCCTTTCGATTCTGAAACATTATATAGTTTTTCCTCAACACTTGAGTTACTTGGGTTTGAAGATCAAGCTTTTGAAACACTTCAGAAAGCATACAATTTGGACAATACAAATATCGAAATTCTACTTTCGCTCGGAGCGTATTATCAGAAAATTGAAGATTGGGAAAAGGCAACTGTATTTTATGAAAAAGTACTTTCCTTAGATAATGATGTTCCCGAAGCTTGGTATGAATTGGGATTTTCATACGAAATTTTAGATAAATTAGAAAAATCACTTGAATGTTACGAAAAATTCTTAGAATTAGAACCAGATAATTATTTCGGTTGGTATAATAGCGGAATTGTTCAAATTCGTTTGGGAAATTTTTCCAAAGCTATTGAGCATTTTGAATTTTCAATTTTGTTAAATGATGATTTCCCAAGTGCTTATTTTAATTTGGGAATTGCTCAATTATCAAATGAAGATTATAAAGATGCAATTGAATCATTCAAATTTGTTCTAAAAGGTGGCGATAAAGACGAGGCTGCAGAGTATTATATTGGTAAGGCATATTTTTATATGAATAAATTTCGAAAAGCAATTACTCACTTTTCAAGAGCAATAAAAATTGATGATAGTTATTTCGAAGCATATATTTCGCGTGGGAAAGCGTATGAAAAACTTGGTAAATTAACAGAAGCGTTGGAAGATTTTAATAAAGCTTTGATAGTATCTATTACGGAAACTTACAACTTTACTGAAGAAGAACAAGTATTACTTACTAAATTACCATTAAAATTAGAGCAAATTGATTATCAGACAATAATTGAGAATATTGATACATTAATTAATGCAGAAGATTTTACATCAGCATTAACTGATATAAATTTTGCCGAACAATTTTTCCCAGATAGTGTTCAACTTTTGCTAAGAAAATCGCTTGTTCATATCGAAAAAGGGAATTTTGACGAAGGTTTATTGTCGTTTAAGAAAGCATTGACTCTCGACACAAAATTAAGCCAAAAAATTAATTATGCTTTTGCAGAACTTGAAGAATCAACAATTTTCAAGCAAATTTTTGAAGATAATAAGCAATGAACAACTTCAATGAAATAAAATCAAATATTGTCGGCGTTTTTGGTTATCCACTACAACATTCCCTTTCGCCATTTATGCACAATAATGCATTTCAATTGGCAAATTTGAATTTCATTTATACTTCGTTTGAAATTCCGATTATCAATCTAAAAAGTGCCGTTGTCGGTGTTAAAGCTTTAGGAATTAAAGGATTTAATGTTACAATTCCATACAAAGAAAAGATTATTGATTTTATTGACAATCTTTCTGAAGAATCTTCAATAATTGGAGCTGTTAATACAGTTGTGAACGAAAACGGAATTTTACACGGTTACAACACCGACACAAATGGCATTTTTGAGACACTTTTTCCTTTAAAGGAATATATTGATAATTCCGAAGTTACAATTATCGGAAGTGGTGGGGCTGCAAGATCTGCCATTTTTACACTGATTAGAAAATTCAAAATCAATAAAATCAACATAATTAATCGTTCGAAAGATAGAGCCGCAACTTTGGCTGATTATTTTGCAGCGAAAATGAATTATAATTCATTTGAAATTTACGAGCTTTTCCCACCAGAAATTGTAAATCCGATAAGAGATTCAGCTTTAGTTATTAACGCAACACCACTCGGACTTTACCCAGAAATTGAAGATTCGCCAACAGAAATTGTCGATTCTTTTCATAAAGGACAGGTTGTCTTTGATTTTGTTTACAATCCGCTTCAAACAAAATTTTTACAAATTGCCGAAAGAAATGGCGCAAAAAAAATTAATGGGTTGAAAATGTTTGTTGAACAAGGAGCAAAATCGTTTGAATTATGGACAAATCAAACAATGCCAAAATCTAAAATTTATCAACTTGTAGAAGAAAAATTAAAAACTGATTTAGAGAAAGTTGATTAATTCTTGCAAAATCAAAATAAAATGTTCAAAAGTCTGATATTCAGTTTTATTTTCCTTTTTTCAAATCTTCTTGCTCAAGGAAATTTTGAATTACTTGACATTTCCATAAATAATTCGACTAAGCAAATAACAAGCTATAAATCTGGCGAAATGCATTTCGTCTCAGTTCGGGAATTTTCAAAACTCTTAAACAAAAACTATTTTTTTAATTCTGACACTAAAAAAGCTGAAATTAAATTCGAAAAATTCAATCTAATTATTACAGCGTGGAATCAATTTATTATTATTAATTCCCGAAGTTCAGATTTGCAAAAAGTATTTCAACTTCCTATTTCCCCAAAATTAATTGATAACGACATTTATTTCCCGTTTTCGTATTCAGCCAAATATTTTGAAATGGCTTCAGATTATACAATCGAAATAAATCAAAATGAAAATAAAATAGAGATTACAAGCAATTCCATTTCTAATCAAGCAGAAAATCAGAAATCAAAAACATCGCCAAATCTTACAAAAGAAGAATACGACATTCAGTCAATTGAAATTGAGGAAAAAAGTAACGGAACTTTAATAAAATTGAAAACAAATTCGACGATTAAAAACATTCGACACTCGCTGCTTGAAGAAAAGTTAATTCTTTTCTTACAGAATAAAATAAGAGTTAACCCAAAAATAACGGAAGTTAAACCCGAAGGACTTGTTAAAGAAGTGAAATTAAAAAAAGTTTCTGGGAATTACCAAGTTGAATTTGAACTTCACGAAGGTTTCACAAGTTATGATGTCTTTACAGACGAGGAAACGGGCGAAATTATAGTTTCTATTCAGAACGATAAATTTAATGCGACCACAAATGAATTTGGTTCGCAGAAAAAGGAATTTAAGTTAGATGTAATTGTAATTGATCCTGGACACGGAGGGAAAGATGCTGGAGCAATTGGCGTAACTTCTGTCCGCGAAAAAGATGTAAATCTTGCAATTGCAAAAAAATTAAAATGGTTAATTAAAGAAAATCTCCCAGAAATTGATGTGGTTTTAACTCGAGAAAATGATACTTTTATTGAACTTTATAAACGCGGGAAAATTGCCAATGAGGCAAATGGCGATTTGTTTATTTCCATACACTGCAACTCAACTCCCAAAAAACCAAGCAATGCAAGCGGTTTTGAAGTATATTTACTTCGTCCTGGGAAAACTGAAGATGCAATTGCAATTGCAGAATTTGAAAATAGCGTTATAAATATGGAAAATCATCCTGAACAATACGAAGAATTGACGGAAGAGAACTTTATCCTTGTAACAATGGCTCAAGCTGCGAATATGCGATTTTCAGAGAAAATATCAGAAATACTTACTTCACGATGGAAAAGCGAGCAACCAACAGCTTCACGTGGAATTAAACAAGCTGGTTTGTTAGTTTTGGTTGGAGCATCGATGCCCGCAATTTTGATTGAAACGGGTTTTCTTTCCAATTATAATGATGAAAAATATCTTAATTCTCAAATTGGGCAACAAAAAATTGCTCAAACTATTTTGAACTCAATAATTGAATACAAAAAATATTACAACGAACTTAATAAATGAAAATATAAAATCAATTATATTAGTATGACTAATTCGGAGAAAATATGTCAAATGCTCAGAAATGGGTAGCAGTGGTTTTGGCTTCGTTTCTTATTTTGTTGTTTGTTGGTTATCTAACAAACTCCGAAGAAGAAAATTATCTAAATAATTTCAGCCAAAACCAATCTCAACAAATTGACGGAAAATCAGCTCAACAAATTTATATAGATGCAGATTGTGTTGCTTGCCACGGCGCGAATCAAGAAGGAACGGAAAACGGTCCGAGTTTAAAAAATCTATCTGCAAAATGGACGAAACAGGAAATTATTTCGTATTTGAGAAATCCAGATGATTTCAAGAATGATGACAGAATAATAGCGTTAAATTTAAAATATCCAGATTCATTTATGCCAAATTATAATAATATGGATATAAAAGATTTAGGAAAATTAGCAGAATTTTTACTCCAAAAATGACACGAAAACAATTACAAGAAAAAGTTGGAATTATCGGAAAATCCAAGGCAATTAGCGATTTACTTGACATTGTTTTGCAAGTTGCAAATTCGGATGTAACCGTTTTAATTCAAGGAGAAAGCGGAGTTGGCAAAGAAGTGTTTGCCAAAGCAATTCATTTTGCAAGTTCAAGAAATACCGAAAAATTAGTGAATGTTAATTGCGGAGCAATTCCCGAAGGAATTCTGGAAAGCGAATTATTCGGTCACATAAAAGGTTCTTATACAGGAGCAATTAACGACAGAAAAGGATATTTTGAAATAGCCGACAACGGAACATTATTTCTTGATGAAATTGCCGAAATGCCTTTAACAACTCAAGTAAAACTTTTACGTGTTTTAGAAACAAAAGAATTTATGCGAATCGGCTCAGAAAAAGTAACTCAAGTAAATGTTAGAATAATTGCAGCAGCTAATAAGGATTTGAAATCGGAAGTTGATTCCAAAAGATTTAGAAGCGATTTGTACTTTCGGTTAAAAGCCGTAACATTACAAATTCCACCACTGCGAGAAAGAAAAGAAGATATTATTCCGCTTGCTGAGTTTTTTCTCGAACAAAATAACCGCAAAAATTTGGGAAGAGAAATTTTTCTCTCGAAATCTGGCGAAGAAGCATTGCTAAATTACCACTATCCTGGAAATATTCGGGAATTAAGGAATATCATTGAATCGGCTGTTGCTTTAAATACAACAGGTATTTTGACGGATTCTGATTTTATTCCTCATTTTCAAAAAGATTTACATCGCGACTCAAATCCCAATCTGCCAATTTATATGAATAGAACAAGTGAAGATTTAGATAGGGAAATGGTTTATCGAGCTTTAATCGAAATAAAACGAGATTTGGAAGAATTGAAATTTTTGGCAAAAGCACAAATGGGAACTAACAATTTTCATCAGATTGAGCCAAAATCCAAAACAAACACCGAAATCGTACCAATAGACGAAATGGAAAAGCAAGCAATTTTGAATGCTTTAGAAAAGACAAAATGGAACAAAAGAAAAGCCGCAAAACTGCTTAAAATTAACGAACGAACATTTTATCGAAAATTAAGTGATTATGATTTATAAAAACGTAAAAATATCATTATTTTTGTTAGCTATTTTTTTTGGTTTAAGTGCTTGTAGTTATTCATTTTCTGGAGCTTCTGTTCCGCAACATCTTAAAACAATTTCAATAGAAACTTTTATTGATAATTCACGAAGTGCCGAAGCTAATCTTTCGGAAACTTTAACAAATAATCTTGTTCAAAAATTTATTGATGATAATAATTTGCAAGTCTCAAATCAAGGAAATGCAGATTCACGTTTGAGTGGGAAAATAATTCTTCTCAAAGATGAAACTGAAACAATTTCTGGTAGCGAAATAACACAGAAAAGAATCTCAATAAAAGTAAAAGCATCGTATTACGACATTATTAAAAACAAAAAAGTATTTGAAAAAGAATTTACATCATATAGCAATTATAATAGTAACGCAAGCGATGTTACAGCCGTTAGAACCGAAGCAATTAATCTTGTTTTGGAACAAATAGCCGAAGACATTCTACTCGCGGTAGTTGCTAGATGGTAAAAAAAGGATGAATATGGAAAATTTAATTCTAGTTACAAACATTATTTTTCTCACAGTACTGTTCTTCTATTCGATGAACAGTGCATATTTGCTTTATTATTTCAAGAAAAAGAAAAATCAAGCACCACCAAAGCAACATCAGTACGAAGAAGAAAGCGTAACAATTCAGCTTCCTATTTTTAACGAAATGTATGTTGCCGAAAGATTAATTGACGCAGTGTGTCAAATTGATTATCCAAGGGATTTGCTCGAAATTCAAGTTCTTGATGATTCCAATGACGAAACTGTTGAAATTATTAACAAAGCCGTTCTTCAAAAACAAGAAGAAGGTTACGATATTAAAGTTATAAGAAGACCAAATAGAAAAGGTTATAAAGCTGGGGCATTAAAATATGGTTTAGAAACAGCGAAAGGAAATTTTATTGCAGTTTTTGATGCCGATTTTATCCCAAAACCAGATTTTCTTTATAAAACTTTACCACATTTTATATCTAAAAAAATTGGAATGGTACAAACTCGTTGGGGACATTTGAACGAAGATTATTCAGTTCTTACAAAATTACAAGCAATGGCTTTGAACGGACATTTTGTTATTGAACAAACTGTAAGAAACAAACGTGGATTTTTTATCAATTTTAACGGAACAGGCGGTGTTTGGAGAAAAGAATGTATTCTTGATGCCGGAAATTGGCACGAAGATACAGTTGCCGAAGACGCTGATTTAAGTTACCGCGCACAATTAAAAGGTTGGAAATTCCTTTACTTAAATCAATATACAACCGAAGCAGAACTTCCTGTGGAAATGAACGCACTTAAAACTCAACAATACCGTTGGGCAAAAGGTACTGTTCAAGTTGCAAAAAAAATATTACCAAAACTTTGGAGAAGCAATGCAAGTTTGGGAATTAAATTGGAAGGAACTTTTCACTTAACTGGACATTTTGTTTTCCCAATTATTTTGCTTTTAGCTCTTTTAACAATCCCAATGACTTTCCTAAAATCAACTTATACTTACGAAGTTTATTTTAATTTCATGATGTTTTTTATGATAAGTCTTTTGGCATCATTCCTTTTCTATCTTTATGCACAAAAAGACATTAGCTCAAATTGGAAAGACAGAATTAAACTTTTCCCTTTTTTCCTTACTGGAAGTATGGGACTTGCAATTAATAACACAAAAGCAGTTTTTGAAGGCTTGACTAGTTCAGATAATAATTTTGTAAGAACCCCAAAATTCAGTAATACACAAGATAACTTAGCAGCAAATAAATATATGAAAACGTTAAAACTCCCTTCAACAATTTATTTCGAAATATTTTTAACACTTTATACATTTACTTCAATAGTTCTTGGAATTGCATTAGAAGTTTATTCAACAATTTTTGTCAATACAATGTTTTTTGTTGGATTTGCTTCAGTAACATATTACTCGCTTCGAACTGTAATTATTCAGCGACTTAGAGTAAAAAATGCAAAATAATAAGTTTTACGAAAAAGCATCTTTGTTTTATGGCGAAGATGCTTTTTCGCCTCTTTTTACTGTTGTTGCCCACAAATATATCAAATCAAATAATCCCACAAAAGCAATTGAAATTCTTGAAAACGGAATAAAAAACACACCAAATTACCAAACAGCTTATTTATTACTTTTTTCTGCTTATCAAATGTTAAATTCTTCAGAAAAATCTTTAAAAATTTTAGAAAATTATAGAGACACTTTTGGCGAATCAAATTCCTTTTTATTGATGAAATCCCTCTTTGAAGAATCGAAATCACTTCTTATTAAAGAAGATGAAATTTTACGTGAATTAAATGAGGAAATTCTCCCAGAATTTGAAGAAAATGAAGAAGAGGAATTTTATTCAGAATCACTTGCAAATATCTATGAAGCACAAAATGCTTACGTGGAAGCAATTGAAGTTCTCGAAAAAATGATAATTCAAGAACCCGAAAGGGCAGATTACTTTTTAGAAAGAATTGAAAAAATTAAACTAAAAATAACCAAGAATGGAAATTGATTTTTCCAAAAAACTCCCAATCTCATTTTATCAGCAAGATACAATTTCTGTCGCAAATCAATTAATTGGTAAAATTATTGTAAAAATTGACGAGAAAAATTCAATTTTAGCTGGGAAAATAGTTGAAGTAGAAGCCTACACACAATACAAAGATGAAGCTTCGCATAGTTTTGTTGGAATGACAAAACGGAATAAAGCAATGTTCGAAATTGGCGGAATTTTATATGTGTATTTTATTTATGGTATGTATTTTTGTGCAAATATCGTAACTAATAAAAAAGATATTGGAGACGCTGTATTGATAAGAGCCGTTGAGCCAATATTCAACTTGGAACAAATCTCAATAAATCGATATGGCAGAAAAGATATTACAAATAAACAAAAACTTAATCTGACAAACGGTCCCGGGAAATTTTGTGCTGGCTTTGGAATAAACACAACTCACAATTTTGTCGATTTAACTTCGAATTCCATATTTATTTTAGATGGGAATGAAGAAAAAATTGAAATTGGAGTTTCAGAAAGAATTGGAATAAATAAATCAAAAGAATTACAAAGAAGATTCTACTTAAAAGGCAGTCAATTTTTATCTCGTTAAGATTGTAGATATTTTGTACAGATTGTTTATTTTTATTCAAAAATTACAATTCTTAAAGTAATTAAATAAAGAAATGCCATATTTTTTTGGCATTCATTTTGAAATATTAGACAGAAAAAAGAAAATACTATGAAAAATCTATTATTAATATTCTTTATTCTCACAATTTCGGTTTCTGCTCAAGCAAAATTGAGAACAATCCCAAACAATTCCTTCAAAACAGGCGAATACCTCAAATTTAATGTCGATTACGGATTTATTACAGTTGGCGAGGCGGAAATAGATATTCCAAATACCAAAACATTTTTTGATAGAAAAGCTCATCGCGTTCGTTTTCGTGTTAAATCGAAACCATTTTTCGACACATTTTTCAAAGTACGCGATCGTTACGAAACTTTTATCGATTCAGCTGGAATTTTCCCTTGGAGATTTGAACAACACGTTCGCGAAGGAAAATATTCAAAAGATTATAGTGCCTTTTTTAATCAAAATAAGGGAATTGCTGTAAGTCCAAAAGGAGAATTTAAGATAAAACAATACACACATGATATTGTTTCCGCTTTTTTCTTCATTCGAGCTTCAGACTTTTCAAAAGCGAAAAAGGGAAGTAAAATTCATTTGGAAAACTTCTTCGCCGATAAAACATTTCCCCTTGATGTTGTCTATCATGGGAAAGAGCGTGTAAAAGTTAAAGCTGGAACTTTTGATTGCATCATTGTTGAACCACTTGTTACAGATGGCGGACTTTTCAAAAGTGAAGGGAGAATTCTTATTTGGTTAACTGACGACCAAGCTCACATGCCTGTAAAAGTGAACACCGAAATTCTAATCGGCTCAATTGACGCTGAATTAGTTTATTATAAAAATGTTAAAAATCTGAAAGCAAAACGATAGCCGATTAACGAATTATTATTAGAAACCAGTTGAAAATCCAATAAAATTAGTTGAGAATATCTATAAAATTTACTCTAAAATACATCAAATAGATTGTTGATTTTACTGATATTTACAGAAGTTCATCCTAAATTTTGTTGTTTAACACATTATATAAAAATAAAATACAGAGAGTAAATAGAGATGAGGGAATTTCTCTATTATTCACTACATTTTTTGCAAAATCAATTCAATTATTTTTTCACCCGCTTTTCCATCGCCGAAATGTGATTTTTGTTCTGAGAAGTGATTGTTTTTTAGCTTTTCAACTATTTTTTCGGTGTCTGTGCCAACCACGAAATTCCAATTTCCTTGCAATGTTTCTACCCATTCAGTTTCATCACGTAAAGTGATACATGGTTTTTTCATAAAAAATGCTTCTTTTTGTAATCCACCAGAATCTGTAAGAATTTTATTTGAATTTTTGATCAGATTTATCATTTCTAAATAACCAACTGGCTCAATAATTTTAACATTTTCATTGAAATTTATTCCTTCGAGCAATTTTTGTGTACGCGGATGAAGTGGCAATATTACTTTTTTATCTGCTTGTGAAAATGCATCAAATATCGCTTGCAATCGTTGTTTGTCGTCTGTGTTTTCTGCTCGATGAACTGTTGCCAAATAGTAATCTTCGTTTATAATTTTACTTATATCTTGTCCTTTTCCGGCAATTGAGGAATAATGTAATATCGAATCGAACATAACGTCCCCAGTAAAAAAGGCATTTTCTGAATGATTTTCCAATTTTAGCAAATTCAGTGCGTTTTGTGTTGGAGCAAAAAGCATGTCGGAAATCGAATCGGTTACAATTCTATTAATTTCTTCTGGCATTTTTTTGTTGAAGGAACGCAAACCAGCTTCAACGTGAGCAACTTTTATGTGAAGTTTTGTTGCTGCTAAAGCTCCAGCAATTGTGGAATTTGTATCGCCATAAACAAGCAATAAATCTGGCTTTTCTGAAATTAGAACGTTTTCAATTCTTTCGAGCATTGTTGCGGTTTGTTTGCCGTGCAAACCCGAACCAACTTCCAAATTGTAATTCGGTTTCGGAATTTCGAGTTCATCAAAAAAGATTTTCGACATATTCTCATCATAATGCTGTCCAGTGTGAATTAGTATTTCTTCTATTCCATTTGTGCGATTTATTACTCGATTAATTACTGCCGCCTTAATAAATTGAGGTCGGGCGCCAACAACTGTTGCTATTTTCATTTTAATAATTCCATAAATATTTGTGATAATTCAGCCGTTTTATTCTTTCTTGAATGATAATTTGAATCGAAAGTAAACGGATTTTTCCCTTCTTTCCAATTTGAGTAAAATTCTGATAGCAAATTGAATGTCCCTTCTTCACCCAAATAATCAATTGATTTGCCACTATTTGTTTCAGTTAATATTTTGTTTGCATCGCCGTTTGGCGGAGCAATTGCCAAAATCGGCTTTTTTGCTGCAAGATATTCATACATTTTCCCAGTTACAATTCCCAAATTGTTTTGCACATTATTAATGACAAGTAAAAGTGCATCGCTATTTTTTAGAATTTTTATTGATTCTTGATGAGTTACAAAATTTTGAATTTCAAACAAATAACTGATTTTTAGCCGATTTAGTTCATCTAAGAATTCGGAACAAAATTTTCCAGCAAAAACAAATCTAATTTGTGGGGAAATCTCATCAACAAAGCGAGGTAGAATTTTAAGAAGAGTAAACGGAATTCTATCGACTGACATTCCGCCAGTATAAGCAATTGTAAAATATTCATTTTTATGATTTTCATTAGATGTAGAAAGCACAAAATCACTTTCATCAAACCCATTTTCGATAACTTTTACAACTTTTGCACCTTTTTCAAGTAAAAGCGACTTAATATCTTCGCTTACCGTAGTAACAAAATCAGCTTGTTTTAAAACTGATTTTTCAAGATGTTTATCAATCGCCAAAGTAATCCGATTTCTTTTTACATGTTGATAATAAACAATTTCCAACCACGGGTCGCGGAAATCTACAACCCATTTTTTCCTTGTAATTTTAGCTAATTTCTTTGCAATTAATGCCGTTGTGTGTGGCGGTCCTGAACTGAAAATAATATCAATTTGTTCTTTTTGAATAATCTTCAATCCATATTTTACCGCACTAAAATACCAGCCAATTTTTGCATCGGGAATAAAAACATTAAAACGAATCCAACTTGCTAATTTCTCTTTTATCGATTTACTTGATTTCTGAAGAATATCGGCGGGAATCTTTTCGTCAATTTTCTTCCCTGTGAATTTTTTATAAAGAGAAAATGGCTCAAAACCACTTATTTTGTAAACTTTTGCTTCGGGAGGAATATCTTTCTGCAAAGTTTCGTCATCTACAGGTGAATCTGGTTTTGGAACAGTTAAAATTATTGGTCGAAAGCCAAATTCTGGCAAATATTTTGCAAATTTTAGAACTCGTTGAACACCAGCCCCGCCAGCTGGAGGCCAATAATATGTGATTATCAAAACATTTTTCAATTTGAGGCTCGCAAAAGTGAATTAATTTCATCTTCAAACTGAGTTGTAAAACTTTCCCACGAATATTTTTGTAATTCATTTTTAATATTATCTCGGAATTCCGTCTCTTTTTCTTCGATATAGAATTTTCGAATTGCCTCTGCAAGTTGTGTCGGATTTTCACTTTCGACAATAAAACCAGTTTTGCCGTGCTGAATAGTTTCTGATAAGCCACCAACATTTGTGGCAATAATTGGTTTTAGAAAGTTATTTGCGATTTGTGCAATTCCACTTTGTGTTGCCGATTTGTAAGGCAAAATCACCAAATCTGAAGCAGAAAAGTAGAATTTTACTTCGTCTGTGGGAATGAAATCACTTCGGAATACAATGTTTTCAATTTTTTCAGAAGAAATTAAATTTTGGTAAAATGTCGAATCTGTGTAAAATTCACCAGCAACTAACAACGTAATTTTCAAATCAGTTAGGAATTTCATGGATTTAATCAAAATATCCAACCCTTTGTATTCTCGAATAAAGCCAAAAAATAAAATTATTCTTTCGCTTTGTAAGTTGATTTTAGTTTTAGCTACGTTTTTATCAATTATTTCTCCAAAATTTGTATAAATTGGATGAAATAATAATTTTGAATTGACATTTGGGCAGATAGAAAGTGAATCGGTTTGAACTGCTTTTGACATCACAACAATTTCATCAGCAATAGAAAAAAGTTTTTTTGTAAGATACTTTTCAAAAAATCGGCTTTCGTGCGAAATTACATTATGAGCCAAAATGATGATTTTTGTTTTATTTTTTTTTCGAGTTTTCTTAGCAATAAAATAAAAACTTAGGGCAAAAAACCACATAAAATAGCTAATTATAATGACTTCTGGCTTTTCATCAGAAATATGCTTCGCTAATTTTATCCAATTAATTGGATTTATCGAATCAATTAGTAGCTTTGTAGGAATTTTGTCGGTTGTATTAAAATCTATTTGAGATTTGCCTGGGAAAAGAAATTTTGGATACTGCCGTTTATATGTAATTACAGAAACATCATTTTTCCTCGAAAGTTGATGATAAAAAAGTGAGGTGAAATTTGAAATTCCACCTCGGAAAGGAAAAGCAGTAGAAAGAAAAATGATTTTTGACATTTCTCTATTTTTGTTCTTTAATTTCTACAATGTGTTGATTTCCAAATTTGTGGACAAATAGTTCGCCAAGCAATCCAATTGCAAATAATTGAACTCCAACAATCATCAACAGCAAACCGAGCAATAAAAGCGGACGATTACTGAGCGACATATTTTCAAAAAGCCAATGCCAAGCAAGAATTGCGTCAATTCCAAAGCCAATAATGAATGAAATACTTCCTATCATTCCGAAAAGATGCAGTGGACGAGAAGCGTATTTTGTAATCATTTGAATTGTTAATAAATCAACAAATCCGTAAAAGAATCGCGAAATTCCAAATTTGGTTTTTCCGTATCTTCTGGCTTGATGTCTAACAATAATTTCTGATACTTTAAAACCTTTTTCGCCTGCCAAAACTGGAATGTAACGGTGCAATTCTCCATGAATATAAAGACTTTTAACAACTTCCTTTTTATAAGCTTTTAATCCGCAATTAAAGTCGTGAATTTTCACATTCGATGTTAATCGAGTTATATAATTAAAAAATTTTGATGATTGTCTTTTTATTAGCGGATCAAATCGCTTTTTCTTCCAGCCTGAAACTAAGTCCCAACCTTCATTCAGTTTTGCAACTAAATTTGGTATTTCGTTTGGGTCATCTTGCAAGTCAGCATCCATAGTAATAACTGCATCGCCTTCGCAATTTTCAAAACCTACGTTAAGTGCAGCTGATTTTCCATAATTCTTCCTGAAACTGAAATATTTAATTCGCGGGTCAAGTTTGGCTAATCGTTTTATTTCATTTAATGAATTGTCAGTACTTCCATCATCAACAAAAATTATTTCGTAGGTGCATGCAAGTTTTGCTAAACTTTTTTTTATCTCAAAATACAATGGATTCAATGATTCCTCTTCATTGAATAAAGGAACAATTACTGAAATTTTTTTAAGCCAGTTGAAAGATAATTTTGCTTCGTAACTTGTGTTTTCTATTCTATTTTCTTTTTTCTGTGGAGTGTCAACTCTTCGGCGTGGACGATAATACCTTTTTTTATCTTTTTGGAAAGAATTTCCGTCCGTTTTAGGTGTTTGGTTTTCTGTCATTTTTTATCTATAAATTTTTGTGCACAAATTTACATTAATTTACATTTATATGCTTCCAAAAACAATAAAAGTAAAAGTTTACACAAAGTTTCAGTTTTCTTGATAATATCCAAAAAAAAATAAATATTGCTCAGCAAAAAAATCATTTATAAATAAGGAAAAATAATGGCGTTTGATGTTCAAATTATAGTCTCACTTTTAACTTTAGTTCTACTTGAAATTGTACTTGGAATAGATAATATTGTATTTATTTCGATATTAACGGGTAAATTGCCAAAACAACAACAAGAAAGGGCAAGAATTACAGGTTTATCAATGGCAATGTTAACTAGAATTTTATTGTTACTTTCGTTAACTTGGTTGATGAAGCTAACTTTTCCATTGTTTACAATTATTGGAAATGAGATTTCAGGAAAAGATTTGATACTAATTTTAGGTGGAATTTTTCTTTTAACAAAAAGTACTCGCGAAATACACGAAAAGTTAGAAGGGGAAGAAGGCGAAGCTAATTACAAAATAAAAAATTCATTTGCTTCAGTAATTGTTCAAATAACTTTACTTGATATTGTCTTTTCACTCGATTCAGTAATTACCGCAATTGGTATGGCAAATCAACTTTGGGTAATGATAATTGCTGTAATTATTGCTGTTGTGTTTATGCTTTTTCTTTCTGGAAAAATCAGCGACTTTGTAAATCAACATCCAACGGTTAAAATGTTAGCATTAAGTTTTTTGCTGCTAATCGGAATTACATTAATTGCCGAAGGTTTTGACCAACATATTCCAAAAGGTTATATATACTTTTCGATGGCATTTTCTTTATTCGTTGAAATGTTGAATTTGCGTGAAAAAGGGAAGAAATCTAAACCAGTTGTATTACGAAATCCTTTAAGCGATTAATAAATATACTAATTAACTAGATCAACCCTTTTTTGTAAGCAATTGCAATTGCTTCGGATTGAGAGTGAGCGTGCAGTTTGTCGTAAATGTTTTTTATGTGATATCGAACTGTATGAACGCTAATAAATAATTCATCTGAAACTGTTTTATAGGTTTTTCCATCAGCAAGACTTTCGAGAATTAGCTTTTCTTTTGAAGATAATTGAATTTCATCTTGATTTTCAGATTTTACTTGCATTCGTAGTAATTGAATAACTTTTCCAGCAATTTCTGAATTCATTGGCGACCCACCATCGTAAACTTCTTTTACGGCTTCAATAATTTTTGTCGGTGATGATTTTTTTGATAAATACCCACTTGCTCCAGAAATTAAAGCATCAAAAATTCGCTTGTCGTCTTCGTAAACTGTAAGCATAACAATTTTTAATTCTGGTAGGATTTTTCTTACTTCACGAACGCCTTCAATTCCCGAAATTCCTGGCAAATTGATATCGCTTATCAAAACATCGGGTTTTAATTCAGCAATTTCTGGAAGTAGCGATTCGTATTTATCGAATGTTTTCAAACACTTAAAACCGTCAGTTCCGTTCAAAAATGCTGCAATTCCTTCTCTGAAAATAGTATTATCTTCAACTATCACAATTTTTATCATCTATTTTTTCCCAAATTTTCTTTTTAGTGGAATTTTAACTCTAATTTTAGTTCCTTTTTGATTTTCAGAAATAATCTCCAAAACTCCTTTTGCATGTTCAGCTCTCTTTTTCATATTGTATAAGCCATTCCCTTTTTCATATTCCGAATCAGAAATTCCTTTTCCATTGTCTGCAACTTCAATAATAAGATTATTAACATCAGCTTGAATCATAATTTCAATTTTGTTGCAATCGCAATATTTAATTGCATTATTAACTGCTTCTTTTACAATAAGATAGATGTGTTGGCGTTCTTCAAGTTGAAGTGTAATATTTTCAAGAAGTTGAAGTTGCGAAATTTTCAAATCAATTGAGGTATTTATCAAAAGTTCGTGATATGAATCTTTAATTCTCAAAATTAAATCTTTCAGAGTATCTTTTCTTGGGTTTACGAGCCAAATTATATCACTAAGTCTCTCGATAATTGTTCGAGTTTTTTCTGCAATTTCAGATAGACTTTTCTTGGTTTTGTCATCAGTTGTATTGTATTTAAGTATTTCACTCAAAATTGATATTTCGGAAAGTCCCGAACCGATTTCATCGTGCAAATCGGCTGAAATTGCTGTTCTAATTCGTTCAATTTTTAGCAAATTGATAATTCTTAAATAAACTATCGAAGAAATTATTGAACTGAGCAATAAGAAAATTATAAAATAGAACCACCACGAAAGCCAAAATGGTTGTGTGATTGAAAATTGAAAAGTTGCAGATTCTGACCATTCTCCCCATTCGTTTGCTGCTTTTACTTCAAAAACAAAATCACCACTTGGAAGATTTACATACTGCGAAAAATTATCTTTTGATTCAAACCATTTGTCCGACAAGCCGACAAGTCGATATTTATACTTTGTGTGAGTTGGTTCAAAATAATTAATGCCAGCAAATTCTATTCTGATTGAATTTTGATTGTAAGCAAATTTATTAATATCTTTTTTGAAAGGCTCAATTTCGTAATCGTGAATACGAACAGAAGAAATAATTACGTTCATCTTATTGTGCGATTTGACAAACAAATCTGGATTAATTTTTGTAACACCCGCAATAGTTCCAACCCAAATATTTCCATTTTTGTCTTTGTAAATCGCACCTTGATTGCATTCATTATTAGCTAAACCACTAATTTTGAACACTTTACGAATATTATAACTTCCATCTTCTTTTTGATTTATGATATTCAATCCGTTATCGGTTATTGCATAAATATTACCTTTTCCGTCCTCTTCAAAACCGACAACTATATTATTTGATAAACCTTGTTTAATGCCTATTGTGTCGCGTTTTGTTTCTGAATAGCATTTGATAATTCCATATTCGTTTGTCCCAACATAGAGAATATTTTTACTCGATTCAAACATCGACCAGATTTTGCATTTTTCCATTCCTTTTTGAAACGGACGGAATTTCCCATCAACAAGTTGATAAACACCAGCGTTTTCAAAACTTATCAAAATCGTTCCATCTTTTCGTTTGAATGCTGATATAATATTTTTTGATGGCAAGCCTACTTTTTCATCTAAAACACTAATAATCTTTTTGTTCTGAAAAACTACAATTCCACTTTTGTGCGTTACGAAAAACATTTTCCCATCATTTCCTTCAAGAATATACCAAACAGATTTGTTGGGGAAATTATTCACGATTTGCTTTTCGCCATTTGGATAAAAAATTGTTACTCCGTTATTGTGTGTGCCGTAATAAATTGTTCCATCTTCAGATTGATAAAGTGAAATTATCAGATTGTCGCTCAAATCTTTATTGGAGGTAGTTTTTATAAATTTGTTGTTTTTTAGTCTCGAAAGTCCTTCATCTGTCGTAAAAAGCATTTCACCATTTTTTAGTTCTTGAATTACCCAAACTGCATTATTTATTAAACCAGATTCTTCGTTGTACGTAACAATTACATCTGGGCGGTAAAAGAAAATTCCATCACCTTCGCTTAAAAATAGAATAAAATCGGCTTTCGGCTTAAATATTTTGGTAATAAACTCATTTCGTAAGCCACTTTTTCTGTCCAAAACTTTAAATACTTCGTAATTTTTGATTATTGCAACGCCATCTCGAGTGGCAATATAAATTTTATCTTCAATTTCAAGAATATCATTCACATAATTACTAGGAAGATTTTCATTTTCTGTGAGATAAATTTTTTCGCCATTCTTTTTTTGAATAACAATTCCAAAATTCTGCAAAGCGAAAATAATATCTCCATTTTCAGATTGATAAATATCAGTAATTGGTAGATTTTTTAGTTTTGGAGCGATTAAATATTCAGAAATTTTACCATTTTTTAGCTTAAAACATCCATCTTTCTGAGTTCCCAAAAAGTAAGTCCCTTCATCAATTTCTACAATCGAAATAAATTCTTTGTGCGAAATTTTAACTGGAATTGCAAAAATTGAATTCTCGAACTTCCAAAGTCCATTTTCGCTTAAAATAAATAAATCATTATCTGATAAAGAAAAAACACGCATAAAACCAGATCTTAATTCAATTGGAATATTATTTGGGACGAAGAATTTTTTTCTATCGAAGAGGATAATTCCGTTGTCGGTGCCAAAAACTAAATTATTCTTCGATTCAGCAATTGAAGTAATAAAAAGCGAAGGCAACCCATCCGACCTAAAATAATTTTTAATTTTAACACTATTCCATTCCGAAAGTCCAGAAGCCGTTCCAAACCAAAAAATTCCTTTGCTATCTTCAAAAGCAGTAATAACTTGCGAATAAGCAAGACCATCGTCAACGCTAATTTGTCGGCTAATTTCAATTTGAGAAAAAAGCAAAGAAGGAAGCATTATTGCAAAAAGAAGATAAACGGCAGATATTTTTTTCATTACCAACAAAATAAATTTTCAAATTACTTTGATAAAATAGCAAATCCACAATTAATAGTTGTGATAATAAAATGAGTTAAAAACTATCACAATAGGTAGTTTTTTCAATCAGAATATGAAAGAACTACCACAATCGTTAGTTGATTGGCTGTGATGTACAAGATAGATTTACATCAAAAAATTAAAAATTATGACCATAATAATAATTGAACGAAAAATCACTTACTCGCAGGCATTAAAAGAATTGCTTTTAGTGTCTTTCCCAAAAGCAGAAATAGAATTGTATCGCGATTTTTCACAATTCAATTCCTTAGAAAAACTGACAAACGAAGTAGTAATTTTTGAGGCAACTGAAGAAAACTCAACTATTTTGGCGGAATTTTTACATAAAAAAGCAAATCACAATCTAACTTTTATAGCTCTAACAGATACAGTTCTCGAACGATTTTCGCTCGAAACAATTTTAATGGGCGTTTCATCTATTTTAAGGAAATCGCAACCAATAGAAAATCTCTGCGAGGAAGTGAAGTTAATTTTACGAGGAAGCGAAGTTATTCCCAAAAATTTATTTAACGAAATCAAAGCAGAAATCAAAAAAACGAAATCTGAAAAAGAATCGCGTTTTTCAACTTTTTTAAAAAATATACTAATCAAAAACTAATAGGAGTTCAAAATGAAGAAAAATACAATTTTTTCATTTTTTTTAATCTCGATAATTTTATCCTCGAGTTCAATTTTTGCACAAACTGCAACCCCACCGGCTGGAAGTGGAACAAGTGGCGATCCATATCAAATTACAAGTCTTGATAACTTGTATTGGATGAGCCAAAATACAGCAAGTTCTGCAGGAAAATATTACACACAAATAAACGATATCGATGCTTCGGCAACTTCTGGTTGGTTTAGCGGAGCAGGTTTTGTACCGATTGGTACTTCATCTTCTAATTTTAACGGCTATTATGATGGACAAGGGTATGAAATTTCAAATCTTTACATCAACAGAGTTTCCACTGATAACGTAGGTTTGTTTGGTTACACAAATTCAAGTACTTATTGGTTAAAAAATATTAAATTAACTAATGCTGATATTAGCGGGCGAAATTCTGTTGGTGGAATTATTGGATATGACGGTTATGGTTTAATTGATGGTTGCTCAGTTACTGGTCAAATTATTGGAGCAGTTAATTATGTTGGTGGAATAGTTGGAAGAAGTGTTAGTGGCTCAATTACAAATAGCTTTTCAACAGCAACAATTTCTGGGAATGATTATGTTGGTGGAATTGCTGGTTCGATATATGCCGCAACAACAGCGCCAATTATAGAAAAATGCTATTATGCAGGAACAAGTATTGCCTCAACAAACGAAATGGCGGGTGGTATTTGTGGAGCTAATTCTGGAGGAATTGTTCGTCAATCTTTTGTCGCTTCAGGCACAATTACTAGTGACCATGGATATGCTGGTGGATTAGTTGGAACAAATTCAGGAAGTGCTTCAAAAATTGAAAATTGTTATTCTAAAGCTAATGTGGTAGAAACTTCAGAAAGTACCAGCCCAACGAATTATGGAGCCTTTGTCGGCTATAATAATTCTGGAAGAATTGAGTATTGCTATTCAACTGGTTCAGTAACTTTTTCAAGTTCAACAACGGCTGATGCTGGATTTATTGGGTTAGACTATACCGGAACATTAACAAGTAATTTTTGGGATAATGATGTTTCCAATCAATCAACAGCAGTTGGTGCAACAAGTGCAACTACTGCGGAAATGAAAAACTCGGCTACTTTTATATCTGCTGGTTGGGATTTTGTAACCGAAACAACAAACGGCACAAATAATTATTGGGATGATGATGTAACGGAATCAGTAAACGGCGGTTATATGCCACTTGCTTGGCAAGCCGGAACAGACGGCGTTTTGTATGGAACACCAAGTGGAACTGGAACAAGCGGTGACCCATATTTAATAGCAACTCTCGATAATTTAATTTGGATTACACAAAACTCAGAAAGATGGGACAAATATTTTAAGCAAACTACAAGTATTAATGCTTCTTCAACTTCAACGTTAAATAGTAATGCTGGACTTGTCCCAATTGGAAACTCAACAACTCCATTTACAGGTTTTTATAATGGACAAAATTATTCAATTACAGGTCTCACAATTAATCGTCCCGCAACAGATTATGTTGGTTTGTTCGGCTATACAAGTTTAGTTGCCGAAATATCAAATGTAAACTTAGTAGCAGTCTCAATTACAGGACATGATTTTGTTGGTGGTTTAGTTGGTTCTGCTAATGGTAATTTAGTTACAAATTCTAGAGTTTTTGGTGGAACAGGAATTACAGGAAATAATTACACTGGTGGTTTGATAGGGGCAAATTCAGATAATACTGTTACAAATTCATATTCACAGATTGCTGCAACTGGTGTCCTTTATGTTGGTGGATTAATAGGTTGGGAATTTGATTCAATAATTCGTGCAAATTATGCAACTGGTAGTGTTTCTTCTTCTTCAAATGATGCTGGTGGTTTAATTGGATATGCAGAATCAAGTATAATTTCAAATTGCTATTCAAAAGGTAATGTTACAAGAAGTACGGGAAGTTCAACAAATTTTGGTGCTTTTATCGGGGAAGTAACTTCTGCTACTGCTATTTCAAATTCATATTCAATCGGTTCGGTTTTTTATACTGGAATAGGTGCTCCAGCAGACAAAGGCTTTGTGGGATATGATAATACTACTGACGGAGTAAATACTTACACAAATAATTTTTGGGATAATGATGCATCATCTCAATCAACTGCAACCGGTGCAACAAGCAAAACAACGGCGGAAATGAAAGATTATAGAACTTACACTGCTGCCGGCTGGGATTTTAACTACGAAACAGCAAACGGCTCAAATGATTATTGGGATGATGACCAACTTGGAACAGCAAATAGTTATTATCCAATTCTTTATTGGGAAACTGGTGCAAATGATGAAACATTCGGACAACCAAGTTCGGGTGATGGAACCTCGGGAACTCCATATCAAATATCAACATTGGATAATCTTTATTGGCTTTCAAAAAATACAAGCGTTTGGAATAAATATTTTGTACAAACACAAAATATTGACGCCACAACTTCATCAACTTGGCACAATGGTTTGGGTATCGAACCAATTGGGAATGCAACGACTGCATTTTCTGGAAATTGGACTGGATTATCTGATGAAGTCTATATTATTTCTGGACTTGATATAAACAGACCAAATGAAGATAATGTGGGTCTTTTCGGTAAAACTAACGGTGCTACAATTAAATATTTAGAAATAAGTCATTCCGATATTATAGGAGATGAGTTTGTTGGTTCATTGGTTGGAAACGCATATACTTCAACAAATATTCAATATTGTTTTTCCACCGATGGAACCGTTAACGGAAATCTTTCAACGGGAGGGTTAGTAGGAGCAAATTATAATGTGAATATACTTAATTCAAAAAATACTTCGAATGTTACGGGCAATAATCAAGAAACTGGAGGTTTAGTTGGATATTTTTCAGGAGCTTCAACAAGTTATAAAATTTCAGAATGTAGTAATACTGGTACGGTTTCAGGAACTTCCTATGTAGGTGGTTTGGCCGGACGAAATGGTGGCTCAGCAATTGAAAAATCCTACTCTACTGGAAATGTTTCTGGAAGTCTTTTCTTAGTTGGAGGTTTAGTTGGAGATAACAACTCTGCAATAACCAATTGCTATTCAAAAGGAAATGTTACTCGCGGTTCGGGAGCAACTGACGATAGATATGGTAGCTTTGCTGGAGTAGCTCGTAATGGTTCTAGTTTTAGTTACTGCTATTCAACAGGAAGTGTAACATATACAGATGCTGCAAATCCAACAACCAAAGGCTTTGCAGGTAAAGATGAAGGTGGAACTTTTACTGCAAACTTTTTTGATACTGGAACATCATTGCAATCAACAGGAACAGGAGCAACTGCAAAAACCACAGCAGAAATGAAAACAAACTCAACTTATGCAGATTGGGATGTAAATATTTGGAATAGGGATGACGCATTTAATAGTGGTTATCCATATTTAGATTGGCAAAATTCTGATGGAACACCACTTCCAGTTGAACTAACCTCATTTACCGCTGCTTCGACAGGCTCAGCAGCCGTTGTGCTAAATTGGGAAACCGCAACAGAAGTAAATAACTACGGATTTGAAATAGAACGGGCGGTTACTTCGACAAGCTCAGTAACCGAATGGGAAAAAGTAGGTTTTGTTGAAGGACACGGAAATAGCAATTCACCTAAAAATTATACTTTTACCGACAATTCGACTCCCCTCAATGTAAGTACAGTTTCATATAGACTTAAACAAATAGACATAGATGGAAATTACAAATATTCAGATGTTGTTGAAATAAACATTGAAAATGAATTACCAACTAAATTCGAGTTATTCCAAAACTATCCAAATCCGTTTAATCCAAGTACAACAATCTCGTTTGCTTTACCAAAATCTGGATTTGTAACGCTAAAAGTATATAATGCTATTGGAGAAGAAATTGAAGAATTGGTGAACAGAGAAATGAATGCTGGTATTCAAAATATAAATTTTGATGCAACAAATTTAAGCTCAGGAATTTATTTCTTCAAATTGCAAAGTGGCAGTTTTTCTGAAACAAAGAAAATGATTTTGATTAAATAATTAATTATTCACAAATAAAAACCTCGAATAATTACAAATTCGAGGTTTTTTAACAAAGGAGAAACAATGTTAAAAATCAAATCAACTCTTGTTATCTTATTTTTCTTATCCACAATAATTTCGATCGCTCAGCCATCAAAATCGGAAATGACAAAGAAAATTGATAATGAATACGAAAACATCAGTATTGAACTTTTGGGAAATGGCGGAATTGACCAAGAATGGGAAAATGGAATTTATGTAGAGAATTTTTATCAACCATTTAGAATAAAACAAACCACTGAATACAAGGGTGTAAATTTACTTTATAAAGCAAGTTTGAAATATCAAAAAAGTAGTTCTGGGTGGGTTTTTAAGCAATTTACTGTTGGTTC
>DYLK01000022.1:35522-41159 GCA_020722065.1 Melioribacter roseus
TTGGCAAAACAAAATACACTGAAGCACAAATTAAGAAAATGGAAACACTTGACGAATTGGACGCAAAAGCAACAATGAATGCTTTGCCACAAGTTGAAAATGCTCCAAATTTTGCTTCTGATGAACAACTTTTCTACTACATTCACAACAAAATTTTAACATCACCAAATGAATCAATT
Organism: Melioribacter roseus; assembly: GCA_020722065.1. Taxonomy (GTDB): domain Bacteria; phylum Bacteroidota; class Ignavibacteria; order Ignavibacteriales; family Melioribacteraceae; genus WGAL01. The sequence continues at coordinate 35,702 of DYLK01000022.1, forward strand.
GAATCGCATATTCTAAAAGTGATTGATAAATCTTGCTACGAACCTGGTAGTGATGTCTATTTTCAAGCTTATCATGCAAATTGGATAAATTTTTTAGTTGAACACGCAAATGCTTATAAAGCAATGTTTTGCGAATATCCTGGAGTAAAAGCACATCAAACGGGACAAATTGAATTCCTTGACCGCGAATTTCGTTCCTTTGCAACAATTACAGCAGTTCAACGAGGAAACACTTGGAAATTGCTTGATTTTAAATTCTTTCCAGCAGACGAAGAAAGTTTAGAAAGAATGAAATCGAACAATACAAATTGTCAACAAAAGCCAGATTTAGGAGCAAGTGTGCCAGAATCATTCAAAGTTGGCGATGCAGTGAAAGTAGCTTTTTCTAATGGGACAAGAGATTGCACAATTGATAAAATCGACCCAAATAACCCAAACAGATATTTTGTAAAAATTGATGGAGATAACAGCGGAAAAGGTTATTGGGTTGATGGAAGTTTTATCTCAAAATCAGATAAAAGTAATTCAGTTAAAGATAAAGTTGAAAAAGCCAAAAACAAATTGTTGAATTTATTTAAGTGAAAAATGAGTTTGTTAAAATTTTATGTAAATTATTATAATATCTAAGAATACAAACGTTGTTGGAATAAACTTAATTTCTATTTAGCTTTGGTAAAAAATATTTTTTTGAGAGAAAAGATTTACGCTTTTCTCTCATTTAATATTTTGCTGGGCAAGACATTTGGAATAGTTCTCTAACAAAATTGATAAAACTTTGGAATATCTTACCGCACTCATTGTCAAAAGTCATGAATAAATCTTTGTGTTTAGATAAAAAACTTCCCTACAAACTTAACAAAAATGGATTTTCTAAAACATCTGAAATATATTTTGCAAATCTTGCACCATCTGCTCCGTCAATAATTCTGTGATCATAAGAAAGAGAAAGTGGCAAAATTAATCGTGGTTGAAACTGATTTTCTATGAATTTTGGCTCAATTTGCGATTTCGATACACCAAGAATTGCAACTTCGGGCGAGTTTACAATTGGAGTAAAAGCAGTTCCGCCGATTCCACCGAGATTGCTGATTGTGAAATTTCCACCTTGCATATCTTCCAAACTCAATTTCCCATCTTTTGCTTTCGCCGAAATTTGCGAAAGTTCTACGCTCAACTCAAGAATGCTTTTTCTATCAACATTTTTAATTACAGGAACAACCAAACCTTTTGGCGTATCGACTGCAATTCCAATATTGAAATATTTTTTGAAAATGATTTCCTTTTTATTGAAATCGATACTTGAATTGAATTGCGGGAATTTTTTTATAGCGGTTGCAACAACTTTTAGCAAAATTGAAGTCATTGTCAGTTTTCCGCCTTCTTTTTCTACGATTTTTGCATATTTTTTGCGAATTTCTTCAAGTTCGGTAATGTCAGCTTTTTCAAATTGAGTTACGTGTGGAATTGTTTGCCAAGCAAAAGAAAGATGTTCGGCTGTTTTTTTACGGATATTATTCATTGCTTGAGTTTCAATTTCGCCGAATTTTGAAAAATCGGGTAAAATTTCTTGCTTAATTCCCACAATTTGATTTCCAGCAGAAGTTACATTTTGTGTTAATGTTTGATTTAGATTTTTTGCGAACAATTTCACATCTTCAACTGAAATTCTTCCGCCGGGTCCAGAACCGCGAACGTTCGCAATTTCGATTCCAATTTCGCGGGCAAATCTGCGAACAGAAGGTGAAGCGGGAACAATTCTATTAGGTAAAATATCTGTTTGAACAATTTTATTTTCAGATTTTCTTCCTTCAGATTCTGCAACTTGAGCAACAATTTCTTGCTTTTCAGTCTCAATTTTTGGCTTTTCTTCAGATTTTACAACTACAGCCGAATTTCCAACTTCTTCGCTTTCTATAACAAATATTGTTTCGCCAACTTTTGCTTTCCCGTTATCCAAAATTTTAACTTCTTTGATAATTCCGTCAATTTCTGATGGAATTTCAATAGTTGCTTTGTCGGTTTCGGCTTCCAAAAGAATTTGATCTTTTGTAATTCTTTCACCCACTTTTACTAAAACTTTCGAAATTGTCGCAATGTGAATATTTTCCCCAAGTTCGGGCATTTTAAAATCAATCAAATTTGATTTTGAAATTTCAGCTTTACTTTCTCCAAAAACGGATTTTTCATCATTTTTAATTTCAAATGAAACTTGCACTTTTTCTTCAGATTTGCTTTCCTTTTTTTCTTCAGAAGAAGATTCTTCTATCAAAATTGCAACTTCGCCAATATTTGCTTTTGTGCCTTCTTTGATTTTAATTTCTTTGATAATTCCCGAAAAATCGCTTGGAACTTCGATTGTTGCTTTGTCAGTTTCAATCTCAAAAAGAATATCATCTTTTTTGATTTCTGAGCCAACGAAAACATTAATTTTAACAATTTCAGCCGAATGAATATTTTCGCCAAGTTCTGGTATTTTGAATTCTTTTATCATCATTTCACCTTAAAATCTAATTGGATTTGGTTTGTTTTTATCAATTCCCAACTTTTCAGCAGCTTTGTTCAAAACATTAATTTTGATTTTTCCATCTTCAAAAAGCGAATAAAGGGAAGCGTAAACAATATGTTTTGAATCAACTTCAAAGAAATTCCGCAACGAAGCTCTATCTTCACTTCTGCCAAAACCGAATGTTCCTAAAGTTGTTAATTTTGTTGGAAGATATTTTGCAATCGAATCGCCGAGAATTTGCGAATAATCCGAAACTGAAATAAAATTATCTTTCTCATTTTTGGTTTGAATTTGCAACCAAGATTCCTTTTTTGTTTCATTTGGATTTAGCAAATTCCATCGTTCTGTTTCAATTGAATCGAGATGAAGCGATTTATAACTTGTAACGCTCCAAACATTTGCTCCAACATTATAATCATTTTCAAGAATTTCTTTTGCTTTCAGAACTTCGTTCATGATGGCGCCACTTCCCAAAAGATTCACTTTGTTTTTCGCTTCCTTTTTTGCGGAAGAATATTTATACATTCCGCGCAAAATTCCTTCTTTTGTGTTTTCGGGCATTGGCGGTTGAGCGTAATTTTCATTTGTAATCGTGATGTAGTAGAACAAATCTTCTTTCTTTTCATACATTCTGTAAATTCCATCACGAATTATTACTGCAAGTTCGTAAGCAAAAGCTGGGTCATAAGTCATTAAAGTTGGAATTGCGTAGCCGTAAAGATGCGATTGTCCGTCTTGATGCTGCAAACCTTCGCCTGCAAGAGTTGTTCTTCCTGAAGTTCCGCCAATCAAAAAACCTTTTGAACGCATATCGGCAGCAGCCCAAGCTAAATCGCCAATTCGCTGAAATCCAAACATTGAATAGAAAGTGAAGAATGGAATTGTGTTAATTCCGTGAGTTGCGTAAGCAGTTCCAGCGGCATTAAAAGATGACATTGAACCAGCTTCTGTAATTCCTTCTTCGAGAATTTGTCCATTTACAGCTTCTTTGTAATAAAGCAAACTATCGCTATCAACTGGTTCATAAAGTTGCCCAACGTGAGAATAAATTCCAACTGCTCGGAAAAGTGCTTCCATTCCAAAAGTTCGTGCCTCATCCGAAACAATCGGAACAATCAATTTGCCGATTTCTTTATCTTTCAACAATTTTGAAAGAATCCGAACATAAACCATCGTTGTTGAAACTTCACGTCCATCAGTTCCTTTGTAAAATTCTTCAAAAACTTCTTCTGATGGAGTTTGAAGTGGATTATTTTTCACAATCCGCTTTGGAACATAACCGCCGAGTTCTTTTCTTCTTTCTTTCAGATAGCGAATTTCGGCACTATTTTCGGCTGGTTTATAAAATGGGGTGTTTTTCACATCTTCATCACTTATTGGAATTCCAAACCGAGTTCGAAAATGTTTTAATTCTTCTTCATTTAATTTTTTTTGTGAGTGAGTTATATTTTTCCCTTCGCCAGCTTCGCCCATTCCATAACCTTTTACTGTTTTTGCAATAATTACAGTTGGCGAACCTTTATGTTCAACAGCGAATTTATATGCAGCGTAAACTTTTTCGGGATCGTGTCCGCCGCGTTTCATTTTTTCGAGTTGTTCATCAGAATAATCTTTTACTAATTCAAGCAATTCTGGATATTTCCCGAAGAAATGTTTGCGAATATATGCCCCATCTTCCACAATATATTTTTGTGATTCTCCGTCAACAATTTCTTCCATTCTCTTTCGAAGTAATCCAGTTTTATCTTTTTCAAGAAGATTATCCCATTCGCTTCCCCAAATAACTTTTATTACATTCCATCCAGCTCCGCGAAAAACGGCTTCAAGATCTTGAATTACTTTTCCATTACCGCGGACTGGTCCATCAAGTCGCTGAAGATTTGCATTTAGAACAAAAATTAGATTATCCAATTTTTCGCGAGCAGCAAGCGAAATAGCTCCAAGTGTTTCTGGTTCATCAGTTTCACCATCGCCGAGGAAAGCCCAAACTTTGTTTTCAGATTTGCGTTTCAATCCGCGATCTTCAAGATAGCGATTAAATCGAGCTTGATAAATTGCCATAATTGGTCCTAATCCCATTGAAACGGTAGGAAATTCCCAAAAATTTGGCATCAACCAAGGATGCGGATAACTCGAAAGTCCGCCACCAGATTTCAATTCTCTTCGGAAATTTTCCATTTGTTCGGTCGAAATTCTTCCTTCTAAAAATGCTCGAGCATAGATACCTGGCGATGCGTGTCCTTGAAAATAAATTTGGTCGCCAGGGTTGTCATCGTCTTTACCTTTGAAAAAGTGATTAAAAGCAACTTCGTAAAGAGTGGCTGCAGAAGCAAAAGTTGAAATATGTCCGCCAATTCCACTTGATTCCCGATTTGCACGAACAACCATCGCCATCGCATTCCATCGAATTATACTTTTAATTCGGCGTTCGATTTCGCGTCCGCCTGGGTAAGCGGGTTGTTTTTCTTTTGGGATTGTGTTTATATAGGGAGTGTTCGCTGTAAATGGTAAATTTACACCTTTTTGATGAGCATAAGTGTCAAGTTCATGTAATAGTTTTTTAACTTTTTCTGGTCCACCATCTTGAAGAATGTATTCAAGAGATTCGAGCCATTCTTGTAATTCAAATTCATCGAATGTTGTGTTTTTCTTTATTTCGTTTGACATTTTTTATATCCAATTTTAATAAGACAATCTGTATTATTTTTCCAAATGTAAAATTAATGAAAATTTTTGAAAATCAAATGAAAATAAGATTAATTTTGTCGGATATGAAACTTTAGAAAATGAATTAAAAAACCTCTGCAGAATTTCTTCGACAGAAGATTAGTGAGCAGTAACGAGTGAACAGTGAAATGTGATTATTAAATAGATTGGATGATTGATTGTATGAATCTGATAAATAATAGTTCATACATTTCCTAAATTCCAAAAGTCTTTTAATCTCACAGT
>DYLK01000067.1 GCA_020722065.1 Melioribacter roseus
TTTTTTATTGTAGGTTTTTCTTCGCCTGTATATCTCTTTAAAATTGAAACGACTTGTGTAGGTATATTCCACATTTCTTTGTATTTATCAACCCATCGCTTATCAATTTGATTAAATCCTTTCGGATTACTTACCAATTTAACCTGTAAATTTTCAACATCAATCGCTTTCTTAAGTTTTATGGTCACTTGTACTTGGACATCAGTTTTGTAACCAGATATTTTTACAGCTTCAACATACTCAATTTCTGAAAGTTTGTATTTCATTAAGATTAACCATGCTTGAGAATCTTTGTCTTTTTTCCAACTGTTAAACTTTTCAACTATATCGTCTTCATTTCTAAAGCCGTCTTTTGCTGTTTGAGAACCTCTTTCTACTAAATTCATGTTATATTGCTGTAAATAAGTTATTCATTGTATATTCCTTTAATCTTTCTTCTGAAATCTCAACGTATTCTTTAGAAATTTCAGAACCTATCCACTTCCGTTTTAATAAATGTGCAATTTTAGCAGTAGTACCGCTTCCCATAAAAGGGTCATAAACTAAATCATTCTCGTTAGTCCACGTAATAATTTGGTCAGCAACAAGTTTCTCAGGAAAAATAGCAGGATGATTATATGCGATTTTATCTTTTGTAGAAATGCCACCACCTATTGAATAAAAGAAAACGTTACCAACTTTTTTTTCTTTGGTTCTTTCAACTTTTTCATAATCTAAATCGCCATTCTGTCCGCGATTTTTCATGTTAGCAAGTCCTTGATATTTTGTAGGCTCTGTTATTGGATTGAATGTTTTGGGACTTCCTTTTGAAAAAGCAAACATGTATTCAAAATGCTGATGATATCTATTTCCTGTTTGAGGCATTGGATTATTTTTATAATATATCATCGTATCGTGTAATCTAAAACCAATTTCTTTAAAAAACAATGCCTGCTTAAACGAAGTTCCTGTTTCACTTCCGTCAATTGTTGCATCCGCAACTACCCAAATAATTACTCCTCCTTGTTTTGTAATACGAAACAATTCTTTTGCAATTTTTTCAAATTCAAATTGATAGCCATTATAATTCCTTATGTCGTCATAAGGTGGTGATGTGATTACAAAATCAACATAGTTGTCAGGCATATTTTTCATTGTAATCAAACAATTCTCGTTGTATATTTTTTCAAGTTCCATGTTGCAAATTTAATCAATTTTCTTGTTAA
>DYLK01000040.1 GCA_020722065.1 Melioribacter roseus
ACAAACCCATTTAATCTACTTTTAAATTATAAACACCTTTTATAAGAATATTGTTAAGATTTTTATCGCCAACAATTTCTGTAAATCCATTTACAGACATTCCTGTTTTTATAGGTCTCTTAGTGAAATAATAATTGTCATTTTCTTCTTTTACCTTTTGCAAAACAAAATTATTACTACCTGATTTAATTATAGCTTCAGTTGGTAAGGATAAAGCTGTATTTTTTGTTGTAACTATGTTAACATCAACATACATTCCATCGAGCAAAGAACTTTTATTGTCATTGCTTATTTCGGCTTTGCATTCAATTGATTTTGTTGAAGGATTAATTGATTTTCCAATTGAAGCAACTGTTGCGGTTAAAGTTTTTGATTTGTTATCCGGACTATAAAAATAAATCTTCTGTCCTTTTTTTAATTTGGCTACATCTTTCTCAAAAACAAAAAACTGTAAATAGAGTTGATTAACATCAACAACCTGCATTAGCACTTGCTGCGGTTCAACGTATTGGCCCAATAAACAATTTTGCATTGTAACATAACCATTAAGAGGAGAATACAAGTTTATAGATGAACTAACATTACCTTCCTGAATATTATCCGGATTTAGTTTTAGCATTTCAATCCTGGCTTTTAATCCATTATACTTTGCTTGCATATTTTTATATTCGCTCTCAACACTCATAAAGTTTTTTTGTGATGTAATATTTTCGTCATTCAAAGTCTTCATCCGGTTATAATCAGCGGTAATTGCTTTAAGCTTATTAGCCGTTTCAATAAAATCCTGCTGAAGTATAATAATCTCATTGCTTTCAATTGTACAAAGGATACTTCCTTTTTCAACATAGCTGCCAATTGATTTAGAAATATTTTTTACAATTCCGGATATTTGTGTGCTGATTTGTGCTTTGCCATTAGGCGTTGATGTAATATATCCATTGGTTTTTATAACATCTTCAAAGTCATATAAAACCGGGTTACCAATTTGCATTTTTTCAGTTTCAAATTGCGCTTTGGTAATTTGAATCAGTGAGTCCTGCATCGTGGCAGCATCATTTCCCTGATTAGTTGAATCAGAGCAGCTTACTAAAACAGTTATTGATAAAAATAAAATTGAATTTAAAAAATAATTTAGTTTTTTCATGTTGAAGCCTATATTAAATTGTTAAGTAGTTTATTTCTAATACTACATTATTATACATTGAAAGATTATTTAAATACCCGATTTTAAGATCAACAGCAGTTTCTACACTTTGAATAAATCTAAAGAAATCAATTTCGCCAAGAGTATAACTTTTTTGTGCATATTTTAAAATTTCGTTAGCAAGGTTTTCGCCTGTTGAATGATAGTACAAAATAGCTTCTTCATATTTCTTCAAATCTTTTTTTAATTGCAAAACTTTATTGTTTAAAAGTATTTTATAATTATCAAGTAATGCCGAAGAAATCGAAAGAGCAACCTGGTTAGATTGAATTTTTGCTTTTTGCTCATTAAAAATTAATGGAATACTTAATCCTACCTGATAACTGTAATAATTTTTTGCATTAGGATATTTATTAGTCCCATTGAAGTAACTGACTGTAAAATCCGGTAAAATCCTGTTCCACTCAACAGATAGAAGAGCATCCTGGAGATTTACATTTTCTTTCATCATCAGTAAACCGGGCTCTGTTTCTATATTAAGATCAGCTAATTTTAATTCTTGCAAGATTTCAAACGGAACAGAAAACTCTTCATTTGATTGCATCAAGGATTTAAGATTGCTAAAAGCAATTTCAATATCTTGTTTAAGCTGCGACGATCTTAATAATAGCTCCTGTTCCTTAGCTTTAGCATTAAGGCTTTCAAGATAAGATATTTCTCCCTGTTTATACATCAACTCAGCAGCATTAGTAAATTTAGAATAAATGCTGTCAATAATTTTATATTGTTTTTCCTTATTAAGAAGAAATAAAATATTGTAATACGCTTGTGATACTTTTTTTGTTAGAAATCGTTTCTGCCTTTCATAATCTGCTTTAGCGATTGAAACATTAATTGAATTTACACTATGCTGGGCGAAATAAACAGTTGGAAAACTAAAGCTCTGCTCAACTCCTATCATATTTAAAGGGTAACCATTTTCAGCAATATTATTTTGATCATAACCATAAAAGAATGATGTTCTTCCAAAATTATATGCTGAAGGTTTAAGGACTTCATTTTGCTCTACCTTTAATCGGTATGAATTTAATTCCTTATTATTTTCTAAAGCTATTTGTACAGCCTGCTCTAACGATATTTTGTTAGATTGCGCAAAAGATGCCATAGATGGAATAAGCAAAAAGAAAATTATCATCAACGATTTGTTTCTAATTATTTTCAAAGGAAATAATTGAAGTTTTTTTACGTTAAATAACACAGAATAAAGCAATGGTAAAGCAATCATAGTAAGTAAAGTTGAAGTTACTAATCCTCCAATTACAACGGTTGCTAAAGGACGCTGCACTTCTGCTCCGGCAGATGTTGATATTGCCATTGGTAAAAATCCTAAAGCTGCTGCTGAAGCTGTTAGAATTACCGGGCGTAAACGCTCTTTTGTGCCTTTTAAAATTAACTCACGAATATCTGTAATACCTTTATGCTCAAGGTCTTTCAAATGTTCAATAAGAACTATTCCGTTTAGTACGGCAACACCAAAAAGGGCGATAAAGCCAACACCAGCAGAAACACTAAAAGGCATTCCTCTTATCCATAAAAGTATAACTCCGCCCACAATGGATAATGGAACAGCAGAAAAAATCATTAAAGCATCTTTAAAAGATTTAAATGCAAAATGAAGGAATATAAAAATAAGCAGCAATGCAATTGGTACAGCAAACATTAGACGACTTGTTGCATTTTGTAAATTTTCAAATTGACCTCCATATTGAATTGTATAACCTGGCGCTAATGTAATATTGCTGTTTATTTTTTTTTGAATATCTTCTACAACAGATTGTAAATCACGATTCCGAACATTTATACTTACTACTACTCTGCGATGTGTATTATCCCTTGATATTTTTGCAGGTCCTGTTGTGTAAGTAATATCAGCCAACTCAGTAAAAGGAATTGTTGTACCATTAGGTAAGGCAACAGCAAGCATTTTAATATCATCAATATCTTTTCGGAAATCGTTATTATTTCTAACAACAAGATCAAAGCGCCTTTCACCTTCAAAAACAGTTCCTGCCATTTTACCACTAAATGCCATAGCTAAATAATTATTCAACTCATCAACACTTAATCCATAATAAGCTAATTTATCCCTTTTATATTTAACACTCATTTGCGGCAGCCCGGCGGTCTTTTCCAAAATCACATCACTTGCTCCGGGAACACTTTCAATTAACTTTTTTATTTCAATAGCTTTTTCATTTAGATAATTTAAATCTTCACCAAAAATTTTTACAGCAATATCTGCACGCACACCTGTTATCAGTTCATTAAAACGCATTTCAATTGGTTGAGTAAATTCATATTCAATACCGGGGATAACAGATAATGCCTCTTTAAATTTTTCAGCCAATTCCTCTTTGCTTTTAGCGGAAACCCATTCATTCTTTGGTTTCAATTTAATAATCACATCAACTTCTTCCATAGACATTGGGTCGGTTGGAATTTCGGCAGCTCCGATACGAGATACAATTTGATCCACTTCGGGAAAGTTTTTAATCAGAATATTTTCCATCTGCGTTGTTTGTTCAATTGTTTTACTTAACGAAGTACCGGTTTTTAAAACCGGTTGGATAACAAAATCACCTTCATCAAGAGTTGGTACAAATTCTCCTCCAATCCTTGTAAAAATAAAACCTGTAAAAAGAAGTGATGCTAAAGCCAATGCAAACACTGTTTTTTTATGATCATACGACCAGCGAATAGAAGGTGAATAAGAACGATATAACATATCCATAATCCATCTGGAAATATTTTTTTTATTTTCTTTTTCAGGACGTAAAAACATTGAGGCAGCAACAGGCAGCCATGTTAAACCAAATATCATTGCACCTATTAAAGCAAAACTGAAAGCAAGCGCCATCGGGCGAAACATTTTTCCTTCCACACCACTTAATGAAAGGATTGGTATAAAAACTATAAGAATAATTACTTGTCCAAAAATGGCAGAGTTCATCATTTTAGATGCACCATCAAAAGTTATTTTATCTATTAGAGTCTGCTTTCCTTCTTTTCCTGAATTTTCATAATCAACTTTGTTTGCTGTAATTCGTAAAGCAATAAATTCTACAATTATAACAGCGCCATCAATGATAATTCCAAAATCAAGTGCACCAAGACTCATTAGGTTAACATCAATGCCAAAAATATACATCATGGATAAAGTGAAAAGTAATGCAAGCGGAATCATAGAGGCAATTACAAGGGCTGAACGAAGGTTACCGAGTAACAGCAATACAACAAGCATTACTATAATAAAACCAAGTATAAGATTTTCTGACACTGTGAAAGTTGTTTTGCCAATTAACTCACTTCGTTCTAAAATCGGATTGATAAAAATACCTTCCGGTAAAGTTTTTTGTACAGCATCAATTCTGTTTTTTACATCGTTAATAACTTTTTTTGAGTTGGCATCTTTCAGCATCATAATCTGACCAAGTACCTTCTCGCCTTCACCATTAGCCGTTATTGCACCGAAACGATTAGCATGTCCCCAATTAACTTCAGCAATATCACTAATTAAAATTGGCTTTTGACCATCATTTTTTACAACAATTGATTTAATATCATCAATTGATTTTACCATTCCATCACCACGGATAAAATAGCTTTGATTTTCTTTTTCGATATATGCACCACCAGCTACATTGTTATTTTTTTCTAAAGCATTAAATATTTCAATAATACTTACACCCATACTTTTTAATTTTCCCGGATTGATAGCAACTTCATATTGCTTTAGATAACCACCCCAGGTATTAACTTCAACAACTCCCGGGATTCCGGATAATTGTCTTTTAACAATCCAATCCTGAATTGTTCTTAAATCCATTAGTGAATATTGATTTTCATAACCGGGTTTTACATCAAGAATATATTGATAAATTTCTCCAAGACCTGTGGTTATTGGTCCCATTCCCGGCGATCCAAATCCTTGGGGAATATTTTCCGCAGCAGTTTTAATTTTTTCCGAAAGTAACTGGCGAGGTAAGTAAGTTCCAAGATTATCTTCAAATACAACTGTTACTACTGATAAACCAAACTTTGAAATGGAGCGTATTTCTTTTACGCCCGGCAAATTTGCCATCTCAAGTTCAACCGGAGCAGTAATAAATTGCTCAATATCCTGTGTTGATAAATTGCTTGAAGTGGTAATTACCTGCACTTGGTTGTTTGTTATGTCAGGCACAGCACCAACTGGTATTTGCGAAATGGCGAACAAGCCAAATCCGGCTACTGAAAGTGTAAAAAGGATAACTATAAGTTTATTCTTTATACTGAAATTAATAATTTTATTGATCATCCTTATTGTTTTCCTCTATTGAAATATTTTTAAATAAAAAAGTACTGCATATATCAGATTGAAATAAAAAATTCGTTTTGTTAATTGGTTCAATCACATTTGATTTTATTTTAGAATATAATTTAAAAATTAGCAATACTCAATTTATGATTAGCAATAATTTAACGAGAGCATCAAATATTCTCTTCAACATTTCTAAACCTTGCTACTTGCTGGATAAAAGTAAGGCTACTTAATAATTTTCGTTGTTTTGGTTATACAAGTTGTCTTCTTATAAAAAAATTCCATCCTACTTAAAGGATGGAATTTATTGTATTAGCTTATAATGATTTAATAGTAAACCACCAATCATAACCTTCTTTAGGATTCTTTCTCTTTTCAGCTTCAACAACATCTTTAGGTGGAGGAATGATTACTTTGTCTTTCATAAGCTCGTTGTTAGGCCAGTTTTCAGGCATAGCAACTTTGTTTGCATCGGAAATCTGTAATGCTCTTAACGCTCTCAAAACTTCATCAACCTGTCTTCCGATTTCTTGCGGATAGTAAATCATCAATCGGATTAATCCCTCCGGATCAATTAAGAAAACAGCACGCACTGTGTTTGTTCCTTTGCCGGGATGAATCATTCCAAGTTTCATTGCAACTCTACCCATATCGTCAGCAATAACGGGAAATGGAATTTCCATTTTTAAATTGTCTTTTATCCATTCTACCCATTTTATGTGTGAAAAAACCTGATCAATTGAATGACCAATCAACTCAGCATTTAATTTTTTGAACTCTTCATTTCTCTTTGCAAACGCATAGAATTCGGTCGTACAAACAGGTGTAAAATCACCTGGATGACTAAACAGAACGATCCATTTACCTTTATAATCGCCCGGAATATTTTTCATACCGTGAGTTGTTTGAACTACTAAATCTGGCATTTTTTCACCAAGCAGCGGAATACCGCTTCTTACTTCATTAGATTCCATTTTATAACTCCTTTGTTATTTTTGATTTTAGTTTTGATACTTGTTTTATTTAATTTTTTTCTAAAGATGATTTTAGCATCCAAAGAGTTTTTTGATATTTCTCAATCAATCCATATAAAAATCCGGCTGTAACTTCATCATTAAATTCATTTTGGATTTTATGTGCTGCGGAATTTATTTTATTACTTATGGTTTCAAAATCATTAACAACATTTTGAACCATCTCTGATTGATGTGGATATATCCCCGCTTCTTCAGTTATTGATGTTAACTTTAAAAATTCTTTTAATGTTCCCGGTGTTTTTGAATCAAGCGCACGAATTCTTTCAGCAATATCATCAATATCATCAGCAAGCTCATCATAAATTTTTTCAAATGTTTGATGTAATCCAAAAAAATTAGGGCCGGTTACATTCCAGTGATAATTTCTAACTTTAGTGTAAAAGACAAATTCATCAGCTAAAATTGGATTTAACAATTCAACAATTTTAAGTTTTGCTTCGTTATTTATTACGTTCTTCATTTTAGATTCTCCTTTGTTTTAGTTTCCCTATCTATTCCAATGATTATGCCAGATAAAAAGAATAGCAATTTACTCCAAAAACACATTTTTGAATCAAAAACTAAATTTTATTTTTATTTAGCAACGATATTTAGTAGTTTACAACAACTAAATATCATTATTAACGAAATATCGGTGCTTTATGAAGACACAGGAATTAATTCAAAATGAGCTAACATACTTATCACCACAAAAAACTATGGAGATTGTACTTGATGCATTAAATGATATTATACCTTATGAACTTGCAGTAATATTGAGCAAAGAAGCAAACGATAATTTAAAAGTTCGTTACGCACGCGGTCCACTTGTTAGGGAAAATTTAAAAGAGTATGAAATTAAAATAAAAGATCGCCCGGATATTGCTGAAGTTTTATTAGATGGACACGTTAAACTTGTTGAAGAAACCAACGAACCCGGACATCATGATACTTATGAAAATTTAATTGATCTTCCAATGGGGCATTCTTGCATGCTCGCTCCACTC
>DYLK01000023.1 GCA_020722065.1 Melioribacter roseus
CAATCAATCATGCAATCAACCAATCAATCTGCTCACTGATTACTGCTTTCCTGAAATACATTTATTAATACCTTCGAGGAACAAGTACCTCGAAGGTATTAAAACCAATCCGTCTGTCCACTATTTGAATAATTTTATCTTAACATTTTTTTCGAGGAATAAGAACGACTATCATTTAAGTATTTTGTCTTGTCTTCGGAAACTTTAAATTTTGAAACAAGATTTTGTAGATTGACGGTTAATCTGCTTAAATCTTCAGATGCTTGGGCAATTTGTTCAACACGAATTGCAGCATCGTGAGCAACTGTGTTAATTCCTGAAATATTATGCATAATTTGTGAAATTTCCTCTGCTTCTTCTTTTCCAGCCTCCGAAACCTCATCAACAATACTCATAACTACATTTGAAGATTGAATAATTTCTTTCAACGATTTTCCAGCTTGAATAACAGACGTTTTTCCGATTTCAACTTCACTTTTCCCTTTTTTCATCGAATCGACTGCGTTTTTTGTCCCTTCTTGAATTGTTTTAATCATATCAGCAATTTCTTTTGTTGATTTAGTTGTACGTTCAGCAAGTTTTCTTACTTCGTCAGCAACAACAGCAAAACCTCGACCTTGCTCGCCAGCTCGAGCCGCTTCGATTGCAGCATTTAGTGCAAGCAAATTGGTTTGGTCAGCAATTTCATCAATAACTTGTACAATTTCTCCAATTTTTTCAGAACTTAGCCCTAATCTATTTACTATTTCAGAAGATTCTAGAACAACATCAGCAATTTTAACGATTCCTTTTTCTAACTCATTGAACACAATTCCACCTTCTTCGGCAATTTTTTTAGATTTTTTTGATTCTTCTGAAGCCGTATTCATTTTTTCTGTTGTTTGAATTATTGAAGCAGAAACTTGTTCAACCGAAGTAGTAACTTCTGAAGTTTGCGAACTCTGTTCTTGTGCACCAGCCGCCATTTCCTCGGCACTTGCTGAAATTTCGGCACTCGCACTTGCAGTTGCTTGTACTGCGTCAGTAATGTTCTGAATAATTTGTTCTTGGATTTTCACCATTTCATTAAAAGCATCAATTATGTTAGCAATTACATCATCATCTTTTTCTTTGTCAATCTTAATTGTTAAATCTCCTTCAGAAAACGATTTTATTGCCGAAAGAATTTGTGATGTACTTCTATCAAGATAATTTTGCAATTCTTTTAGTATTTGGGTTTCTTTTTGGTAATCTAATGATTTACTTATATTAAGTAGTGTTCTTTTCATCATTCCTCGTAAACCAGACGTAAAAGGTTTTCTATAAAATTTGTGTTCGGAAGCATATTTTAAGGCAGTATCAGTTTCTTTCATAAATGCTTCAAATTGGTCGGTTGCATCGTTAATCTGCCAAGCCATTTTTGCAAATTCATTTGATGAGGTGATGTTTGTTGTTCTGTTTTCAAAATTACCGTGTGAAAGTTCATAAACTTGTTTCCCAAGTTCAAGAAAAGCTTCTTTTATATACTTACTAATTTGATAATAGGAAACAACACTTAAAATTGGAATAAAAGCCGCAAAAACCACAAAAAGATATGTGAAAAATGTATAAGAAATATCAATAAATAATATCATTATTAGAAATATTAAAATAGATATTGCTGTTATTAAGGATAGTCGCAATCCTATAAATTTTGCGAAACTATCGCCTTTATATGGTGAGAATAAATTCTTCATAACTAACACCTTTTTCCTTTAAAATTTCGTTTAACATATTTCCAGAAGCAGTCATTTGTTGGCTTGTTGGATATTTCTTTTCTTCAGCTAAAAGCTGTTTGTAAAGTGGAATTATTACACTATCTAAAATTCTTCTCTCGGGTTTTCTTCGGACTGAATAATATCCGACTATACTGCCTTTTTCATTATAAACTGGTGTAATATTGGCAAAAACCCAATAAAAAGAGCCATCGCTCGCCATATTTTTTACATAAGCATTTATTTCATTCCCAGAGGCAATTGTATCCCATAATAGTTTAAAAATAATTCGTGGCATATCTGGGTGACGAATAATATTGTGGTTTTGCCCCAACAATTCGAGATTTGAGTACTTTGCAAATTCTATAAATATTTCGTTGCAGTAAGTAATGATACCACGTGTATCTGTTTTAGAAACGATAAAATCATCTTCTCTCATTACTTTCTCAACATTTGTTGGTGTAACTTTAGGTCTCATTATTTCTCCTTAAAATAATTTTTTTTAAGCAATTATCGGCACAAATAAATAATATTTTAACATCTTGCTTTTCTTTTCATCCGAAAACTTAAAGCTATCGGGTGAAAAATTACTTGAAATTATTTTTTCTGATAAACTCTAACGTAGTCTATTTCCATTTTTTGAGGGAATATTGAATCGTCTATTCCCTTCATTCCGCCCCAAGCACCGCCAATTGCAATGTTGAGAATTAAATGAAAATCTCGAAAAAAAGGCCAAGTTTTCCAATCTTTTTGTTCGTTATTGAATGTGAAATAGTGAGTAGAATCAACAAACATTTTGATCTGGTTTTCGTCCCATTCCATTGCATAAACGTGAAAAGACGAGGTTGCATCTGGAACTCGTAGAGTGTCTGTTTTTTGTGTGTTGTAAATCCAAACATAATTATTGCAGTGAATAGAAGCGTGAATCAAACTTTCGTCATAACCAACATGTTCCATAATGTCAATTTCGCCATTATCTGGCCAACTTTTGTTGCCAAGTTCCCAAATTGTGGGTAGCATCCAAATTGCAGGCCACGTTCCGCGACCGAAAGGTAATTTTGCCTTTACTTCAATTCGTCCGTAAGTCCAATCGCCTTTACCTTTTGTAACTAATCGAGCAGATGAATAAGGATAATTTTGGTAATTATCTTTTCTTGCTTCAATTATTAAACGTCCGTTTTCCACGCGGGAATTTTCCAATCGATTTGCAAAATATGCTTGTGCTTCGTTATTAACCCAACCTGGTGCCGCAACATCGTAATTCCATTTTGATGAATCTGGCAAACCCGTGTAATCAAATTCATCAGCCCAAACCAATTTGTAATTTGCTAAATTGGACGAAATGTTTTCTTTCTGGGCAAAACAATTAATTGCACTGCTTAGAATTAAAATAGTTAGAAATTTGGTAAATACTTTCATTTTATCTCCGAAATTATTGTTTATAAATTGCTTTTTAAGTTCCATAAATAATTGACTACATAAATTTATGTAATAATTGAAAATGATAAGTGGGAATTTATAAACTCGTAATTTGAAATTTGGTTTGTGATTATTTTATGGAAAAGAAATTTTCACCGTTATCTTTTGAATGAATAAGCAAAGAATCTGCTCGAACCAAATTTAGCAAAGTTCGCGATGCTCTTCTTGAAGAAATATTTGCCAATTTACTAAGTTGTTTTGCGGTAATAAACTCGTTTTTTTCGAGAAATTCGAACACTATTCGTTCATTTTTCCCAATGGAATAATTTTTCAATTTTTCTTCGTTATTCCTAATCATCATCAATTTTATCATTTCTTTTCCAGCGGGAACAGATTTGTCTGCGATTCTGATGTAAACTTCTGCTGTGCGAATATCGAATTTTGGGTTATAATCTTCAATTCTATGTGGTTTGTTTTTTGATTCTTTGATAAAAAACACTGCGAGTAGTTTCTTTTTAATCTCAAAATATTCAACTTCAAAATCAATTTTGGGATTTGTGTAAAAATTGACAGTTTCCGTAATTAATTCGACAATTTCTTTTTCACTTGGAATACCGACAATTTTTCGGTTATCTCGAACTCCAAAAATGAGAATTCCGCCTTTTGTGTTGGCAAAAGCAATTATTTCCTTTGCTATTTTTTTGTGTTCAGAGAATTTCTCTTTGAATTCCACAGTTAAGTTTTCGCCATTTTCAATCAGCGAAAGCAAAGTTTCGAGCGTCATTTTCCTTTTGTAGAATCTGTTTCAATTGATGTGTTTTTCAGAGAATCTAAAAAATTGTTTACATTCTTTGTTCTAAATTGTTCTGTTTTATTTACTTTATTTTTATTATCGCTAATAATTTTTGTTGAATCTGGTTTTTGTGCATTTGGCGGTTCGGGAATAGGAATTTGTTGGGAATTTGGATTTACATTTTGTTCAGATTTTTTCTCAACATTTTGTTCTTTTTTGGTGTTTGGAACTTTCAAATTTTTATTCTGATTTTTTAGTGAATCTGGTAGCGCTGCATTTGCAATCGAATCTTGAACAGCCTTTAAACGACGTTCTTTTTCCTTTATATATTTATCCCATTCCCGTATTTTTGGTGTAATTGAACGCGCAAATTCCGTTGTTCTAAAATCAGAAATAAGTTTGCGATAATTGCTAACAGCGGAATCGGGTTTTTCAAGTTTGTTCTCAAAAATCCAACCTTTTGTATAAATAGATTTTGCGGCAGCTTGAGTTTTGGGATATTTTTTTATTATTTCATCAGATTTGATAAGAACTGAATCAAATTTATTTTCTGAAATTAGATTGTCAATAAATTCAAAATCTTTTTCAGAAGGATCGTCTTTCTTCTCCTCAATCAAAAAGCCAAGTTTAATTGCGGCAGCTTCAGCCAAAGGATGATCGGGGAAAGCGTGATAAACGTAATTAAACAAACTATCACTTTTTGATTTATTGCCAAACGAAAGGTAATACGAACCCAAATTGTAAAATGCGTTTGGTAGAAATTCTGAAGAATCAAATTCATTTATAATTTTATTATAATAAAACGCTGCAGAATCTGGGACATCGAGTTCAGAAAAGAACAAATTCCCTTTATTCAACAAAACTTCAGAAAGCATATTTTTCAGAGAATCAACTTGAATTTTTGGGCGAACTGGTTTTTGTGGCTCTTTTGACGCTTTTAGTTGTTTTTCCCTTTCTTCTGCCAATCTTTCATTTATTGTTTTATTTGCATCTATTCGTCCTTTTGTTGGATTTTGATTATTCATATTACGCTGCTCATTTCTATTCGCTAAATCATCACCAGCTTCCGCTACTTTTACCGAATCTGTTTGATTACTCATTTTTTTAGCAAAAAGAAAATCTTCATACGCAAGAGAATCTTTTTTGAAATACTCATTGTCTATTAAATATAAATATTGTTTGGTGTATTCTCGTTGCTTTTTAGATTCATCCAAATAGCTTTGAATTGTAGCCAAACGGATTTGATTTTCGTTTTTTATCTTTTCATCAGCCTTGCTTTTGCTAACCTCATTATATAAAACGTAAGCACTATCATAATCTTTATAGATTTTATCCATAATTTTGGCAAGCATAAATTTTGCTTGTGCGGCTGAAGGTTTTGCTTTAAAAAGTGAATCAACTCGAACAAAATTATAAACTGCGTTGTTTACATCTCCAACTTCAAAGTAAGTTATTCCAAGTTCAATTTGAATTTCATCTTTGAATAAATCAAACTTATCTTCGCCTTCAATGTATTCAAGTTTTTCGATACTTGCCTTGTAATCTTTCAATTCCCTTTTGATAATTGCCGATTGCATTCTACTACGAAATTCGATATTAAAAGTTGGTTCGTGATTTAGAACTTCATCAAACCAATTTGTTGCTTCTTCAAAATTATTCTCTTTGTAGAATATTTGACCCATTTCAAATGCCACCCGCGATTTTAGTTCTTCGTTTTCAGTAAAATCAAATAATTCCCGCAGAGCAATTGTTGCTTGTTCATTTTCCTTACGGAAAAGTAAAAAAGATATTTCGGCAATTGATGCTTGTTCAAAAAGTTCGATATTTTCTTCTTCTTTTGCTTTCTTTTTTGCAAGAGAAAGAGTTTTAATGCCTATTTCAAATTTTCTCTGTTGCAACTGAGCTTTTCCCAGCCAAATCAAATTTTCGATTAGTAATTCTGGGTTATTCTTGGTGGCAAGTTCTTCGAATTTTCTTTCTGCTTTTGGGAATTTTTGGTCAAGGTAAAATACTTTTCCCAACATTAATAAACTTTCATCAACATACGAAGAATTTGGGTGATGTTGCAAAACAAACGAAAGATTGGCTGTAATCGATTCAATTAGATTTTTTGATTTACTTGGTAGTGGCGGAAGTTTGAAGTTAAATTGATCAAATTCATCTTGATTTTTAATTAATTCAAGAACTTCATCAAAATCGCGTTCTGCATTATAAAAAGTGTTGAAATAAGTTGTAAAATTATCATAAACGCTGCAACTGCTTAAAAATAATAAGATTGAAAACAGAGCTAACTTTCTCATTCTTCCTCGTTATAGTGCAGAAATTCCAGATTCTTCAGTTCTAATTCTGATGGCTTCTTCAACATTATAAATAAATATTTTGCCATCGCCAATTTGTCCAGTTTTTGCATTATTAATTATCAAATCAACTACTTTTTCTACTTTGCTATCATCAACAACAATTTCAATTTTCATTTTTGGAACAAATTCAATTTGATATTCACTTCCGCGATAAGTCTCGGTATGACCTTTTTGTCGCCCATAACCTCGCACTTCAGTAATTGTCATACCTTTTATTCCTTCTTCAAGAAGTGCTTCTTTAACTTCTTCAAGTCGGAACGGACGAATTATTGCTTCAATTTTTTTCATTATAACCTCAAAAAATTATTGTTCATCTTTTCCGTGGCAATGTTTGTATTTTTTGCCACTTCCACAATAACAAGGATCATTTCTGCCAATTTTTACTTCTGTGCGAACAATCGGTTGAATTTTACCACGATTTTCGGCTTCGTTCGGCTTGGAATTTGATTTTAATCCCATATTTTCAACATTATCTTTTTGTGTTGTCATTCTTATTGTTCGTCTTTGTCGGCGATTTTGAATTTCTTCCGGTGCGTGCGGAAATAGTTTGAAAGCCATTGAAATTATTTCGTTTCGAAGTGTTTCCAAAAGTGAAATAAATAATTTGTAAGCTTCTCCTTTGTATTCAAGCAACGGATCTTTTTGTCCGTAAGCACGCAAGCCAATTCCTTCTTTCAAATCGTCCATTTCTCGTAAATGTTCTTTCCATTTTTGGTCGATAACATTTAACACAGCAAATCTTTCAATTCTTGCCAGAAGTTCGGAGCCGAGCATTTTCTCTTTTTGTTCGTAGAATTGTTCAACTTCTAACATAATTTTATTGTGAAGTTCCGACTTGTTAAATTTTTCTTCTTCATTAAATTTAATATCAACAAGTAGATGTTGTAAAAGTGATTGATGAATTGCTTGAAAATCGAATGTTTCGGAATTTGTTTCGAGAAGTTCATCTACATATTCGTGAACGTATTCAAAAATATCATCTTTTAATCTTTCGCCTTCCAAAGCCTTTCTTCTTCTTGTGTAGATTACTTCGCGCTGCTGATTCATAACATCATCATATTCCAACAATCTTTTTCGAATTGCAAAGTTGTTTTCTTCTACTTTCTTTTGAGCGCGTTCTACTGATTTTGTGATAAGAGAATGTTCAATTGCTTCGCCTTCTTGCAAACCAAGTTTACTCATAATTCCAGTAATTCTATCGCTGCTGAAAAGTCGCATTAAATCATCTTCAAGCGAGATGTAAAACTTTGAATTTCCTGGGTCGCCTTGTCTTCCCGAACGTCCGCGTAATTGACGGTCAATTCGCCGAGCTTCGTGCCGTTCTGTCCCAAGAATGTACAAACCACCTTTTTCTTTTACACCAGCTCCGAGTTTAATATCTGTACCACGACCAGCCATATTTGTTGCAATAGTAACGGCGCCTGGTTGTCCAGCAAAAGCAACGATTTCGGCTTCTCGTTTATGTTGTTTAGCATTCAAAACATTGTGGGCAATACCTTGTCTTTTTAGCATTCTGCTTAAAGTTTCGGAAACATCAACGCTCGTAGTCCCAACTAAAACGGGGCGTTGTTCGTCTTTAAGTTGTTTAATTTTTTCGATGATTGCATTGTATTTTTCACGTTTTGTTTTGTAGATTGCATCATCTTCATCATTACGAGAAATTGGTTTATTTGTTGGAATTACAACGACTTCCAATTTATAAATTTGCCAGAATTCACCTTCTTCGGTTTCGGCGGTACCTGTCATTCCAGCCAATTTTTTGTATAATCTAAAATAATTTTGAAGAGTAATTGTGGCTAAAGTTTGGCTATCTTTTTCAATTTTTACATTTTCTTTAGCTTCAATTGCTTGATGTAATCCATCAGAATATCTTCTCCCAGGCAAAACACGACCCGTAAATTCGTCAACAATTGCAATTTTCCCATCTTCCGTAACAACATATTCATCATCTTTTTCGTATAAAGTATATGCTTTTAGCATTTGGTTGATAATGTGTATTCTATCGCTTCGTTCTGCATACAGTTTGTAAAGTTCATCCTTTTTCTGAATTCTGTCGTTTTCTGTTAGATTTGCATCATTTTCAATTTTACTTATTTCAGTTCCTAAATCGGGAATAACAAAAAATTCTTTAGCTTCGTTTGAACCGCTTGCTAATTCTTCGCGACCTTTTTCGGTTAAATCGATAGAATGTTGCTTTTCGTCGAGTGCAAAATAAAGTTCATCATCAATTTCGTGCATATATTTTGCATTTTCGCGTAAAAACTCTAATTCTGTTTCATTTAGTAGCTTTTTATTTTCTGGGTCACTCAAAATTTTCATTAATTTTTTGCTTTTTGGTGCACCTCGATATGAACGGAGAAGCAGAATTCCCGCAGTTTTTCTGCTTTCTTTATCATTTTTTTTGATTAATTCTTCAAATTCCAACAAAAGACTTGCAACTAACGCTGATTGCTTTTTGAATAATCTTTCAACTTTCGGTTTTGTTTCATAAAATTTGGAATTATCACTTTCTACTGGACCAGAAATAATAAGTGGAGTTCTCGCTTCGTCAATTAAAACGGAATCTACTTCATCCACAATTGCATAATTATGTCCGCGTTGAACCGTAAATTCTTGCGAAATTGCCATATTATCACGAAGATAGTCGAAACCAAACTCGTTATTTGTTCCGTAAACAATATCGTAATTATAAATTACTTTTCGTTCTTCGGGAGTCATTGTGTTGAGTATGCATCCAACAGAAAGATTGTGAAATTTATAAATTTCTCCCATCCATTCGCTATCGCGTTTTGCTAAATAATCGTTCACTGTAACAAGATGAACACCACGACCAGTAAGTGCATTAAGATAAACTGGCAATGTTGCAACAAGTGTTTTCCCTTCGCCAGTTGCCATTTCAGCAATTTTTCCTTGATGAAGAACAATTCCTCCAATTAACTGAACATCGTATGGAACCATTTCCCAAGTTATTTTATTTCCCGCAACTTCCCATGATTTTCCAACCAATCGGCGACAAGTTTCCTTCACGACAGCATAAGCTTCAGGAAGAATTTCGTCCAAAATTTCTTTATACTGAGAATCTAAATTTGAATTGAGTGAATCAAGTTTTTCATACAAATTTGTACGACTTTCGTCAATTTCGTCCATTTTTAATTTATTCTGTATTTCTTCAATACTCTGACGTGTTTTTTGAGTGTGATTATTTATTATTTCTTTAAATTCAATAGTTTTATTCTTTAATTCATCGTCAGATAAATTCTCTAATTCTTTCCATTTTATGTTAATTTGTTGAACAATTGGTATTAATTCTTTTGTTGCTTTTGTGTTTTTATCGCCAAATATTTTCTTTATCAAACTTGTAAACATCTAAAATATATCTCCACTATAATTTTGAATAATAAAGGTAACTAAACGTTGTTTGAAAATCAATTAAAGCACTTAACAATAACTATTTCAGAACTAATTTATTAATGAAATAAAAAATTAACATTAGAAAATTCAATTTTGATGTGTGTCTTTTTTAGTTAGTTTGAAATAAATTGTTAACTTTCAATTAACAATCTATTCTAAAAAACTAAACAAAGGAGTATTAATGAAGTTATTAAAAACTATTCTTTCGCTGATGATTTTGGGTTTTACCTTTCAGGCTTTTAGCCAAGGTATTACAACATCATCTTTAAGAGGAATCATTACCGACAGCAAAGGAAATCCTTTGCCAGGGGCAAATATTATTGCTGTTCACGAACCAAGTGGAACTCAATATGGAACTGCTTCAAGATCATCGGGAACTTACGACATTCAAAATATGAAAGTTGGTGGTCCTTACAAAATTACTGTTAGCTACGTTGGTTATGAACCATTTGTAATTACTGACCTTTTTCTCGATTTAGGTGAACAATTCAGGATTGATTTTCCATTAACAGAAAATGCTCTTGAACTTGAGCAAATGACAGTAATTGGAAAAGAAGATGCATTATTAAACAGCTCCAGAACTGGCGCTGGAACTTTCGTTGAAGCTCGTCAAATTGAGGAACTTCCTTCGATAAAAAGAAGCACAAGAGATATTACTCGTCTTGATCCTCGCAGTGATGGCAACTATAGTTTTGCTGGAAAAAACTGGTTATACAACAGCATTTCTTTAGATGGATCATATTTCAATAACGCTTTTGGACTTGACGATCCAGCACCTGGTGGACAAACAGATGCAGAACCCGTTCCTTTTGATGCGGTTGAACAAGTACAAGTTTCTGTAGCTCCTTATGATGTTCGCGAAGGTGGTTTTACTGGCGCTGGCATCAACACTGTAACAAAAAGTGGGACAAACACTTGGAAAGCATCTACTTACACTTATTATCGTGATGAAAATTTTGTTGGGAACGAAGTCTCTGGAAATCAAGTAGTAGCAAATCCTTCATTATATTATAATATGTCTGGACTTTCAGTAAGCGGTCCAATTATTCCGAACACATTATTCTTCTTTGTTAACGGTGAAATCGAAAGAAGAGAAGACCCCGCGACTGATTACGTTGCCGATAGAGATGGAAATATCACTTTCGGTGAATCAAGAGTTCGTGCAAGTGTAATGGATTCAATTCGCCAAAGAATGATTGATGTTTATAATTATGACCCAGGTAAATATGAAAACTATTCGCATTTTACACAAAACGAAAAATTATTAGCAAAAATTGATTGGAACATTAACGAAAATAATAACTTATCGTTCCGTTACAACCGACTTGATGCAAGAAAAGATTTAGGTCCGCATCCATTTGTACTTAGTCCATATGGATCTGGACGTGGTCCAAACGAATCAAGTCTTCCATTCCAAAATTCAGGATATGAAATAACAAACAAATTAAATTCCTACGCTTTAGAAATAAATAGTAGATTTTTAAATTCTTCAAACAGATTATTTGTAAGTTATAATCAATTCCGTGATAGAAGAAATCCATTTAGTGAACCTTTCCCAACTATTGAAATTGCTGAAGATGGTGTTACTTATACAACATTAGGACACGAACCATTTTCTATACATAATATATTAGATCAAGATGTTTTTCAAATTACTGATAATTTTAGCTATTATTTGGATAATCACGTAATTACTGCGGGAACAACTTTTGAATATTACAAATTCTTCAATTCGTTCAACATTTTCCGTCATGGATTATTTTTTCTTCCATATTTCTTAGATTTCGAAGGTGATGGTATTCCAAATGGAAGTACATTCTATTCATTAAATGATTTCTTTAATGAAACAGACCCAACTGACCCAATTAATTTCAGAGGAATGATCGGGTCAGGATTATACAAAGGTGAGTTTATTGAAGTAGCACAACTTGGTTTGTATGTTCAAGATGAATATCTTCTCAGCAAAGAACTTAGTTTAACTTTTGGATTACGTGTCGATTTCCCAATGTATTTCACCGAACCAGTTGACAATCCATTTTCACGTGGTTTAACTTTACTTGATGAAAATGATAATCCAGAAACTGTTGACCAAAGCAAATTGCCTGAAGTAACCCCAATGCTTTCTCCACGAGTAGGATTTAATTGGGACGTTTCTGGTGATAGAACAACACAACTTCGTGGTGGCTCTGGATTATTTACAGGAAGAATACCATTTGTTTGGTTAGGTAACGTTATCTCAAATCCCGGAGCAAACCCAAATCTCTACCCTGCAGCTGACCCAATTGAAACTGATTATAACTCTACTTTAGCCCAATCTTTCGACTTAAATGCTGTAGTTCAAGATTTCAAATGGCCTCAAGTTTGGACAACAAACATTGCTCTCGATCAAACTTTGCCAGGCGATATGGTGGGAACATTAGAATTTATTTACAGCAAAGATTTGAATTCAATTTACGTTCGTAATGCTGATTTGAAAGCACCAGTTCGCTATTTACCTGACGGTCGTCCATATTTTTCAGATGCAAGTGGTAACGAACTTAACCCTGACGGTGGCGCTGGCGTTTATGTGCTTGATAATACCGATAAAGGTTACAATATGAACTTTACTGCACAATTACGCAAATTTTTTGACTTTGGTTTGAATGCAACTTTTGCTTATAACTTTATCGAAGCCAAAAATGTTATGAAATCAACCGAAATTGCAAGTGTTCTTTGGCAAGGTAATCCAACAACTGGCGACCCAAACAAACCTGAATTGTCAGATTCTGAATTTGGACAAAAACACAGATTTATTACTGCACTTAATTACAGAAAAGAATGGGACGAAAACTTTGCAACAACCATTGGCGTGTTTATGGAACTTGGTCAAGGCAACAGATTTGTTTACTCAGGTGGTAATAGATATTCATTTATTTATGCTGGTGACGTAAACGGAGATGGGTCAGCAGGAAACGATTTAATTTATATTCCAAAATCACAAGATGAAATTATTCTTGCTCCATATACTGATGCAAGTGGTAATGTAATTTCCGCAGATGAACAATGGGAAAGATTAAATGCGTTTATTGAACAAGATGATTATTTAAGCAAACATCGTGGCGAAATTGCAGAACGTTTTGGCTTAATAAATCCATGGTTTTTTAATATCGATATGAAAATTATGCAAGATTTTATGTTTCAAATGAATGGACAAGACCACAAATTTCAAGTTAGTTTAGACATTCTAAATGTACCAAATCTATTAAGTTCAGATTGGGGGGTAAGAAAAGTAGCAAGTGCTTCTGCTCTTTCTCCACTAAAACTTGTTGAATTTGATGCCTCTGGCGCTCCAGTCTTTAATTATACAAATACTTCGACATCAACCTTTATTGACGATCCAGGCATTTTCTCGAGATGGCAAATGCAACTTGGTATCAGATATCAATTGAATTAGTAAAAAAAAAAAGCCCAACTTTTTGTTGGGCTTTTTAATTTCATATATACCAATTTCACACTTAACACTTCCTTAAGAAAACATCACAATTTTTATCATATTTGCTTTCATTTGATTTTTTCTTTTATTTTGCGTTCAAATTTTTAGAATATTGAGGTAAAATGCCCAAAAATTTAGTAATTGTAGAATCACCCGCAAAAGCAAAAACAATAGAAAAGTTCCTTGGAAATGATTTTCTTGTAACTTCTTGTTTCGGTCATATCCGTGATTTAGATAAAAAAAACAACGGAGTTGATATTAAAAACAATTTCGAACCGAATTACATAATTCCTGACGAAAAGAAAAAAGTTGTTAGCGACTTAAAAAAATACGTAAAAAAAGCAGAAATGGTTTGGTTGGCTTCTGACGAAGACCGCGAAGGAGAAGCGATTGCATGGCACTTAAAAGAAGTTCTAAAACTTAAAAAGGATAAAACAAAAAGAATTGTATTTAATGAAATAACCGAAAAAGCAATAAAAAAAGCAATTGAGAATCCAAGAGATATTGATGAAAATTTGTTCGAAGCTCAACAAGCTCGAAGAATTCTTGATAGATTAGTTGGATTTGAGCTTTCTCCCGTTTTATGGGAAAAAGTGAAACCGTCTCTTTCTGCTGGTAGAGTTCAATCTGTTGCCGTTCGGTTAGTTGTTGAAAGAGAAAGAGAAATCGATTCATTTGAATCCGAATCAAAATTCAGAGTAACTGCTCATTTTCTTACAGAATTAGAAAATGGGAAATTAGTTAAAGCAGAATTAAACACACGGTTTTCAACTGAAAAAGAGGCAACAGAATTTCTGGAAAAATGTAAATTAGCGGAATTTACAATTGACTCGGTAGAAAAAAAACCTGTAAAAAAATTCCCAACTCCGCCATTTACAACTTCAACTTTGCAACAAGAAGCATCCCGTAAACTGAGATTTTCCCTTGTCAAAACAATGCTTGTAGCTCAAAAATTATACGAAGCCGGAGAAATTACTTATATGCGAACTGATTCCGTAAATCTTTCGGAATTGGCAATAAATGCTGCAAAAAATGAAATTGTGGAAATGTTTGGTGAAAAATATTCTCAACCACGTAAATATCAAACAAAATCAAAAAATGCCCAAGAAGCACACGAAGCAATTCGTCCCACTTACCTAAATAAGCAAACAATTTCTGGTTCTTCTGACGAAAAAGCATTGTACGAATTAATCTGGAAACGAACAATGGCTTCGCAAATGGCTGAAGCCGAAACAGAAAAAACAATTGTAAAAATTAAAATGAATAACGATTCTAATTATTTTCTGGCAACAGGCGAAGTAATAATTTTTGATGGATTTCTGAAATTATATATCGAATCTTCTGATGATGAATCTGATGAAAAAGAAGAAATTTTGCCTCCTTTAAAGAAAAATCAGAAATTATTCCTTAACGAAGCTTATGCAATTGAAAGATATACTCGTCCGCCAGCAAGATATACAGAAGCTACATTAGTAAAAAAATTAGAGGAATTGGGAATTGGCAGACCTTCAACTTACGCACCGACAATTAGTACTATCCAAAAACGCGGGTATGTAGATAAAGAAGAACGGCCAGGAAAAGAAAGAAAATATGTTCATCTTCATCTCAAAAAAAATCATATTTCAAAAAAGATAGAAACTGAAACCTACGGAGCTGATAAAGGAAAACTTTTTCCAACTGATATAGCACTTCTTGTGAATGATTTTCTCACAAAATACTTTCCCAATATTCTTGATTTTACTTTTACCGCCAAAGTTGAAGATGAACTTGATGAAATAGCAAATGGTAAAGTAAATTGGGCAAATATGCTTAAAAAATTTTATATACCATTCCACAAAAACGTTGAAGAAACAACAGAAAATAGTGAACGTGTATCGAGCGAAAAAATTCTTGGATTTGATAAAAATGGCAAACAAGTTTCTGTTAGAATAGCAAAATATGGTCCAGTTGTGCAATTAAAAAATTTACAAAATGAAAAAGAAAAACCCGTATTTGCTTCGCTAAAAAAAGGACAAAAACTTGAAACAATCACTTTGGATGAAGCACTTTCTCTTTTCGATTTACCTCGCGAAGTAGGAATTTTTGAAAATGAAAAAATGACTGTTGCAATTGGTAAATTTGGTCCGTATATAAAACATCAAAGCAAATTTTACTCGATTCCAAAAAATTATGACCCTTTAACAATTACTGAAAACGAAGCTATTTCGGTAATCGAGTTAAAACGTACTTCCGATTCACAGAAAATTGTTAAAATTTTTGCTGAAGATGAAAATATTCAGATATTAAATGGACGCTGGGGAGTTTATCTAAAAGTGGGAAAAGAAAATTACAAAATCCCAAAATCTGTAGAAAAACCAGAAAACCTTACGTTTGATGAAGTAAAGCAAATTATTTCGCAACCCGTTACTAAGAAGAAAAAGTGAAAGATTTAATCAATCAAACAGAAGTAAAAAAAATTGTTTCCGAACGAAGAGCAATGCTATCGAAAAGCGATTTACAGAAAAAATCGCTTAGAGTTGCCAAAAACCTGCTTGAAGTTGATGAAGTAAATTATGCACAAAATATTTTGTTGTATGCCTCTAATATTTCTGGCGAAGTTGATACAAAATATTTAATTGATTTTTTGCTTGGAATGGGAAAATCAATTTCACTGCCAAGATTTAATAAATCTCAAAATAAATTTTTCAGAGGTGTTTTCCTTGGTTGGGAAAAAACAATTGCTACAGAAGATGATTTTATTGAGTCAACGGTTTCTGTCGATGATAATTTTGAAGATATTGATTTAATCATATTGCCTTCTGTAGCTGTTTCTTCTATCGGAGAAAGAATTGGTTATGGTGACGAGTTTTATTTTCAACTGCTTTCCAAAACAGTTGCTACGAAAATGACACTTGCTTTCGAATTTCAAATTTTTAAGAATTTTGAGATTTTGGGAAACGAAATATTTGTCGATAAAATTATTTCTGATAGAAGGATTTTGGGGAATTTCAGATAAATTATCGTTTAATTTGCTTATAAACAGATTCGATTGTGTCAAACATAATCTTATGGAAATTTTCCAAAGGAACAATTCTATCGGCAATTCCTAAATCAATTACCGCTGACGGCATTGAATGAATAATAGCAGTATTTGGATCTTGCACAAGAATTTTTCCACCAACATTACTAATATGTGCTGCACCAACTGCTCCATCTCTTCCCATTCCAGTCAGAACAATACCTATTGAATTTTTACCAAAACTTTCTG
Organism: Melioribacter roseus; assembly: GCA_020722065.1. Classification (GTDB taxonomy): domain Bacteria; phylum Bacteroidota; class Ignavibacteria; order Ignavibacteriales; family Melioribacteraceae; genus WGAL01. The sequence continues at coordinate 16,436 of DYLK01000023.1, forward strand.
CTATCGATTTAAAAAGTGGGTCAGCTGATGGACGAACAAAATTAACTAATTCCGATTGCTCTAAATCCAATTTTTTCACCAATTTTCTAATTCTCAAATGATAATTGCCTGGAGCAAGATAAATATTTCCTTTCTCAATAATTTTGCCATTTTTTGCAATTTGCACATTGTACGGAAGTAAATGGTTTAATCTTTCGGCGTAGCTTTCCAACATCCAATCAGGAGCATGAAGTACAACAAAAATTGCAGCTTTTTCTGTATATGGTAAATTTTTTAGAATGTTTTGTAGAGTAAGTGGACCACCTGTGCTTGCTGCAATTCCAACACCGACAAAATCAAAATCTGAAGAAATCTGCTTTTTTTCTTCTTTTACAATTGGTTGAATTGGATTTTTAATAGTTAATTCTATTCTTTTAATTAAAATATTTTTGTCAACTGGCTTTGAGAAGAAATAATTTGCTCCAGCGGCATAACTCTCTTTTTTTACTTTTTCATCAACCAAAGCTGTTGTTACAAAAATCGGAACTTTTCTATCTAACGCCCGAATTTCTTTAATTAGCGAAATTCCATCCATCTCTGGCATGAAAATATCCACAATAACTGCATTTGGACGAAAAGCTAAAAATTTTGATAATCCTTTTCTTCCATCTTCTGCAATTATTGAAAGATAATCCTCTTTATGTAAAATTTTTGAAAATAGAAGTGCTGTTGTTTTATCGTCTTCAACAATTAATATTTTGGGTTTAATTTCAGGCATTTTTGTTTGTTTTTTTTAATTAAATTTTCTCAAACGAATAAATAATATTATTTTATAATCGATTATGTTTCAAAAATAAGGAAATTTTATGCTTGATATAACAACAATTATTCTTTTATCTCTTTTGGTTTTATTTTCTCTTGTAATTCTGTTTTTGAATAATAAAATAAAAAAATTGAAAAGAGCAAATTTAAATGATGAATTAAAAGAAGTTTATAATTTATACGAAAACTTAAAAAATGGGTATAAAAAGCTTGAAAAGCAGAACGCTTCTTTAAGCGAACAAAAGCAAAATCTTGTTCAAAAAGTTCGTGATTTGGAAAAAGCAAATTTAGAATTATTGGAAAGAAAAGAGGCTTTACAGCGAAGTAAGGAAAAAGTTGAAGACTTGCATAAGAAAAAAGAAGAATTGTTCGCTATTGCCATTCACGACATAAAAAATCCAGTTTCCGCAATAAAAGGTTATTTGGACTTACTTGACTCCTATGATTTAACTGCTCAAGAACATCAAGAAATTATTAGCGGATTACTTGCTTCCTCTGATAAAATTGTAAATCTTGCTCAGGAGCTTTCTGTTGCAATAACTGCAAATCCCGAAACTGAGTTTTATGAATTTACACCAACATCACTTAACGACATTCTTCACTCAGTTTATTTACAAAATTTAACTTATGCGGAAAGTAAAAAAATTAAACTTCTAAACCAGAGTTCTACTAATTTACCAAAGGTTAATATTGATAAAGATAAAATTGAAGAAGTTATCGATAATCTAGTAAACAACGCTATAAAATACAATCATCCTGAAACAATTGTACAGATAAAATCTTACTTTAACGCGGAAAAAATAACAATCGAAGTTATTGATAATGGAGTTGGACTTGAAGAAGAAGAGTTGAAAAATGTTTTTAAAAAAGGAGCTTTACTAAGTACTGTTCCAACTGGAAATGAAACGCGATCTGGATTAGGTCTTTGGATTGTTAAGAAAATCGTTGAAGACCACAATGGTGAAGTATCGGTAAAAAGCAAAAAAGGAAGTGGCTCAACATTTTCATTTTCGCTACCAATTATAAAATGATATTATGAGAAGAGCCAGTGCATGCCTTGTCTGTGCAAAATTAATCAAATATCTGCTTTTTAAACATTCTGTTTTTTGCAGAAAATATGTGTTTAATTACCTATATATTCTTATTTAGTTAGAAAGTAACTCGAATTTTCTTCCTTTCCCTCATCAACATTAAGTCTAAAATATTGATTAAAATATTATTCATTTATATTTACTTTATAAAAAATGGAAATTAAATGAACGTTGTTGAGATAATTAAAAAGAAACGAGATGGAAAATCGTTAATTCGCGATGAAATAAATTTTATTGTAAATTCCTTCACCAAAAATGAAATCCCAGAATACCAAATGTCAGCTTTTCTAATGGCTGGTTGGATAAATGGATTTTCAAAAAATGAAACTGCTTTTTTAACAGAAGCTATGTTATACAGTGGAAAAGTTGTTGATTTATCAAATATTAAGGGGAAAAAAATTGACAAACATTCCACTGGCGGTGTTGGTGATAAAACATCTTTAATTTTGGCACCAATTGTTGCGGCTTCGGGAGTTAAAGTGCCTATGATTTCTGGTCGGGGACTTGGACATACAGGCGGAACATTGGATAAATTGGAAGCTATTCCTGGTTTTAATACTCAACAATCTTTATCAAAATACATAAAACTGATTGAAAAACACAATCTTGCGTTAATTGGACAAACTAAAGAAATTGCACCAGCAGATAAAAGAATTTATTCGCTTCGTGACGTTACTGGAACTATCGAGTCAATTCCATTAATAACCGCAAGCATTATGAGCAAAAAACTTGCCGAAGGCGCCGATGGTTTTGTGCTTGATGTGAAAACTGGTTCAGGTGCTTTTATGAAAAAAGAAGAAGATTCCAAATTACTTGCCGAATCTCTTGTTTCAACCGCAAAGAAATTTAAAAAATCAGCAATTGCATACATTACGGATATGAATTCTCCTTTAGGAAATTACATCGGTAATTGGTTGGAAGTTTATGAATCGCTATTGGTTTTGCAAGGTGAAAATGTTCCTCGCTTAACGGATTTATCTCTATTGCTTGCTGGAGCAATGATAAAATTAGGTGGAAAGGCAAAAACAACTGAAGAAGGTATTGAAATTGCAAAATCAAATATTACAAACGGAAAAGCATTTGATAAATTTTTAGAAATTACAAAAGCACAAGGAGGCAATATTGATTTTCTGAAAAAGCCAGAAAGCTATCCAAAATCCAAATTTACTGAATCGGTAACTGCTGGAAATGATGGTTTTATTTCTTCAATTGATAATTACGAAATTGGAATGGCTTCTCTTGAAACAGGTGCAGGCAGATTAAAAATAACAGATGTTATCGACCCAAAAGCGGGAATTATTTTCAGAAAGCAACTTGGAGATAAAATAAACAAAGGCGAAATCATTGCGGAAATTTATACCGACAACAAGAAAAATATTGAAATTGCCAAAAAAAGAATTATCAATTCCATTTCAATTAATAATAGAAAACCAAAAGTAAATAATCTCATAAAAATGACTATCGAGTAAAATAGATTTTGAAATTACAATCCATTTTTTTCAGTAAACTTATATTTTCTTAAAAGAAAGCCACTATCTTTATTAAATTTGGAAAACATTTTTTTAATGAACAACTAAACAGAAAAACGGAGAACAGATGAACTTTTTATTAACTGAAGAACAAAAATTAATTCAACAAACAGCCCGCGAATTTGCCGAGCAAGAAATTGCTCCATCGGCAATTGAACGCGACAAAAACGCCGAATTTCCAACAGAAATCGTAAAAAAACTTGCTGAACTCGGTTTTATGGGAATGATGGTAGATCCCCAATATGATGGCGCTGGAATGGATACCGTAAGCTACGGACTGGCAATGATGGAAATCTCAAAAGTGGATGCTTCTGTTGGTGTCATTATGTCGGTTAACAATTCGCTTGTAACTTTTGGGTTAGAAAAATATGGCTCGGAATTTATCAAAGAAAAATATCTAAAACCTCTTTCTCGTGGAGAAAAACTCGGAGCGTTTGCTCTTTCTGAACCTGAAGCTGGAAGTGATGCAACTCAACAACGTACAACAGCTGAAAAAGATGGAAACTTTTGGGTTCTAAATGGAATGAAAAACTGGATTACAAATGGAAAGAATGCCGATATTTATATTGTCATTGCTCAAACCAACAAAGAATTAAAACACAAAGGAATTACTGCTTTTATTGTTGAAAAAGGAATGGAAGGATTTACACAAGGTGTAAAAGAAGACAAACTTGGAATTCGAAGCTCGGATACTTGTTCTCTTTCATTTAATAATGTTCGCATTCCCCAAGAAAATGTTATTTGGGAAGTTGGAAAGGGTTTCAATTTTGCGATGAACACGTTGAACGGCGGACGTTATGGAATTGCATCGCAAGCAGTTGGAATTGCGATGGGTGCTTACGAAAAAGCATTAAAATATTCAAAAGAACGAAAAGCATTTGGAACTGAAATCGCAAATCATCAAGCAATTCAATTTAAACTTGCTGATATGGCTACAAAAATTGAAGCAGCTAAATTGCTTACTTTGCAAGCCTGTGCATTGAAAGATGCTGGACAAGATTATATTACTCAAGCCTCGATGGCAAAATTATTCGCATCTGAAACAGCAGTTGAAGTTACTCGCGAAGCAGTTCAAATTCTCGGTGGTTATGGTTACGTTCGCGAATATGAAGTTGAACGAATGTATCGTGATGCAAAAATTACTGAAATTTACGAAGGGACATCTGAAATTCAAAGAATTATAATTGGTCGTTCGATACTAAAAAATTAGTCTTATAATTGTTAACTCACCGTTCGAGAGTTTGATTTTCTAATCAGATTCTCGGATGGTTTTATTTTTTATTCTCGATTTCCCTTCACTTTGTCCCACTTTCTAATTGAAACTTAGTATTAAAAATTTTGCTTTATCATCATTCTAAGATTTATCTATATGGCTAAAGCCAATTATGTTTTTAATTTCTTTATCAGTTCACTAAATGAACTGCAATGTTTTTCTTATAAAATTATCAGATGAGTGTAACACAACAATTGGAAAATATATTTTATTAAATAATCATTCATTAACTTTGCGTGGTCGTAAAATTCAAACAAGTTGATGAAAATGAAAATTAATAAAAGCATCTATAAAATCACAAGAATTGAACCGCTCGAGAATTTCAGACTTTTAGTGGAATTCTCGGATGGTTTTTCGAACATTCTTAATCTGAATAAAATGCTAAAACACAAAGATTTTGCTTCAATAACTTCATCTGAAGAATTCAAAAAGGTTTTTATCAATAAAAAGGGTGATATTCAGTGGGAATGTGGGGCTGAAATCTGCAAAGTTTCAACTCGCAATTTGTTGGAAATGATTAAAGATGTTTCAAACCTAAAACTTCCAATAAACGTATGAAATACTTTCTACACTTTTTTGTTTTGTTTTCCACTTTATTTGCCCAAAATGAATTTTCACATTGGGAAGTTAATTCTAAAATAAAAACAGAATTGATTTCATCCGCAAAAATGAACTTGTTTGTAAAAATATATAAGACAGCAATTTCCGATTATGATGGAGATAATTGCAGATTTTCTCCGACTTGCTCCAATTTCTTTTTGGAAAGTACCCGAATAACCAATTTTTTTGAAGCTAATTTGATGTTTGGAGACCGTTTTTTGCGAGATATTAACATTCTGAATTCTGATGAATACGAAAAAAACGAAAGTGGATTTTTAATTGATTTTCCCAAATCTCGAATTTTCAGAAAAGATAACTGATGAAGTATTTTCTTAAATTTTTATTCATTTTCGCTTTTTTTACTGAATTTGGCTTTTCTCAAACAAATTTCTTTGATTATGAAAATCGTTTAAAATTTGCTAAAAATTTATTCAAAGAAAAAGATTACATTCGTTCGTTAGATGAATTTATCGAACTTTCCAAAATCAGCTCGAATGATAGTCTGAAATTATGGTCAGCAATTTCATTAAGAAAAATGGAAAGATTTACAGAATCCGAAATTTATCTCAGAACATTATTCGGCTTTTCTAATTTGGAAGATGAAGCCAAAACTGAGTTTTTTCGATTAAAATTTTTAACGGAAAAAGCAGACGAATTCCAAAAAAATTACGAAAACGAAGAACTTCATCCTGAAAAATATCGGTTGGAATTACTCCGACTTAAATATTTTTCTCATCTATTTTTAGATGGAAAATTGCCCGATTCAACAAAATTCATTAATTCGTTCAAAAAAGAAAATCAGCCGGCAATTGCAAAATTCTACAACGAAAGAAAATATCGAATTGAAAAGAATTCCCAAAAAGCTGCTATCTTTTCGGCAATTTTGCCAGGTTTAGGAAAAATTTACACTGAAAATTACAGCGATGCAATAACATCTTTTCTTTTTACAAGCATTTTTTATGGACTTTCAGCATATAATTTTTCAAACGATTCCGTTTGGAAAGGAGTAATTTTTGCTGGAATTGGAGCTTATTTTCACGCAAGCTCAATTTATGGTTCGGCAGTTGCGGCACAGCATTTTAACGCTCAGCAAAAGTTTGAATATGAACTTCGATTGAAAAAATATGCCGAAACAAACAACACATTTTTACCAAATTTTGAACCGAAATGAAAAATCTTTTCATAATTATTAATCTCGTTGCAATTTCAATTTTTCCGCAGATAGCCAAGCAAAAACAACTTGCAGATTCACTTTTTGCTTCCGAAAATTTCTACCAAGCCATAACTGAATATAAACGTTTACAATTTTTTGATATTCAGAATTTATACGAAACTTTTACAAACTCGCAAATTGCTAAAGCATACAAAAAAGGTAAATTTTATCAAAAATCTGAAGAATATTTCCGAAAAGCCATTGAAAGTTCTATTTCAACTGAAGAAATAAATAATCTTAAAATAGAATTGGTGAAAATTTTTATCATCAAAAAAGAAAAGCAAAAAGCTCTTTCTCTGCTTGATTCTTTGGGAAAATCGCATTTTGAAAAAAATCAACTTGATTATTGGCGAGGTTGGACTTTTCTTTTTAATTACGATACAAAAAATTCCTTGAAATATTTTAAGCAAAGTGAAATAGCAAAATCAATTGTTGATAGTTTGGAAATTCTACGGAAAAAGGAATATTCGCCAACTTTTGCTAAAATTTCTTCCGCAATTTTGCCTGGTTTCGGACAATTTTATACTGGAAATATTACTTCTGGATTAATTTCTCTTGGTTGGAATATTTTACTTGGGGGAATTTCTGTAAATGCTTTTCTTTCTGATAGAATAATCGAAGGAATTTTGGTTACTGATTTGCTTTGGCTTCGTTTTTATAGAGGGAATATTCATAACGCCGAGCAATTTGCATTTGAGAAAAATGTTAAATTAGCAGACAATTTATTAAAGAATTTGCAAAATAATTACAAAGGTGCGTTACCGTGAAATTTTCAGAAGAAGAATTAAGACAAATCGCCTTGAATGCGATTAATGAACTTGGCGAAAAAGCATCGCCAGAATTGGTAAAAAAAATAGTTGCAAAAGCTGTTGATGAATCTCAAGAAAATGTGGATTTACCAAAATCAGAAACAAAAGTTGGTTTTGATAGAGCAATTTTAACTTCTTTCGGTTTAGATAGACCTGGTGTGGTGGCAAAAATCACGAATCTATTATTCGAGGCAAATTGCAGTTTACAAGATATTTCGCAGAAAATAATGGGCGATTTCTACACAATAATTATGATTGTCGATTTATCATCAGGCAAATATCAAATGAAAGAATTAGATGAAAAACTACAAGAAATTGCAAACGAAATGAACATCAAAATTTTTTTGCAACACGAAAATATATTTAGACAAATGCACAGAATTTAAGGAATAGTATGAATTACGAATTTGATGAAATATTGTCCACAATAAAAATGACAGAAATTGAGCATTTTGATATTCGAACAGTTACACTTGGAATCAGTTTGCTTGATTGCTACGACAGAAATCTTGATGTCGCAAAACAAAAAGTTTACGATAAAATATATAAATACGGCAAAAATCACGTAAAATATGCCAAAGAAGTAGAAGATAGATACGGCATTTCCATCGCAAATAAACGAATTTCGATTACGCCAATTTCAATTCCATTTGCTGGATTAAATCGATATGAATTTATCGAAATGGCAAAAGTTCTCGATAAAGTTGCCGAAGATATTGGAATTGATTATTTGGCTGGATTTTCTGCATTAGTTCAAAAAGGTTTTACAAATGGCGACCGCGAACTTATTGAAGCAATTCCTATTGCTCTTTCGCAAACAAAAAGACTTTGTTCGAGCATAAATATCGGAACAACAAAAGCTGGGATTAATATGGACGCAGTAAACAAAGTAGCGGATTTAGTCAAAAAAACTGCGGAATTAACAAAAGAACAAGATTCAATCGGTTGTGCAAAATTTGTTGTTTTTATGAACGCAGTTGAAGATAATCCATTTGTAGCTGGAGCTTTTCACGGAGTTTCTGAACCCGAAGTAGTTTTAAATGTTGGAATTAGCGGTCCTGGGGTTGTTCTTGATGCAATAAAATCAGCGGGAAATGTAGATTTACAAACACTTTCTGATGTAATTAAAAAAACTATTTTCAAAATAACTCGTGCAGGCGAACTAATTGGACGCGAAGTTGCCGAAAAACACGGAATCCCATTTGGAATTGTTGATGTTTCGCTTGCGCCAACTCCCGCAGAAGGCGATAGTATTGCAGATATTCTAAAAGCAATGGGAGTCGAAGATGTCGGAGCGCCCGGCACAACTGCTGCTCTTGCAATGTTAAACGATGCTGTTAAAAAAGCAGGAATGATGGCGAGCAATTCTGTTGGTGGATTAAGTGGAGCTTTTATTCCAGTTAGCGAAGACCAAGGAATGATTGCCGCTGTCCAAAAAGGAAATTTAAGTCTCGAGAAGTTGGAAGCAATGACTTCTGTTTGTTCTGTTGGATTGGATATGATTGCAATTCCAGGCGATACACCAGCGTCAACAATCGCGGGAATTATTGCCGACGAAGCTGCAATTGGTATGGTTAATGACAAAACAACTGCAGTAAGATTAATTCCAGCTTGGGGGAAAAAAGTTGGAGATGTTGTAGATTACGGCGGATTACTTGGTTTAGCCCCAATAATGGAAGTAAGAACAATCAGTAGTCAAGGTTTTGTTAGTCGCGGCGGAAAAATTCCAGCACCGAAACGAAGTTTGACAAATTAAGAAAAAAGCTATTCCAATTCACGAAGTTTTTGCAAATAAGGAAATAAGTTTTCTTTTGTTGGAATATTAACATATTCTAATTTTTCATCTTGATAAATTTTCAGAAATGCAAATAATTTGTTTAATGATGAAATTGTATTTTCGTCTGGGAAGGCATTATCTCTCAGAAAATGAATCAATTTGAGCGTTCTGAAAGCATCAAACCAGAAAATCTTTTGTTTATTAATTTGATTTTCATCGCCCGAATTTGCTGTGATTTTTTCCCACGCTTGTACGAATTTCTGCTCAATTAAAAATTCCTTTAATTTTGGATGAATTTTTTCTGCTTCCGATAAATAATATTCTGCCGTTTCGATTTTTCCCGTTAGAAAAATGGAATTCCATTTCTTTAAAATTTCGAAAGAATTTACAGAATAAAGTAGAAATTCATTCGTTTCATTTCTTAAAAAACGGTTTACTCGCTGACCAGTTCCAAATGGTACGCGATGCGAACCTCGTGGCGAAGGAAACACTTTAACATCAGAAATTGAATGAATTTTGTACTTTTTGCCAAGTTTTTCCATAAAATAAAAATCTTCTGCCGCCTTTCGCTTGTTCATTCCATCAACAGAAATATAAGCATCAAAATCGCTTATCATTGTCGAGCCAATTGTGAAATATGCAAAAGGTGAATTCGCTAATTCCAATCCCAATTTATAGTAACGTAAAAATATTTCATAGTTTACAATTGCCAACTCGAAAGGGAAAATATCTGTCGGATGTTCAAATTGCACGTAACCAGCTTTAATTTTATTACGATTAACCGAATTGTAAATCCGAGTAAAATAATTTCGGGAAATTGTACAATCAGCATCGAGACAAGCAATGAATTTTTGTCGTTTTGATTGATAATCGAGTAAAAGTAGCGACAAATCCATTCCAATTTTACGAGCAAAACCTACTCCTGCTTCTTTTTCTGGCAACATTTTCCCTTCTGATGAGGCATCAATAACTGCCAAATTAAAAGCAGAATTGGAATTAATAATAAGATTTCGTAGGAATTTAAGAGATTTTTGATTGTCTTCAATATCATTTTGAGATGATAAATTTGAATTATTCACGACAAAACAGATAAGAAAATGTTGTGATTTTTCTTTTTCAGCTGAATTAATTGATTCAATCAATTTAGGAAGATTTTCGAACTCCGAAAGTACGGGAATTACAACAATAGCTTCGAATTTTCGCATTTCAGCAATTTCAATTTCCCAATCTCCAATTCCGAATTGATTGATATAATTTTTAACTCTCTGCGGCACTAAAAATTTGTGTGTCTGAAATCCAATTTTTATCAATTCTTCAAACCATTTTCAATTATTTCAACAGCGTGTTCAAAATTCGGTTCTTCTAAAAGAGTAAAGTCAATTCCTTCTTTCTGAAATTTACGAATCCAAGTTATTTGTTTTTTTGCGAACTCGCGAATTGCTTTATCTAATTTCTGAAACATATCATTATACGATATTTCACCTTTTAGATATTTTGAGATAAATCTATATTCCAAACCCAAAAAATTCAGTTTTTCGTGCGAAATTCCACTTTTTAGCAAATCTTCAACTTCTTTAATCATTCCATTTTCTAATCGAAATTTTAATCGAGATTTTATTCTTGAGTGAATTACTTCTCTTTCTGGCAACAAACAAATTGAAATTTTCTTTAATTCAATTGGCTCAACAATTTGTCCAGAATCCGATTCTGCGATTAAAATTGCTTTAATAATTCTTTCTCTATTTAATAAATCAGTTTGATTGTGTAAATTTGTCCGTTTTTCCAAAAGTCGATTTCGCAATTCTTCATCAGATGTTTTCTGCAATTCAAGAATTTTTGTCTGTAGAAAATCAGTTTTCACGAGTTGATAATTCTTAAAAATTGAGTGTAAAAACATACTTGTTCCGCCAACAAGAAATGGGATTTTCCCTTTATTTTGTATGTTTTTAACCGCAATATTGAAATCAGAAATAAATCTAAATAAATCATATTCTTCTTCCAAATTTGCAACATCTATAAGATGATACGGAATTGCTTTTTCGCCAATTTGATAATCCGCTAAATCTTTCCCTGTTCCGATGTCAAGATTTCTGTAAACTTGTCGCGAATCTGCCGAAATTATTTCGCCATCAAAATAATTGGCAAGTTTTACGGCAAATTTTGTCTTCCCAACTGCGGTTGGACCAAAAATTACGACTATTTTTTCCATTAATTAGCAATTGGAAGAACGATTGAAATTATTGTCCCGTTTTCAGAAGTTGATTTTACGGCTAATTTTCCATTATGTTTTTCGATTATTTTATCTGCAATTGCAAGTCCAAGTCCGATGTGATTTTCTTTTTGAAAAGTTGTAAATGGGTCAAAAATTAATCTTACATTTTCATCTTTTATCCCAGAACCGAAATCTTTGATAAATATTTCAGCTTTTCCAGCATCGAGATTTGTTGTAATTTCTACCAATGGACTTAAAGAAGATTCGCTGCTATTTTTGATAATCTGAAATATAGCTTCATATATTTTTTTCGTGTCGATTTTTACACTGCAAGTTTTTCCTAAATTTAATTCTATTTCGGAAAGCAAATCGGTGTTTTCAGTCAAAAATTTTGTTTTGAAAGACTCAATTGTAGAATTAAAATCGACTTTAGTAAATTCAAAATCATTATCAACTTCAAGAAATAATGAGGAATTTCTTACGGAATGATAAATTGATTTTGCATGAATTTGTAACTTTTGCAGTCTTTGATTGGATTTTTGTATTTCATTCTGACTTATCAGAAATTCCAATTCCCGAGAACAAACATTGGCTGATTCTTTCATAGCTTTTGAAATCAACCTTGCAGCTTTTCGGGAGTCGAATTGATATTCTATTTCGGTTTTTACAATTTCTTTTGTTGTTGATTTTTCAGTTTCTTTTCCCCCTTCTGAAACAGAATTCACCAATTTCAAAATATTTTCTTTTATTTTAGGATTTTGTTCGACAAGCAAAATTAACTCTTGTTTGTCAATTGAAAACAAAAAGGAATCATATCTTGCAACAGCTTTTCCCTTTTGTTCTTCTTCAAGCAAAAAGGAAAAAGGGAAAAAATCATTTTCTTTCAAGATAATTTTCTTTTCCGCATAAAAATGAATTTCACCTTCTACAAGAAAAAAGAATTTTTCCTGTAAATCTTGTTTGGAAATTACATTTCCTTGTTTTAGCGAAAATGTATTCGGATTTATCTTCGAAAAATCCAATTCGGAAAAATTAATATTTTCAAACAATTTATTTGGTTTTAGAAACACTTCCATTTCAGCATTCATTTTTTCTCCGTTAATCAATAATTTTTACTTCTTTATCAAAATCTCGAATTGCCAAAACAACTTCCTCGGGCAAAGGCGAAGGTTTTTTTGATTTTTTGTCAATGTGAACCAGAATTCCTTTTCCGTGCGTTAAAACTTCGCCTGTTGAACTTCGAACGACAAAATGCTCGTGTCCCCAACTTGATTTTTTCACAAACTCAATTCGAGTGTAAATTGTTAGTTCGTCATCAAGAAAAGCAGATTGATAATAATCTGCTTCGTTATGTGCCATTATAAAAAAAGAATTACCTTGAAAATATTTTTGGAGATTATACTTTTTCACTAAATTTTTTGCATAATCTAAACGAGCATCTTCAAAATAGTTGAAATAAACAGCATTATTACAAATTCCCAACAAATCAATTTCGTGGAATTTAACTTTTTCTTGAATTTTGTGTGTAAAAAGCTCAATATTAAAATGTTTTTTGTGCATCAATTCTCCGACAGAATTTTTTCTAAAATCAATTTAGCCTCACGAATTTGCTCGAAAGAAACATCCAAATGTGTTACAAATCTTATATTTTGCGAACCGCCATTTCCAGCAAGAATTCCACTTTCTTTTAATTTGTCAAGCAGATTTTCAGTTGAAATTGACTTGTGTTTAAACATCAAAATATTTGTTTGAACTGCTCCCAAGTCAATTTCAATATTATCAAATTTAGCAAGGAATTCAGCTAATTCTTTCGCTTTTTGATGATCTTCAATTAATCTTGAAATATTATTTTTAACTGCAAAAAGTCCAGCAGCGGCAATAATTCCAACTTGACGCATTCCACCGCCCCAACCTTTGCGAACTCGAAAAGCCTCTTTTATGAAATTTTTTTCACCAAGAATTACAGAACCAATTGGCGCCCCCAAACCTTTTGAAAGACAAACCGAAAGTGAATCAAAATATTTAGCGTATTCAGAAAGAGGAATTCCCGTTTCAACGTGAGCATTCCAAATTCTTGCTCCATCAAGATGCATTTTTAATGAATATTTATCTGCCAATTTTCGAAGATTTATAATATTTTCAATTGGATGAATTGTTCCGCCCGCAACATTGTGAGTATTTTCAACTTCAATTACTTTTGTTCGCGGCATATAATAAGCAGATTCTGGACGAATTAACGGTTCAATTTGCTCGGCTGTAAAAACGCCATTTTTCCCTTGAACAAGTTGAAGTTGAATTCCGCTTAATGCCGCAGCCGAACCAGATTCATATTTGAAAATATGCGATTCCTTTTCGCAAATTACTTCATCACTTGGATTTGTATGAACATTCAAGCAAATTTGATTTCCCATTACGCCACTTGGAACAAACAAAGCACTTTCTTTCCCAAATAATTCCGCCGTAAATCTTTCCAACTCGTTTACAGTTGGGTCTTCTTTGTAAACATCGTCTCCAACTTCAGCTTCAAACATAGCTTTTCGCATATTTTCGCTTGGTTTTGTAACGGTGTCGCTTCTTAAATCAATAAATTTCATTTTTATTCTTTCTTTAAATTATTTGTAAAATTAAGAAAAATAGAGTTTAGAAATTGAACAACAATCAGTTTTTTGAAAAGTAAGCGAGGTTTCCAATTGTTTTTTGTTGGAAATCATATTTCAGATTTTCTAATCGGGCTGTAATTTGGGAAGTGGAATTTACAAAACCAACTTCGCCTTTTTGCTTGAGAATATTCAGTACAATTTTCGAAAGAAAATTATTAGCTACTAAACTTGTAAAAAAAAGTGAGCCTTTTTCAGATTTTACTTTAAAAAGTGAGTCTAAAAAGGATTTTGTGTCTTCAAAAAGGTGTATTGTTCCAAAGGAAAGTACCGTTTCAAAGACTGCATTTTGAAATGGTAAATTGAAAACATCGGCTTGAATTAAAACTATATTTTCTGGCAAATTTCCATTGGAATTTATTAATCGAGACTTTCCTTTTTTCAACATTTCAATCGATCTATCCACAAGAACAATTGAGCGATTTTTTTCTGATTTGTAATTTTGGGCTGTAAATATAAGCGAACCGCATCCCGCATCTAAAATCCAACCAGTTTTGCGAGATGAAATTCCCTTTTGGCAAAAATTGGAATAATTGGAGATTTCGTTTTTCCAAATTACTTTATTATAAATTGAATTACCTACGAGTTTGTCGTAAAAAATGGCTTTTTTGTCGTAATCGTGCTTTCTCTTTTCTTCATCAATTACAGAAAATATTCCTTTTTCTATTTCAGAAATGATAATTTCTGATTTTAATATTTTGTTTAATTCTTCAATTTTCATTCAATTCTTTCATATTTTTAAGTAATCCAAGCAAATCGTTACCAATTTTACTTAAAGTCCGTTGGTTGAAACCAGGGATTGAAAGTAAGTCGATGTTGGATTTTGGCTTGTTTTCAATAATTAATTCTACAATTTCATCTGTAATTATCATTTTTTCGGGTTGATTAAATTTTTTTGCCGTTTCTTTACGCAGTTCAAGAATTTTATCTCGCAAGATATTCTTCGCCAGAATTTCAGAACGAAGAATTTTCCCGCTTAAATTTTCTTCTTTTGCTAGAATTTTCAAAATTCCTTCTTTTTCCACAATCAGATTTTGTTTAAGTAAATGTCGAATTACAAAAGATATTTCATCTTTTGAATAAAAATACAATGAACCAGAATTTGGATTTGTGTTTTTTACTTTCCCATCATTTTGAAGAAAAGAAATCAAACGAGGTTCAGAAAAAGTCGGATTTTCAGCTAAAACCTCAAGAATTTTGTTTGCTATCACTTCATCAACAAAGATTTTTTGATTTTTCAATTTCAAGCAATTATCACATTTACCACAGTTTTGTGATGAATAATCGCCGAAATAATTTGTTATAAAACGCATTCTACATTGATTTGATTCTGCGTATTCTGTCATTTCCACAAGCTTTTGTTGCTGAAAGCTCAAATTCTTTTCAATTTCGTTTGTGTCAAAATTCAAACTTTCGGGATTAATTCTTTCCCGCAAAAACTGAATTTGTTTAAAATTTGAATTCTCTTCAAAAGATAAAATTCCAATTGTGTCTAATTTTCTTAAAATTTCCTTTGTTTTCAGAATTCCAATCTGGCAAATTTTCGCTATTTGGAATAAATTTATCGAAGTTTCCTCAGAAAACGGCTTGCTTAAATACAATCTTGTAATTGTTGTTAAAACTTCCGCCACATCTTTTTGAGCAATTTTTTGAATATATTTTTTCAGATCTTGAGGAAAAATTAGAAATTTAACCAAAGCACTATTTTGATTTGGTGAAAGAATTTGCAAATATTGTGCGGTTTCCAGAATTTCCAGAGATTTTTCAAGTTTATTCTGATAAATATTTTGTGTTTCAAAAAAGGCAAATAGTTGTTTGTCAATTTTTATTCGATTTGAATTTTGCGAGTAAATTGCCGTTCCAGCAAAATCATGCAAAAGTGAATAGATTTTCTTTATTTCTTCATTATTTGGGTAGGAATTTTCAATCAAAAATTTCTGCGTAAAAATATCTTTTTTGGAATAAATCAAAAAAATATTCGAATCAATTCCATCTCGTCCAGCTCTTCCTATTTCCTGATAGTAATTTTCCAACGAAGCTGTAATTGAATAATGAACGACAGTTCGAATGTTGCTTTTATCAATTCCCATTCCAAAAGCATTTGTTGCCACAATAATTTGTCGTTTATCGTCAAAAAATTCATCTTGAATTTGCTTGCGAGCTTCGTTTGTTAAACCTGCGTGATAATGTGCCGTTTTAAAATTATTGCTATTCAAAAAAAATGAAACTTCTTCGGTCTCTTTTCTTGTTGCACAATAAACAATTGTTGGGCTAGCAAATTGATTTACAATTTTCAGTAGAATTTCCTTCTTTTTAGATGTTTCAATAACATTCAAAGCCAAATTTGGGCGTTCAAATCCGAAAACAAAAATCTTGAAAGATTCCATTTTAAGCTGCTCAACAATATCTTTTCGAACTTGCGGAGTTGCAGTTGCAGTAAATGCCGAGATTTTTGAAATTCCAATTGAATTGGCAAAATCGCGGATAAATCTGTAACTCGGACGGAAATTATGTCCCCATTCCGAAATACAATGAGCTTCGTCCACAAAAAGAAAATCCCATACAAACGATTTCAATCTTTTCTGAAATTGCTGACTATTTATTTTTTCTGGGGAAAGATAAAGGATTTTAATTTCGCCTTTTTCAATAGATTTGAAAACATTCTCAGATTCTTGATAAGTTTGGCTGCTATTTATAAAACCAGCAATTTTCCGATTTTGGTTAATTCCATCAACTTGATCTTTCATCAGCGAAATCATAGGTGAAATTACAATTGATCGATTTTCCGACATAATTGCGGGAATCTGAAAACAGAGAGATTTTCCGCCACCAGTTGGCAAAACAGCAAGAACTTCGTTTCCAGAAATAATCGAGTCTATTATTTCTTCTTGTCCTTCGCGAAAATTTTCGTAACCAAAAAACTCATTTAATATTTTTTTTGTGTTTCTTTCCACAATTCTTTATTCTAATTAACTTAAATTACTAATTCTTTTGAAACTGATTATTCTAAAATTCGTCCAAAATAACAAAAATGATAAAAATGAAAACACTTGAAATTAACAACCTAACCAAAATTTACAAATCCCGCCGACAACAACCCGTAAAAGCACTAAATAATTTCTCACTTGAATTGAAATCTGGTGAAGTGTTTGGGCTAATTGGTCCGAACGGAGCGGGAAAAACTACGCTAATAAAAATCATTCTTGGAATGACAAAAGCTGATTCTGGCGAAGTAAAAATTTTTAATACAGATTTTAATCAAATTAAAATAAAAGAGAAAATTGGATATTTGCCAGAAAACCATAAGTTTTTGCCTTATTTAACACCAGTCGAAACTCTTAAATATTTTTCTAATCTTTCCAATAAATACGATATTTCTGAAAATGAAATTGATACAATGTTAAGTTTGGTGGGATTATTACAAGTGAAAAAGAAGAAAATCAAAACTTTTTCGAAAGGAATGATGCAAAGATTGGGAATTGCACAAGCGTTAATTCACAATCCAGATTTTATTATGTTGGACGAACCTACTGATGGAGTTGACCCAATTGGAAGAAAGGAAATTCGAAACATAATTTCCAATCTAAAAAATGATGGAAAAACAATTCTAATAAATAGCCACTTGCTTTCCGAAGTTGAAATGATTTGCGATGAAATTGCAATTTTAAATAAAGGTGAATTGATAAAGAAAGGAAAAACATCAGAATTTCTACAAAAATCCACTTCCTTTTCAATTCAAATTAATCAAGATACAAGTGAAATTAACCTTCCATCATCAGAATTTGATATATCTTTTTTGGGAAAAATCATTAAACTGAACACACAATCGACAGAAAAATTAAATGAATTTATTGATTGGTTGCGAAAGAATTCTATTCAAATTATCTCAATTTCGCACGAAAAATACAATCTTGAAGACTATTTTATTAAAGTAATTGACGGTGAAGAAAATGCAAAGTAGAATTTTAACGCTTACAAAACTAAGTTTTAAGGAAATGATTTCTAAAAAAATTGTTTGGGGAATAACGGGAATTACGATTTTAATTCTATTGGTAATTATCCTTGTTTTTAATGTATTTGATGTTGAAGAAATTTTGCCTGTAATTAATATGAAAAAGAATCACCAGCAGACAAATATTTACGATATTGCCGCAACATTTTTTAGAACTGCCGTCTCTGTTCCAATGTATATTGGCGGAATTTTTCTGTCAATTTTCACAATTTCAACTTTAATTCCCACAATTCTTGAAAAAGGAACAATAGATTTCTTCCTTTCTCGTCCAATTAAGCGATATGAAATAATTCTTGGGGAATTCCTTGGCGGAAGTTTAATGGTTTTAGCAAACATCATTTTCTTGATTTTAGGAACTTGGATTTTGATTGGATTTTATCTTGGAAATTGGGAAGTTTCATTTTTGTTCGTAATTCCACTGACAATTGTAACTTTTTTAGATTACTTTGCTTTGATAATCTTATTTGGCGTCCTTTGGCAAAATTCAATTTCTGCAATGATGATAAGTTATATTATTTTCTTTGTTTTAGGACCAATTTTAGAAAATCGCGATGTTTTTATAATTTTTCTTGATGGAAAAGCTTGGGAATACACACTTAATACATTGTATTACATTTTCCCACAATCACACAGCATTTTACAACTTACAACTCGAGTTACAACATCCGAACTACGGCAAATCAATTTAGCAGAATTAAACTACTTGCCTGTTTTCGTTACATTTTTACAGAGTTTTATTTATCTTGGCTTGGCAATTTTCGTCTTCAGAAAAAAGGATTACTAAATCTTTTTTATTTAACTCAAAAAGTCTAATTTTGGATGTAGTTTTTAAAACAAATTAGGTAAAAAATGGAACCAATTACAAAATTAGAAGATTTACTTTCTGGTGTTACCGAAAATAAAATAAGAAAAGCCGAAAAAATTGCAATTATTGGTGCAGGAACTTTGGGACAAGGAATTGCCCAAACAATTGCTTCCTCAGGATTGGATGTTAAAATTGTTGAAGTAAATGATGAAACAAAGCGGCAATCTGAATTACAATTAACTGAAACGATGGATAGAGAAATAGCCCGTTGGAGTATGACTTCAAGCGAAAAGAAGGCAATACTTTCAAGAATTTTCTGGCATACAAGTTTAAAAAATCTTACAAAATGCGATATTATTATTGAATCAGTTTCAGAAGATATTTCCTTAAAAAAGAAAATTTTTGCTGAATTAGAAACAATTGCAAAACCCGAAGCAATTTTTGCATCAACAACTTCTACTTTAAGTTTAGAAGAAATTGCAAAAGTAACGCAACGTCCCGATAAATTTATGGGTTTGCATTTCTTAAGTCCTGTTCCCAAAGTAAAATTAGTTGAGTTAATTAGAACTATTGACACAAGCGACAATACTCTTTCCAAGATTAAAAAATTCGTTTCAATTATTGGCAAAACTCCAATTGAAGTTTACGAATATCCAGGCTTTGTTACAACACGAACAATAGTTCCACTATTAAACGAAGCAATGCACATTTTATTAGAAGGATTAGCCTCCGCTGAAGACATTGACACAGCAATGAAATTGGGTTACAATATGCAAATCGGTCCGCTTGAGCTTGCTGATTCGATGGGATTAGATGAAGTTTTAACTTGGATGCAACAACTCTGGAATTCCCTTGGCGAACCAAGATACAGACCTTGCCCGCTTTTAAGAAAACTTGTACGCGAACGCAAACTCGGGAAAAAAACAGGCGAAGGCTTTTTTAAGTATGATCATAATGGAAAAATAATTTCAGAAAGAGGTAATTAATGAAAGTTTTAGTCTTGAATTGCGGAAGCTCGTCTATAAAATATCAAATGATTCAAACAGAAACCGCTTCTCCGTTAGCAAAAGGAAATATTGAAAGAATTGGAATGGCTTCTGCTATTTTAACTCACGAACCAACTGGTGGGGAAAAAATTAAAATAGTTGGTGAAATTCTCGATCACAAAAGTGCAATCGAATATGTAATTGCCGTGTTATTAAGCAAAAATCACGGCGTAATAAAAAATATAGATGAAATTGATGCTGTCGGGCACAGAGTTGTACACGGTGGTGAAACATTTACTGGATCAGTGTTAATTACAGATGCAGTTTTAAGTGCAATAAAAGATAATATTGAACTTGCCCCGTTGCATAATCCAGCAAATATAAAAGGAATTGAAGCCGCTAAAATTCATCTTGGCGATAAACCGCAAATTGCAGTTTTCGATACGGCTTTTCATTCACACATGCCAGATTTTGCTTATTTATATGGAATTCCACTTGCACTTTATAAAAAGCACAAAATAAGAAGATATGGTTTCCACGGGACTTCCCACAGATATGTATCAAAAAGAGCATGTACAAGATTAGGGAAACCATTAGAAGAACTGAAAATTATTACCGCTCATTTAGGAAACGGAGCAAGTATTGCCGCAATTAAAAATGGTATTTCAGTTGATACTTCAATGGGATTTACACCACTTGAAGGTTTGCTAATGGGAACACGTTCGGGCGATATGGACCCATCTGTAATTCTTCATATTATGGCAAAAGAAGAACTTTCCATTATGGACGCCAATACAATGTTAAACAAACATAGTGGATTAATTGGTTTAAGCGGTGAAAGTAGCGATATGCGTGAAATTGAAGAAGCTGTTCAAAAAGGAAATAAAAAAGCCGAAACAGCTTTTAATGTTTTTACATATAGAATTAAAAAATATATTGGAGCCTATGCTGCCGCAATGGGTGGTTTAGATGCTGTAGTTTTTACTGGCGGAATTGGCGAAAACTCAGTCCTTGTTCGGGAAGAAGTTTGTAAAGATTTAGGCTTTTTAGGAATTGATTTCGATTTTGAAAAGAATAAAACCGCAAAAGACGAAGCAATCCTTACAAAAGAAAATTCCAAAGTAACAGTACTAAGAATTCCAACAAACGAAGAATTGGTAATTGCCCTTGATACTGAAAAAATTGTAAACGACATTAAAACAGAATAACACAATATTTTTATTTTCTATAAAATTTAAAGACGGTTTAATGCCGTCTTTTTTTTTATAAAAACATTTTCAATAAAAAATCAAATTTACGCCTACAAAAACTTTCCTTAACTTAAAAGAAATACTTCCGACAAATAATAAATAATTTAATATTGTATCTAATTATCTTATTTATTTATAACACCTTAGGGAAGTAAAATTTAACATAAAAATTATAATTTTAAGTAGATTTTGTTTGGAAATAAATTAATATGTAGTTAACTTTACTCATTCACTAAATACACAGGAGGTCAAATGAATATTTTTCCCATTAAACGGGAAACACAAAATTACCCACCAATAGCAAAGAGTAAAAACTATTACTATTCTATTCCATTGGATTGGTGGCAGACAAGTTCTTCTCACAATTTTGAAAATGTAAATAATATAGTTGCTCTGCGTGAAGCTAAAAATTTACCAAAATTACAAATTGTACATGGAGAATGGGAAATTAATAAAGGCGATTACAGAGTAAAGGATTTTTCTAAAAAAGATTATGTTTACTATCGCGAACTTCGCCAAAAACTTTGGAGTTATTCAATAATTCCTTTTATATTAATTACAGTTTTAACTGTAGCGTTTATCTCAAATTTAATTGAAAAAATTTAACCATATTTTTATAGGAGCAAATATGAAAAAAATAATAACTTTATTAATGTTACTTGTGTCTGTTGGTTTTGCACAGTCTTATCATACTATTACAATAGACGGAAACGAAGATTTTACTCCTTCAGATGAAGGCTTTGCTACAACAAGCGGAAGCCACCAAGATTATAATCAAACAGGATATATAACTTGGGATGCTACAAAATTATATATAGGCTATAAAGGAGCTACTCCTGCTGGATCATTAACAGACAATGATAGAGTAATCCATATTTATATTGATACAGACCCTCAAACTACACCAACAAATGGAACTGGAACAACCGATGGGGAAACATGGAGATGGGACCCTACTCTTCCTTTTACAGCAAATTATCATTATGTTTTTAAAACTATTGATAATTCTGAATTTAAAAGAGCATATTCTGGTGGAGCTTGGACTGACGCTACATTTACCACTGTAAATTATAAAAATACTTCTACTTCATATTGGGAGTTGAGCATTTTATTAAGCGATTTAGGTTCTCCAACTCAAATATATGTATGTACTTATATTGAAGAAGATTGGGGTGGGGGTAATATTAGTTTAGGCATTCCATCAGATTTATTTACTAATACTTCTACTCAAGGTTCAATAACTTTTAATAGCCATTGGTGGGGATTTAACTTAACTAGTGGTGTTACACCAAATGCTTCAGGAAATCATGATTCAGCTCTCCCCGTTGAACTAACCACATTTACAGCTACTTCTAATGGAAGTGAAGTTGTGCTAAATTGGCAAACTGCTACAGAAGTTAACAATTATGGATTTGAAATAGAAAGGGCGGTTACTTCGACAAGCTCAGTAACCGAATGGGGAAAAATTGGTTT